>NZ_JBSGGS010000001.1:0-709560 GCF_053604015.1 Rhodococcus sp. NPDC004095
CTGACGGCGATGCAGATCCGCGAGCTTCCCCGCGGTCGTGTGGATATCGGGGACATTCGACGCCGCGGTGGCGGCGGACTCCTGGACGCTGGTCACAGTGAAGTACCTCTCGGCTTCGCTCGGGTGTGGTGACGCGATCGAAGGGTCACGATACCTCAGGTCTCATAGTTAACTAAGTGAGATTTGTAATCGGATGAGGGGTAGCGTTCCCTGCGGAAACGCAATCATGCACGCAACAAACGACCCCGGCACACCGTTTCCGGAATACCGGGGCCGCCGGCCGGCCCGTCCGTCGGGCGGGTGTCACCCCTTCCGCGCGGACATCAACATCGGCTCGCGCAAGTCGTAGTACGAGACCTCCCCCATCAGTTCGGTTTCCTCCTCGAACAGCGAGCGCAGGTCGTCCGGAACCTCGACGTTCTCGTGCAGGCGCGCCTCCGACTCGGAGGTGAAGTAGACGGCCTCCACGTACCCGTCCTTGCCGTCGCTGCAGAGCGTGCCGCCGATGATCTCGGGTCGCATGTCGTGCACCCGGTCACCGACCTGCGACATCAGATCCACCATCCGGTGCGCGTCACTGGTGTGACCCTCCATCACCTGTACGAACCCGGCACTGTCGGATCCGCCGCCCATCCACTCGGTGACCTCCACGCAGTCCGTGAACGTCACCGGGCCGTCGAAGCAGCGCTCGGTCTCGGCCCACCAGGCGCCCTGCTCGGGGCGTTCGCTGTTGCGCCGGGCCGCGTCCTGCGACTCGAACCGGACCATGCAGATGAAGGTGCCGTCGGCGCACGTACCGCTCGTCGAGCCCAGGTACCCGGTCGCGCCCGCGGCCAACTCGTCGTTCCACCGGTCCAGGCACCGCAACAGGCCGGCCTCGTCGCCGACCTTGCCCTGAATCACTTGAATGAACATCGCCCTCTCCTCACGCGGGCGAGTCACCCGCCGCGAGTACACCGCCGGTGGCCGGCGAACGAGGTCCACCGCCGAAGCCGGGGCGCCCGCCGCTCACGTTCCGGCGGCCCGCGACCGCGACCACTGCGTACCCAATTTTTCGCGTACGGGAAGGGGGATGCAAGGCCGCCGTGCGAAGCGATCGGGCGACTGCCAGGCCGGTCGGCGGCGCCCGACCCGTGTGCGCCAGTCCGTTCTGCGGCCGGGTGTACCCACCACCCTGCATCGTGATTCGGCAGTCCCTGTGCGACGAACCCCTCGATCGCCGCCGTCGGTCGTGGTGCCGGGCTGCGGGACCACGACGTCCCTACGTGCCCACCTCCGAGTGCGCGGTGGTGCTCCCCATCAGCCGATTCTGTGCGTCCCCTCGGGCGCCGACGCGAGTAGTCCACTACCCGATTCGCGCGATCCGGGTCCACGCGACCCCACCGGGCCTCGCCCTCGCGACGCGCCGATGGACCGCGAAGTATAGACCCGCCGTCGACACGCACGGCTTCAGCTGGCAGTCTGTACACGAGACCAGCCCTCGTCCTGAGGGCCGGCTCGCAGTAACAGGAGCAATAACGTGGCACAAGGCACCGTCAAGTGGTTCAACGCGGAAAAGGGATTCGGCTTCATCGAGCAGGACGGTGACGGGCCCGACGTGTTCGTTCACTACTCCGAGATCCAGACGAACGGCTTCAAGACCCTCGACGAGGGCGCGCGCGTGGAGTTCGAGATCGGCCAGGGCCAGAAGGGCCCGCAGGCCACCGGAGTCCGCACCATCTAAGCGACTTCCTTACACCGAGGGGCGTCTCCGCATCGCGGAGGCGCCCTTCGGCGTTTCTCCGGGCACGCAGGGGGATTATCCTGGGGTTCTCGACCGCACCGCGAGGTGACCACATGACGAGAACGTGCCCGCCGAGCGGTGCGGGGACATGAGCGTGCGATGCCCGATCCCGACCCACCCCTCACCGAACGTGTGACTCCCTCCGGCGTCGCCGCCGAACTCGCTGCTGCCGGTTTCACCGACGGCGAGGAGATCGGCCGTGGCGGCTTCGGGGTGGTCTACCGGTGCACCCAACCCAGCCTCGACCGGACGGTGGCCGTCAAGGTGCTCAGCGGTGAGCTCGACGACGACAGCCGCGAGCGGTTCCTACGCGAGCAGCGCGCGATGGGGGCGGTCTCCGGGCATCCGAACATCTGCAACATCCTGCAGGTCGGGACGACCCGATCGGGACGGCCCTTCATCGTGATGCCGTACCATCGCCACGGCTCACTGCAGGAACTGATCCGTCGCGACGGCCCCCTCGACTGGCCCGAGGTGCTGCGGATCGGCGCGAAAATGTCCGGCGCCCTCGAGACCGCGCACCGGGCAGGCACCCTGCATCGCGATGTGAAACCGGCGAACATCCTGCTCACCGAGTACGGCGAGCCCCAACTGACCGACTTCGGTATCGCCCGCACCAGGGGTGGGTTCGAGACCGCCACCGGACAGATCACCGGCTCCCCCGCCTACACCGCCCCAGAGGTTCTCGAGGGCCGCTCGCCCAGCGTCCGATCCGACGTCTACAGTCTCGGCGCGACCCTGTTCTGCGCGGCCACCGGCCACGCAGCCTTCGAGCGGCGGGACGGAGAGCAGGTCGTCGCGCAGTTCCTCCGGGTCACCCAGAGCCCCATCCCGGACCTGCACGGCGAGGACATCCCCGCCGACGTGTGCGAGGCGCTCGAGTCGGCGATGGCGTCGGACCCGGACGACCGCCCGGCGAGCGCTGCCGAATTCGGAATGATCCTGCAGGACCTCACCATCGCGCACGGGTTCAGCGCGGTAGAGATTGCACTACCCGATGCAGCCGACGGGTCGGGGCCCGCCGAGATCTCCCCATTCCCCGGGCTCCCCACGGGCACCCAGCGACGCACCGGCACGCAGCGGATGACGGGCCGCGTCGGCCGGACCGGCACCCGCAGATCGACCACGACCACACCGCCCGCTCCCGCCACCCGGTTCCGCCCCCCGGTCACCGGGCGCGCACTCGTTGCGCGCGACCGGCTCGTCGACCGACTGTGGGCCGGCCAGCGCCGTCGTCTGGCCGTGATCCACGCACCCGCCGGATTCGGCAAGAGCACCCTCGCCGCCCAGTGGAGCGCAGCGCTCGTCGCGGACGGCGTCACCGTCGCATGGCTGTCCGTCGCCCCCGACGACGACAACGTCGTGTGGTTCCTCTCCCACCTGGTCGAGTCCGTCAGCCGGGTCGCTCCCGAACTCGCGGATGAACTCGGACAGGCACTCGAAGACCACGGCAAGGACGCGCAGGCCTACGTACTGACCACGCTGATCAACCGGATCCACACCGCCAAACGTCGCGTCGCCATCGTCATCGACGACTGGCATCGGGTGAGCAGCCCCGAATCACTCGAGGCCCTGGACTACCTGCTCGACAACGGGTGCCACCACATCCAGGTCATCGTGACCAGCCGGACCAACACCGGCCTGCCACTGGCACGGATGCGGGTACTCGACGAGCTCATCGAAATCGACTCGGCAGCACTGCGATTCGAAGAGGCGGAGTCACAGGAACTGCTCGTCGGACTCGGCGGCCTGCACCTGACGGACACCGACGTCGCGAGACTGTGCCGATCCACCGAGGGCTGGGCGGCCGCGCTGAAGCTCGCCTCGCTGTCGCTGCGGGGGCGTGAGAGCCCCACCGAACTGATCGAGCATCTGGCCGAGCACCAGGCGATCGGCGAGTTCCTCGCCGAGAACGTCCTCGACCTCCTGGAGCCCGACCTGCTCGACTTCCTGCTTGCCACGTCCGTCACCGAACGACTCACCGGATCCCTGGCCTCGGCACTGGCCGGCGTCCGCAACGGTCAGGCGCGGCTCGAGGAGGTCGCCGCCCGGGATCTGTTCCTGCTCCGGCTCAGCGACAGCGACAGCGAGGGGCCGACCTCGGCACCGAGCGAGACCTGGTACCGGTACCACCACCTGTTCGCCAAGTACCTGCGCCGTCGGCTCAACCGCGATCATTCCGAGCGGGTGCCGGAACTGCACCGCACCGCGTCCGCCTGGTTCGCCGAACACCACCTGCTGAGTGAGGCGGTCGACCACGCACTGCGCGCCGGGGATCCGGATGCAGCGGTGGCCCTCGTCGAACGGGACGGCACCTACCTGATCGAACACTCCCGGATGGTCACCCTGCTGGGACTGGTGGACAAACTGCCACCGACCGCTGTGGTCGGCCGGCCACGGCTACAGCTGATGCTGGCCTGGGCCAACGTCCTGCTGCAGCGGACCGGGGCCTGCCGGCGCATTCTGGCACTGGCCCGCAGCGCGCTCGAGGCCACACCGGATGCCGACCTGTCGGCGGAGGCCGATCTGCTCGAAGGAGTGGTCGCCGCATTCGCCGATCACCCGGCCGGTGTCGAACGGTTCACCGAGGGGTGCCTGAGCCGGCCTCAGAAGCACCGGCCGTGGGTGGTGACCGCCGTCGCCAACGTCCAGATCTTCGCGGCCCTGTACCGGTTCGACTTCGATGCCGCGTTCCGCTGGGTGGAGTGGGCGGCCCCGTACCACGAGGCGATGAGCGGCTCGTTCAACACCATGTACGGCTACTGCATGGTCGGGATGGCGGCGAACGAGCAGCTTGCCGTCGAGTCGGCCGAGGACTGGTTCCGTCGGGCGCTGCGCGTGGCGAGGGAATCGTCCGGTCCGCGTTCGCATTCGGCGCGGCTGGCCGCCGCAATCCTCGGCGAGCTGCTGTACGAGCAGAACCGGCTCGACGAGGCGGAACGGCTCCTCGACGAGGGATTCGAGCTCGGCGGCGAGGGCGGCATCGTCGAGCTGATGATCGCCCGCTACGTGACCGGCGCCCGGATCAAGGTGCGCCGCGGCGAGCCGGAAGCGGCTGCCGAGCGGCTGATGGAGGGGGCCCGTTGCGCAGATGCCCTCGACCTTCCGCGGCTGCGGGCACGCATCGACAACGAGCGCATCCGCCTTGGCTTTCCTGTCACCGCCCGCACCCGCACGCCGCGGTACCCGACGCTGCCGCCGGTCGATGCCGTGGTCGACGGCAGCGCGGAGATCACCGCGCAATTGGAGGACGCGACGACCGCCCGGATTCTGTTGCGCACCGGGGCGGCAGCGAACACCGCGCTCGCCTGTGAGATCGCCCAGGCCTGGGTGGACCGTCTCGCCGACACCCGCCGGACCCGAGCCCGGCTGCAGGCGGACCGACTGCTCGTTGCGTGCCTGTTCGCCGCCGGTCGCGACCAGGAGGCACTGGCCGTGCTCGCGAGCGTCGCGGCGAGCTGTGCCCGGCACTCGATGATCCTGTACCTGCTCGACGGTGGTCCGACCATTCGCCCCGGGCTCGAGAAGCTGCGGACCGCGACGGCCACAGGCGACTGGGATCCGACCTGGCCGGTGGTGCCGATCGAATTCCTCGACGACGCCCTCACGATCGCCACGGTTGAGCCGTGAACAGAGGGACACCGGAACGACCGAAGGCGCCGCCCGGTGGGGCGGCGCCTTCGGTGCGTTGTTCGGGGATGCGGGTCAGCTGGCGAGCACCGGCATCTTCACGACCTGGCCGGCGTACGCGAGACCGGCGCCGAACGCGAGGAGGAGGGTGGTGTCGCCGGGCTTGGCCTTACCGGTGCGCAGCATCTCCTCCATCGCCAGCGGGATGGAGGCGGCGGAGGTGTTGCCGGTCTCGGCGATGTCGTTCGACACCGCGACCGTCTCCGGCAGGTTCATGCTCCGGGCGATCACCTCGGTGATGCGGGCGTTGGCCTGGTGGGGAACGAACGCGTCGATGTCGTCGACGGTCAGGCCCGTCTTGTCGAGGGTCTGCTGGGCGATCTTGCCCATCTCGAACGCGGCCCAGCGGAACACGGAGGTGCCCTCCATGATGATCCACGGCCGCTTCTGCTCCGGGTTGGTGGCGAAGTCGACCCAGTCGGGCTCCTGGCGGATGGCACGCCCCTGGGCACCGTCCGAACCCCAGACGACCGGGCCGATACCGGTCTCCTCGCCGCGTCCGACGACGACGGCGCCGGCGCCGTCACCGAAAATGAAGCGCACCGAGCGGTCGGTGGGCTCGGTGGAGTCACTCATCCGCTCGACACCGATCACCAGCACGCGCTCCTCGGTTCCGGCCCGGACCAGGTCGGAGGCGACGCCGAGGGCGTAGCAGAACCCGGCGCATCCGGCGGCGATGTCGATCGCGCCTGCGCCGCCGGTGCCGAGCTCCTCGGCGACGAGCGCCGAGCAGGCGGGCGTCTGCACGGGGTAGGTCGAGGAGGCGACGATGACCGTTCCGATCTGCTCGCCGGTCAGGCCGGCCGCCTCGAGCGCCTTGCGGCCGGCTGCGATGGACATCTGCAGCACGCTCTCGTCGGGGCCGGCGAAACGGCGGGTCCTGATCCCGGACCGGGACTGGATCCACTCGTCGGTCGAGTCGATCTGCTGGCAGATCTCCTCGTTGGTCACGACCCGCTCGGGCCGGTACACGCCGAGCCCGAGAATTGCGGAATGACGAAGCTCAGTGGTGTTCGCGATCGCTGCACCCATCGACCTTTTTCTCCTTTTCTGACAATCGGATGCTCGGGCGAAACCACGAACTCCTCGTCTGACACCGTACTGTGCCCACTTCACGCATCGTGAGGCTCCGTTGGCGGACTGGACGGTCCACCATTTCGGCACAGGCGGTTCTTATCACCGCGGTGACCGGCCGTGGCACGAAAACGATCAATGCGGCATCGAAATCACCACATGCGCAACACACGTTTACATCCGTCCCACTCCTCCCGGAAATATGCGCGTGCGGTCACTACGATCGTCACCCGACATCCCTTACGCCATACGGGACCGTCACGGGTGCGAGACCTTCCCCGTGCTCCACGGCACGCCGGCTCTCGCCCCACTGTTTCCGCGGCACAGGACACGACAACAGTCGAAGGGTGAACGCGCCATGGGTGGACATGTACCGGGAAGACGCCGACCGGGGGTGGGCACCGCCGTGCGGACCTGCGCTCTCGCCGCGGCGACCGCGCTCGCGGTTGCCGCACCGGCTGCCGCGAATCCCAACGCGGTCAATCCGATTCCGGGACTGAATGGCACCAACGGCCTTCCCGACCTGCGCGGACGCACCAATGCGGTCGCCCAGGCCACCGGCCTGCTCAGCGCCAACCGCACCCAGGACACCAACGTGCTCGGCACGGACCTGGGCATAATGTGGGACAACGGCAACGGCGAGGTCCTCACCGCCTTCGGCGACTCGGCCGGTCTCGGCCTGCCGAACCTGCTCAACGGCAGCCTGTGGTCGTGGCGCAGCAACACGCTCTACCGCAGTGCCGACCACAATCTCGCCGACGGCATGGCCTTCGACAGCACCCCGCGCGACTTCCTGGGCCAGTCGAAGGAGCTGGTGCCCAGCCCGAAGATTCCGTACGTCGAGATCAGCCGGATCCCCACGGCGGGGGTCGCGGTCGACGGCGTCCAGTACATGTCGCTGATGTCGGTGAACCACTGGGGTGAACCCGGCAAGTGGGAAACCAACAACTCGACGCTCGCCTTCTCCACCGACAACGGCGAGAACTGGACGGTCGCGCCCGAAACGACCCGCCCGAACGTCGACGGCAACCGGAACTTCCAGATGAGCGCGTTCCTGAAGGACGGCGGCTACGTCTACCAGTACGGAACCCCGCCGGGGCGTGGCACGCTCGCCTACATCGCGCGGGTGCCCGAGAAGCAGATCAAGGATCTCGGGGCGTACGAGTACTGGAACGGCACCGAGTGGAAGAAGGGGGACGTGAACGCCGCCGCGCCGATCGTCTTCGGCGGCGTCGGCGAGATCTCCGTCCAGTACAACGAGTTCCTCGGCCAGTACCTGATGCTTACGACCGACAACTTCAACTCGGTGGTGATGCGTCGTTCCCCGTCCCCGACCGGACCGTGGGGGCCACCGGAGGTCCTGCTCGACACCCGGGAGCTGCCGACCGCCTACGGCGCGTACATCCACCCCTGGTCGAGCGGCCCGGACCTGTATTTCCTGACGACCGTGCACTCGAACTACAACGTGCTGCTGCTGCGCACCACGCTCAGCCACTGACGTCCACCGCGCCGCCACGACAGCGCCGTACGGTCACCGCATGGACGCACGCGACTGGGACCGCCGGTACACCGGGGAAGCACTGCTGTGGGGGTCGGCCCCGGACGCGGCGGTCGTCGAGTTCGTCGCGACACTGCCTGCGGGCCGGGCCCTGGACCTCGGCTGCGGCGAGGGCCGGAATGCGCTGTGGCTGGCGTTGCGCGCGTGGCAGGTGACCGCCGTGGACTTCTCGACGGTGGCGTTGACGAAGGCGGTCCATGCGTCCGCACCACTGCCCCGGGCGACGCGTGAGCGGCTGACCTGGGTGAACGCGGATGTGACCGAGATCGAGTATCGGCCGGAACATGACCTGGTCCTGTGCTGCCATCTGCAACTGTCGCCGGAATCACGCCGCCGCTTCCTCCGCCGCGCCGCCGGCGCGCTGCGCCCCGGCGGCACCCTGCTCGTCCTCGAACACGGCCCCGCAGGAGAGGAGATCGACAACGATCAGTTCCCTTGCACACCAGACGAACTCGCGGATGACGTGACCGGGGCCCTGACGGTGACCACGGCGCGGTGGATCGACGGCGACACCGCGGGCGCCGGCACCGGCCAGGCCACCGGCGAGCACCGCCGCGAGGCCCTGGTTGTCGGTTTTCGCGGTTCTGTTGGCACCTAACTGAATCACGAGTAACATCGGCTAAGTTACTGACGAGTAGCCGCTAGGGCGGTACCTCGACGCAGACTGGACAAGGCCAGAACGTGGGCATTACCAGGGGCTGGACCGCACCATCTCAGGGAGACAGAAGACATGGGGCATTACAAGAGCAACGTTCGTGACCTGGAGTTCAACCTCTTCGAGGTACTCGACCTCGAGAAGCCGCTGAGCGAGGGCACCTGGGGCGACCTGGACGTCGACACCATCAAGAACATGCTCAGCGAGGTCGCGCGACTGGCCGAGGGCCCGCTGGGCGAGGCCTACGCCGACGCCGACCGCAACCCGCCGGTCTTCGACCCGGAAACCCACGAGGCGACCCTGCCCGAGTCCTTCAAGAAGTCCTTCAAGGCGATGTGGGACGCCGAGTGGTACCGCATGGGCCTCGACGAGGAGATCGGCGGCGTGCCGGTCCCCCGCGCGCTGGTGTGGGCGATCGCCGAGATGATGCTCGGCGCGCAGCCGGCCGCCTTCATGTACCAGGCGGGCCCGTCGTTCGCGAACGTCCTGTTCAACAACGGCACCGACGAGCAGAAGCAGTGGGCCGCCACCTGCGTCGAGCGTGGCTGGGGCGCCACCATGGTGCTGACCGAGCCGGACGCCGGCTCGGACGTTGGCGCCGGCCGCACCAAGGCCATCAAGCAGGACGACGGCACCTGGCACATCGAGGGCGTCAAGCGGTTCATCACCTCCGCCACCTCCGACGACCTGTTCGAGAACATCTTCCACCTGGTGCTGGCCCGTCCCGAGGGCGCAGGCCCCGGCACCAAGGGTCTGTCGCTGTTCTTCGTGCCGAAGTTCCACTTCGACTTCGAGAAGAACGAACTCGGCGAGCGCAACGGCGCCTTCGTCACCAACGTCGAGCACAAGATGGGCCTGAAGGCCTCCGCCACCTGTGAGCTCACCTTCGGTGGCCACGGCGTCCCGGCCGTCGGCTGGCTGGTCGGCGAGGTGCACAACGGCATCGCGCAGATGTTCGACGTCATCGAGCACGCCCGCATGATGGTCGGCACCAAGGCCATCTCGACCCTGTCGACCGGCTACCTGAACGCGCTCGACTACGCCAAGCAGCGCGTCCAGGGCGCCGACCTGACCCAGATGACCGACAAGGCCGCCCCGCGCGTGACCATCACCCACCACCCGGACGTGCGCCGGGCGCTGGCGATGCAGAAGGCCTACGCGGAGGGCATGCGCGCGGTGTACCTGTACACCGCCGCACACCAGGACGTCGAGGTGGCCAAGTACGTCTCCGGCGCCGAGGGCGACCTCGTGCACCGCGTCAACGACCTGCTGCTTCCGATCGTCAAGGGCGTCGGCTCGGAGCGCGCGTACCAGTACCTGACCGACTCGCTGCAGACGCTCGGCGGCTCCGGCTTCCTGCAGGACTACCCGATCGAGCAGTACATCCGCGACGCCAAGATCGACTCCCTGTACGAGGGCACCACCGCGATCCAGGCGCAGGACTTCTTCTTCCGCAAGATCGCCCGTGACCGCGGCGTCGCCCTGGCGCACGTGGCCGGCGAGGTCAAGAAGTTCATCGACCGCGACGACGCCGACAACCGCCTCAAGTCGGAGCGGGCCCTGCTCGCCACCGCGCTCGAGGACGTGCAGGCGATGGTCGCGACGCTGACCGGATTCCTGATGGGCGCCCAGGAGCAGCCGACGGAGCTGTACAAGGTCGGCCTCGGCTCGGTCCGCTTCCTGATGGCGGTCGGCGACCTGCTGGTCGGCTGGAAGCTGCTCGAGGCGGCGGAGATCGCGCTCGGCAAGCTCGACGCCGGCGCCTCCGACAAGGACAAGCCGTTCTACGAGGGCAAGGTCGCGACCGCGTCCTTCTTCGCCAAGAACGTGCTCCCCGAGCTGACCGCGTCGCGCGGGATCGTCGCGAACGTCGACAACGACATCATGGAGATGGAAGAGGCCGCGTTCTAGGACTGCGACACGATTCGGGCGGAACCGCCCAGATCAGGACAACGGCGATGCCGCACACCGGGTTTCGGTGCGCGGCATCGCCGTTTTCGCCGGGGCGTCGACGCGAGGGGTCAGCGACCCGGGGGCCGGTAGTCGGCGGGGCGTTTCACGGCCTCGTCGATCTGCTCGGGCGTGAGCAGTGCGACCGTGTTCGTCCTCGCCGCGCCCGCGGCGGCGGTGCGAATGCTCATCGACGCCGCCGCGACCTCGTCGGGGACCTCGCCAATGACGTAGAGGTCGTCACCGCCGAACGCGAAGTGGCAGCTTTCCATGGTGCCGCCGACGCTCTCGATCGCGGTGCGGATCGCGTCGCGCCGCGCCGATCCCCCTTCGGCGAGCAGGCCGCCCGCGCCGTCCGTCGTGTAGCCGACCCGCCACAGATACTTGGGCATGATCCTCGTCCCTCGTTTCGGTCCGCCAGATGCATCCATCGTCCTCCGGCTCACCCGCGGGCGGGCCGGTTCCGGGGATAGCCTCGAAAGGTGGCACGGATCCGGGTCGGGATCTCCGGCTGGGTGTATCCCGGATGGCGCGGCGACTTCTATCCGAGTGGGCTGGCGCATCGACGCGAACTGGAGTTCGCCGCGGCCCGCATGTCGTCCATCGAGATCAACGCGTCCTTCTACGCCCTGCAGCAGCCACGAACCTACGCGCGGTGGCGGGACGAGACGCCGGCGAACTTCGTGTTCGCGGTCAAGGGCAGCCGGTACATCACGCACATGAAGCGGCTCACCGACGTGGGTGCCCCGCTCGCGAACTTCCTCGCCTCCGGTGTCCTCGCCCTGGAGTCGAAGCTGGGCCCGTTCCTGTGGCAGCTGCCCGCGACGCTGCCCTTCGACGCCGACCGCTTCGACGACTTCCTCGCCGCTCTGCCCCGCTCGACGGCCTCGATCGCCGACCTCGCGGCGCAGCACGACGCCAAGGTGCGGGCCGACCGGGCGGTGGTGCACCCGGACGCCGACCGGCCGGTCCGCCACGCCGTCGAGGTGCGCCACCCCTCGTTCACGACACCTGAGGTGCTGCGCGTGGCGGAGCATCGGGGCGTCGCGCTCGTGGTCGCGGACAGTGCCGGACGGTTTCCGGTGGTCGACACCCCGACGTGCGATTTCGTGTACGTCCGACTGCACGGTCACACGGAGCTGTACACGAGCGGCTACGCCGGCCGCAGCCTCGACGCCTGGGCCCACCGGATCGGTGACTGGGCCCGCACCGGCCTCGACGTGTACGTGTACTTCGACAACGACGCCCTCGGTCGCGCACCGTTCGACGCGATGGCCCTGCAGCGTCGCCTCGGATGATCGCCGATTCCCGCCCGCCCAGGTATTGACAACGTTCGTTGTCAGTTGCAGTGTGGGCCTGTGACGACCACCGCCGCCCGGCCCGCCCGGTACATGCGCGACCGCGCGCACTCCGCTCGGGTCACCGCGCCCCTGCGCCCCTTCGCCTGGCCCGCACCCGACGCGACCCCGCAGGAGGCCGACCACCTGCGGCGCGCACTGCTCGAACGCGACGAGCCGAGCGCCGCCCTGGTCCGGGCCATGCGCGAGGACCGCACCGTCACCCTCGCCCAGTTCCGGCAGGCACTCGCCGAGGGCGTCGACTCCGTCCCCGACGCACCGGCCCCACTTCGCGACTACTTCGCACTGATCGAGGACACGCCGGACTGGGTCGATCGCGACCTCGTCGCGTTGGGCGCGCGGACGCTGCGCCGGGTCGGGTCCGACGTCGGCGACGTGCTCGCGTACGGCTCACTGCTGGGTGGATACAACAACTCCGGGCCGCTGCCCGTACTGGTGGCGTCCGGGCGGCTCACCGGTGAGCGCACCCGCCGCCGGATCGCCGAAACCGGGACCTGGTGGAACGGGTGTGTCGCCGACGGGGGCCTGGACCGGTTCGGCGCAGGGTTCACGCTGTCGGTGCACGTGCGCCTGATGCACGCGTTCGTCGACTACCACCACGAGCACGAAACCGACTGGGACAGCGGCGAACGCGGCCTACCGGTGAACCAGTTCGACCAGGCCGGCACGCTGGGCCTGTTCTCGATCACGTTCCTGCTTCACACCCGGGTCCTCGGGGTGCGCTACACCAGGGAGGAGGCCGACGCGGTCCTGCACCTGTGGTGCTACGTGGGCTGGTTGATAGGCGTCGACCCGCGCTGGCTCCCGTTCGACGAGCGGGCCGGCCTGCGCATGATGTACCAGATCGGCTCGTCCTCGCCCGCGGCCGACGAGAACAGCTACGCGCTGGCCCGGTCACTCGTGGATCTGCCCCTGCACACCCGCTACGACCATTTCCAGTGGCTGCGGCGGCGGTACGAGTACGAACGCGGGCTGTCGCTGGCGACCACGCTCCTCGGCCCGGCCGGTGTACGGGCACTGAAGGTTCCGGTCCGGCCACCGTGGTATCCGATCGGCCGATTGGCCGTCAACATCGTCAAACACCATGTGGTGGGCCGATTCCCGGCCGGCAGAGTGCGATTGCAGCGGCTCGGCGAGCGGCAACTGCACGACACGCAGCGGCGCATTCTCGGTGGTGAGATCCCCGACGTCGCGCCGATTCCCCACTGAACCGCCGAACGCGATCACGAGGATCGCGCCGGCCCGGCCGTCACTCGTCTTCCGACTCTTCCCCGGACTCGTCCGACTCGTCCTCGGACGCGGCGGGACGGGCGGCGGCGGGACGGGCAGTGGCGGGACGGGCAGTGGCGGGAGCGGCGGCAGCGGGAGCAGCGGCAGGTGCAGCGGCGGGAGCGGGAGCAGCAGCGGCGGGAGCAGCAGCGGCGGGAGCGGGTTCCGCGCTGACGCAGCGGACGATCGGCACCGGGTCGTACTTCACGGTCCGGGTGTTGCGGGACAGCTCCCGACCCGACGCGTGGTCGCTGATGACGCGGGTGTCCGAGGTGGTGAACCCCTGCGCACCCGACGACGCGATGCAGCCGGCGCCGGCTGGCAACGTCACCGTGTTCGGGGACGTGTGGGCATAGCGCTCACCGGTGATCGATTCGACGTCAACGGTCTTGGTTCCCCACAGCCGGACCGTGATGTTGGAGCTGGTGCCGATCGTCTCGATGAGCACACCGGTGTCCGTGTTGTTCGTGAACTTCAGGTCGATCGCGCCCTCGTACACCGTGGCCTCCCGCGCCTCGGGGTACCGCGAAATGTAGTAGCTGTGCTCGGTGTGGCCGGCGTCCTCCATGCCCGCGAAGTAGGAGGCGTTGTACAACGTCGTCGCGAGCTGACTGATGCCGCCACCGACGGCCTTGTCCGGACGGCCGTTGTTGATGATCCCGGACTCGACGTAGCCCTGCGCGGAGCCGCGCGGACCCGTGTAGTCGTTGAGCGAGAACGTCGCGCCCGGTTTGACCAACGCACCGTCGATCTCGCTCGCGGCCAGCCGGATGTTCACGCCGGACGCGTATTCGAAGCCCCCGGTCGTGTACTCGGCGATCACCTCGGTGATGCCCAGCTTGTTCGCGGCCTCGGTGGTCAGTTCGGGCTGCTTCGGCTCGTACACGGCGTCGAGGGTGCGCGGCCCGGACTCGGTGAGCCGCGCGGCCAGCGACTCGAGGGTCTTGTGCCACTCGATCATCTCGCCGCTCACCGCCGGTACCACCTTCGGTGCCCCGCCGGACAGGCTGAACGACGCATCCTTCGGCTTGACCTCGGTGCCGGCCAGTTGCGGGCCGAGCACGCCGATCGCCGCGTCCACGTTGTATTGCGGGGCGAGACCCCCGTTGCCGTCCGGGGCGAACGTGAGCACCGACCCGATCCGGTCCCGGGTGAGGACCGCGGTGCCGCCGTCGCGACCGGTGATCACCAGGTCCGCGGACGCCGCCGGGGTCGCGACGTCGCGCAGTGCCCGCTCGACGCCGGACTGCGTGACCGAGACCGGCGAGGCCGTGACCGGAACCTCGACACCACCGGACGCGGCCCAGCCGTCGGCGAGCGCCTCCGCCGCGCCGGCCGAGTCGAGCGTCTGCCCCTGCAACGGTGACACCGCGACCGGCGTGACCCCGTCGAACACGACGGCTCCCTCGACGGGTGCACGGTCCGTTCGGGGGCGCAGTCCTTCGACCGCGGCGGCGAGGGCGGCCTCGTCGCGCGTCGAGGCGACCCCGACCTCGCGGTGCGTGAACAGTGAGGTCAGCCGGGTGATCGGGTTCAGCGGCTGGTCACCCGCGCGGTCCAGGGTGGCGGACCAGTCGACGGCGAGACCGGCTGCGGCGGGCACCACTTCGGTCGTCACGTCGCCCGCTCGCACCGGCACCGGATGCTGTGCGCGCGGGTCGATCGCGGCCCGCAGCACGGATTCGGCCTCGGCGTGGGACTTCCCGCCGACATCGACGCCGGCGACGGTCACGCCCCGCGGCACCCGATCCGAGGAAAGCGCCAGGTCCGCGGCGTACCAGATTGCACCGGCCGTCAGCACCCCGGCCGCCGCGGCGATCACGACACGGCGTCCGCCGCGGGAACCGGCGGTCGGGGTGGGCTCGGCCGGGTTGGAGGACGGATCGGCCGGTGCCGACGGCACGCCGGACGGCGGCTGCACCGAGACCGGTGCGGCAGCGGCGCTCGACCTCGCCGCGGGGGGCTGCTCCGGCCGCGGCCCGGCGGGCTGCTCGCGCGGGGTCGACACGTCCGACGGCGGCACCGCGCCGGGTCCCGGTGCGACGACAGGGGGCAGGGTCACCTTGGGCAGGACCGTGGTCGGCACGTCCTCCGGGCGCACGTACTCGGTTGCCACGGGCTGCTCGGCCGCGGTGAGGTCGATGGCCACCGTGTCTGCGGCGGCGTCCTCGGCGACGGCGGAGTCGGGGGCGACGGAGTCGGGGGCGACGGAGTCGGGGGCGACGGAGTCGGGGGCGACGGAAGCGGCGGCGGCAGGCTCGACCTCGGGGCCCGGGGCGTCGGGCTCGACCGCGGCGGCCGTGGTGTCGATGGCCACTGTCTCCTCGGCGACCACGGAGCCCGTGGTGTCCGGCTCGACCGCGGAGCCCGGGGTGTCGACGGCCGCCGTGTCCGCGGCGGCGTCCGCGGCAACGACGGAGTCAGGGCGGGTGGAGTCGGGGGCGACGGAGTCGGCGGCGGCGGGCTCGACCGCGGGGCCCGGGGCGTCGGGCCCGACCGCGGCGGCCGTGGTGTCGATGGCCACCGTCTCCTGGGCGTCCTCGGCGACGGGGGTCTCGGTGCGCTCTTCGACGGCGGCGGACTCGTCAACCGCCAGGTGCGCGGGCTCGTCGGGCAGCGGGGCTCCCCGCTCCGCACCCGAGCGCTTGTCGGTTCCTCCGGTCATGTCGAGGCCCTCCCGGTCGTGTCGTTCCGCTGGGCCAGGACCCGCTTCGAACGTCCAGGGTAGCGGGGGCGAACCGGGCCGCCTTTCGGTGGAGGTCACAAGGCGACGGTCTCGAGACGGCCAGAGACAAAGGTGTCCCGCGCTGCAACCGGGTCGGGGGTCTGGCTGCAACGCGGGACGACCTGACTATCGACCCTCCACAACAGGGCGTTACACACAATCAGAAAAAAGTTGTGAAAAGTTGTGATCGATCCCAGAAACCCCACAATGAGCTGGCCAAACAACGCGGCGTCGCCCACGGACGGCCGGGCCGCTCGCCGGGCGGATCCCGCGTGGGCCCGCGCCACCCGCGTGTGATGTCACGTTCCGCGCGGATCGACACTCTCGTTCGGTCGGATCACGGGTGTGGGCAGGACGAGGGCGGCCGGCGCGTGCCCGGGTACCGCCGGGTGGAGCGGCGGGGTGGGGTCGACGCGGCGATACGAGGACCCGAGCGGCGGACGCGGGTCCGGTTCGTCCCGGTTGGGCCACAGCGAGAAGGCGCGCTCGGCCAGAGCGGTGATCGTCAGCGACGGATTGACCCCGAGATTGGCGCTGACCACCGACCCGTCCGCAACGTGCAGCCCGGGCTGACCGTGGACGCGCTGGTAGGGGTCGACGACGCCGGTCTCGACGGATTCCCCGATCGGGCATCCACCGAGAAAGTGCGCGGTCATCGGAATGTTCGCCAGGTCGGCCAGCGATCCTCCCGGGTCGCCGCCGATCTTGTCGGCCACCGAGCGGATCAACTCGTGCCCCTGCGGAATCCAGGTCGGCGGCGCATCTCCCGGGCCACGCCGGCTGACCAGGCGGACGCGGCCGCGACGCCCCCGACGGACGCCGAGCTCGAGGGAGTTGTCCCCGGTCTGCATCACGAGCGCGATCACGGTCCGCTCGGACCAGTGGCGCACCGACAGGCCGCGGACGAACGCGATCGGGTGACGGGCGATCGCCGCGAGCGCCTTGACGGGTCGCGGCAGCCGCCCGCCCCCGTCGACGAGCAGGGTCTGCAGGAGCCCGATCGCGTTGCTGCCCTTGCCGTATCGGACCGGTTCGACATGGGTGCGACCGTCGGGGTGGAACGACGAGGTGATGGCCACACCGCGGTGGTACCCCGCGGGACGACGCGCGGTGGCCGCCAGTACCGCCTCCGAGTTGGTCCGGACCTGGGTGCCGAGCCGGGCCGAGAGCCCGGGCAGCGTGTCGCGGGTGCCCAGCAGCAGCCGCTGGGTGCCGTAGGTGCCCGCGGCGACGACCACCTGGTCCGCGGTCAGGGTCCGGGTGCGGCGGCGCACCCCGTCGGTGCGCCGGGTGTGCACGGCGAATCCGCCGCCGGGCAGCGGGTCCAGACCCGTGACCGTGGTCAACGGACGGATTTGCGCCCCTGCCTTCTCCGCGAGATACAGGTAGTTCTTCACCAGGGTGTTCTTCGCGCCGACACGGCAGCCGGTCATGCAGGCGCCGCATTCGGTGCAGCCCGTGCGTTCCGGTCCGGCGCCGCCGAAGAACGGATCCGCTTTCGTCCGGCCCGGCTCACCGAAGAACACGCCCACCGGGGTGGCGGTGAACGTGTCCCCCACGCCCATCTCGTCCGCGACCTGCCGGACGATGCGGTCCGCCGAAGTGAAGCCGGGATAGGTGACCACCCCGAGCATCCGCGCGGCCTGCCGGTAGTGCGGGTCGAGCTCGGCCTCCCAGTCGGTGATGTGGCCCCACTGCGGGTCGTCGAAGAACGGCCGCGGCGGCCGGTACAGGGTGTTGGCGTAGTTCAGCGACCCACCACCGACCCCTGCCCCGGCCATCACGAGCACGTCCGCGAGTAGGTGGATCCGTTGGATGCCGTAGCAGCCGAGGGCCGGCGCCCACAGGTATCTCCGCATCTTCCAGCTGGTCTCGGGCAGCTCGTCGTCGGCAAACCTGCGCCCCGCCTCGAGGACGCCGACCCGGTAGCCCTTCTCCGTCAGTCGCAGCGCCGCGACACTGCCTCCGAACCCGGAGCCGACCACGATCACGTCGTAGTCGCGCTCGGCACTCACGCCGCATCCTCGGCATCCGTGCGCGCCACCGTGCGGTAGTTCTCGGCGTCGAACCGGAGCATCTGCGCCCGGTACCGCCAGGTGAAGGTCGGCCACATCACCGAGTTGCGACCGCGCCTGTCCATGTACCAGCTCTTGCAGCCGCCCCGGTTCCACACCGTCGATCCGAGGGCCTCGCCGATTCGGGCGCTGTAGTCCTCCTGCGCCCGCGCCGACACCTCCAGTGCGGACAGACCGCGGGTACGCATGTGCGCCAGGGCCGCTCGGACGTACGCGGACTGGCTCTCGAGCATGTAGACGATCGAACTGTGCCCGAGGTTCGTGTTGGGCCCGTACATCAGGAACAGGTTCGGGAACCCGTGAACCGTCATTCCGCGATGCGCGCTGGGGCTCCCGTCCCAGTGCTCGGCCAGGGTGCGGCCGTCGGCGCCGCGCAGCATCCGTGCGATCGGCGGTTCGGTCGGGGTGAACCCGGTGCCGAAGATGATGGTGTCCACCTCGTGCTCGACGCCGTCCGCCCCGATCACCCCGGTGGGCGTCACTCGCATCAACCCGGACGGCACCACGTCGACGTCGTCGCGGTCGAGGGTGGCCAGCCAGTCGTTGGACAGCAGCATCCGCTTGCAACCGATGGTGAACGTCGGCGTCAGGTGGCGTCTCAGCGTCGGGTCCGACACCTGCGCCCGCAACTGCGCCTTGGACACCAGCGCGAACAGTGGCAGCAGCCAGGTCAGGTAGGCGAACACGACGACGAAACCCTCACGCAGGGCGTACACGAGACCGCGGACGAGCTTCTGCGTCAACGGAAATCGGCGGTACAGGCCCTTCTCCGCCGGCCCACGGGTGCGGTTGAACCGGGGGATCACCCAGGACGCGGTGCGCTGGAACACGGTCAGCCGCTGTGTGCGGTCGACGATCTGCGGGACGAACTGCACCGCCGACGCGCCGGTCCCGACCACCGCGACCCGCTCGCCGGTCAGGTCGTGATCGTGGTTCCACGATGCCGAGTGGAACACCGTGCCCCGGAACGAGTCCAGGCCCTCGATGTCCGGCAGGTTCGGTGCCGAGAGCGCACCTGTCGCAGCGATCAGGACCTCGGCGGTGACCTCACCGCGGCTGGTCCGTATCCGCCACAACGCGGCCGCCTGGTCCCAGTGCGCTTCCAGGAGTTCACAGTCGAACACCGTGCGTGCCCGGACGCCACTGCGGGTGGCCACGTCCTTGAGATAGTCGAAGATCTCCGGCTGTTCGGCGAAGGTGTGACTCCACTTCGGGCTGGGCGCGAAGGACAACGAGTACAGCGTCGTCGGCACATCGCAGGCGCAGCCGGGGTAGGTGTTCTCCCGCCAGGTGCCGCCGACCTCGCCGGCGCGCTCGACGACGACCACGTCCGCGGCCCGGCCGCCGCGGACCAGGTCGGCCGCCGCGGCGAGTCCGCCGAACCCGGTTCCGACGACGAGAACGCGGGTGTGCGAGGGAAGTTCGGTCAATGCGGTCGTGGTGCTCATCGCCCGGTCACCATCGCCTCCCACGCCGGCAACAGGCGCGCCCGGCGCTCGGACTCCTCGGCCGGGGTCCGGAACAACGCGGACACCGCGAAGCCACGGGCCAATTCGATGCTCAGCTCGATCCCGTCGGGTCCGAATCGTTCGCCCATCACCTCGGTGGCCCCGCCGGTCAGCGCGTCGCTGACGACCCGCTCGAGCGGCACCATCGCCTCGAACAGTTCGCGATCGGTGCGCGCGGCGACCCACAGTTCGAGAGCCGCGTAGAACAGCGGACCCGAGAACGCGTCGACGAGCACTTCGAGTCCGCGTTCCGGCGCGGGTCGGGTGGCGAGGATCTCGGCGAGCCGCTTCTCCACCAGGTACTCCACCGCGGCGACCACGAGGGAGACCTTGGTCGGGAACTGGTGTAGCTGCGCCCCGCGGGACACCCCGGCCCGCCGGGCGATGCCCTGGGTGCTGGTGCCGGCATAGCCCAGCTCGACGAGCGACTCGATCGTCGCGTCGAGCAGCCTCTGGCGGGTGTGCGCGCTGCGTTGCGCCTGCGTCCGTGTCGGACGTTCCGTGTCCTGGGTCACACCGGCACGATAGCAACAAACAGTCCAGACTGTCTGTAAATCTTCGAACCGATTCCGGCGCCCCTAGGGGCGGATCAGCACGTCCAGTCCACGCTGGAAGTCCTCGATGCGCCGGGTGAGGGCGTGATGGCCGCCGTTGACGAGCTCGGACACCCGGACGATCCCCGCGGTGTCCGCAACCTGGTTGAGGTTGCGCGACGTCCAGTACCACGCCGCGGTGGTGAACGCGTTCTCCGGCGCCGCCAGCAGCTCGGGGTGCGCGACGAAGTCGATGCCGGTGTACTGGCTCACCTTCTCGTAGTTGTGGCGGCCGGTGATCTGGATGGCACCACGCCCCTTGTACCGCTCACCATCCCCCGGCTGAGTGTTGCCGAGGTCGGCCCGGCCCTCGTAGGCGCGCCCGGAGGCGTACTCCTCGAAAGTGCGGAACCCGTCGGACTCGACGGCGAGCTGCGCGATGAACGCCGCCTGACGGACCGGGTTGTCGATGCCACCGTGCGCCATCGCGTCGTTGAGCGGGAGGATGTACTGCGCGATCTTCTCACCCGAGATGCCGGGCACGATCCGTGCGAACTCATCCGGGGTGACCGCGAGCGGCGGCGGAGGCGGCGGCGCCGGGGCCGGGGCCGGTTCCGCCGGAACGGGTGCGGAGGCCAGCTCGACGGTGGCCTGCTCCTCCGCGGGCGAGGACTTCGTCTGCACCCACCCCGCGGACGCCGACGCGAGCCACTCACCGGACGCAGGCTCGGCCTCACCCTCGGCCGCCGGCGTCTCCCCCGACGTGGACGCCGACCCGGCAGCGGTCAGCCCCGGGAGCTCCAGGTGCGCGAACAGGTCACCGGACTCGCGGTATCCGACCGTCACGGAGGCGACGGCGTCGGCGTTGGCGACGGGGCCGTCGCCGGTGCCGACGACCGCGGCCGCGGTTGCGATCACCGACGCGGCGGCGAGGGCGGCGCCGAAGTGGCGCGTGCGGACGAAGGACCGCGCATTCGAAACGAACATTGGTCGTGCTCCAGATTCGGCCGAGTGCGGTTTCGGCCTCCGAACGGGCGCGGGTGTCACACAGGGCGGCTTCGGCCCTCGCGAGTCACCATCACGCAGCGAAAAGGTCACGACCAGGTAACGCTGCAGGTGAAAGGATTTTCAATGAATAGTGAGCAGGGTCACATTGACAATGTATAAAAGTCCGCGCTCACATTCGCTGCCGATTCGCAGCTGCACGCCCCGACAAACACGACCGCACTCCGCCACCGCCACACCGGTCGGTATCCGACGCGGATCGGACGAGACCGGCAACCAGATCCAGAGCCGATCACACTGTACTGCAAGGTCATTCGACCGAAGACAGGCACCCCGACGCAACGAGGAGGGGCGGGAGGATCGCCTTCTCCGACCGCCCGCGCCCACGCATTCCGGGTCGGTTGCCCCCACAGACGCACCGCCGAGCGGGCAGGCCGTCGATGCGGGGCTCGTTGACCACTTCGTGATCTACACAACACAACGCCCACGGATGGCCGTGACCTTCGACGAGACGTCGGTCGCGGGCCCGTGACACTTTCCGGGCCCGCGACCGACGGCCGCGGGCCCGGAAAGCTCAGACGATCCCGGCAGACGTCCTACTCCCTGCCGAGGGACACCCAACTCGGGTCCGCCGAACGCGCCCCGACGGTGATCGCGGCCAGTTCGTCGAGCCGCGCGACACGGTCCGCGGGGAGGTCGAGTTCCACCGCCGCGGCGTTCTCCTCGACCCGGGCGGCGAAACGCGTGCCCGGGATCGGCACGACCGGCAGCGCGAACTCGCGGCCCTTGGCGTAGAGCCAGGCCAGCACCACCTGGGCGGGCGTCGCGTCGGACTCGCGGGCCACCTCGCCGATCACCTCGAGCACCTTCGCATTGCCGGCGAGCGCGTCGGCATCGAACCGGGGGAACCGGCGGCGCAGGTCGGACGCGCCGAGGGCGGCCGGGTCGTAGGTCCCGGCGAGGAAGCCACGGCCGACCGGCGAGTAGGGCACGAATCCGACCCCGAGTTCAGCCGCGGTCGGGACGACGTTGCGCTCGACGTCCCTGCTCCACACGCTCCACTCGCTCTGGATCGCGGCGATCGGGTGGACCGCGTGCGCCCGGCGCAGTTCGTCGCCCGTCGCCTCCGACAGACCCAGGTGCCGCACCTTGCCCGCGGCCACCAGCTCCGCCATCGCGCCGACCGTCTCCTCGATCGGAACGTTCGGATCGACCCGATGCAGGTAGTAGAGATCGACGCTGTCGACACCGAGGCGGCTCAGCGACGCGTCCAGGAAGCCCGCGACATGCTCGGGCCGCCCGTCGATCCCCCGCTGTCCGGCGGCGACGTTGCCGACGAGACCGAACTTGGTGGCCAACTGCACCTCGTCGCGCCGGGTGCGCAGCACCTCACCGACGGCCTTCTCGCTCGCACCCTCCCCGTACACGTTGGCGGTGTCGAGGAAGGTGACGCCGATGTCGATCGAGTGGTGAAGTGTGGCGAGGGCCTGCGCCGGGTCCACCGGCCCGTAGACCGGGGCGACCGACATGGCGCCGTAACCCTGGGCGCTGACCTCGAGTCCGTCGGCGAGTGCAATGGTGCGAACAGTCATGGTTCGCATCCTCACCCACCGCGCACCGGAACGCACGGTCTGAAATCAGCGTGATCGCAGCGAACCGCCGCGCGCCGGGTCAGATCCGCCGCAGCGCCAGCACCGGAATGGTGCGGACGCCCCTGGTCCGCTGCTCGTACTCGGCGAATCCCGGGTAGCGCCCGGCCTGCTCGGCGTAGATGCGGTCGCGGTCCGGGCCGGTCACCTCGGTGACGGTCACCCGGTACGTCTCGGTACCGCGCTCGATCTCGGCTTCGCCCGCCGCGGTCACGTTGAAATACCAGGCCGGGTTCTTCGGAGCACCCGCCAAGGTGGCGAAGACGTAGATCGTGTCCGGGTCCTGGTCGTCGGGCAGGCACATCACCGGATTCACCACGTGGCGGCCGCTCTTGCGACCACGGTGATGGAGCAACACCAGCGGCGCGCCCTCGAACTGCCCGCCGACCCGGCCATCGTTGGCCCGGAACTCGGCGATGATCTTCGTGTTCCAGTCGTCGTTGTCACTCATGACGTCCATCGTCGTCCAGCCGGCCCGCATTCGCGAGACACACGGCGGCGGGGCGGCACCGTCGTCCAGGTGCCGCCCCGCCGGGTTCCGCGCGGCTACCGCTCGATGATCGCGGTGACGCCCTGGCCGCCTGCCGCGCAGATGGAGACCAGACCGCGGCCGGATCCCTTCTCCGCCAACATCTTTGCCAGCGAGGCCACGATGCGTCCACCGGTCGCGGCGAACGGATGTCCGGCCGCGAGCGAGGAGCCGTTGACGTTGAGCTTGCTGCGGTCGATCTTGCCGAGCGCGCCGTCGAGACCGAGCCGCTCCTTGCAGTACTCGTCCGACTCCCACGCCTGCAGGGTCGCGAGGACGACCGAGGCGAACGCCTCATGAATCTCGTAGTAGTCGAAGTCCTGCAGCGTCAGACCGTTTCGGGCGAGCAGCCGCGGCACCGCGTAGGTGGGCGCCATCAGCAGTCCGTCGTCGCCGTGCACGTAGTCGACGGCCGCGGTCTCCGAGTCCACCAGGTGCGCGAGCACCGGCAGGTTGCGCTGCGCGGCCCACTCGTCGGTGGACAGCAGCACCGCCGAGGCGCCGTCGGTGAGCGGGGTGGAGTTGCCGGCCGTCATCGTCGCGTCGCCGAGCTTGGTGCCGAACACCGGCTTGAGTGTCGCCAGCTTCTCCACCGTCGACCCGGGGCGCAGGTTGTCGTCGCGGGTCAGGCCGAGGAACGGGGTGACCAGGTCGTCGAAGAAGCCGCGGTCGTACGCGGCGGCCATGTTCTTGTGGCTGGCGGCGGCCAGCTCGTCCTGGTCCTCGCGGCGGACGCCGAACTCCTTGGCGGTGATCGCGGCGTGCTCGCCCATCGACAGCCCGGTCCGCGGCTCACCGTTGCGGGGGATCTCGATGCCGACCATGGACGGGCGGACGTGTCCGAGCAGCTTGACGCGGTCCGCGGTGGTCCGGGCGCGGTTGACCGAGAGCAGGAACTCGCGCAGTTCGTTGTTCACCCCGATCGGGGCGTCGGAGGTGGTGTCGCTGCCGCCGCCGACACCGGCGTCGATGCGGCCGGCCGCGATCGCGTCGCCGACCGCGATGACCGACTGCAGACCGGTGCCGCACGCCTGCTGCAGGTCGTAGGCGGGAGTGTAGGGGCTCAACGCACTGCCGAGCACGGACTCGCGGATCAGGTTGAAGTCACGGCTGTGCTTGAGCACCGCGCCGCCGACGACCATGCCGAGCCGCTCGCCCTGCAGGTTGAACCGGCTGACCAGGCCGTCCAGCGTGGCGGTGAACATGTCCTGGTTGGACGCCTGCGCGTACGCCTTGTCCGAACGCGCGAACGGGATACGGTTGCCGCCGACGATGGCGACGGGGCGCAGCCCGCGCCCGCCGGTGGACGCGGCGGCCGGCTTCTTGGTGGAACGCGCTCTGGTGGTCACGGTGTCTCCATCTGGACGAGGTCTCGATGTCGAGGCTGTGCCTCGACACCAAACTTACTTCAGAGTAAGTTCATTGTCGACACCGCACCCGGTGCCCGGGTGCACGAAATACCGACCAAGAAGGTGGACCGTGGCAGCCAGCAAGGGCGCTCCCGACCTCTACTCCCAGTTCCTCAACTCCGCGCCGGGCGCGTTCATCGCCAAGCAGGCCGGGCTGCCGCAGCCGGAGCACCTGCGCCGCTACAAGGCGGGCGAGCCCGCCCTGGCGGGCCCGATCCTCATCGGCGGCAACGGCCGCCTCGTCGAGCCACTGCGCGAACTGCTCTCCGACTACCCCGCCTCGCAGCCGCACGACGACCGCCACGGCGCCCTCGTCTTCGACGCCACCGGCATCTCCCAGGTCACCGACCTGGTGCAGCTGTTCGAGTTCTACCAGCCGGTGATCCGCAATCTCGCGCCGTGCGCCCGCGTCGTCGTCCTGGGCACCACCCCCGAAGAGACCGGCGGCGTCGACGAGCACATCGCCCAGCGTGCACTCGAGGGCTTCACCCGCAGCATCGGCAAGGAGATCAAGCGCGGCGCCACCGCCCAGCTCGTGTACGTCTCCCCGAAGGCGTCCGCCGGGCTGTCCGGGGTCGAGTCCACCCTGCGCTTCCTGCTCTCGGCCAAGTCCGCATTCGTCTCCGGCCAGGTCATCCGGATCGGCGGCGCCGACGCGACGGCGCCGCAGTCCTGGGAGAAGCCCCTCGACGGCAAGGTCGCCGTCGTCACCGGCGCCGCCCGCGGCATCGGCGCGACCATCGCCGAGGTGCTGTCCCGCGACGGCGCGCACGTGGTGTGCGCGGACATCCCCGCCGCAGGCGAGGCGCTGTCCGAGACCGCGAACAAGGTCGGCGGCACGTCCCTGGCACTCGACGTCACCGCCGAGGACGCCGCCGACAAGCTCGCCACCCACCTGCTCGAGCGGCACGGCGGCGCGGACATCATCGTCCACAACGCAGGCATCACCCGGGACAAGACCCTCGCCAACATGGACGAGGCCCGCTGGAACATGGTGATCGGCGTGAACCTGCTTGCGCCGCAGAAGATCACCGACCACCTCGTCGCGAAGGGCGCACTCAAGGAGGGAGGCCGCGTGATCGACGTGTCCTCCATCGCCGGCATCGCGGGCAATCGCGGCCAGACCAACTACGGCACCTCCAAGGCCGGTGTCATCGGCCTGGTGCAGGCCACCGCGCCGGTGCTGGCGGAGAAGAACATCACCATCAACGCCGTCGCGCCCGGCTTCATCGAGACGGCGATGACCGCGGCGATCCCGTTCGCGACCCGTGAGGCCGGCCGCCGGATGTCCTCGCTGCTGCAGGGCGGGCAGACCGTCGACGTGGCCGAGACGGTCGCGTACTTCGCCAGCCCCGCGTCGAACGCCGTCACCGGTCAGATCGTCCGGGTCTGCGGCCAGTCCCTGCTGGGGGCGTGATGACCGGTCGCACAGTCGAACTCACACACCAGCCGGGCGCCCTCGACAACTACGTGCGCGCCGCTGTGAGCGCGCTACCGTTCGCGAAGCCGTCCGGGCGCCGGAGCCTGCCGAAACAGACGCTGGCACTGTCGGGTCTGCGAGTCGACCATGACAACCTGGCCGCGTACGCGAAGGTGTGCGGGCTGCGGTTCGGCGACACGCTGCCGATCACGTATCCGTTCACCCTCGTGTTCCCGACCGTGATGCGTCTGCTCACCTCACGCGAGTTCCCTTTCCCGGCAATCGGTTCCGTGCACATCGACAACGTGATCGAGCAGCTGCGGCCGATCTCGGTGAGCGAGCCGCTGGACATCGCGGTGCACGCCGAGAACCTGCGCCCGCATGCGAAGGGAACCCAGGTCGACCTCGTCAGCGAGGTCTCGGTGGGGCGTGAACTGGTGTGGCGCCAGGTCAGCACCTTCCTGAAGATGCACGCCACCGACGCACCCAAGGAACCGAAGACCGAGCACGAGGAGGAGGCACCGCCGCGGCCGATGCGCACCCTGCGGGTGGACCAGAAGACCGTCAGCCGCTACGCCGCGGTCTCCGGGGACCGCAACCCCATCCACGTCTCGTCGCTGGGCGCCAAGGCCTTCGGGTTCCCGGGCACCATCGCGCACGGAATGTGGAGCGCCGCCGCGATCCTCGGCGCCGTCGAGGGTCGCATCCCGGATTCCGTGACCTACCGCGTGAAGTTCGGCAAGCCGGTGGTGCTGCCTGCGACGGTGAACGTCTACGCCGAGCAGGTCGCGAGCTCCGCCGAATCTGCCGGCAGCGGATGGGACCTCGCGTTGCGGCACCCGAAGAAGGGCTACCCGCACCTGACTGCCACCCTGCGCTGACGGCGACCCGCCTGGTCAAGGGCACCTTCGTTCGGCCTGACCGCACGAGGGTGCCCTTCAGCCCGAAGGCGGGGGCAACAGCGGCGAGGGCCTATTTCTTCTTGCCGGCCAGGCCGCGCCAGGCGAGGGCCTCGAGCAGGTCCGCGGCCTTCTCGACTGCGATCTCGCCGCCGGCGACGCGGTCCGCGACCGCCTCGCCCGCGCCGACCAGAGCGACGGCCATGATGCCGAAATCGGTGTCGGGCTCGGGCTCCTTGGTGCTCGACTCGAGCAGTTTCGCGGTCAGTTCGATCAGCCGGTCGCGGCTGGTGCGGACCTGCGTCGCGAACGTCTGCTCCCCCATCGACTGGCGGTACAGCACCATCCAGGACGACCGGTGCTCGCCGACGAACCCGAGGAACCCGACCAGCGCGGCCCGCAGCTGCTCGCGGGGCGTCAGATTGGGGTCGGCGGCGGGCGTGATGGCCTCGACGAACCGCTGCCCCTCACGGGCGATGCAGGCGGAGAACAGTTCGTCCTTCGAGCCGTAGTACAGGTACAGCATCGGCTTGGAGATCTCGGCGGCCGCGGCGATCGCGTCCATCGAGGTGTCGTGGTAGCCCTTGGCGGAGAACACCTCGACGGCGGCGTCGAGCATCTGCTGCTCGCGCACCGCGCGCGGGAGCCGTTTGGTTCCGCCGGCCATCGTTCCTCCAGAGTCTGCGGCGCCGACCGTGGTCGGTCCCCAGGGGTCGATCTTACTCTAGAGTAAGAATGGGTGGGTCACCTGCCATTCTGCCCCGACACGCGGCGAGGGAAGTGCACCGCCCCACCGTCAGCAGTGCACGACACCCTTCGCAGTCGCCACCCGCAGCACCGACGCATCGACCTGCGCCTGCGGCAGCCGGCCCGCCGCGACCTCGCTCTCGAGATGGTCGAGAACCTCCGGCACCTCGGCCGTCGTCAACCACAGGGCGACGTCCGCGCCCGCCTCCAGAGCCGCCGCGACGGCCTGCGGCACACTGAGCCGGTCGGTGATCGCCTTCATCCCGGACAGGTCGTCGGTGAAGATCGGCCCGTCGAAAGCCGGTGCGCCGTACCCGGTGCCGGTCCGTAGCAGCGACATCGCCGCCGGACTGATGCTCGCAGGCACCCCCGGCGCGGTCAGACCGGGCACGTCCAGGTGCCCGACCATCACCCCGACCCCGGTGGTGACGAGCGTGCGGTACGGCACCAGGTCGTGGGTCTGCAACTCCGCCAGGGGCGGGGTGGTGACCGCGCCGGTGTGCGAATCCCCCGACGCCGACCCGTGGCCCGGGAAGTGCTTGATCACCGGCAGCACCCCGGCGTCGCGCAGGCCGCGGGCGTACTCCCCGGCGTACTGCGTCACCACGTCCGGATCGTCGGAGAACGACCGGTCCCCGATCACCGAGTTCGCGGGCTGGTCGCTCACGTCGACGACCGGGGCGAAATCGACGGTGATCCCGAGGCCGTGCAGGCCGCGGCCCCGTTCCAGCGCCATCTCGTAGGTCTGTTCGGGTGTCATCGTCTGTGCGACCGTCCGGGGTGCGGGGTCCTCGCCGAGCAGGTCCGCGACCCGCGACACCCGGCCACCCTCCTCGTCGATGCTCACCATCACCGGCACCTTCGCGACCGCCTGCACCTGCGGCACCTGACGGTTCGCCAGCATCGTCTCGTCGGTCCAGCTTCCGACGAAGACGCCACCGACCTGCTCGTCCCGCACGACCGCGACGGCGTCGGCGGTCCCCGCCACCCCGACGTTGAGCAGCTGCGCGAGCCGCTGCCGCGGCGTCAGCCCGGCCAGGAAGTCGGCGCCGCAGGGCGCGCCCGCGAGCGGCGCGGCGGCGGCGCTGCTCTGCGGGGCCGAGGTCGTGGTGAGGTCGGTCGTCTCCGCCGACTCCGCCGCCGGGGTCGTCGCCGTCGTCTCGGTTCCCGAGTCGCCGCAGCCCGCCACCAGCCCGAGGCCGAGCAGCAGCGGAAGAACACGGAACGAGCAGATGCGGGTCATGACAGCGAGCCTAGGGCGTGTCTCCTGAGCCCTCTCGGATGCATCTGGCGAAGCAATCGTCGTCCCGTAAGGCGGAGGAGAAGCCGATACCGCTGTTGTATCGGCGCCGACGACAACGCAACGGGGCGGCGATTGGGCGCCAGAGGCGCCGAAACGGGGATTGGGAGACATGCCCTGGGACCTGCCGACCGGACGCGTCCCGCGGCGACCGCGCTCGACCCGGCCCGACGGGTAGCCTGACAGCAGGATCGTCCCCCCGACTCCAGGAGGTCTCGATGCCCGCGGACCTGATACTCATCGCATACGACGGAACCGACAATTCCAAGCGCGCAATCGAATACGCCGGCCGTTTCCTCAGCGCCGACCGCGCGATCGTGATCACCGCGTGGGAACCGATGGTGCGCCAGGCCGCCCGGATGTCCGGGCTGTCGGGGGTCATGCAGCCCGAGTGGGTTCCCGACGAGGACACCGAGGACATCGCCCTCACCGACGCCAAGACCGTCAACAGCGAGGGCCTCGACCTGGCGCGCAGTGCGGGCCTGAACGCGGAGGGCCGCACCATCGAGTGCGTCACCACCGTCTGGACCACGATCGTCGAGGTCGCCGACCAACTCGACGCCGACATCATCGTCACCGGCACCCGCGGAACCACGGGGCTGAAATCGCTGCTGCAGTCCTCCGTCGCCGACCACGTGCTGCGGCACAGCCACCGGCCGGTGCTGATCGTCCCGCCCGGCAAATAACCTCGCACCCGAGTGAACGGATTCCTCCTCTCCCGCGCCGACCGGACCCTGCGCACCGCGGGAGGCCGAGCGCGCTTCGACACCGTCGACGCCGCCGTGGACGCGCTGGCCGCGGGCGACGTCCCGCTCGTGGTGGGGGCGCTTCCTTTCGATCCGGCCGGCCCGGCCGCGCTGACCGCCCCCGAGACCGCCCGGTTCGACGCCGGTCCGTGGCGTCCCGACGCGGTGCCCGCGCCGCCCCGCGCACGGATCACCGCCACGATTCCCGCACCCGACGAACACCGGAAGCGGGTTGCCGCGCTGGTGTCCCGGCTGCGGGCCGGTGAGCTGGACAAGGTGGTCGCGGCCCGCTCGGTGGTGGTCGAGACCGACACCGAGATGCGTCCGTGGCCGCTGCTGGCGCGGCTGGTCGCCCGCGACCCCGGCGGCAACGGCTTCGGCGTCGACCTGTCTGCCGCGGGGGGCGAGTACATCGGCCGGTCACTGGTCGGGGCCAGCCCGGAACTGCTGCTCGAACGCGTCGGCCGCGAGATCCGCTGCTTTCCGCTCGCGGGCACCGCGCCCCGCCACTCCGACCCCGATGTCGACCAGGCGGAGGGTGACCGTCTGCTCTCGTCGGCGAAGAACCTCGCCGAGCACGCGTTCGTCACCGACCGCATCCGCGCGGTCCTCGCACCGCTGTGCACCGAGCTGACGGTGCCGCGGCCACAACTGATCGGCACCGGCCAGGTGTGGCACCTGGGCACCCCCATCCGCGGCCTGCTCCGTGACCCCGCTCCCACCGCGCTGGAACTGGCCCGACTGCTCCACCCCACCCCGGCCGTGTGCGGCACCCCACTGCAAGCCGCACTGGACGTGATCCGCGAGGTGGAGGAGCCGCGCGGCTTCTACGGCGGCGCCGCGGGCTGGTGCGACGCCGACGGCGACGGGGTGTGGGTGGTCGCGATCCGCTGCGCCGAACTCGACGCCGACGGACGCCGGTTGCGGGCCTGGGCCGGCGGCGGAATCGTCGCCGCGTCCGATCCCGTGGGCGAACTGGCCGAGACCACCGCCAAGCTCGGCACCCTGCTGTCGGCGCTCGACATCACGATCTGAATTCGCCTGCCGCCCCGAAACGGACCGGGCGGGTGATACCTTGGCGCGAACGTTTCCGTCAGGCAGCAGCAATTGGGAGATCCGAGATGAAGTTCCTTGTCCCCGGTGTGGCAAGTGCAGTGATCGGCGCGGTCCTCGGACTGGCCACCGTCTTCGGCGTCACCGCAGCCGCCTCGGACAACACCCGCCCGGACATCGACCGGACCGGGAACGCGAACTCGTCGCTGCTGAACCAGGTGGAGTACGGCAGCCGTTAACAGCACCACTAAGGGCGAGTGGCAGGGTCACTCGCCGATCTCCATCCCCCACGACGCGATCACCGAGACGCCGACCACCGCACCGCTGACCCGGCGGTGGCTGGTCGGCGCCTCGGTCGTCGCGTTTCTGCTCGCATTCGCTCAGGCGCCGGGCCGACTGGTCGCCGACACCAAGTACGACCTGACGCAGAACCCGCTCGGCTTCCTCGAGCGGGCGTCGCACCAGTGGTCGTCGCTCGCACCCCTCGGGCAGGTGCAGAACCAGGCCTACGGCTACTTCTTCCCGCACGGCGCCTTCTTCGGCGTCGGACACGTCCTGCACGTCCCGCCGTGGATCACCCAGCGGATCTGGTGGGCACTGCTGCTCATCGCCGGATTCTGGGGCATCATCCGGCTCGCAGAGGCGCTCGGTGTCGGCTCCCGCAGCTCCCGCATCATCGCGGCGATCGCCTTCGTGCTCTCACCGCGCGTCCTGACCACCCTCGGCTCGATCTCCTCCGAGACGCTGCCGATGATGCTCGCCCCGTGGGTGCTGCTGCCGGTGGTCCTGGCCCTGCAGGCGCCTTCGGCGCTCGTGCGTGGTTCGGGGGTCTCTGGACCCGCAAACCACGCACGAGCAGCGCAGCTGCCACGCCTGGCGGCGCAGTCGGCGGTCGCGGTCGCGCTGATGGGCGCGGTGAACGCCGTCGCAACCGCGGCGGCGTGCCTTGTGACCGCCCTGTGGTGGATCGCGCACCGGCCGAACCGGCGCTGGTGGGTGTTCACCGCGTGGTGGCTTCCGCTGTGCGTGGTTGCCACGGTGTGGTGGATCGTGCCGCTGCTGCTGCTCGGCAAGGTCAGTCCGCCGTTCCTCGACTACATCGAGTCGTCCGGGGTGACGACGCAGTGGACCAGCCTGACCGAGGTGCTGCGCGGCACCGACAGCTGGACCCCGTTCGTCTCCCCCGAACGGATCGCAGGCGCCGTGCTCGTCACGCAGCCCGCCGCCGTCGTTGCGACCGGCGCGCTCGCCGCCGCCGGGATGGCCGGCCTGGCGATGCGGTCGATGCCCGCGAAGGGCCGGCTGACGCTGATCCTGTTCGTCGGTCTCGCCGGGCTCGGCGCCGGCTACGTCGGAGAACTCGGATCACCGATCGCCGACACCGTCCGCATCTTCCTGGACTCCGGCGGCGCGCCGCTGCGCAACGTGCACAAGCTCGAACCGCTCGTCCGGCTGCCGCTCGTGCTCGGGCTCGCACACCTGCTGGCGAAGGTGCCCCTCCCCGGATCGGTGCCGACGCGACGCTGGCGCAGCGCGTTCGCCCACCCCGAACGCGAACCGATGGTGGCGGTGACCAGCCTGATCCTGGTCGCGCTCACGCTCGCGACGTCGCTCGCGTGGACCGGCAAGCTCGCTCCCCGCGGCGCCTACGACGAGGTCCCCGCCTACTGGCACGAGGCCGCCGACTGGCTCGGCGACCACGCCGCCGGCGCCTCACCCGACGGGTCGGACGCCGCCCGCGCGCTGGTGGTGCCGGGGGCGCCGTTCGCCGCGCAGGTGTGGGGCCTGACCCGGGACGAGCCCCTGCAGGCCCTCGCGTCGACCCCGTGGGCGTCCCGCGACGCGGTGCCGCTGGTGCCGCCCGGCGCGATCCGCGCCCTCGACTCCGTCCAGCGCCTGATCGCCGACGGCAGCCCGTCCGCCGGGCTCGCGCAGACCCTGCTCGGGCAGGGCATCCGGTTCGTCGTGGTCCGCAACGACCTCGACCCCGAGTCGTCCCGGTCCACCCGGCCCCTGCTTGTGCATCGGGCGATCGAGGGCTCCCCCGGCCTGACCCGCGTCGCGACGTTCGGGGAGGACGTCGGCCCGGGCGAGGTGGAGGGCATCGTCGCCGACGGCGACCTGCGGCCCCGCTACCCGGCGATCGAGATCTTCCGGGTCGACGCCCCGGAGTCGGGCCCCGCCGCACCGCCCGCGGGCCCGTACACCGTCGACCTGGCCGATGTCCCGTTCGTGCAGGGCGGCCCCGAATCGCTCCAACGGCTGGCGGCCCGGCGCGCGCAGGACGGAGACGGGGTGCCCGCCGGTCCGGTGCTGCTTGCCGCGGACGCCGCCCGCGCCGGACTGCCGATGGACACCGTCACCGTCACCGACACCCCCACCGACCGGGAGACCGACTTCGGGCAGGTCGACAACCACAGCTCCGCGCTGCGCGACCCTGACGACGCGCGCCGGACCCACAACCTGGTCGCTGACTACCCCGTCGACGGAGCGGAGCTGGTCACCGGCCGGTGGGAGGGTGCCCGGATCACCGTGTCGAGTTCGGCGGCCGACGCCACCCAGCTCGGCGGGACGGCACCGGGCAGCGGACCGGCCGCGGTCGTGGACGGCGACCAGGCCACCGGCTGGTTCAGCAACGGCCTGGAAAGCGCTCTGGGGCAATGGCTTCGAATTGACTTCGACGAGCCGGTCACGAGCGCGCTGCTGCACCTGCGGACCAGCGCGGCCGCTCTCGGTGTGCCCGTCAAGCAGCTCGAGGTCACCACCGCCAACGGCAGCACCGCCGTCCGGGTTTCCGAACCCGGGGAGCCACTCAAGGTGTCGCTGCCGCCGGGCCGTACCGACTGGGTGAAGATCACCGCCACCCACACCGAGGACGGTTCCGTCGGAACGCAGTTCGGAATCAGCGAGCTGTCCGTCGACGACTTCACCGACCGCGACGATCCGGTGACGGTGCCGATCCGGCACCACACCGTCCTGCCGCCGACCCCCGCCGGCGCGACCGTCCTCGGCTGGGACCTCGGCCAGGAACTGCCCGGCCGCACCGCCTGCGTCGAGGCGGAGGACCAGGTGCGCTGCCACCCCGGACTCGCCCTGCAGCCGGAGGAGCCCGGCGTCTTCGAACGCACCCTGTCGGTGCCGCAGGACACCGCGGTGGCACCGCGCCTGCTGGTCCGCTCGCGCCAGGGCCCCGAACTCGAGGCGATCCTCGCCGACCCGGCCCGGCCGCGGGCGAGCGGCGACGCAGCCGTGTCGGACGTGCGCAGTTCCCCGGCCGCAGCCGTCGACGGCGACAGGCGGACCAGCTGGACCGCCTCCCGCGACAGCATCGACGGCAAGGGCCCGAAGCCGACGATCACACTGACCCTGCCGGCACCCGTGGAGGTCTCCGGGCTGGAACTGACCCCGAGTACCGGGGCACTTCCCGCCCGCGCCACCCGCGTCGCCGTCGACCTCGGCGCCGGCCCACAGGTGCGGGACCTGACCGACGGCGACCGGATCGCACTGACCCCGAGGGTCACCGACCGCATCGTGGTCAGCATCGTCGACTGGGACGACGTGCTGGACCAGACCGCGCTCGGCTTCGCGCAGCCGGCGCCGCCCGGATTTGCCGAGATCGGCGTGCTCGGCACCGACGCCGAGGGCGCGACCGTCACCGTCGCGGGCACCGGAATCTCGGACGTCCCGGCCGGTGACCGCACCGTCACGGTCGGGTGCGCGGACGGCCCGGTCGTCTCGTTCGCCGGGTCCGTGGTGCACACCACCGTCTCCGCGACCGCTCTGCAGTTGCGTTCCGGCGCACCCGTTCCCGCGACGGTGTGCGCGGTCGACGGGTCGTTCGGGCCGGCCGAGCCCACCGCACCGGTTCCGCTGCCCGCGGGATCACCGTCGGTGGTGGTGGCGCCCGGACCCGCGTTCACTGTCGACGGACTCCGCCTCGACGCCGCCGCGCCGACATCCACTCCGCTGCGCCTCGACCCCGTGTCGACCACCGCCTGGACGGCGAACCACCGCGAACTGACCGTCACGGCCGGCGCCGAGGACCGGCTCCTGGTGAACCCGGAGTCGCAGAACATCGGCTGGGTCGCCACCGCCCCGGACGGCACCGAACTGGCCCCGGTCGTGGTGGACGGCTGGCAGCAGGGCTGGATCGTGCCGGCCGGCACCGACGGCACCGTCACCCTCGAGTTCCCCACCGACCGCTGGTACCGGCTCGGCATCTTCGCCGGACTGCTCGCGCTGATCCCGCTGTTCGTGTTCGCGCTGTGGCCCCGGCGCCGGCCGGGACGCGATCCCGGGCCTGCGCCGCGCACCTGGCACAGCACCGCTGCCGGGGCCGCGGGCATGCTGGCCACCGCGACGGCGGTGGCCGGCTGGCCCGGCGCCCTGGTCGCGGTCGCGGTCCTCGCCGCGGTCGCGGGCATCGGCCGGGCACGCGGACCCGTGACCGCGGCCCGTGTCCTGGTCGGCGCCGCGGGGGTCGGCACCGCGGTCGGCGCCGCGCTGCTCTCGACCGGGCCGTGGCGGTTCCCCGGCGGCTACGTCGGGCACTCGTGGCTGGTTCAGCTGGCCGCGCTGGTCGCGGTCGTCGCGGTCGGATGGTCCGCGGTGCCGCTGTCAGCGACCGCCGCACGCCGCCTGGCCTCCCGCCGGGCCAGGGCGCGGCGCGCCGGCTCCTCGACCAGCGCGTAACTCGCGGACGCCACCGCCAGGCTCAGCACCACCGTCACCACGAGCACGAAGACGAAGTGCCCGTCGAACGGCAGGATGCCGAACACCGGGAACACGATGGAGAGCACCAGCAGGTGCCAGATGAACACGCCGTACGACCAGCGCCCGGCCGCCAGCGCGGCCGGGCCTGCGAGCAGCCGGTGCCGCACTCCGTCGCCGAGCACCAGCGGGGCGAGCAGCGCGAACGCCAGCACCGCACCGAGCGCGATCTTCACCGCGTACTGCCACGCCGCCGCGCGGACGAGGCCCTCCGGGCCGGCGAGGTCGGTGCAGGAGAGCCCGAACGCGACCACCGCGACCGCGGCCATCACCCCGCGGCGGCGGGCGAACCTGTGCACCGGGCCGTCCGAAAGCATGACGAGTTCGGCGAGCAGCATCCCGGCGCCGAACCACGGCAGGTAACCGGGCAGCCAGTTGTCGGAGTGGATGCCGTCGGGGGTGGGGATCGGCAGGAATCCCCAGCCCAGGCTCACCGCCATTGCCGTGAGCAGCACGGGGATCCGCCACCGCGCCGCCGCGCCGCGCAACCGGACCAGAGCAAACGCCAGCAGCGGCAGCACCAGATAGAACGCCACCTCCACCGACAGGCTCCACATCTGGGTCAAGCCATCGGTCAGTGTCAGCGGCACGAACACCTGCACCAGGCCCAGGTTCGCCGCCCACACCTTCCACCCGCCGCCCGCGGCAGGCAGGAAGATCAGTACCACCACGACGACGACCCAATAGGCGGGCAGGATGCGGACCGCGCGGTGCAGGAAGTACCGGCCGGTTCGGGGACGGGCGCCGAGGCCCCGCGCGGCCGCGGCATGCGGACGCCACAACAGGAACCCGGACAGGGCGAAGAACACCGCCACGGCCAGGTCGAATCGCCCCCACACCCGTCCGAGTACCGGTGTCGACACCGCCCCGGTCTGAAAAGCGACGTGGGTGAGCAGCACCCCGAGCGCGGCCAGTCCGCGCATGCCCTCGAGCGCGGGGACGAATCCGCGCGCCGCCAGGTGCGGGGCGGTCGACGGGGTGGCTGTGGGAGCTGCGGTGATATCCATTTCGCGTCCAGTGTGCCCGGCGTGGGACAGATCGGACGTACCGACGAGTTTCGTACCGCGTGCAATATCTGGCGTGCCAGCGCAATCGAGCGCTCGACACTGTTACTGTCTGGGCTCACTGGGTGTCGTTTTGCGACACTCTGCGATCGATGCGGCGCCAGTCACCGCATCACAGGGGCGGCTCATCGGAAGACGGGCTCATCAGGAGACGAAGGAGATTCACGGATGGCGGAACGCTCAGGGCCGAGCAGAACACTCGCCTGCATTCTGGTGGGGCTCGGCGCATTCCTACTGGCAGCCGCTCTGCTGATCCCGACGTACACCGTCGGCAAGCTCAAGAAGACCCCGCTCGACCTCGAGGTCACGACGATCGCCGAGGGCAAGGGTGAGGTCCTCGACTCCAAGTCGCTGACCGCGGGCAAGGCCGTCGTCAACACCGACGTGCCGCTCGTCGCGCAGCGCTACGTCACCGTCGTCGACCCGTCCGACGCCGACCGCATCACCGTCCAGGCCGGTCAGACGCTGCGCCGCACCGACAAGCAGGGCGACACCGGCCTGCTGACCGCGACCATCGACCGCGTCACCCTGGACCGCGTGAGCTCGATGCCGATCCAGGACCCGATCGGCACCATCCAGACCGACGCCAACAAGCCGGCCGAGGAGGTCGAGCACACCGGCCTGCAGTACAAGTGGCCGTTCGACGCCGAGCAGAAGGCGTACCCGTACTTCGACATCAACGCCCGCGAGTCCAAGGACATCGACTTCGTCGAGGAGACGGAGATCAACGGGATGAAGGTGTACCACTACAACCAGAAGGTCGGCCCGGTCGACCTGTCGAAGGTCGTCGCCTCGCCGACCAACAAGCTCTCGCTGCCCGCGGCCACCTGGGGCGTGGAGGGCGGCGACGCCCCCGTCACGATGACCCGCTTCTACGAGAACGAGCGCGACGTGTGGGTCGACCCGGTCACCGGCGTCGTCGTCAAGGGCCAGGAGCAGCTGTACCAGTACTACGCGCGCACCGCGGACAAGCCCGAGGTGACCGTGCTCAAGGCGACGCTGCCGTTCAACGAGGACACCATCGAGTACCAGATCGGGCAGGCCAAGGACGGCCAGGACAAGCTGGCGGTCTTCGGTCGCACCGTGCCGATCATCGCCGGCATCCTCGGCCTGATCTCGCTGATCGCCGGCATCTTCCTCGGCACCCGCGGTGGCCGCGGCGGCGCGAAGCCGGCCGTCGCCGGTGGCGCCCCGGTCGCCCCGGAGGGTGGCACCGCGCCGGACACCCACTCGGGCAACTACAACGAGCCCGACACCGAGCTGATCCCGCGCCACGACTACACCTCCGACGAGACCGTCGAGATCCCGCAGGTCAAGCCCGACCAGGATCCGCCGACCACCCGTCTGTAGACAGATGCAGCGAAGGGCCCGCACTCACCGAGTGCGGGCCCTTCGCGTTGCACCACCCCCGGTGTGACCGAATGGGCCATTCGGTCACTCAGACCGTCCAGGTGACCCATTCGGTCGGTCCCGGCGGGCGTAGGTTGAGGCCGGGGGCTGTATGGCTGCCACCGACCGGCACTGCGAGTTCCGCTTCTACGAGGAGCTGAACGAATTCCTCGCGCCGAGTCTGCGCAGGCGGACCTTCCGGCACGACTTCACCGGCACCCCCTCGGTGAAGGACCGCATCGAGGCGTTCGGGGTGCCGCACACCGAGGTGGACCTGATCCTCGTCGACGGTGCACCCGTCGGATTCGACCGGCTGCTGCGCGGCGGCGAACGGGTCGCGGTGTACCCGGTGTTCGAACGCTTCGACCTGTCGGGAACGACCCGGCTGCGGCCGCGACCACTGCGGCAACCCCGGTTCGTTGCCGACGTGCACCTGGGCCGGCTGGCGTCGTACCTGCGCCTGCTCGGCTTCGACTGCCGGTACCGCAACGACGCCGACGACGCCGACCTGGTCGCGGTGTCCGTCTCCGAGTCACGCACGCTGCTGACCCGCGACGTCGGGCTGCTGCGCCGGTCCGCGGTGACGCGGGGCGCGTTCGTGCACGCCACCGAGCCGCGCCTCCAGCTGCTGGAGGTGCTCGACCGGTTCGACCTGCACGGGCAGATCAGGGCGTTGACGAGGTGCGCGCGCTGCAATGGTGTGCTCGACCCGGTCGCGCGGGGTCGGGTGCGGGACCGGGTGCCCGGCAGCGTCGCCCGCGAACAGACCCGGTTCAGCCGGTGCCGCGACTGCGGTCGGGTGTACTGGCCCGGCGGGCACGTCACCCGGCTGCGGCGACGGCTCGCGGAGGTCGGGGTGCGGCTGTGAGCCCCCCCGGGACTTCCCCGATGGCCCGTTCGTTCAGTCGGAGCGATCCGATGGGACATTCGGGAACCCCGGGGAGGGCGGTTCGGCGCCGCGCAGTACCAGCAGGCTCGCGGCGGCCGCGGTGACGGCGGCGACGGTGGCCGCGACGGCAATCAGCTGCGACATGCTCGTCACCGCCGTGAGGACCACCGCCACCTCGACCGCCAGACCCAACCAGGCGACGCCCGCCAGCCACGTGCGTTCCCGCGCGATCGCCGACAGCAGCGCACCCTGCAGGACCGCCAGGCAGGCACCGGAGAGCGCGAACGCCCACAGCAGTCCCCGCACCGGAGCGTACGACTCCCCGAGCAGCGCGGGGACGAGCGGCGCGACGACCGCGGCCGCGACGACCGTGACGGCGCCGACCGCGACCAGCACGCCGAGCGCCGAGCGCACCGCCTGCGCCGAGTGCTCCGGGTTGGCCATCCGCGGGTACAGCACCACCCCGACCGCGGCGGGCAGCCAGAACGCGACCTTGGTGGCGACCGCGCCGAGTGCGTACTGCCCGGCCTGGTGCTCGTCGAGCACGATCCGCGCGAGCAGCACGTCCACCGACGAGAGCACGATCAACGCGAGCTGCACCTGCGAGGCCCGCAGCACGGCGGCGAGGGCGACCGCGGTCCGTGGGGTCGCGCGCGGCGGACCGTCTCCGGTGAGCAGCCGCGCGGCGACCGCGACCGCGCCGGTCCCGACCGCGGACGCGGTGAGGGCGGCCCCGGGACCGCCGCCGAGCACCAGCACGGCGACCGCGGGTGCCACCTTCCCGATGCCTGCCGCGGCGAGCACCACCGCCAGCGCCGCGAACCTCCCGGCGCCCTGCAGCAGGCCCTGCTCACCGGCCAGGAGCACCAGCATCGGCGCGGTGAGCAGCGCGGCCGCGGTGGCGGCGACCCCGGTGTCCAGGATCGTGGCGATGGGGACGACCAGCAGCGCCGCGAGGACCGCGACGATGGCCGTGGCGCGGGCGGCCAGGCGGCGCAGCGCGGCGTCGTCGCCGCCGAGCACCACCTCCCGCGCGATGACGGTCTGCAGGGCGAGGGCGGGCACCGCGAGGACCAGCTGCGCGGCGGTGAGCGCGGCGAACTCTCCGTACCCGGCCGGGCCGAGCCACCGGGCGGCGAGCAGCGCCAGCAGGTAGGACAGGGCGTTCGCGGTCATCGACCCGGCGGTCACCATCGTCATCCCGGCCACGGCGGAGCCGGCGGCGGGGCGAGGTGTCATCCGCCCATGATGGCACCCGGCCACGCGTGTCCCCCACCGCCGCCCGAATACGCCCGCACGTCCCCTATAACGTGTGGTCCATGATCGAGCGGCCCGTGGGGCTCACCCGGGCCCCCGGGCCCGCACGGCCGGCCCTGTTCCTGGTGCCCGGGTACAGCCTGGCGTTGACGTTGCTGATTCTGGGTCCGCTGCTCGGGCCCGGGTATCTGCTGCTGCGGGACGCGGTGAGCACTCCGCGGTCGTACCTGACGGATTCGGCGTTGGGGCTGTCGGACGCGGCGGCGCGGGCGGTGCCGCAGGACGCGGCGGTCGCGGCGGCGTCGACGGTCGTGGACGGCGGCATCGTGGTCAAGGCGATCCTGCTGCTCGCATTGTGGGCGGCCGGGTGGGGCGCGGCGCGCATGGTGGCGACCCTCCTGCCCTCCGCCGGAACCGCCGCCCGGCTGGTGGCGTCGACGGTGACGCTGTGGAACCCGTATGTCGCCGAGCGCCTGCTGCAGGGGCACTGGAGTCTGCTGGCCGGGTACGCGGCGCTGCCGTGGATCGTGGTGGCGGCGCAGAGGATTCGCCGCGCGCGCACGCTCCGCTCCCCACTGCTGTGGGCCCCGCTCGCCCTGCCGCTGGCCGCGGCCGGGCTGACCCCGACCGGCGCGGTGCTGGCATCGCTGCTGACGCTGGTGCTGCTCGCGGCACCGGGCGGCCGGGCTCCGCGCCTGCCTCGTGTCGGCGTCGGGGCGGCGCTCGCGGTCGCGGCGTCGGCGCCGTGGCTGGTCGCGACGGCGCTGTCGGGTGCGGGCGCGCAGGGGGCGGATGCGGCCGGGGCGGCGGCGTTCGCGGCCCGCGCGGAGCCGGGACTGGCCACGCTCGGCAGCCTCGCCGGCCTCGGCGGCATCTGGAACGCGGACGCGGTGCCGGGCAGCCGGACGACACCGTGGGCACTGGTCGGCACGGTCGTGCTGCTCGCGGTGGTCGGCTGCGGGCTGCCCGCGCTGTGGCGCAGGCGCGGCAACCCGGTGCTGGTCGCGCTGGCCGTACTCGCGGGGCTCGCGGTGGCGCTGCCCGCGCTCGCGGCGACCGGCCCCGGCCTGGTGGCCGGCGAGTGGGCAATGGTGCACGTGCCCGGGTACGGGTTGCTGCGCGACGCCCAGAAGTGGGTGGCCCTCGCGGTGCCGTTCTACGCGCTGGCCGCGGCCGCCGGCGTCGCGGCGGGCGCGCGTCTGGCACGTCGGGTGTTCGCGCCGGAGCGGACGGGCGGCCGGGAGCGGACCGGGGTCGCCGCCGGGGTCGTGATCGTCGCGGTGCTGCTGTCGCTGCCGGACCTGGCGTGGGGTGTGGGGGGTGCGCTGCGTCCGGTGCACTATCCGACGTCGTGGCAGCAGGTCGCGGCACTGCTCGACGGCGAGGACGGCGACGTCGCGGTGCTTCCGGTGGGCACGTTCCGCCGCTTCCCGTACTCCGGGCCTGCGCCGGTCCTGGATCCCGCGCCGCGGATGCTGCCACTCGACGTGCCGCAGACCGGGCGCCTCCTCGTCCTCCCTTCGGAGCCGACGTTCACCGGCGCCGGGTTCACCGAGATCACCGGGGAGGGTGGCCGGGCCGCGGAGGTCGAGCTCGTGCTGCTCGGCGGGGGCACCGCGGCGGACCTGTCCGCGCTCGGTGTCGGCTGGGTGCTCGTCGAGAAGGGCACCCCGGGCCTGCCCGGCGACCAGGAGTTGCTCGCCGGGCTGGATCACGTCTTCGGCGACGAGCACCTGACCCTCTATCGGGTGCCCGGCGACCCGGCGCCGCAATCGGAGCGCGGTGCGACGCGGATCGCGTTGGCCGCCGCCCACCTGGTGTGGGCGGCGCTGCTAGCGGGCGGCGGACTCGGCTGCGTACTCGGCGTCCGGCATCGCCGCCGGGTCCGCACCGATCAGCCCTGACACGTGGCGGCCGGCGGCGGATTCGGCGAGCACCCGGTGCACGCCGGCCGCGGTCTGCGACCACGAGAACTCCCGCGCCCGCGACCGCGCTTTCTCGCCCAGCTCGGTGCGGTGCTCCGCGTCCAGCAGCAGTTCCTCGACGGCGTCCGTCAGCGCGGTCACGTCCTCGGCGTTGTCGGCCGGATCGGCGACGTCGGCCCCGACCACCAGGCCGGTGACCCCGTCCACGATGGAATCGGTCAGGCCGCGGGAGCTTCGGTAGCCGACGGTCGGTACACCGTGCTGCGCCGCCTCGATCACCGCCAGGCCCCAGCCCTCCTTGCGGGACGGCATCACGTGCACCCAGGCCCGGGAGAGCAGTTCGTGCTTGCGGTGCTCGGACACGTGACCGTGGAAGGTCACCGCGTCCGCGATGCCGAGGTCGGCCGCGCAGGCCCGCAGGTTCTCCTCCCACCAGCCGCCGCCGATGACGTCCAGGTGCAGCGCGGGGATGCGGTCCCGCAACGTCGCGACCGCGGTGAGCGCGTCCTCGATCTGCTTGTGCGGCACCAGCCGTGACAACACGCAGATGCTCGGGTGCGCCGTGCGGGTGCCCGCGTCCCCGACCGGCGCGGTCGCGGGCACCGGGTCGACGCCGTTGCGGACCACGGCGACGCGGCCGCGATCGACGCCGAGCGCGTCGAGCTCCTCCGCGGACGGCAGCGACACCGTCAGGTACTGGTTGCCGCGGTGCAGCCGCGGCGAGAGCCGGGACTCGACCCACCAGCCGATCCGTCCGACCAGCCGGCCGGCCACGGGCCACTGCTCGCGGTGGCAGTGGTGCACGAGCACGGTGCTCGGGGCGCCGGCCACCAGCCGAGCGAAGAAGGGGATGCCGTTCTGGGTGTCGATGACGGCGTCCGGCGCGAGGCCCCTGAGCGGTCCGAAACCGAACCGGCCGGCGGCGATCGCGGCGAGGGCACGCGGATAGACGGTGAACCGGCCACCACCCCGGCTGATCCGGATACCGTCGACGACTTCCTCGCGCGGGGCGCCCGGATAGGAGGCCGTGCGGAGTGTCACCGAGATGCCGCGCGCGGCCAGACCGGCGCCGACCTGCTCGAGATAGCGTTCGCTGCCGCCGCCCTGGGGATGCCCGGTGTCGCGCCAGCACAACAACAGAACCTCGCGCACGGCACTACTCCTGGACCTCGGGCGTGTCGACCGCGGCGGCGGCCGGTGCACACCTTATCGGCTCAGCCCGGCCTGATGGTGCGGTCCGACCGCACCGTTTCCGGACCGATAGGCTGGCGCCTCGTGACCGCGCTCCCCGTGACCCGCATCTTCGCCCGTCGGGCCACCCTCCGCCGGTCGGTGCACCTGCTGTCGACCTTCAAGTACGAGCAGACCGACCCCGACGTCTTCTACGGCGCCCTGGCCACCGATTCGCTGGAACTGATCGCCGACCTCCACGCGGGAGCGACCGGCCGGACGCTGGACGGGTTGACGGTCCTCGACGTCGGTGGCGGTCCCGGCTACTTCGCCGACGCATTCCGCGGCGCGGGCGCGACCTACGTTCCGGTGGAGCCGGATCCGACGGAGATGCACGCGGCCGGGCTGCCCGCGCACGGCGGCATCCGCGGGTCGGGGATGGCACTGCCGGTCCGGGACGCGTCCGTCGACATCTGCTTCTCGTCGAACGTCGCCGAGCACGTGCCGGAACCGTGGACGATGGCGGACGAGATGCTGCGGGTCACCCGACCCGGTGGGCTGATGGTGCTGTCGTACACGCTGTGGTGGGGCCCGTTCGGTGGGCACGAGACCGGGCCGTGGCACGCGTTCGGCGGCGAGTACGCGGCCCGCCGTTACGCCCGCAAGCACGGCAGGGAGCCGAAGAACCGGTTCGGGGTGTCGCTGTTCGACGTCGGGGCGGCCGACGGGTTGCGCTGGGCGCGTTCGACTCCGGACGGCGAACTGCTCGCCGCGTTCCCCCGCTACCACCCCCGCTGGGCGTGGTGGCTGGTCAAGGTGCCGTGGGTGCGCGAGATCCTGGTGTCGAACCTCGTCGTCGTCCTGCGCAGGCGCTGACGCACTCTATGGTCGCAGGATGACCGCGCTCGCCCTGGACATCGGTGGCACCAAGTTCGCGGCTGCGCGGGTGCAGCCGGACGGAACGCTGGTCGCCGAGCGCCGCGTCGCGACACCGGGGTCCGACGTGTGGGCGGTCGCCGAGAAGCTGCTGACCGAGGTCGCGGGCGGGCACCGCGTGCGACGGATCGGGATCGGCTCGGCCGGCCCGGTCGACGTCGCGGCCGGCACGGTCGGGCCGCTGAACATCCCCGAGTGGCGCGGCGGCTTCGGACTCGTCGACGCCGTCCGCGGACTGTTCCCCGAAGCGGAGGTCACCCTCGCCATCGACGGCGCCTGCTGCACCCTCGCCGAATACCGGTTCGGCGCGGGGCGCGGGACCGGGAACCAGATCGGGATGATCGTCTCGACCGGGGTCGGCGGCGGGGTCCTGATCGGCGGCCGGATCGCGGGCGGGCGGACCGGCAACGCCGGCCACATCGGGCACGCCGTGGTGCCGGGCGCCGAGGACGTCGCGTGTGCCTGCGGCGGATTCGGCTGCCTCGAGGCGGTCGCCTCGGGACCGTCGGCGGTGCGCTGGGCGAACGCCCGCGGCTGGTCGGGGTCGACGGGGCTGGAGCTGTCGCGGGCGGCGGACGCGGGTGACGGGGTGGCGCTCGCGGCACTGCACCGGGCGGGAACCGCGGTCGGGACGGCGATCGCATCGGCGGCGGCCCTGCTGGACCTGGACCTCGCGGTGGTCGGCGGCGGGTTCGGTCAGGCCGGCGCCCCGCTGTGGGAGCCGATGCGGGCGGCCGCGCGGCGACATGCGCGGTTGTCGTTCAGCCGCGGGCTGCGGATCGTCCCGGCGGCGCTCGGCGGACGCGCGACGCTGATCGGCGCGGGCGCGTTGACGCTGGTCGACTGACCTTTCGCAATTTCGTTACAGGTCCAACCGAAATGGGGGCTGAATTCACGTCCGGAACTCTGTAACGTGTTCTAGTGTGCTTCTCACCACACTCTGCCTCGACGGCCGGGCGCACCGCCCTGCCCGCGGGGACGACGGAACGAGGGCACCGTGAGCGCAGCAGAAACCGCGTTTGGCGAAGGTGAGAACTTCTCGGAGGTCGCGCGTCCGAGCGATTCGAGACGCGATCCCGAGCAACTTCGCACCGCACTCCAGTCCTGGCTGACCGGCCGCCTACCCGACGGCGCCGATCCGCGCGTGTGCGAGGTGCACCTCCCCGACGCCAACGGCATGTCGAGCGAGACCATCCTGTTCGACGCCGAGTGGACCGAGGACGGCACGCGCCGCACCCACGATCTGGTCGCCCGCATCGAGCCGGGCGCCACCTCGATGCCGGTGTTCCCGAGCTACGACATGGGCACCCAGTTCGACGTGATGAAGGCGGTCGGTGAACTGTCCGCGGTGCCGGTGCCGGCCACCTACTGGTCCGAACCCGACCCCGCCGCGCTCGGTGCGCCGTTCTTCGTGATGCAGCGCATCCAGGGCGAGGTGCCGCCGGACGTGATGCCCTACAACTTCGGGTCGTGGCTGTCCGAGGCCACCCCCGAGCAGCGACGGGCGCTGCAGGACGCGTCCGTCGAGGTGCTCGCGCAACTGCACGCGATTCCCGACCCGGTTCGGCACTTCGGGTTCCTGCGCCTGCACGACGCGGGATCGAGTGCGGAGGAGTCGTTCCGGGCGCACCTGGCCCGCCAGCGCGGCTACTACGAGTGGGCGACCGCGGACGGACCCCGGTCGCCACTGATCGAACGGGCCCTGGGCTGGCTCGAGGCGAACGTGCCCGCCGACCCGTCGCCCGCCGTCCTGTGCTGGGGCGACTCGCGGATCGGCAACATCATGTATCGCGACTTCGCGCCGGTCGCGGTCCTCGACTGGGAGATGGCCGCGCTCGGCCCCCGCGAAATGGACGTCGCGTGGATGGTGTTCCTGCACAGGTTCTTCGAGGATCTCGCCACCCTGGCCGGGCTGCCGGGCCTGCCGGACTTCATGCGCCGCGAGGACGTCACCGCCCGGTACGCGACCCTGACCGGACACACTCCCGAGAACCTCGACTACTACAGCGTCTACGCGGCGCTGCGGCACGCGACGATCATGTTCCGCGTGCAGAGCCGGGCGATCGCGTTCGGCCAGTCCGCCCGACCCGACGACCCGGACGACATGATCCTGCACCGCAAGACGCTCGAAGACATGCTCGACGGCACCTACTGGGCCAGGGTGTCGTGACACCCGCCGCCGGCGAGGAGGCCCGCACCGCTCCCTAGACGCCGCACCACCGACCAGCGTTCCACGAAATCCGCACCAGCAAGGAAGAACTCATGACCGACTACGACAAGCTCTACATCGGCGGCCAGTGGGTGGCGCCGTCCACCGACGAACGCCTCGAGGTGTTCTCCCCCGCCACCGAGGAGCGGGTCGGCAGCGTGCCGGTCGCCGCCCCGGCCGACATCGACGCCGCGATCGCCGCCGCGCGCACCACCCTGGAGTCCGGCGCCTGGCCGCAGACGTCGCCCGCGCAGCGTGCCGAGATCCTCACCAAGGCAGCCAAACTCATCGAGGAGCGCTCCGACGAGCTGTGCTCGCTGATCTCGGCCGAGATGGGTGCGCCGCGGGCCGGGGTCGAACTGATGCAGAAGACCCCGTCGCTGGCCGCGCTGAACGCGTACGCGGGATTCGCGGAGTCGTTCCCGTGGGAGGAGGAGCGCACCGGCGTCTTCGGCACCACCAAGGTCTTCCGTGAGCCGGTCGGCGTCGTCGCCGCGGTCATCGCGTGGAACGTGCCGCTGTTCCTGCTGATCAACAAGCTCGCTCCGGCCGTCCTCGCCGGCTGCACCATGGTGCTCAAGCCCGCACCCGAGACCCCGATGAGCGCGAACCTCGTCGCGGAGATCTTCGCGGAGGCCGGCCTGCCCGAGGGCGTGCTGTCCATCGTTCCCGGCGGCGCGGAGACGGGCGAATACCTGATCTCGCACCCCGACGTCGACAAGGTCACCTTCACCGGCAGCACCGCCGTCGGCCGCAAGATCGGCGCGATCGCCGCGCAGAACCTCAAGCGCTGTTCGCTGGAGCTCGGCGGCAAGTCCGCCGCGATCCTGCTGGAGGACATGGACGTCCCCGCGACCATTCCGATGCTCGTGCTGTCGGGCCTGATGAACTCCGGCCAGGCGTGCGTCGGCCAGACCCGCATCCTGGCGCCGCGCTCGCGCTACGACGAGATCGTCGACGCGATGGTGAACTTCGCCCCGTTCCTGCCGATGGGCATGCCGGACGACCCGGCCGCCCAGCTCGGCCCGATCATCACCGCCAAGCAGCGCGACAAGATCCTCGGCTACATCGAGAAGGGCAAGGCCGAGGGTGCGCGCCTCGTTCTCGGTGGCGGTGTCCCGGCCGGCCTGGAGAAGGGCTACTTCGTCGAGCCGACCATCTTCGCCGACGTCGACAACTCGATGACCATCGCGCGCGAGGAGATCTTCGGCCCCGTCCTGTCGGTGATCCCCTACGACAGCCTCGACGAGGCCATCAAGATCGCCAACGACTCCGACTACGGCCTCGCCGGCTCGGTGTACACCACCGATGTCGAGAAGGGCCTGGAGGTCGCCAAGCAGATCCGTACCGGCACCTACGGAATCAACTGGTACGCCTTCGATCCCGGCGCCCCGTTCGGCGGCTACAAGAACTCCGGCATCGGCCGCGAGAACGGCCCCGAGGGCCTCGACGCCTACTGCGAGCTCAAGTCCGTCCTGATGCCCGCCGGCTACGGCATGTAGTCACGACCTCCACACGCGAACGCGCGCCGCACCGAAAGGTACGGCGCGCGTTCGCGTCTCTGGATCAGCTGCCGCTGCTGCCGCTGCTGCCCTGCGACACGCCGGCCAGGGTGAGGAGGACCGGGATCGCCTCCGGGTTCTCGAGCACCGTGCTCCCGAAGTCGAGAACACCACTGACACTGCCGATGCCGGACGGGACGATCACCGGCTTCATCGCCGTCGCGGCGTCCTTGGTGATCCCGGCGCACGCGCCGACCACGGCGTACACGCCGTCGGGCAGGTTCGAGACCGTCACCGTCACGGACCGATCCAGGATCGTGGTGACCGCCGGCGAGCCCTTGATGACCCCCGAGTTGAGGATCCCGAGGAAGTTGGCCGGGTTGGTGATGTCCGCCAGCATGGCTGAGATCTCGATCGCCCGGCCCGCGTCGACCAGGCCGGCCGCGCACCCGTCGAGCACGCCGGTGTTGGGGTCGGTGAGAGTGAAGGTGACGTCCCCGCCGCTGACCGACGCACTGAGCTCGGGCGCGGTCGCGGTCGCGGCCGACGCCGTCGCAGGCATCGCCAGGGCAAGCGCGGCGGTGGCGGCGGTGATCGCGGCGCCGCCGGCGATCCTCTTCATGGTGGTACTCGGCATCATGGCCCCTTCTCGGTGGTACACACGGAAAGCCGCGGCCACACCGTGTGGCCGCGGCAGCGGTAGAACGTCAGCAGGGTATGCATCCCGTGCCGGAAATAGGCGGAATACGCGGTTGATCGTTAGCAATTCAAGATCAAACTCGTTGCGCGGTGTCGGTCGGACCCGCCGAGTGCATCCGGTCGTATCGTTCGTTCCATGACCGAACGCGACACCGCGGCGGACGCGGACCAGGAGAGCACCCTGACCGTACTGCTCGCCTTCGGGGCGAATCTGGCCATCGCCGTGGCGAAGTCGGTCGCCGCCGCGGTGACCGGATCGGCGTCGATGGTCGCCGAGGCCACCCACTCCTGGGCCGACACCGGCAACGAGGTGCTGCTGCTGATCGCGAACCGGCGGTCCCGGCATGCCGCCGACCGGGCGCACCCGCTCGGCTACGGTCGCGAGGCGTACATCTGGTCGATGTTCGCCGCGCTCGGTCTCTTCGCGCTCGGCTCGGGCGTCTCGATCACGCACGGCGTCCAGGAACTGTTCCACGCGGAGCCGGCCACCGACTTCGGCATCGCCTACGCGGTGCTGGGCATCTCGTTCGTGCTGGAGGCGATCTCGTTCCGGCAGGCGTTCCGGCAGGTGCGTGCCGAGGCGGCGACCGCGGACCGAGACCTGTTCGAGCACGCCCTCAAGACGTCCGATCCCACGGTGCGCGCGGTGTTCGCGGAGGACGCGGCCGCGCTGATCGGACTGGTGATCGCGTTCGGCGGCGTGCTGTTGCACCAGCTGACCGGCTCCCCGGTGCCCGACGCCATCGGTTCGATTCTCGTCGGCATTCTCCTCGGCGTGATCGCGGTGATCCTGATCGACCGCAACCGGCGCTTCCTGGTCGGCGAGGAGGCGTCCCCGCAGCTCCGTGAGGCCGGCCTGCGGGCACTGCTCGACCTGCCCGAGGTGGACCGGGTGACGATGCTGCGAATGGAGTACCTCGGACCGCGGCAGGTGTATCTCGTGGCGGCCGTCGACCTGGTCGGCGACGACGTCGAGCACACCGTCGCGGAGCTTCTCGACCGCTGCGAGAAGGCACTCGAGCGGCATCAGCACATCCGCAAGGCGGTGCTGTCGCTGTCCACCCCCGACGAGCCGGCACTCACGCCCGACAACGCCTGAGAGCCCCCGATCCCGAAATGGCCCACCCGTTCGGTCGGACCGAACGGGTGGGCCATTCAGGAAGTCGCCGGGACGGGGATCAGATGTACATCGCGGGATCGATGTACATGTTCGGGTCGACCAGCTGCTCGTGCTGGCGTCCGCTGCGGTGCCGGACCGTCGCGGGAATCCCCGTCGCGATCGAGTCGGCCGGGACATCGCGGGTGACAACGGCATTCGCCCCGATCGCGCTGTCGTCCCCGATCACCACCGGGCCGAGCACCTTCGCGCCCGCGCCGATCGTGACCCGGTTGCCGATCGTCGGATGCCGCTTGGTCTTCGCCAGCGAACGACCGCCCAGGGTGACGCCGTGGTAGAGCATCACGTCGTCACCGATCTCGGTGGTCTCCCCGATCACCACACCCATGCCGTGGTCGATGAAGAACCGCCGGCCGATCGTCGCACCGGGATGGATCTCGATGCCGGTCAGGAACCGGGTGAACTGCGCCAGCACCCGCGACGGACCGCGAAGCGCGGGCACGGCCCACATGCGGTGCGCGACCCGGTGCGACCAGATGGCGTGCAGCCCCGAGTAGACGAGCGCGTTCTCGGCGTTGCTGCGCGCGGCCGGGTCCTGTCCGCGCGCGGCGTTCAGGTCCTCCCGAACCGTGCGCAGCACTCCCATACCGCTCAGTCCCGGATGTGCTCGAAGAGCGGCGTCGAGATGTAGCGCTCACCGAAGTCCGGGATGACCACGACGATCAGCTTGCCTGCGTTCTCCGGACGCTTGGCCAGCTCCAGCGCACCCCAGACGTTGGCGCCTGCGGAGATGCCGCCGAGGATGCCCTCGTCGGTGCCGAGGCTGCGGGCGGTGGTGATGGCGTCGTCGAACTTGACGTCGATGATCTCGTCGTAGACCTCGCGGTCGAGGATGTCGGGCACGAAGTTCGGGCCAAGGCCCTGGATCTTGTGCGGGCCGGGCTGGCCGCCGGTCAGGATCGGCGAGTCGGCAGGCTCGACACCGACGATCTGCACTCCGGGCTTGCGCTCGCGCAGCACCTGGCCGACACCGGTCAGGGTGCCGCCGGTACCGATGCCCGCGACGAAGATGTCGACCGCACCGTCGGTGTCGGCCCAGACCTCCTCGGCGGTGGTGGCCCGGTGGATCGCCGGGTTGGCCGGATTCGCGAACTGGCGGGCGAGGATCGCGTTGTCGGTCTGCCCGACGATCTCCTCGGCCTTCTTCACGGCGCCGGCCATGCCCTCGGCGCCCGGGGTGAGCACGATCTCGGCACCGTACGCGCGCAGCATCACGCGACGCTCGGTGGACATGGTCTCCGGCATCGTCAGGATCACCTTGTAGCCGCGGGCCGCCGCGACCATCGCCAGCGCGATACCGGTGTTGCCGGAGGTGCCCTCGACGATGGTGCCGCCGGGCTTGAGCTCGCCCGACTTCTCGGCGGCGTCGATGATCGCGACACCGATCCGGTCCTTGACGCTGTTGGCAGGGTTGTAGAACTCCAGCTTCGCGACGACCTGCGCCTGCGTGCCGTCCGTCAGTCGGTTCAGGCGGACGAGCGGCGTGCGCCCGACCAGCTCGGTGACGTTGTTGTAGATCTGGCTCATCGCTGATCCTCTCCCCGTGCGTATACGCCGGGCGTCGCTGTTCGTTGCATGTATTCCACCACTGCCACTCGAACCGACCCACACCGGCTCCCGAAACAACCGAAGGGAGCCCCCGATCGGTCGGACCGATCGAAGACTCCCTTCAACGTGAAGCGGCGTGACTCAGCCGAGGCGCTGCTTGAGTGCCTCGAACTCGTCGCGGACACCGGACGGCACCTTCTCACCGAGGAACTCGAACCACTCCTCGATCAGCGGCAGCTCCGCCTTCCACTCGTCGACGCTCACCGCGAGGGCCTCGTCGACGTCGGCGGCGACGACATCGAGACCGTCCAGCTCGAGATCCGCCGCGGTCGGCACGAAGCCGATCGGGGTGGTCTGCGCGCCGGCCTTGTGCTCGATGCGGTCCACGATCCACTTGAGGACGCGGGAGTTCTCACCGAACCCGGGCCACAGGAACCGGCCGTCCTCACCGCGACGGAACCAGTTCACGTAGAAGATCTTCGGCAGCTTGTCGGCGTCGGCGTTCTTGCCGAGGGTGATCCAGTGGTTGATGTAGTCACCGGCGTTGTAGCCGATGAACGGGATCATCGCCATCGGGTCACGGCGGACCGAACCGACCTTGCCCTCGGCCGCGGCGGTCTGCTCGGACGACAGGGTCGCGCCGAGGAAGGTGCCGTGCTGCCAGTCGAAGGACTCGCTGACCAGCGGGACCGTCGTCTTGCGGCGGCCACCGAACAGGATCGCCGAGATCGGCACACCCTGCGGGTCGTCCCACTCGGGGGCCAGGATCGGGCACTGCGACATCGGGGTGCAGTAGCGCGAGTTCGGGTGGGCGGCCTTCTCGCCGGACTCGGGGGTCCAGTCGTTGCCCTTCCAGTCGATCAGGTGCTGCGGGTCGCCCTCGAGGCCCTCCCACCAGACGTCGCCGTCGTCGGTCAGCGCCACGTTGGTGTACAGCGTGTTGCCGGCCTCGACCGTCTTCATCGCGTTCGGGTTCGAGCCGTGGTTGGTGCCCGGCGCGACGCCGAAGAAGCCGAACTCCGGGTTCACCGCGTACAGGCGGCCGTCCTCACCGAACCGCATCCACGCGATGTCGTCGCCGAGGGTCTCGGCACGCCAGCCGGGGATGGTCGGCTGGATCATCGCGAGGTTCGTCTTGCCACACGCGGACGGGAACGCGGCCGCGATGTAGTAGTTCTTGTTCTCCGGCGAGATCAGCTTGAGGATGAGCATGTGCTCGGCCAGCCAGCCCTCGTCGTGGGCCATCGCCGACGCGATGCGCAGGGAGTAGCACTTCTTGCCGAGCAGGGCGTTGCCGCCGTAGCCGGACCCGTAGGACCAGATCTCCCGGTCCTCGGGGAAGTGGGTGATGTACTTGGTGTCGTTGCACGGCCACGGCACGTCGGCCTGACCCTCGGCCAGCGGCGCACCCACCGAGTGCAGCGCCTTCACGAACGGCTTGTCGGTGCCGAGCTTGTCCAGGGCGGCCTGACCCATGCGGGTCATGATGCGCATCGAGACGACGACGTACTCGGAGTCGGTGATCTCGACTCCCAGCTTCGGGTCCTCGGCGCCGAGCGGGCCCATGCAGAACGGCACCACGTACATGGTGCGGCCGCGCATGCTGCCGCGGTACAGGTCGGTCATCAGGCCGCGCATCTCGGCCGGATCCATCCAGTTGTTGGTGGGGCCGGCGTCGATCTCTTCGCGCGAGCAGATGTAGGTGCGGGACTCGACGCGCGCCACGTCGGACGGGTCGGAGTTGCCGAGGAACGAGTTCGGCTTCTTCTCGTCGTTGAGACGGGTGAAGGTGCCGGCCTCGACCAGCTTGGTGGTCAGCCGGTCCCACTCCTCGTCCGAACCGTCGGCGAAGACGACGCTGTCGGGCTGCGTCAGCTCCGCCACCTCACGAACCCAGGCGAGAAGTTCGCCGTGCGAGGTGGGCGCGGGGTCGGTGCCATTCAGACCGGGAATGGTCGCTGAGGTCATCAAACTCTCCCTGGGGTGTTCCGGAATCGATTCACCGCGCCCCGCCCTCCGGCGGTGCTCGATGTAGCGCGATTGACCCCTCTCGGCGGGGCACTACCCGCTGTTCCGTCTCCGTGTGCGAGTGGTTTCACACGGTCGACGACGACGCGGGCGCCGGGTGTCCTGGTAAGAGGTTAGCGCTGCAGGTCCGCGTGGTGGGAATCGGGTCACGTCCGATCGGTCACAGGACCGATTCAGTGATCTGGCACGGCCGTCACACGACTCCGGCGGTGACGACCGAAGTCGTCACCGCCGGAGTCGGTTGTGGTGCTCTCGGATCAGCTGAGGCTGCCCTCGATCACCTTCAGAATGGTGTCGCCGAGGACGTCGCTGATCGAACCGGTCGAGGACAGCTGTCCCTCGGCCGAACCGGTTCCGGTCTCGTCCGCGACGCTGAGCACGGTCTCACCGGCGTTGGGCAGGCGGACCTTGAAGCACGCCGTCAGGTCCGGCAGCTCGTTGCTGACGCCGACGGTGCCCGCGACGCCGACGCCACCGCTGGTGATCGCCGTGCCGGGGGTCGAGTCCTTCGGAACCACGTAGGTCGTCTCGAGAGTGACCGGGTTACCGGAGTTGACGAACCACCCGGTGCTGGTGAACTTGTAGCCGGCTCCGTTCGGGGTCGCGGTCACCTCCTCGGGCTGCTGACCGCCGATTGCGTTGAAGGCGGTGATGACCGACTTGACGGGCGCACCGAATCCGGTGGGCGGGAACTCGGTGATGGTGTTGACGTACGGGTTGCCGATGCTGGTGGTACCGATCACCGTCTTGTAGGTGACCTGGGTGCCACCCGCGGCCTCCGTGACGTTGACCGAGCGGTCGTAGGTGTGGGTGATCCACACGGTGCTGGCGTTGTTCTTCTCGGCGTGGCTGGACTGGTTGCAGTCGGCGGCGCTGGCGACACCGGTTCCGAGGCCGAGGCCGACGACCGCGCCTGCGGCGACGAGGGCACCGGAGGCGGCGACAGCAGTGATCCGGCGCATCGAGGATCGGGACATGTAGATCTCCGTTTCGATCAGGTACAGGCCCCGCGCATCCCACCGCGGTCGGCCCGGTGAAGGTGTGACATGTGCGTGATCGTCGTTACGCACCCGACCTTTATACGGACATCCGTCCAGTTTGCTGAGCGTTTTCGGAAATTCCGATATGCATCCGCTCGTATACGACGCCGCGCGGCCGCGCTCACAGCTGTCCGAGGTCGGTGCGGTCCCAGCGCACCGTGCCGTCGGCGTCCCGCCGTGGCTCCCACGCCGCGTACCCGCCGTCCCCCTCGACCCTGGTCAGGTGGTCCGCGCGGCCGTCGCCGTCGAGGTCGGACACGACCGTCACCCCGTCCGCATCCGCGAACGCCCGGGTGTCGAGGATCCCGTCGCCGTCGAGGTCGACGGTCGGATCGACCAGGACGATGTCCCCGTCCGCCGGACCCGACTCCACCGACACGGAGTGTTCTCCGAGCAACCCCATCATCAGCATCTCGTCCTGCATCGCCGCCACCCTCCCTCGATCACACCGGCCCGTCCCCGAGACCGGTCACTGCCGACTTGGACGCACCACTCCGTCCCCCGGTTCCGCCAGCGCCCGGTCGATCACCGCGAGGTCCCGCTCCACAGCAGCCACCCGGCCCGAGGTGCGGGCCAGGTTCTCCCTCAGCGCCCGGTCCAGGTCGGCGAGCGCCGGCTCGGTCGCCGCGACCCGCTGCCGGTGGGCGCGGCCGATCGCCTCGCCGATCTCGGCCTCGGTGTCGACGAGGCGGGTCAGCACCCGCTGTTCGAGCCCGGAACGCACCTGCGCCATCGCCTCCGCGATCCACTGCCGCAGGTGTGCACGATCGGCAGCCACGCGGCGCATCCGCGTCAGCCACCAGGCGGCGAGTGCGCCGAGGAGCAGGGTCACCGGGACGGCGATCAGGTCGAACACCGCACTGCCCGCCATCGGGGACATGACCAGCCTGCCCAGGCCCGCCCCCGCGGATGCCCCGACGACGATCACCATCCGCTCCTCGACGCCCCGGTGCCGCGGCTGCGGATCCACCACGGCCGGCGGCGGCCGGTTCGGACCGGCCACCGGGTGCGTCTCTCCCAGCACCAGGGTTCCCAGCCCGGTCAGCGCGACGCTCGTCGCCGCGTCCAGTTCGACGGTCAACGCCGCGACCTCGTCGCGCAACCGTTGCGGGACCTCGCGGAGTGAGTCCTCGTCGGACCGGTCGAGTCCGGCGCGCAGCGTGGTCGCGGCCGCGCGCACCCGGTCGCCGACCAGATGTGTGAGGTCGACGCGGGCCAGCGCGGTCAGCCGGCGCAGCGCGGCGAGGCCCTCGGCGCGGACGTCGTCACGGTCCGCGATCAGGGCAGTGCGCCGTTCCCGCAGCCGCGGCGTGTCGTCGTCACGCCGCAGGTCGGCGGCGGCCTCGGCCACGATCGCGCGGGTCCGTTCGAGGACGGCGCGGCGCGGGTGCCCGGGATCGGCGCCGCACAGGGCCTCGTCGACCGCGGCCCGTAGTTCCGGCAGCCCGCGGCCGGTCACGGCGGACACCGGCAGGATCGGGTGCCGCGCGACCGCGGGCATGTGTTCGGAAAGCAGCGCGGCGTCGCGGCCGAGCACCGACGGCCAGTCCCGGTGCGCGTCGACCCGAGTCAGCGCGCACACCACCGTCGTCCCGCTCGCCGCGACCGATTCGAGCAGCGAAAGTTCCTCCCGTCCGAGCGGGGCCGCGGCGTCGAACACCGTCACCGTCACGGTCGCCACGGGATCCGGGCCGTCGACGACCCGGAGGTCGGGCAGCAATTCGCCGAGCCGCGTGGACAGGGTGCTGCGACCGGTTCCGGGCAGGCCGGCGACAGCGACAACCGGCGCGGACGACTCGTGGACGCCGGGATGCCACCGGCGCAGGACCCGGTCGATCTCCCCGTCAGGCACGACGCACCAACCGGCGAACGGCCGCGCGGTGCCCGGCAAGGGCGGCACGGGCCGAGTCCCCGTCGGACGCGGTGTTCAGCCGGACCCGCCAGCGCGACGCCTCGTCGCCGGCGTCCCCGTCCTCGGCGGACACACCGGTTGCGGAGGCCGCGAGCCACACGGCGTCGTCGGAGGCGAGGAGGTCCTCGACCGCGTCGCGCAGGCCCGCCACCCCGGCCAGCGACCGCAGGAGCGTCAGCAGGGCCGCCGCCCGATCGGCCCGGACCGCGGCGACCCGCACCGCGAGCACGTCGCGGACCTCGCCGAGGCCGCGGACGGCACCGACCGCCGTCACCGGCAGGCACGGCGCGCCGAGCGCGACCGCCGCCCGGGACGCGGCCCCGGCCGGGTCGGTCAGCGTGTCCGCCTTCGTGAGCACCACCACCAGTCGCCCACCGGCGGCATCCGCGGCGGCCCGGTCGGCACCTCGCGGCGGGTCGAGCACGGTCAGGACCACGACGTCCCCGGTGAGGACAGGATCGGCCGCCCCCGGGCGGTCCCACGCCTCGGACTCGACCACCTCCGCACCGGGTACCGGCCCCAGCGCGGCGACGAGGGCGGACCGGCCGACGCCGGCACGGCCGGTCACCTCGATCCGCATCGGCGCACACACGGTTCCGACGAGCCTGTCGAGGTCCGCTGCGGCGCCCGTGTCGAGTGCCGACCGCACCCGGTGCAGGATCGTTTTCGTCGACGCCATCGCGTCACCCCCAGTGCTGAAACACCCGTGCGCGCCTCCCCGACGCGCGTGGCGATAATCGCAGCCGGCGAACGAAAACGACAGTCGATTCGCGGAGCGAACTGGCAAACATCCGGCGAACGTGCAGGTCGTGGACCATTAGCGCGCGCAAGGCAGCGAAAGCCGTGATGACACGCCGGGGCCAAAGTCTCAACCAGCCCTTAAGACCCAGCTGCCAGAATCCGGGGTCATGCGTGACAATGGTGCGGTGAATGACGCCGAACCCCGGGTGGAGGGTGCTCCCGAACGGGGCTCCCGCCTGTATCCCCGGGTGACCAGTTTCCGCTCCCGCCGCGGCGCCCTGACCGATTCCCAGCAGCAATCCTGGGACCGGATGTGGCCGACCATCGGTGCCGACGTATCGGACACCCCGCTCGACATCGACGGGTGGTTCGGCCGGAAGGCACCGACCATCATCGAGATCGGATGTGGAACCGGCACGGCGACCACCGCGATGGCCAAGGCCGAGCCGCACACGAACCTGCTTGCGGTGGAGGTGTACCGCCCTGGGCTCGCGCAGCTGCTCCAGTCCATCGAGCGCGACGACATCACCAACATCCGCATCTTGCGCGGCGACGCGATGGACGTGCTGGAGAACATGTTGACGCCGGAGTCGCTGGTCGGTGCGCGCGTGTTCTTCCCGGACCCGTGGCCGAAGGCTCGCCACCACAAGCGCCGGCTGCTGCAGCCTGCGACGTTCGCCCTGATCGCGGACCGGCTCGCGCCCGGTGGCGTGCTGCACGTGGCGACGGACCACGCCGAGTACGCAGAATGGATCTCCGAGGCGGGCGACGGCGAGCCTCGATTGACCCGGCTCGACTGGGACGAGTTGGCGAGCGGCGCGATCGACTCGCCGATGACCCACGAGCGCCCGGTCACCAAGTTCGAGGACAAGGCGCATCGCGTCGGCCGTCCGATCACGGAAATGATCTGGGGAAAGGTCAGCGGATGAGCGTCAGCGAACGACTACCGGACACGGCCGGGGCCGCCGGCGACGACAGCCGAGAGCCCCGGCAGCCACGCCGGGTACTGCTGGTGTGGGACGCGCCGAACCTCGACATGGGGCTCGGCGCAATTCTGGGTGGCCGGCCCACCGCGGCGTACCGGCCCCGCTTCGACGCGCTCGGCCGCTGGCTGCTCGGCCGCACGGCCGAGCTGTCGGGGACGAGTTCCGTCCGGCTGGAGCCGGAGGCGACGGTGTTCACGAACATCGCGCCGGGCAGCGCCGACGTCGTCCGCCCCTGGGTGGAGGCACTTCGTAATGTCGGTTTCGCCGTGTTCGCGAAGCCGAAGATCGACGAGGACAGCGACGTCGACTCCGACATGCTGGACCACATCGCGCTGCGGGCCCGTGAAGGCGGTCTCGGCGGTGTGATGGTCGCGTCCGCCGACGGCCAGGCGTTCCGCGAGCCGCTCGAGGACATCGCGGCGACCGGGGTCCCGGTGCAGGTGCTCGGGTTCCGGGAGCACGCGAGCTGGGCGGTTTCCTCGGAGATCCTCGAGTTCGTCGACCTCGAGGACATTCCCGGGGTGTTCCGTGAGCCGCTGCCGCGCGTGAGCCTGGAATCGCTGCCCGACGAGGGCGCCTGGCTGCAGCCGTTCCGTCCACTGTCCGCTCTGCTCCTCGGACGTCAAGGAGTGCAATAGTGTTCGCCAGCTGGGGTCGCCTCGTCTATCGCCTCCGATTCACTGTGATCGGGGTGATGGTCGCGCTGATGCTCGGCCTCGGCGCGTACGGCCTCGGACTGGAGAAGAACCTCAGCCAGAGCGGGTGGGACGATCCCGGCTCCGAGTCGGTGGCGGCCGCGAAGCTCGCCGACGGCACCTTCGGCCGCGACACCACGGCGGACGTGGTGCTGCTCTACACGGCACCCGAGGGCAAGACTGTCGACGATCCGACGTTCGCCGCGAAGATCACGAAGAACCTCGAGGACGTCGTCGCGAACAACCCCGACCAGATCCTCAAGGTCAACGGTAGCTATTGGACGACGAAGGTCGCGGCGCTGGCCGATGCGACCAAACAGCACGCGATCGCCAGTGTCGCGATCGCCGGCGACAACGACACCGAGGTCGCGGCCAACTTCCGCGAGATCCGCGACCAGTTCTACATCGACGGCATCGACGTGCGGTTGTCCGGCCTGCAGCCGGTCACCGGAACGCTCAACGACACGATGGCCAACGACGTACACCGGATGGAACTCCTCGCGATTCCCGCGGTCGGTGTGCTGCTGTTCTTCATCTTCGGCGGCATCGTCGCCGCCGCACTGCCGCTGATCGTCGGTGGCCTGACGATCATCGCCGCCAACGGCGTCGTGAAGCTGTTCACCCAGTTCACCGAGGTGAACTCGTTCGTGTCGCCGGTGGTTTCGCTGATCGGCCTCGGCCTGGCGATCGACTACGGCCTGTTCATGGTCAGCCGGTTCCGGGAGGAGATCGCCGAGGGCTACAGCACCGGCGACGCGGTGCGCCGGACCGTGATGACCGCGGGCAGGACCGTCGTGTTCTCGGCGACGATGATCATCGCCAGCTTCAGCGGGCTGCTGATCTTCCCGCAGGGCTTCCTGAAATCCGTCGCGTACGGCGCGATCGCCGCGGTCGCATTGGCGGCCCTGATCTCGGTGACGGTGCTGCCCGCCATCCTCGGCATCCTCGGGCGCCGGGTCGACGCGCTGGGCCTGAAGTTCATGCGCAAGACCAAGACCACCGAGGAGATCGAGAACAGCTACTGGGGCCGGATCACCCAGTGGGTCATGAAGCACCCACTCAAGGTCGCGATCCCGATCGTGATCGGCCTGCTGTTGCTGACCATCCCGATCTCGGGCATCAAGTTCGGCGGCATCAACGAGACCTACCTGCCTCCGGACAACGCGACCCGGCTCGCCCAGGAACAGTTCGACGAACTGTTCCCGAACAACCGCACCGAGCCGATCAAACTGGTCGTCGAGGGCGCGCAGGGCGCGCAGCTGACCCAGATCGTCAAGGAGGCCAGCGAGGCCCCCGGCCTGGTCGAGAAGTTCACGATCAACAACCCCACCAAGGACGACGTGACCGTCTTCAAGGCCGGGCTCGTCGACCGCAACGACGCGGAGTCGACAATCGACTACCTGCGGTCGATGGACGTCCCGGACGGGGTGACCGTCCTGGTCGGCGGCACACCCGCGATCGAGCACGACTCGATCGGGGCACTGCTCGGCAGCCTGCCGCTGATGGTGGTGATGGTGGTGTTCCTGACCACGCTGCTGATGTTCCTGGCGTTCGGATCGCTGGTGCTGCCGATCAAGGCGGTGCTGATGACCGCACTGGGCCTCGGCGCCACCCTCGGCATCCTCACCTGGATCTTCATCGACGGTCACGGCGCCGGCCCGTTGAACTTCACCCCGGGACCGATCATGTCGCCGGTGCTGGTGCTGATCATGGCGATCATCTACGGCCTGTCCACCGACTACGAGGTGTTCCTGCTGTCCCGGATGGTCGAGGCCCGCGCACAGGGCGCCAGCACCACCGAGGCGGTCCGGGTCGGCACCGCGCACACCGGTCGCATCATCACCGCGGCCGCGTTGATCCTGATCGTGGTCACCGGCGCGTTCGCGTTCTCCGAACTGGTGATGATGAAGTACATCGCCTACGGCATGATCGCCGCGCTGATCATCGACGCCACCCTGATCCGGATGGGCCTGGTGCCCGCGGTGATGAAGCTGCTCGGCGACGACTGCTGGTGGGCTCCGGCGTGGATGAAGCGCATTCAGGAACGCCTGGGTCTGGGCGAGCCGATCCTCGACGACGAGCGGATGCCCGACAACGTCCCCGAGATCGAAGCGGTCGGTGTCCCGGTGCCGCGACCTGAAGCCACGCGACGTCGGACGACGCCGTTGACCCGCGACGCGATCGAACGGGTGCTGCCACCACGCACCGCCGCCGCGTCCCGGATCGCGGCGACGGCCGAGCCGCTGGTCGGCGAGCCGATGACGGAGCCGATCCCGCAGGTGACGCCGAAGCCCGCCACTGCTCCTCGCCCGGCCCCCGCGCCGGCCCCCGCGCCCGCGCCGGCGCCCGCGCCGAGAAGCGGTATTCGTGGGCCTCGGCCGGAGCCGACCGAGCCCCCGCGCCCGGCGCCGCCGGCACCCGAGCCGCCCGCCACCGCGGACCGGCCGATCGAGAGTTGGTTGTCCAGCCTGCGGGTTCCGACCGGCGCACCCGTGAACGGTGCGCCCGGCGCCGCGCCGACGAACGGTGGGACGCCGCCGCCCTCGCCGGTGCCCCCGGCACCGCGACCGGCACCGGTCCCCGCTCCCCCGCCCGCACCCCAGCAGCAGGCCGGCCCTGCGCCGCGCCCGGCAGCTCCGGCGCCGCGTCCGACTGCTCCGGCACCGCGTCCGGTTCCGGCACCCACTCCCCCGCCGACCGCACCGGTCACCGCACACCAGGGCGACGCGGAAGCCGATCCGAACGCCGGTCGGCATCGGCACACCGAGGGCGCACCGACCGTCAGCGTCCGGGAACTGCTGGCCCGCCAGCGCCGGGACTGACCGCGGGTCGTCGCGGGATCGCGTCTGCCCGCGCGAACCGCGACGACGGGGAGCCGTCGGCTCAGCCGAGCATGCGCCGGAGGCCGGTGCCGAACGGGTGCTTCGCGGTGACGGAACCGAACCGCACCTGACCCCGGACGACCAGGTGCAGCGGTCCGATCGGCGGCCCGCTGCGCACCTTGTTCGTGGTGCTGCCGCCGACGGTCTCGACGCCGTTCAGATCGACGGTGGCCTCCGCCGGGACGATGAGCGTGACCGAGCCGCAGAACCCGTCGACCGTCACCTCCACGACCTGGGTCTGCATCACGGCGGAGGTGAAGTCGAGGGTGACGCCGGAGAGCCAGTTCTCGATGTGCAGCGTCGGGGGGACGGTCCACGCCCCCTTGCGGTTGACGCTGGTCATCTTCGCCCGAATCACATTCGACGCCGGGGCGGGCGGGTACGCGCCGGCCGACGCATACCCGGGAGTGCTGGACGGCTGGCCGACGGGCGGCGGGGTGCCGGGTGCGGACGGCGCGTCGTCGCCGACCACGCGGATCCCCGGCAGGTCGAAGAGCACCGCGTTCAGTTCGCCGCGGGTGCGGGCGGCCAGGGCGGTGTCCATCCGTTCGCTGAACTCGCCGAGCGAGAGCATCCCCTGCCCGACCGCCCGCTGGAGCAGCTGCCCCACATACTCCCGTTCCGCATCCGACACCCGCAGATCCCTCGCCTCCATACCGCACAGGATAGGCGCAGCGGGTGGGTGCACTCAGATTCCCGGTTGCTCGCGCTGCGCCCCGGTCGCGAAGGCCCGGGCGTAGCGGGTGCCCGCCGCCAGCAGCAACAGTCCGACCCCGATGAACGCCAGCACGCGGAACACACCGTCGAGCGTGGCGAGGTCGAACAGGAACAGCTTGGCCAGCGCCGCACCTGTCACCGCCAGGCCGGCGCCGAGCGCGAGGTGGGTGCGCTCCGGGTGCGTGAGTCCCCACCGCAGCATCGCGCTCGCCAGCACCATCCACGACAGTGTCGCGGCGCAGTGCCCGGCGATGAATCCCGGCTGCGCGCCGAGCGCCGCGACGCCCGCCGCCACCACGGCCGCCGTGCCCGCGTAGACGGTCACCACCCCGGCCGCGACCCACGCCGCGTCCGTCCGATCGGCGGCCGGCAATCCCACACCGCGGGCGTGCACGACGAGCAGCACCGTCACCGCCGCCAGCAGCATCCCGGACGCGATCACCGCCAGCGACGAGGGGGCGTCGGCGGCGGTCGCCAGCGCGGCCGGCGGTGCGGCCTCGACGAACAGGAGTCCGCCGAGGGCGGCGAAACCGAACCCGATCAGGAAGGCGATCCGGGACCGGGACCGGGCTCCGGCGGTGACCAGGCCGAGCGCCAGCACCAGCAGCGTCACCGGCAGTGCGTCGCCGGGGGTGGCGCCGATGCTCGCCTGGAGCACGGCCACCGCCGCGACCGCAGACAGGGCGACACGGGTGTGACCGGGCAGCGCGGGCACGGTCGCGAGGACCCCGAGTAGCGCGGCGGCCAGCGTGCACTGCACCGCCACCTCGGTCCACCGCGCGAGCACCCCACCGCTGAGCAGCAGGGGCAGCGTCGAGGCTGCGAGCATGGCGGTCGCGGTCACGTCGTCGGCGCGCCTGCGCACCACGATCAGCGACGTACCGACCCCGACGACGGCGACGGTCGCCGCCAGCGCGATCAGCGCCGCGACCGGACCGTTCACGCCGTCCCACCAGCCGCCTCCGCCCCAGGACACGGATGCGAACGCGGCGAGCAGCGCGACGACCACCGGGATCGTCCGGGCCGCATGCAGGTACGGCCAATCCCTGCCGAGCTGCGGCGCGAACCCGGCGATCTGCAGCAACACCAGGAAGGCCAGCAGGCCGATCGTGAGACCGTCGGCCAGCGCGGGCGCAAGGGCCGCGACCGCGAGCACGACGAGCGCAGCCATCGGCTGAGAGCGCCACCTGGTCGCCAGCACCATCCCGCCCGCGGCGATCGCGGCGGCGAGAGCCAGGCCGAGTGCCGGCGGCAGCCAGCCGTAATACGTCGTCGCGGCGACCACGTCCAGGAAGCCTCCGGCGATACCGGTGCCGGCCAGGGCGATCCCACCGACCCGGCCGCCGCTGCGGCCGAACACCCGCAGGCCCGCCCCGACCAGGGCCCCGGAGAACACCGCACCCGCGACCACGCGCGCGACCGGGCCGAAGAACCCGGCCTGCGCGGCGAGCACCAGCAGCATCACGACGCCGATCAGGGTGACCGCCGCCCCGGCCACCGCGAGGACCCGGCTGACCAGGCCGTCGCGCTGCCACCACGGGTCGCGGCGCGGCGGGGATGCCGACCGGGTCGGGTCGGAGCCGGCAACCGGAACGGGCTGCGACACAGCGGGACCGGGTGGCCGGGGCGGCTGCGCCACGTACATCGCCTGGGCCGGGTAGGTCGGCTGCACCGGGTACGGCACTGCGGCCGGATGCTGCATCGGTGTCGCCTGCGGTGCGGCCGTGGGCATCGGCATCGGCATCGGCATCGGCGCCGACGATTGCACCGGCTGCGGTGCGGAGACCTCGAGTTGCGACCGGAGCCGCGTCAGGTCCGCCGCTACCTCGTGGAGGTGCTGCCCGAGCGCACTGAACTGACCGGAGAGCCGAGCCACCAATTGCGGATCGATCTGGGAACCACAGGGATTGACCATGGGTCCCAGCATCGGGGCGCAGGTCGGCGTGGACATGAGTAGTCCTACCCGATCGGCACAGGGGTTTTCCGGCGACGTCTGCTAGGTCACTCGCGACCGGATCTCAATCGAGGCCGCGTTCGATGACGTACCGGGTCAGTTCCACCCGGTTGGCCAACTGCAGCTTGCGCAGCGTGGCCTGGACGTGGTTCTCCACGGTCCGGTGACTGAGCGAGAGCCGCGTCGCGATCTGCTTGGCGCTCAGGCCCTTCGCGACGAGTCTGAGCACCTCGGTCTCACGGTCGGTCAGGCGCGGTACGTCGACGGCGGTCTCTCCGGTCGTTGCGCCCGCGATGCGGCGGTACTCGCCCAGCACCAGTCCGGCCAGCCCGGGAGTGAACACGGCCTGCCCCGCGGCGGTGGCGTGGACCGCCGCGACCAGTTCGGCGGCGGACGCGCTCTTGACCAGGTACCCGGTGGCGCCGGCCTTGATCGCCTCCAGTACGTCCTCGCGCTCCGCCGACGCGGAGAGCACCAGCACCGTGGACGTCGGCGACGCCGCCAGCACCGCGACCGTCGCCTCGGCCCCGTTGCCGCCGGGCAACTGCATGTCCATCAGGACCACGGCGGGTCGCACTGCAGCGGCCCGCCGGCGCGCGGCGTCCACGCCGTCCGCGGTGGCGACGACATCGAAGCCCGCCTCCGAGAGGTCGCGGGCCACCCCTTCCCGCCAGATCGGATGATCGTCGACCACCATCACCGTCACCGGGTCCGTCACGTTCTCCCCCTCTCCGGCGCGCCTTTGCCCACCCGGATCTCCCATTCGACGCCCTCACCGGCCGCGGTGTCCAACACGGCGGTGCCACCGAGCGCCTCCACCCGGCCCAGGATCGACCGCGACACACCCATCCGGCCCTCGGCCTCCGCTTCGGAGAGCCGTCCCGGCGCGATCCCGACGCCGTCGTCACGCACCGACACGATTACCTCGTCACCGAGATCCTCAAGCAGGACATAGGCTTTCGCACCGCTACCGGCGTGTAGGGCGACGTTCGACAACGCGGTCCGGACCACCGCGGCGACTTCGTCCGCACGCACCCGCGGCATCGTGACCGGTTCGGCGGGCGCCGACACCGACACCGCGGTTCCGGCTTCGCCGCGCAACAGCGTCCGCAGGTCCACGTCCGCGGTGTCACCGGGAACCGGCGCCGCCTGTTCCGAGATCAGCTCCCGCAGCGCGACCTCCTGCTCACCCGCCAGAGTCGCCAACTCCGTTGTCGGACCGCCGATCTCGGCGCCGCGCCGGCGGACGTAGGCGAGTACCTGCAGCACCCCGTCGTGGACTTCGCGACCCAACCGCTCACGTTCCTCGGTCGCGGCGGCGAGGCGGGCGGCCCGTTCGAGTTGTTCCTGGGACCGGCGTGCGGTGTTCGCCGCCATGCCCACCGCGAGGCCGACGGAGAGCAACACCGGCGCGGTGGCGTCACGGGCCAGGTCGAGGTCGATCTGGCCGCGCACCACGGCCCCGGTCGCCGCGATCACCAGCCCCGACAGCACCCCGACCGTCGGTCCGCTCAGGATCGCGGCGGAGATCACCGCGTTGGTCGCCCACAGCGTGGTGGGCAGGCTCTGGTGGGTGGAGTACCAGTCCTGGTCGGCGACCAGCCGGGTCGCCGCCATCGCGCCGACCACGAAGCACTGATCGGCGACCACCCACCACCGGCGCCGCGTGGTGTCGCGGGACAGCGCGACCGCGGCCACGCCCGACCACACCGCCATCAACGCCACGAGGACCCAGCTCAGCGTCGGGCGGGTGTACTCCGCCACCGCGGTCATCTGGTAGCCGACGGCGTACACCAGGGTCGCCAACCGGAACACCTGCGCCGCGCGCCAGAGCGGCGCTGTCGCCCGTGAGCCCTTCCGGTCCCCCTGAGGGAAAGCGCTCACGGCGGCGGGTCCGGGGTGGCCGGAAACAGCGGCAGGGTCGGATCCGCGACGTCGACCTCGTCGGGCACCTCGCCGGGGTCCGACGCAAGCAACGACCGGATCGCGGTGTTGAACACCGCGACGATCGGGACCGCGAGCAGTCCGCCGACGATCCCGGCGAGCACGATGCCGGTGGTGATGGCCAGGACGACGGCCAGCGGGTGCAACCGCACGGCCCGCCCGAGCAGCAGCGGCTGCAGCACGTGCCCCTCGAGCTGCATGATGCCGATGATGATGCCGAGCGTGATCAGTGCGGTGATCAGCCCCTTCGACACGAGCGCGACGAGGACCGCGACGAAGCCGGTGACGAACGCGCCGACGATCGGGATGAATGCACCGACGAACACGAGCGTCGCGAGCGGCAGCGCCAACGGCACGCCGAGAATCGCGAGCCCGGCGCCGATGCCGACGGCGTCGGCGGCCGCAACAACCACGGTCGCGCGGGCGTATCCGACGAGGGAACCGAAGCCCTGGCTGCCGGCGAGCCGGACCCGCTCCCGCGACCGCGACGGCACAAGACCGGTGACGAACCGCCAGATCTGCTCACCGCCGTAAAGGAAGAAGACGAGGGTGAACAGGGTCAGCGCGGCCCCGGTCAGCAGTTCGCCGATCACCCGGCCGGTTGTCAGCGCCCCGCTGGTGACCGCTTGCTTGTTGTCCTCGATGACACCGACGACCGAGTCGCCGGCGTGGCGGATCTGATCTTCCGAGAAGTGGAAGGGACCGTCGGTCAGCCAGTCCTGGATCTGGTCGACCGAGTGGGTGAACTGATCGGTCAGCGCGGGCAGCCCGGCGACGAACTGTTCGACCACGAACGTCATGATGCCCGCGACGACACCGATGGCGGCGATCAGCACCACCGCGACGGCGGCCGCGCGCGGCACCCCCCTGCCGTGCAGCCAGTCGACGAGCGGGTGCAGCAGGGCGGCGGCGAGCAGCGCCAGCGCGACCGGGATGACGACCGTGTCGAGTTCGACGACGATCCACCCGAGCGCGAGCAGGCCCGCGAACAGGACCAGCAGCCGCCATGTCCATTCGGTGGCGAGGCGGATCCGCGGATGCACCGAATCGGCGTCTCGGCGCGCCTCGCCGCGGGGCGGGAGGGTCCGCGGCGGGTCGTTCGCGGTCACCTCGGCGAGCCTACGGCGCGTGGCCGCGGTTTCGCGGGAGGAGCGCCGCGGCGCGACACTGGGGACCTCCGGCTCTGCTGGGGTACACGACGCCCCGCTAAATTGGTCGCTGTGCTGGCATCCTCCTACCGAGCGGTCGCGCTGACCATGCGCAGTCGTTGGCCGCTCTACATGGGGTCGATGATTCTGGCCAACTTCATCGGCGCAGTACTGGTACTGGCGTTCATCCGGTACGGGCTTCCGATCACCGAGTCCGACGCGATCCTCGAGGATCGGGTGCGCAACGTCGTCATCTTCGGGATCTACCTCGCCCTCGCCGGGGTCGTCAGCCTCGGCGCAGCGGCGATGATGCTCCGGTCGGTGATCCGCTGGCAGTTGCGGGGCGGCCCGCCCACCCGCAGCGAGCAGATGGCGGCGCTGCACGCCCCGTTGCGGCAGGCGATCGTGCACCTGATCCTGTGGATCATCGGCGGCATCCTGTTCGTGATCCTCACCGTCTCGGAGATGCCGGAACTGGCGGTCGCGGTGATCGTGACGGTCTGCATGGCCGCGACCACCACGTTCGGCTTCACCTACATGCTCGGCGAGCGGATCTTGCGGCCCGTGGCGGCGCGGGCGTTGTCCGAGGGCCGGTTCGACCGCACCCTCGCGCCGGGCGTCGGCACCCGGATGGCGATGACGTGGGGACTGGGCACGTTGATGCCGGTGATCGGCATCATCCTGCTTTGTGCGACGCAGCTGAGCACCGACCTGCAGTTCTCGACGAATGCGCTGGCGATCGCGGTGCTGCTGCTCTCCGTGATGACGATCACCACGGCATTCGTGCTGTCGATGCTGACCGCGAGTCAAGTGTCCGATCCGATCCGCCAGTTGCGGCGGGCGATCGAGCGGGTGCAGCGCGGCGCGACGGATGTGCAGGTCGAGGTGTTCGACGGCTCCGAGATCGGTCGGCTGCAGGTCGGGTTCAACCGGATGATGCAGGACTCGGCGGAACGGCGCGTGCTGCGCGAACTGTTCGGTCAGCACGTCGGTGAGGACGTGGCCCGGCGGGCGCTGCAGTTCGGTACCGAGCTGGGCGGCGAGACCCGGTTCGTGGCGGTGCTGTTCGTGGACATGGTCGGCTCGACCGGCGCCGCGGCCGAACGTCCACCCGGCGAGGTGGTCAGCCTGCTCAACGAGTTCTTCCGGGTCGTGGTCGACGTGGTGGACCGGCACCACGGGTTCGTCAACAAGTTCATGGGCGACGCGGCTCTGGCGATCTTCGGTGCCCCGCTGGACCGGCCCGACGCCCCGACCGCGGCACTGGCGGCGGCGCGGGAGCTGCGGTTCGCCCTCGACGGCATCACCGCCCTCGACATCGGCATCGGCGTGTCGGCGGGCCTGGCGGTGGCCGGGAACATCGGTGCCGCGGAGCGGTTCGAGTACACGGTGATCGGGGACCCGGTCAACGAGGCGTCGCGACTGACCGAGCTGGCGAAGATCCACCCCAGCCGGGTGCTGGCGTCGACGAGCGCGCTGTACTTCGCCGACGAGGAGGAGCAGTCCGAGTGGGAGCTCGGCGACCAGGTACAGCTACGCGGCCGCAACCGCGTCACCCATCTGGCTTCACCGGTCCAATACCCGTAACCAGCGGTTCGCGGTGCGGGGCGATCTCGATCCGATTGGCTACGCTGGCCTGGTGGTGACGCCGCAGCCCGACCCGACCGGGGGTACCCCTCACACTCGGGAGGTGCCTCGGTCCGGCCGTGTCCGCGGACGATTCTGGTGGCTGAAGTGGGTCGCCGGTGTCGCTCTCGTGGTGCTGCTTGTCGCCGAGGGCGTCTACCTGTGGCCGCGGCTGCACGACTCGTGGCGGGCGCTGACCGAGATCCACTGGGGTTGGCTGGCTGCGTGCGTGCTCGCCCAGGCCGTGTCGCTCAGCGGGTACGGGCGGGTGCAGAAGCAGTTGCTGCACGCAGGCGGAGTCGACGTGGGACAGCCCAAGTCGGTCGCCGTGGTGTACGCGTCGACGGCGATGGCCGTCACGCTGCCTGCCGGGCAGGTGTTCTCCACCGCGTTCACCTACCGGGAGACGCGCCGCTGGGGCGCGAATCCCGTGGTCGCGTCCTGGCAGCTGGCGATCTCCGGCGTGATCGCCGGCATCGGACTGGCGCTGATCGGGTTGGGCGGCGCGCTGCTCGTCGGCGGCTCCGTCAGCCCGGTGACGCTGCTGCTGTCGGTCGTCGGCCTGATCGCGCTGGTCCTGGCGGTCCGCTACGTCTCCGCACACCCGAGTGCGATCGAGGCCGCCGCCGGGTGGGTCCTGGTCCGCGTCAACCGGATGCGCTCGAAGCCCGCCAACGCAGGGATGCACGCGGTGCGCGAGACGCTCACCCAGCTCGAGTCGGTGCGATTGGGCAAGCGGGACGGGCTGATCACCGCGGGCTGGTCGGCGGTGCACCGGATCGCGGATGTCGCATGCCTCGGCCTGGCGTGCTGGGCGATCGGCGCGAACCCGACGCTGTCGGGTGTGCTGATCGCGTTCGCTGCGGGCAAGGCGGTCGCGACGATCCCGCTGGCGCCGGGCGGGCTGGTGTTCGTCGATGCCACCTTGATCGCGACGCTGACGACTGCCGCCCGGATCAGCGCCTCGGAGGCCGTCGCGGCGGCGTTCGTCTATCGCGGGGTGAGCTTCATCCTGGTTGCGATCATCGGGTGGATCGTGTTCGCGTTCCTGTTCCGCGGACACCACCACGAAGACCTCGAGTTCGACGTCGAACTCGAACGCCGTGAGCAGCGTGAGCAGTTCGGGTTCGAGCAACCCGAGCGCCGGCTGACCGCCCGGGACGACGGCACCCCCACCGACCCCGCCTGACCATCTCCCACCCCCTTACCAAATGTGGGATTCGGTCGGCCTGACTGACCGAATCCCACATTCGGTCAGTCGGGACTGGTGTGTATCCGACGGCCGGGGTTCACTCACCGGGGCGGCGGACGGCGGCGAGCATCGCATCGAGGTGCGCGCGACAGGTTGCGACCGCGCCTTCGATGTCCCCGGCGGCGACGGCCTCGACGAGGGCGCGGTGGTCGTCGGCGTCGGGTTCGGGATCGTGCGCGCGGATCCCGAGCAGCTCGACCATGTCGACCATCGCCTCGGTCAGCCGTGGCACGAAAGTCTCGAACAGCTCGGCCAGCACCGGGTTGTGGGCGGCCGCGACGACGGCGCGGTGGACCTCGATGTCGGCCTCGACGAACGCGCGGTCCCCGAGCGGGAACGCCTCCTCACGTCGGGTCAGCGCCCGGCGCATCGCGGCGACGTCGTCGGTGGTGGCGCGGGATGCCGCGAGTCGCGCGGCCTCGACCTCGATGGCGTTGCGGACCTCGACGACCTCGGCTATCGCCTGGCCCCGCAGCACCGCCTCCCAGGTGACGACGGGTGTGGTCCGTTCGACGAAGACACCGGCGCCTTGGCGGGCCCGGAGCAGTCCCTGTCCGGTGAGCATCCGCAGGGCCTCGCGGATGGTGGAGCGCCCGACGCCGAGTTCGGCGGCGAGGGTGGTCTCGCCGGGCAGCTTCGTGCCGACCTCCCATTCCCCTGCGGCGAGCCTGCCGAGCAGTCGGTCTGCGGCCTGGTCGGCGAGCAGGTTGCGGTGCAGCGGGGCGGCCACTCGAGACTCCTCGGGTTGTCAGACAAGTTGTTCGGGTCTAGCCTACCTTTCGTGGCCGTTCGTGGACTGCTCCTCGACCGCCGCGGCGGGATCTGACCGGACCGGCACCCCGCCGCGGGGTTCGATCGTGCCGGTCGTCCGATCCGACCCGGAGTGCCGCCATGAACGTCAACCGTCAGACCCCGTCCCCGATGCCGTCGTACCGCTATCGCCCGCACACCGAGCGGGTGACCGTCCCCATCACCGAACGCCACTGGCCCACGAATGAATTCACCGCGCCTCCCCTGTGGGTTCCGGTCGACCTGCGGGACGGCAATCAGGCACTCGCCGAGCCGATGGACCCCAGCCGCAAGCGCCGCTTCTTCGAATTGCTGGTCGCGATGGGCTACAAGGAGATCGAGGTCGGCTACCCCTCGGCCAGCCAGACCGACTTCGACTTCGTCCGCGCCCTGGCCGAGCAGGACCTGGTCCCCGACGACGTCACGATCGTGGTGTTCACCGCCGCCCGCACCGACCTGATCGAGCGCACCTACGAGTCGGTGCGCGGACTGCCGAACGTGGTGCTGCACCTGTACACGGCAACGGCACCCACGTGGCGGGACGTCGTTCTGGGTCACGGCCGGGAGTCGTTGCACCGCTTGATCATCGATGCCGCCGCGGATGTCGCCCGCGGCGGGGACGCGCAGCCCGGCGTCCGCTTCGAGTTCTCCCCCGAGGTGTTCAACCTGACCGAGCCGGACTACGTCCTGCAGGTGTGCGACAGCCTCACCGACCTGTGGGACGCCAGCCCGGACCGGCCGGTCATCCACAATCTGCCTGCGACCGTGGAGATCTCGACGCCGAACGTGTACGCCGACCAGATCGAGTACATGCACCGGAATCTCGCACGCCGGGAGTCGGTGATCCTGTCGGTGCATCCTCACAACGACCGCGGCACCGGCGTCGCGTGCGCCGAACTGGCGGTACTGGCCGGCGCCCAGCGGGTCGAGGGTTGCCTGTTCGGCAACGGGGAACGCACCGGGAACGTGGACCTGGTGACGCTCGCCCTGAACCTGCATGCGCAGGGTATCGACCCGATGATCGACTTCTCCGACATCGATTCGATCCGACGAACGGTGGAGTACTGCAACAGGATCGACGTCCATCCTCGGCACCCGTACGGCGGAGACCTGGTGTACACCGCGTTCTCCGGGACCCATCAGGACGCGATCAAGAAGGGCTTCGCCCACCACGCCGCCGCGGCCGCAGCGGCGGGCGTCGACCCGGACGAGGCGCCGTGGGACGTGCCGTACCTGCCGATCGATCCGCACGATGTCGGCCGGGACTACGAGGCGGTGATCCGGATGAACAGTCAGTCCGGCAAGGGCGGCATCGCCTACCTCCTGCAGGCGGGGTACGGGGTGGACCTGCCCCGCGGGCTGCAGATCGACTTCGCCCGACACGTCCAGCGCGCCACGGACGACAGCGGCGCCGAGGCGACGGCGGTGCAGCTCTGGAAGTTGCTGCGGGACACCTACTCCCACCATTGTGGCCTGCAATGGTGGGCAGTCGAGCACGTCGCCGACGGGGACCGTGTGCGCGTCCGCGCCACGCTCGACGACCTGATGCTCGACGGCGAGGCCACCGCGCCCGGTCCGGTGGATGCGCTGACCGAGATCCTGGCCGGACACGGACTCGCGGTGGAGGTGCTGTGGATGACTCAGCAGTCCGTTGGCTCGGGGCGCGACGCGGAGGCGGTGACCTTCGTCCAATGCCGGGTCGGTGACCACAGCGCGTGGGGCGTCGGCGTCGACCGGTCGGCGACGGCGTCGAGCCTGCGCGCGACCCTGGCCGCCGTGCACCGCGCCCGGGCAGCGGCCCGCGTCGCGGCCTGAGCCCGCGCCGGAGTCGGCCCAGCCCCGAGCCCCGCCCCCACCCCCGCCCCCGCCCCCATTTGACCGAATGGGTCATTCGTTCGTCCTGACTGAACGAATGACCCATTCGGTCAGGCACCCGGGCGACCCGCCTCAGTGATGGAGGTCACATCGGGTTGCGGGAAGCGTTCCGCGAGTGGCACGGTTGAACCTGCCAGTGCTTGAACATTCAACTACTCGCCAAGGAGCCTTCATGACCACCGCCATCGCCCTCCCGACCCTGACCGCCGGCACCTGGGCCATCGACCCGACCCACTCGACCGTCGGCTTCAGTGTCCGGCACCTGATGGTCAGCAAGGTCCGCGGCCGTTTCCAGGACTTCTCCGGTGCGATCACCGTCGCCGAGGACGGCACGCCTGCCGTCGAGGCGCAGATCCAGGTCGCGTCCATCACCACCGACAACGAGCAGCGCGACGGCCACCTCAAGACCGCCGACTTCTTCGACGCCGAGCAGTTCCCGACGGCGACCTTCAAGTCCACCGGCGTCCGCGCGAAGGGTGACGACTTCGTGGTCGTCGGCGACTTCACCCTGCACGGCGTCACCAACGAGGTCGAGCTGAAGATGGAGTTCAACGGCGTGAACCCGGGCATGGGCAACGGCCCGGTCGCCGGCTTCGAGGCCACCACCGTCATCAACCGCAAGGACTTCGGCATCTCGATCGACATGCCGCTCGAGGGCGGCGGCGCCGTCGTCGGCGACAAGATCACCATCACCCTCGAGATCGAGGCCGGCCTGCAGGCCTGATCGACCGTACAGACGGCGCACCCGCCGAGCCCCTCCCCCTCGGGCCTCGGCGGGTGCGCTTCGTCGTCGGTTCCCCGGTCGCGCCTAGCGGCCGGCGACGATGTCCTTGACCGCGAGGTGGGCGAACAGCATGCTCGCGCCGATCGGGTTGCCGCCACCGGGGTAGACGGTGCCGCTCGCCGCGGCCATCGTGTTGCCCGCGGCGTAGAGGCCGGGGATCGGGTTGCCCGCGGTGTCGAGCACCCGCGCGACGGTGTCGGTGCGCAGCCCGCCCTTGGTGCCGAGGTCGGAGATGCCGAACGCGGCCGCGTGGAACGGGCCCTGCTCGATCGTCACGAGCGGCGGCTCGCCACCCGAGAAGGCCCGGTCGTATGCCTCGTCGCCGCGACCGAAGTCGGGATCGACGCCGGTGCCGACGAACGAGTTGAAACGCTCGACGGTCGCGACCAGGTTCTCGGCGGGGACACCGATCTTCTCGGCCAGCTCCTCGAGGGTGTCGGCGGTGTGCCACAGGCCGGCCTCGACATACTTCTCCGTCTCGACCATGGAAACGTTGGTGGCGTTCACCGGCGGACGCTCGCCGCCCTTGTCGTCGTAGATCATCCAGTACGGCAGGGTGATCTTGCCCTCGTCCATCTGGGCGATGATGTCGCGGCCGATGCGGTCGTATGCCGAGGACTCGTTGACGAACCGCTGGCCGTCCTGGTTGACGAAGATGCCGGCGGTGAACCACAGCGCGAACGCGGAGCGGCCGTCCGGATGGGTCATGCCGGGCGACCACCACGCCTCGCCCATCAGACCGGTGTCGGCGCCGACCGCGATGCCGGCCAGGTGCGCCTTGCCGAGGTTGGCCGGCGGGCCCATGGTGTCGCGGGCCTCGCCCGGGACGCCGTACTTGCGGCGGAGCTCGTCGTTGCCCTCGAAGCCACCCGCCGCGAGCACCACACCCTTGCGGGCCCGGATCGCGACCTGCTCGCCGTCACGCTCGACGAGGGCGCCGACCACCGCGCCGTCCTCGACGACCAGCTCGACCAGCGGCGAGTTCCGGTGCAGGGTGGCGTTGGGGTACTTGCCGATCGCCTTGAGGAAGCGGGCGATCAGCGCCCGGCCGCCGATGAAGAAGTCGTCGGGCTGCGGCGTGCCGAGACGGTCGTTGTCGAGCGGTCCACGCACCACCTCGCGGAGCTCGGGGGCGTCCGACACCTTGAGCGGCGACGGCATGGTGTGCCGCTGACCGTCCAGCCGCGCCTTGGGCGCCTTGCCGAAGTAGTCGGGCCACGGCAGCATCTGGAACTTGAGATCCTCGTCCTGCTCGAGGTACTCGATCAGCGGTGCGCCGCCGAGGACGTAGGCGTCCTGCAGCTCGCGGGGAGCGCCGTCGCCGACCACCGCGTGGAAGTACTCGAGCGCGTCCTCGATGGTGTCGTCGGTGCCGGCCCGCACCAGCACCGGGTTGCACGGAAACCACACGCCGCCGCCACCGGAGTAGGCGGTGGTGCCACCGAACTTGTCCGTCGCCTCGACGAGGATCACGTCGAGCCCCTCCCGGGCCGCGGTGTAGGCGCCGGCGACGCCGCCGCCACCCGATCCGACCACAAGGACGTCACACTCGTCGTTCCACTGGGTCATCTTGATTGCCTCCGAATGTCTGGTCGATCACAGTGTCCCGACCACGCTAGGAGCATGACGCGGTTCCGTCCGCCCATATCCCGTCCAGAGGGAGGCGAAGGGCCGCCTACTCTGGACGCCGTGAAGAAGGTGCTGCCGATCCTGCTCGTCGACGTCGTCCTGGTGATCGTGTTCTGCGCGATCGGTCGCCGCAGTCACGACGAGGCGAACGCGCTGACGGGGCTGCTGACCACGGCGTGGCCGTTCCTCTGTGGCCTCGCGCTGGGCTGGGTGGTGAACGAGGCGCTGTACCGGAACAAGTCCGTCCCGGCGTCGGTGGTGCCGGCCGGGATCGTGATCTGGCTGTGCACCCTCGTCGGCGGCATGCTGCTGCGGGTGGTCTCCGGACAGGGCACCGCGTTCAGTTTCATCCTGGTCGCCGGCACGGTGCTCGCGGTGTTCCTGCTGGGCTGGCGAGCGATCTACGCCCGCGTGGCGAGGCGCCCCGCGGGTCGCTGAACAACTTTCCTTCGCTAACATTGCGGAGTTGCGCCGCGCCGTCACGCGCGGCGCGTGGGAAGGTTCTGCAATGAGTGAAGTCGTGACGCCCCGCCAGGAGCCGCTGTCCGACCACGGATTCCTCGGTCAGCCGAAGGCGCTGGCCAACCTGTTCGGCGTCGAGATGTGGGAGAGATTCTCCTTCTACGGGATGCAGGGCATCCTGCTCTATTACCTCTACTACTCGGCCACCGAGGGCGGGTTGGGGATCTCGGAGGCGTCCGCGGTCTCGATCGTCGGCGCCTACGGCGGCACCGTCTACCTGTCGACGATCCTCGGTGCCTGGGTCGCGGACCGGGTGCTCGGCTCGGAACGGACGCTCTTCTACAGCGCCGTGCTGGTGATGCTGGGGCACATCGCGCTGGCGCTGATCCCCGGCCTGACGGGCGTCGGAGCCGGGCTGATCCTGGTCGCGATCGGCAGCGGCGGCCTGAAGGCGAACGCCACGTCCCTGGTCGGCGACCTGTACGCCGAGGGCGACGAACGCCGGGACGCGGGCTTCTCGATCTTCTACATGGGCATCAACATCGGCGGCTTCCTCGGCCCACTGCTGACCGGGTGGGCGCAGAAGAACTGGGGCTTCCATGTCGGGTTCGGTCTGGCCGCGGTCGGTATGGCGCTGGGCCTGATCCAGTACACCCTCGGCCGCAAACGCCTCGGAACGATCGGTGCGACGCCGGCGAACCCACTGCCGCGCACGATGCTGTGGAAGTACGGCGCCGGGGCACTCGCCATGGTGCTCGTGGTGGTCGTGCTCTGCGTGGTCGGGGTGATCACCACCGGCAACCTGTCCGACGTGGTGGTCGGACTGACGATCGCCGCGGCGGTCGGGTACTTCGCGGTGATCCTGTCCAGCAGGCAGATCACCAGCACCGAACGCAGCCGGGTGGTGGCGTTCATCCCGATGTTCCTGGCCAGCGCCGCGTTCTGGTCGCTGTTCCAGCAGCAGTTCACCGTGGTCGCGATCTACGCCGACAAGTTCCTCGACCGCAACCTGCTGGGCTGGGACTTCCCCGCCTCGTGGGTGCAGTCCATCAACCCGGTGTTCATCATCATCTTCGCCGGCGTGTTCGCGGCGATGTGGACGAAACTCGGTCCGCGGCAGCCGTCCTCGCCGCTGAAGTTCGCGATCGGAACCACGCTCATGGGCCTGGCGTTCCTCGCGTTCCTCCCCTTCGCCGACGGCCAGCCGAACGGCACCCCGCTGCTGGCGCTGGTGTTCATCCTGCTGCTGTTCACCTTTGCCGAACTGTTCCTGTCCCCTGTCGGGCTGTCGCTGTCGACGAAGCTGGCCCCCAAGGCGTTCCACACCCAGATGGTGGCGCTGTTCTTCCTGTCGGTGGCGTTGGGATCCTCGATGGCAGGCACCCTCGCGAAGTTCTACGACACCGACCACCAGGCCCCGTACTTCCTGTGGATCGGCATCGGTTCGATCGCGGTCGGGGTCGTCATGGTGGCCCTGTCACCGTGGATCAGCCGGATGATGCGCGGGGTCCACTGACCGAGGCCACGACGTGAACGGGCGACTGGGCACGCGAATCGGGCTGTGGCTCACCGGCTACACCCGGACCTGGCTGGTTCTCGGGATCGCGATCGGGGTGATCGCGGGGCTCGGTGCGGTGGTCTTCCTGGTGCTCCTTCAGTGGACCGGCAGGCTGCTGCTCGAGGGGGTCGGCGGCTACACACCGCCGCAGGCCGTCGGCGACGGCGGCGGCGGCTCCGACGGCTTCGGCCGCTGGTGGGCGATTCCGCTGGTGGTGTGTGGTGGCGCCCTGCTCTCCGCCGCTCTGGTGGCTCGCTTCGCACCCGAGGCCGAAGGCCACGGCACCGACGCCGCGATCGAGGCCTATCACACCGATCCGCGGTCGATCCGGGTCCGCGCGGTGCTCGTGAAGATGCTCTCCAGCGCGCTGACCATCGGCTCGGGCGGGTCCGCGGGACGGGAGGGCCCGACCGCCCAGATCTCGGCGGGTTTCGGCTCGTTGCTGACCCGGTGGCTGAACCTGTCCGACGATGTCGGGCGGATCGCCGTCGCGATCGGGATCGGCTCGGGGATCGGTGCGATCTTCGGGGCACCGCTGGGGGGCGCGGTGCTGTCCGCGGCGGTCCCGTACCGAGAGGACTTCGAGTTCCGGGCGCTGATCCCCGGCCTGATCGCGTCGGTCACCGCGTACGGGGTGTTCGGGTCCTTCCTCGGCTACGAGCCGCTGTTCGGGTTCGCGTTGCCCGACTACCGATTCGACGACGCCACGCATCTGGTGTGGTTCCTGGTGATCGGGGTCCTGGGCGGGGTGGTGGGACTGCTCTACATCCGGATCTTCTACGGGGTCGCCGCGGTGACCCGTCGACTGCCGGGCAGCAAGGTCGTCAAGCCCGCGGTCGGTGGTCTGCTCGTCGGTCTGCTCGCGCTCGCCGTGCCCCAGGTTCTCGGCAGCGGGTACGGCTGGGTCCAGGAGGCGCTGAGCCGGGACTCGCTGCTGGCCCTGCCGCTGTGGATAGTCCTGATGCTGCCGCTGCTGAAGATCGTGGCCACCGCGCTGTCGATCGGGACGGGCGGATCCGGCGGGATCTTCGGTCCCGGCATGGTGATCGGCGGCTTCGTCGGCGCCGCGGTGTGGCGGCTGACCGAACCGTGGGCATCGTCGGTGCCGGACAGCCCGGCGCCGTTCGTGATCGTCGGGATGATGGCCTGTTTCGGCAGCGCGGCCCGCGTCCCGTTGGCGGTGATGGTGATGGTGGCGGAGATGACCGGCGGGTGGGCCGTGGTGCCGGGCGGGATGATCGCCGTCGCAGCGGCGTATCTGATCGTGCGGCACAGCGATTCGTCGATCTATCTCCGACAGCGCCGCAACCGTGCGGATGCGGAAACCGAACGCGACCGAGGCACCTGACTCACCGCAGGGCGAGCCACCCGGCCAGGCCGAACCCGGCCGCCGCGACCGCGATCCGCAGCGCGTTCGGCGGAATGACCTTCACCAGGGGCGGCCCGCACCAGCCACCCAGCAGCGCCCCCAGCGCCATCGCCGCCGCGGCACCCCAGTGCACCTCCCCGGACACCGAGAAGGCCAGGGCGGCCACGAGGTTCGCGATCCCGAGCAGGAAGCTCTTGAGGATCGTCGCCCGCCACACCGACAGCGCCGTGCAGATCAGGGTGAGCGCCAGGAAGATCACCCCGGCGCCGGCCCCGAAGTAGCCGCCGTAGACCGCCACCAGCCCCAGTGCCGCGGGGAAAAGGACCGGGAACTCCCTGCCGACGGCCAGTTTCCGGATTCGCGGCTGGGCCAGCAGTGCCACCGCCGCGCCCGCAACCAGGTACGGCACCACCGCCTCGAACGACCCTTCCGGTGCCCACAGCAGCAGCGCGGCCCCGGCGAGTCCGCCGGCGGCGCAGACCGCCGCCCACCGCCACAACCGCGGCCCCATCTCGGTCAGCTCCCGCAACGAGTTCGCGGTCGCCCCGATCCCGACCGCGACCAGCGCGACGGTGTTGGTGACGTTCGCGGCGATCGGCGTCAACCCGACCGCGAGCAGCGCCGGATACGACACGATCGACGCGAGCCCGGTGACGAAACCGACCAGCCCCGCGGCGAATCCGGCGACGACGAGCAGCAGGTAGTCGAGCGCGGTCACCGTGGCAGCTGGGCCTGGATCGGCCGCAGGAACCGGCCGGCGGCGTCCACCGCGGGCACGGAGCTGTCCGCGCCGGCGACGAACACTGCGAACGCGACGTCTCCCTCGCTGCCGACGAACCAGCCGTGCGCGGGCTGCCCGGCGACCTCCGCGGTGCCGGTCTTTCCGCGCAGGTCGGCGATGTCGGTGAGCTGCGTCGCGGTACCGGCGGTGACGGTTTCCCGCATCATCGTCTTCAGCGCGTCGGTGACCGCGGCGGGTGCCGGGGTGGGGCCCGCGTCGCCGACGCCGGGTTGCCCCTGGACGAGCATCGGTGCGGGGGTGGACCCGTGCGCGATGGACGCGGCGACCAGCGCCATCCCGAACGGGGACGCGGTCACCCGCCCCTGCCCGATCGCGGATTCGACGCGCTCGGCGGGGGTGTCGGCGGGCGGGACGCTGCCGGTCACGGTGGTCAGGGCGGGCGTGACGTAGTCGATGCCGAGGCCGAACTGCTGCGCCGCCTCGTGCAGCGCCATCGGCGTCATCGACACCGCCAGCTGTCCCATCGTGGTGTTGCAGGAACGGGCGAACGCGGTGTGCAGCGGCACCGATCCCAGGTCGAAGTTGTCGTCGTTCGGGATGGTGCGGCCCTCGATGTTCGCGCTGCCGGGGCACGGCAGCACGGTGTCGGCGGTCACCGAACCCTGCTGCAACGCAGCCGAAGTCGTCACGGTCTTGAATGTCGACCCGGGCGGGTACAGGCCGGTCAACGCGATCGGGCCCTGGGCGCTGGCGGCGGCGTTCTGCGCGACGGCGAGCACCCCGCCGGTGGACGGCCGGATCGCGACGATCGCCGCCTGCTGCGGCAGGTCCGCGATCGCGGCCTGGGCGGCGGCCTGCACGGCGGGGTCGAGGGTGGCCGCGATGTCGGGGGCGGTGGTGCCGTCGTGTCCGGTGAGCCGTTCGACGGTGCCGTCCGGGTGCACCAGTTGCACCGCCCAGCCGGCGTTGTCGGCCTGTCCCTGTTCCCACATCGTCCGCAGCCCCTCGAGCGCCGGCGACTGCACCGCCTTGTCCACGGTCAGCAGCCGGGTCTGCTTGACGAGGGTGACCCCGGGAATCGCGGCCAGTTGCGCCTCGATCGGTGCGAGGTCGGCGTCGCGGAGGGTGATGACGGTCAGCGGACGGCCTTGCGTCGCAGCGAGATCCGAACCGAGCGTGGCTGCGGAGATGGTGGGCGCGACCGGTGCGAGCAGGGGTGCGAGGGCCGCCGTCGCCGCGGCGGGGTCGCCGACGGTGGCCGGATCGAGATTGACCAGGGTGACGGTCTGCTCGGTCATCAGCGGAGTTCCGTTGGCGGCGAACACGGTCGGCGATCCGCCGGACAGGGTGGTGTATCTCAGGGTGGTCGTCGCGTCGAGCCCGGGCGCCAGCAGTGCCGGGTCCCAGGGGATGGCCCCGCCGTCGGCGACCGACCGGCCACCGCCGCTGGTGGTGTAGGTCCAGTCCTCCGGTGCCGGTGCGGCGGTCGTCGGGGTCGGGGTCGGGGCGCCGGTGGTCTCGGCGACTCCGGTCTCCGTCGGGGCGGCGCCGAAGGTCCAGTCGGCGGCGAGCGTGAACGTGCCGGCGTCGCTGTCGGTGCCCGCGACGGTGAACCGCGCGTCCGTCGCGTTCAGTCCGTCGAACATCTGCCGGATCGCGGTGGCCGCGGCCGCGGGGTCCGAGGTGAGGTCGGCGGCGGCCTGGGCGTCGCGACGGGTCAGAGCGTCGGCGAACTGCTCGGCCGCCGTCTCCGTCTCCGTCGGGCCGCTGCTGCACGCAACGCCGCCGGCCAGCAGGGCCGACACCGACATCACCGCGACAACCGGTCTCATGCGCATGGGGTCGACCCTAGGCGGCTGCGCCACCTGTGCGCTTTTCCGGTGCCCCCGGCCACCGAAAGGGCGCACGGGTACGTGGCGCCGGAAGGCCAACGGGCGTAGCGTTGTAATCAAGTAATCATTGCAACAACCGAGGTGAGAGCAATGGGATACTCATCGAATCGCCGGTTCGGCCGCAGCGGCGGCTGGCAGCAAGCGCAGGCGCCCGACACGCGCGACGTGGCCGAGTGGTTCTCCGGCCGCCTGCCCGACGACTGGTTCACCGGCCCGCCGACCATCGAGGTGGACCGCGAGGAGATCGTGGTGACCGGCGAGCTGGCCGCACCCGAGGAGGCCACCCCGGCCGCCGTGGAGGGACGCGTGTCCCGGTTCCGCGAGTCCACCCGGACGCAGCGGATGCGGATCGCGGACGAGGCCGAGGACCGCTACGGCCGCAAGGTCGCGTGGGGCGTGACCATCGGCGACCACCACCAGCTGTTCACCCACCTGGCGGTGCCGGTGATGACGCGGCTGCGGCAGCCCGAACGCAAGGTGCTCGACACCCTCGTCGACGCCGGCGTCGCCCGGTCCCGCGCCGACGCGCTCGCCTGGACCGTCCGGCTCGCCGGCCAGCACGCGGACGAGTGGCTCGCCGAACTGCGCGAGGCGATGCGCAAGGTCGACGACCTGCGCGCGGAGGGCCCGCAGCTGTAGCGGACCGGGCCGCCTGGTGACGCCGGACAAATTCGCTTGCCCGCACGAGCGGACGCCCCTAGCCTTGAGGACGTCCTGTTGTCGACGATCGGAAGACCATTGCTCATTCGGAGGTAGTGACCGCGCGCCGCGTCTCTCGCGTGCGCACCGCACCCACCCTTCGAAGGAGCTCCATGTCCTCATCTCCAAGAGCGCTGTCGACCCTGTCTTCGCTCGTCCTTTCCGACCTCTCGTTCTCCTGGCCCGACGGTGAATCCGTGCTCGAAGGCGTCGACGCCGTGTTCCCGCCGGGGCGCACCGGCCTGGTCGGACGCAACGGGGCAGGCAAGTCCACGCTGCTGCGGCTGATCGCCGGACGCCTGCGACCCGACCGCGGCTCCGTGACCGTCGGCGGCGATCTCGCCTACCTGAGGCAGGACCTCACCCTGGACCCCACTCGCACCGTCGACGCCGTCCTCGGCATCGAGGGGCAGCGAAAGGCGCTGCACCGCATCGAGTCCGGGGAGGGCACCGAAGACGACTACACCGTCGTCGGAAGTCACTGGGACGTCGAGGAACGTGCCGTCGCCACCCTGGACCGGCTCGGTCTCGCGCATGTCGCGGGCGACCCCGACGGCCTCGGCCGCACGGTGGGAACCCTGTCCGGCGGCGAGACGATGCTGCTCGGCCTGACCGCCGCGCTGTTGTCCGACCCGCAGGTGCTGCTTCTCGACGAGCCGACCAACAATCTCGACCTGCACGCGAAGGCGCGCCTGTACACGGCGGTCGACCAGTTCCCGGGCATCGTCGTCGTGGTCAGCCACGACCGCGCACTGCTGGACCGGATGGACACGATCGCCGAACTCCGCGACGGGGGGCTGCGCTTCTTCGGTGGCGATTTCACGCACTACGAGCAGGCGGTGCAGGCCGAGCAGGAGGCCGCACGGGCCACGGTCCGGGACGCCCGCGCGGACGTGCGCAGGCAGGGCCGCGAACTGATCGAGGCGCAGATCAAGATCGACCGCAGGCAACGGTACGGCAAGAAGATGGAGTCGAGCCTGCCCCCGATCCTGGCCGGCGAACGCAAGCGGCAGGCACAGGTCTCCGCGGGCAAGCTGCGGGGCAACCACCAGGACAAGCTCGACGAGGCCCGCCGCACGCTCAGCGAGGCCGAGGACGCCCTCCGCGAGGACAAGCAGATCCGAATCGACCTGCCCGACAGCGTGGTTCACCCCGGACAGCGGGTGCTCGACGTCCACGTCACGCTGCCGACCGGCCAGCACGTCGAGCTCGGCGTGACGGGCCCGGAACGGATCGCCCTGGTCGGCCGCAACGGAATCGGCAAGACCACTCTGCTGCGCGCGATCGCCGACGCCCCACCCGCGGTGCCGTGGCGGGTGCTGCCGCAACGCCTCGACGTCTTCGACGAGTCCCGGACGCTGGCGCAGAACGTCGCGGACGCGGCACCGCACGCGACCGACGAACAGGTGCGGGCGCGGTTGGCGCGCTTCCTGTTCCGTGGACGCGATGCGGACGTGCCGGCCGCGGCGCTGTCCGGCGGCGAACGACTGAGGGCTGCGCTGGCGACGATCCTGCTGGCGGAGCCCGCGCCGCGCCTGCTGCTGCTCGACGAGCCGACCAACAACCTCGACCTGCCGAGCCTGCAGCACCTGACCGAGGCCCTGACCCAGTTCCGGGGCGCGCTCGTGGTCGTCAGCCACGACGTGCCGTTCCTGCGCGACATCGGGATCACCCGGTGGCTGGAGTTGACGGAGTCCGGTGTCACGGACATCGATCCGCTCTAGAGTCGGCATATGACCGTCGGCACCACTGCAGTCCACGCGTTCCGCGACGACGCCCTCGGCGACCTCGACGCCACCGGGATCGCGGCCCGCCTCGCGTCCGGTGAGATCACCGCTCGGGAGGCGGTGGAGGCGGCGATCGCGCGGGCGGAGGCGGTGTCACCGCTCGCGGCGATCGAGACCGCCGACTTCGAGCGGGCCCTGGGATGGGCGGACGGCCCGCTCGACGGCCCGTTCGCCGGCGTGCCGACGTTCGTCAAGGACAACGTCGACGTGGCGGGCCTGCCGACCGGTGAGGGCTGCGCGGCGTTCACCCCGCGGCCCGCCCGGGCGGACAGTCCGGCGGTGACGCAACTGCTGTCGAGTGGCCTCGTGTCGCTGGGCAAGACCCGGCTGCCGGAGTTCGGGTTCAGTCCGAGCGGGGAGTTCGCGACCGCCGAGGCGGTGCAAAATCCGTGGAATCCGGCGTACTCGTCGGGCGCGTCATCGGCCGGCGCGGCGGCGCTGGTGGCGGCGGGGGTGGTGCCGATCGCACACGGCAACGACGGCGGCGGCTCGATCCGGATTCCGGCCGCGGCCTGCGGCCTGGTGGGGCTCAAGCCGACCCGGGGCCGGATGCTCGCGGACCCGAAGGACCAGTCGATGCCGGTCCGCCTGGTCACCCAGGGTGTGGTGACCCGGACCGTCCGGGACACGGCCCGCTACTACGCGGCCGCCGAACGGTACCGCCGCAACCCGAAGTTGCCGCCGATCAGACTGGTGGAGGGCCCGAGCGCGACGCGGCTGCGGATCGGGGTCGTCACCGATTCGGTCAACGGCAAACCCACCGACGACGAGACCCGCGCGGCGGTCAGCGCGACCGCGGACCTGCTCGCCGACCTCGGCCATCACGTAGACGACGCGCCGCTGCCGGTGGGCCCGGAGTTCGTCGAGGATTTCAGCATCTACTGGGGCTTCCTGTCGTTCGCGATCTGCGCCGGCGGGAAGAAGATGCTCGGTCCCGACTTCGACAAGGCCCGCACCGACAACCTGACCCGCGGCCTGGATGCACTGTACCGCCGCAACATCGCCCGGACCCCGCAGGTGCTCTACCGGCTGCGTCGCACGGCACACCGGGCGGTGCAGTTGTTCGCCTCGTATGACGTGATCCTGTCCCCGGTCCTCGGTCACACCACCCCGGAACTCGGGTTCCTCTCCCCCGCACAGCCTTTCGAGACGTTGTTCGACAAGCTGATCACCTACACGGCGTTCACGCCGTTGAACAACGCCGCGGGCACCCCGGCGATCTCACTGCCGCTGCACACCACGTCGACGGGTCTTCCTCTTGGCGTGCACTTCTCGGCCGCGCACGGCGACGAACGCACCCTGCTCGAGCTGGCGTTCGAACTCGAGCAGGCTCGTCCGTTCGCCCGCATCCACGGTTAGGCCACCGGGACCGTCTCGTCCTGCTCGGCGACCACCGGCTCGGGCCGCCTCGCCAACGCGCTCGGCCACCAGACGCGCGGGCCGATGTCGTGGACGAGCGCGGGCACCAGCAGCGACCGCACGACGAGCGCGTCGAGGAGGACGCCGAACGCCACGATGAACGCGATCTGCGCGAGGAAGATCAGCGGGATCACCGCGAGCGCGGAGAAGGTGGCTGCGAGCACCACCCCGGCCGAGGTGATCACCCCGCCGGTGACGGTGAGCCCGCGCAGCACCCCGGCACGGGTGCCGACCTTCGCGGCTTCCTCGCGCACCCGGGTCATCAGGAAGATGTTGTAGTCGATGCCGAGCGCCACCAGGAACACGAACGCGAACAACGGCACGACCGGGTCGGCTCCCGGGAAGCCGAGGATGTGGTTGAACACGATCGACGAGATGCCCAGCGTCGCGGCGAACGACAGGATCACCGTGCCCATCAGCAGCAGCGGCGCGAGCAGCGAGCGCAGCAACAGGCACAGGATCGCCAGGACCACCAGGCTGACCACGGGGATGATCAGGTTGCGATCGTGCGTCGCGGTGGTGCGGGTGTCGAGGTCGGTGGCCGTTGGCCCGCCGACCAGGGCGTCCGCCCCGTCGATCGTGTGCACGGCCTCGCGCAGACGCTGCACGGTGTCCTCGGCGTCGAGCGAGTCGGCGGGATCGGTGAGGGTCGCCTCCAGCAGGACCCGGCCGTCGACGATCTTCGCCGCGCCGCCCTCGGAGAGGACGGTGACGTCGACGACGCCGGGGACGTCGGCGGCGGCACGCACCGCATCGAGCGTGTCCGCGTTGGCGACGATCACGGCCGGTGACCCGTTGCCCGCGTCGAAGTGGTCACCGAGCACCTGCTGACCGGCGACGGAGTCGGCCTCGAACAGGAAGGTGTCGGACTGGGCCACACCGCCGGCCCGGAACTGCGGCACCAAGAGCGCGAACAGCAGCAGTACGAGCGCGGAACCGACCCAGAACCGGCGCGGGTTGCGCCCGATCCGGGCCGCGAGGGACGCCCAGAATCCGTGCCCACCGTCGTCGGCGGCTCCGGTGCACTCCGGTCGGCGCGGCCAGAACGACGCGCGGCCAAGCAGGACCAGCACGGCGGGCAGGAACGTCATCGAGGCCACGAACGAGGCTGCGATGCCGATCGCGGCGACCGGGCCGAGGCCGCGGTTGGAGTTGAGGTCGGAAAGCAGCAGGCACAGCACGCCGGCGATGACGGTGCCCGCCGAGGCCGCGACGGGTTCGAGGGTGGCACGCCACGCGGCGGTCATCGCCCGGTAGCGGTCACGTTCGCGGCGCAGTTCCTCCCGGAACCGGGCAACGAGCAACAGCGCGTAATCCGTTGCGGCACCGAACACCAGGATGAACAGGATGCCCTGGCTCTGGCCGTTGAGGGTGATCGCGCCCGCGTCCGCGAGCAGGTACACGAGCAGGCACGCCAGGACCAGGGCGAACAGCGCGGAGAAGATGACGACGAACGGCAGGATCGGGCTGCGGTAGACCACGATCAGGATGAGAATCACCACTACCCCGGCGACTAGCAGTAGCAGCCCGTCGATGCCCCCGAAGGCGGCGCTGAGATCTGCCGCGCTCCCCGCCGGACCGGTGACGTGCACGGACAGCCCGTCGGGTGCGCCGGCGAGGGCGGCCCGCAGGTCCGCGACCGTGTCCTTCAGTTCGCCGGTGCTGTCGACCGGAACGAACATCTGCAGCGCCCTTCCGTCCTCGGACCGGATCGGTGGGGAGAACTGCGGACCGAAGCCCTCGGTCCCGGCCATCTCGCCGATGCGCTCGTTGAGGAACGCGGCGTCGGCGGTCTCGACACCGGAATTGCGTTCCGCGACCACGATCGCGGGCACGAAGGTGGTGTCCTGGAAGCCGCTCTGCAGCCGGGCGACCTCGGTCGCCTCCGCGGACGCGGGCAGGAAGGAGGTGCTGTCGTTGGTCTGGACGTCGGTCAGCTTGCCCGCGAACGGGCCACCGGCGCCGGCGAGCGCGAGCCAGGCGAGGATCAGAAGTGCTGGCAGAATCCAGCGCAGACGCCGAGTCCTGGTCGGTGCCGTGGTCGTCACGCTCGTCCTCCGGAGGGATTCGATGGCCATGTCCGATTCGGGATTTTGCTCAGCCTGCTGAACAAATGCAACCCGCACCCGAGGGAGGAGGAACGCGATGGACCCCGACAGCACCGACACCTGGCCCACCGGACGCCTGCTGTCGACCGCTGCACGCCTGGTCGAACAGTCCTGGGAGTCGTTGCTGCGCACCCACGACCTCACCCATGCCGGCCTGTTCGTCCTGCACGCCGTCGCGGCGGCACCGGCATCGCAGCGCGAGATCGCCCGCACCGCGCGGGTGACCGACCAGACCATGAGCCGGACGCTCGAGAAGCTCGAACGCGCGGGGTACGTCAGCCGCGAACCGGACCCCCACGACGACCGCCGGAAGCTCGTGACCGCGACCGAAGCGGGGCTCCGCACCTATCGGCGCCTGATCGAAGTGGAGCGGGAGGACACCACGCTGACCGCCGCGGTCGGCGACGTGACCGCCCTGCGCACCCAGCTGCTGGCGCTCGTCCGGGCGCTGCAACCACCCGCCGCCGGGTGACTCACGGTTCAGCGCACCGCCCTGACCCAGTCGACGAGGGCATCGACGAGCGGGGACCGGGTGCGCGAACGCAGCGAGTACATCGCGGCCTCGGTCTCGGGGATGCCCAGGTCCTCGCTGAATGCGAGCAGGGCGAGTCCCCGGCCGGGAGTCCACCCCGATCCCACGAGCACGGCGTCCGTCGCGAGCACGGTGGAGGTCAGCAGCTCATAGTTGTCGAGTTCGATCGAGGCCCGCAGCAGCGAGCGGTCGAATCGCACCGGCAGCGAGTTCAGGTAGCCGTTCCACGCGGTGACCGCGACCACCGGGTAGTCCCGCAGCGCCTCCACCGGGACGGGGTTTCCGGTGTCGAGGGGGTGCCCCTCGCGGACGCTGAACTCAACCCGGCTGGGACCGAGCCGATCGACGCGAAGCCGGTCGAGGGAGTGCGCGGGATGCGCCAGCGCGAGGAACACCTCGACGGACCCGGCGAACAGCGCCTCGGTGAGCGCGTCGACGGAGTCGATCGTGATCCGCACCGACAGTTCGGGATGGTCGCGAACCACCTCGGTCATCAAGCGCGGCAACAGATTCGATGCCGACGATGGCGAGATCCCGAACGAGATCTCTCCCGCCAGGCCCGCGGCGGCCGACCGCATCACGTTCTTGAGCTCCTCGGCTCCGCGCAACAGGGTGTCCGCGGAGGCGAGAACCTGCCGGCCGACCTCGGTGATCAGGACGCCGTCGCGGCCGCGTTCGAGCAGCCGCACCCCGTACTGCCGTTCGAGGGACTGGATGCTGCGGGACAGCGCAGGCTGCGACATGTGCAGCGTCTCGGCCGCGCGGTGGAAGCTGCCGCAACGCGCGACCTCGGCGAACTGCTCCAGTTTGCGCAGGTCCATCCGTCGATCCCTTCACCGGCCGGCCGCCCCCGCCGGGCAGCCTAGCCGGTGAAGAAATCCACCGAAAACTAACTCGCGTAGTCGATGACGCCGCGGATGTTCACACCGGCGTGCATGTCCGCGTACGCCTCGTTGATCTGGTCCAGCGTGTAGCGGCGGGTGACCAGCTCGTCGAGGTGCAGCTTGCCCTCCGCGTAGAGGTCGAGCAGGCGCGGGACCGCCTCGCGGGGCGATCCCATGCCGAACAGGACACCCTGAATCCGCTTCTGGTACATGGAGATCTCGAAGAGGTTGATCGGCATGCCGACCTCGGTGACGGCCCCCTGCGCTGTCACCACGACGGTGCCGGCCTTGCGGATCGCCGCGAACGCCTCGCCCACGTGCTCACCGTGGATGACGCCGACGGTGACAATCGCGGAGTCGGCGCCCTGCCCGTTGGTGATGGACTTGGCGAACCCGGTGGCCTGCTCCATGTTCTCGTACGCCTCGGTGGCACCGAGCTTGAGCGCCATCTCCCGTTTGAACGCGACCGGGTCGACCGCGATGACGTGCGCCGCGCCCGCGTGCGCGGCGCCCTGCACGGCGTTGATGCCGATGCCGCCGACACCCATCACGATCACCACGTCGCCGACCTTCACCTCGGCACCGTTGGTGGCCGAACCCCAGCCGGTGGGTACACCGCAGCCGACCAGGCACGCGACGTTCAGCGGGACGTCGTCGCGCACCTTGATGCACGACACCTCGTCGAGGACCTGCCATTCCGCGAACGTGCCGAGCATGGCTGCCGTGGCGACGTCCTCGCCGTCGGTGGTGTGCATCCGGAACCCGCCGTCGAGCTGGGTCCCCTCGAGGATGAGCGCGCCGTTGTCGCAGAGGTTCTGCATGCCGGACGCGCACCAGCGACAAGTCCCGCAGGACGGGATGAAGGACGTCACGATGTGGTCGCCGACGTTCAGGTTCCGCACCCCGGCACCGACCTTGCGGACGATGCCTGCGCCCTCGTGCCCGCCGCAGAACGGCAGGTGCCCGACCGGGGAATCGCCGACCGCCATGTGGTCGTCGGAGTGGCAGAGCCCGGTGGCGACCATCTCGACCAGCACCTCACCGAAGCCGGGATCGTCCAGCTCCACGTCGATGACCTGCCAGGCTCCGGGCTGTTCCTTCAATACCGCTGCGCGCGTCCTCATTGACCGCTCCTCGTGAACCGGCGCCGGCTCGGGTCGTCCGGCGTCCGATTTGTGACGCTAGTCACGCCCGTTCGTGGTCGTCCAATGCAACTTTCGGCGTCCGGCGATGCGCCGTGCGCATCGCCGCGGACGGCATTGGCACCATGGTCGGGTGAACTCGTACTGGGCCGGCTGGTCGGCGTATCTCCCCCTCGTGCTGGCCGCGGCCGCGGTGCTGTGGCGGCCGCTGTGGAATCTGACGCGGCACGTGGTGACCCTGGCACACGAGGCCGGCCATGCGCTGGCGGCCGTCGCGACCGGCAGGCGACTGACGGGCATCCGGCTGCACTCGGACACCTCCGGGTTGACGCTGTCGCGGGGCAAGCCCCGCGGTCCGGGGATGGTGCTGACGGCCGCGGCCGGCTATCTGGCGCCGTCCCTGCTCGGCCTCGCCGGGGCCGCGCTGATCGCCGCGGGCCGCCTGCCGATCCTGTTGTGGGGCGCGGTGGCGTTGATCGCCGCGATGATCCCGTTCATCCGGAACGTCTTCGGGTTCCTCGTCCTGGTCGCGTCCGGGGCTGCGGTCGGCGCCGTCGCCTGGTACGGATCCCCCACTCTGCAACTGCATTTCGCGTACACCGCGATCTGGCTGCTGCTGATGGGCAACCTGCGCACCATCCTCGAGGCCGCTCGAACCCACTCGGGCCGTTCGGATCTCGACCAGCTGCGCGTCCTCACCCACCTGCCCCGCGCGGTGTGGACGGTCCTGCTGATCGCGGTCGCCGTCAGCACCGGGGTCCTGGCCTGGCGGGCGCAGTACATGTCCTGAACCCAGGCGGCCGATCGACGCCGACCGGGCGATGCCGGTCGGCACCAAAAGGCCCACACCCGCTTCGGGTGTGGGCCTGATCAGCTTCCGGTGGCGTGCATGTCCGCGGGCGTCGACTCTGCGGCAGGCATGGGCGGCACCGACTCCGACGCGTTCGAGTCCTCGCCGCCGGATGAGCAGGCGGACAGTCCGAGGACCACCACTGCGGCGAGGCCGACTGCGGCTGGGGTCGGGTTCGTCTTCACCGTGATTCCCACTTTCGTCGATCTCGGTCGTGGGACCCAGCCTCTGCCGATGGACCGGTGCCGTCAGGCTTTCGACACCCACGGCGAATCGGATGGGTCGAATTCGCGGAAACTCTCGCGGGCCGATTCACGACACCCATCCGATTCCGCTGCCGCTCCGAACCGTTCACAATTGAGCAGAGAGGGCGTGGGATCCGATGACGACGGAAGCACACGGGGAACCGAACACGGAACCGGGGCAAGGCCCGCAAGTGAGCCGGTGGCGAACGCTGCCGGGACGTGCACTGTCGGGAGTGCTCGCCGCCGCGGTGATTCTGGGGGTCGGCGAGCTGGTGGCGGTGCCGATCGGCTCGTCGGCGTCCCCGTTCTTCGCGGTCGGGTCGACAACCGTCGACCGGAGTCCGGCGTGGGCACGCGAATTCGCGATCAAGACGTTCGAGACCAACGACAAGCCGGCGTTGTTCATCGGCATGAGCGTCCTGATCGTGGTGCTCGCCGCGATCGCAGGCATCGTCGAACGCACCCGCCGACCGTACGGCAGCGCCATCCTCGTGGCACTCGGCGCGGTCGGGGTGTACGCGGCGACCACCCGCCCCGGCGCGACCGCCGTCGACGCCGTCCCCACGATCGTCGGGGTCGCCGCCGGAGTTCTCACCCTGAGGCTCCTGACCTGCCGTGCTCGCGACCTCGACGAGCCGGCACCCGAACGGGTCGCCATGTCCCGCCGACGGTTTCTCGTGCTGGCGGGCACCGCGGCCGCGGTGGCGGTGGCCGCGGGGGCGGCCGGACGTCACCTGGCCGGCACGATCGCGGGGGCGGTGCGCAACCGGATGGCCTTCGTCCTACCCGCGGTCGCCGCGAGGAACCGGGCACCGGCCGTCGCGCCGGGCATGGACATCGCCGTCCCCGGGGCGACCCCGTTCGTCACGAGCAACGAGGACTTCTACCGCATCGACACCGCCCTGCGGGTGCCGATGCTCACCACCGACGACTGGAGCCTTCGCATCCACGGCATGGTCGACCGCGAGATCACGGTGCGGTGGGCGGATCTGGTCGCCCGGACCCCGATCGAACGCACCATCACCCTCACCTGCGTCTCCAACGAGGTCGGCGGCAGCCTCGCCGGGAATGCCACCTGGATCGGCTACCGGATCAAGGACCTGCTCGACGAGGCCGGCGTGTCCCCCGACGCCGACATGCTGCTGTCGACCAGTTCCGACGGGTTCACCTCGGGCACCCCGATCGCGGTCCTGCGCGACGGCCGGGACGCGATGCTCGCGGTCACGATGAACGGGCAACCGCTGCCGTTCGAGCACGGCTACCCCGTCCGGCAGGTCGTGCCCGGCCTCTACGGATTCGTCTCCGCCACCAAGTGGGTGGTGGACTGGGAGGTGACCCGCTTCGACCGGGCCCAGGCGTACTGGACACGGCGCGGCTGGGGTGAGCGGGCCCCGATCAAGACCGCCTCCCGGATCGACGTCCCGGCGTCGTTCGCCCACGTGGGCGCCGGTGACGTCCTGGTCGCGGGCACTGCGTGGGCCCAGCACCGTGGCATCGCCCGTGTCGAGGTCCGCGCCGACAACGGCCCGTGGCAGGACGCGACCCTCGCCCCCGAGTACTCGATCGACACCTGGCGGCAGTGGACCTGGCGGTGGCGTGCCACCCCCGGCACCCACACCCTGCAGGTCCGCGCCACCGACCTCGACGGGAACGTCCAGACCGAGCAGCGCGCCGAACCGATCCCGGACGGCGCCAGCGGGTGGCACAGCCGCTCGCTCACCGTGACGTGACGGTGCCGGTGGCCGTCACGCGGTGGCGGCCACCGCGGAGCTGTTGATCGACCGGATCACGCCCAGCAGACGCTGCGTCTGATCGGGGTTGAAGAGCTGTGACGGCCCTTGCGGTGCGGCGTCGGTGAACGGGGCCTCGAACAGCAGTTTCGGATCCATCTCGCCGTGCCGGGTCAGGTGCCCGACGATCAGGTTCACGAAGTCGATCTGACTGGCCGTCGCGGTTCGTTCACCGAGGAACTCCGCGAACGCCTCCTGCACCGCCTGTTGGTCGAGGCCGACGAGGGAGCGGATGAACCGTGCGAGTCCGTCGGCGTTGGCGACGGCGCGTTCCATGTCCTCGGGGTCGCCGGCGCCGCTGCGAGCCAACAGTTCCTCGAGCGAATCGAGGTCGGCCGACGTCAGGGGCTTCCCCGAGCGCACCTTCTGCAGCGCCAGGTTGTCCGGCTGGCGCCGCAGGTAGTCACGCACCTTCGCGGTGTACCGTTCGACGTCGGTGCCGGACCGCATCTCCGGCATGTCGCGCTCCACCACCTCGCCGAGGGTGTCGGTGAAGTCGGTGTAGACGACAACCCGCTTCTTCTTCTCCAACAGCCCGACGATGGAGCGGAGCTCGCGCCGGGCGTGTTCGAGCATCTCGGGGGTGACGTCCTGCCACCACTCGTCGCTCGCGACCTCGCGCAGCAGTTCCTCCTTGGCCTTCACCTTGGGGATGGCCAGGCCCTCGTCGAGGAGGCCGTCCGCGACGCCACGGATGGTGTCGGCGTACTTGGGGAGGGTGCCGTCGGCGACGACCACCGCCAGCTGTCCGCGCAGCACCACCAGGTCGAATCGCTTGGCCATCTCGTCCGTGTCGCGGACCGTGGTCGGCAGCCCGGCGAGGCTCTCGACGATCTCGGCCGCCCGCCGTTCGGTGACGGACTCCCAAGCGGCCCGGTCCGCGTACTTCTCCACCTCGCGTCGCCGGGTGCGGACGATGAAGTTGTCCAGGCGCATCCCCGCGACCTGCCCGTGCAGCAGATCGGCGGTGTCGCGACGCAACGTCGGCGCGGACCCGGACCGGTCGAGGGCGGCAAGCAGTTCGGTGCGGGTCGCGAAGAGGCGCTGCGAAAGTGACGGTGCGAGCGCACCTTCCGATGCATCGGGGTTTTGATCGAAGTAGTCGAAATTGCCGCACACGTCGAAGATGAAGAAGTCGGTCTTGTCCTGACCGGGACCGTAGAGGTCGGGCCGCAGCCGGGTGCCTCGGCCCACCATCTGCCAGAACTTCGACTTCGAGCGCACCGGCTTGAAGAACACGAGGTTCACGACTTCGGGGACGTCGATTCCGGTGTCGAGCATGTCGACGGAGATCGCGATGTGCGGTTCCTGGTCGGGCCGGGAGAACTTGTCGATGAGGTCCTGGCCGTAGTTGACCGAGTGGGTGATGACGCGGGCGAAGGAGCCCTTGAACTCGGGGTAGTTGGCGTCGAACCGTTCCGCAATGAACTGTGCGTGCCGTTCGTTCTTCGCGAAGACAATGGTCTTGCCGAGTCGGTCCCCACCGGCGACGCGGTGCCCGTGGGTCATCACGGTTTCGAGCACCTTGTCGACGGTGTCGGTGTTGAACAGCCACTTGTTGACGGCCTCGGCCTGCACGGCATCGGGGATCTCGTCGTCGGCGACGTCGTCTCCCCAGTCGATCGATTCGTACCGCTTCTTCTCCTCGTCGGTGAGAGCGGCGTAGCGGATGCCCTGCAGCGGGAACGTGAGCGGCACATTCACCGCGCGCGGCGGCACGAGGTACTTGTCGTCGATGGCCTGCTTGAGCGGGTAGTCGTCAGTCGGGACGCCGGTTTCGAGGTGGAACAGCTGGTAGGTGTTGTAGTCCACCTCGTCCTTCGGGGTGGCGGTGAGCCCGAGGAGCAGCGAGTCGAAGTACCGGAAGATGTGCCGGTACTTCTGGTACACGGACCGGTGGGCCTCGTCGATGACGACGAGATCGAAGTAGCCGGGGCCGAACCGTCTCGTGTCAGTGTCGATGTCGTCGATCAGGCCCATCATCGTCGGATAGGTGGAGACGTAGACCCGTCCCTCGGTGTTCTTGTCCGTCAACAGGTTCACCGGCGACGAGTCGGGCAGGTGCGTCTTGAACGCGCCGACGGCCTGCTTGACGAGGGCCTTGCGGTCCGCGAGGAACAGCACGCGCTTGACCCAGTTGGCGCGCATCAGCATGTCGGTGAGTGCGACGACGGTGCGGGTTTTGCCGGATCCGGTTGCCATCACGAGGAGCGCAGCGCGCTGGTTCTCGTGCTCGAACCGCTCGGCGACGGCGCGGATCGCCTTCTCCTGGTAGGGGCGGCCCGCGATCTCCTGCGGGACGGGGATCTCGGCGAGCGGTTTCAGCGAGGACCGGCGGGCGATCAGCAGGTCCAGTTCGTCGCGGGTGTGGAAGCCGGCGACCTGTCGCGGCGGATAACGCAGATCGTCCCAGAAGTGGTGCTCGAAACCGTTGCTGTAGTAGATGACCGGGCGCCGACCCGTCATCTGCTCGAGGCAGTCCGCGTACAGCTTCGCCTGCTGCTGCCCGACGATCGGGTCGACAGACGTCCTCTTCGCCTCGACCACGGCGAGCGGCAGCCCGTCGGCGCCCCACAGCACGTAGTCGGCGAATCCGTTCTTGCCGTCGGGCATTCCGGTGACCGGGTACTCGCGGTCCCGCTCCTGGTCGAGGGCCCATCCGGCTTCGTGAAGCATGAGGTCGACGAGGTCGCGGCGGGTCTGCGCCTCGTCGTAGTCGTGGGTGTCGGGGGTCGCGGTGTTGGCTGCCTGCGCGGCGGCGATCTGGGCGCGCAGTTCCGCATTGAGCTGTTCGTAGCTGGCCTTTTCGAGTGCCGCTGTTTCCAACTCCTCGTTGCGGGCCTTCAGCTGCGCAATGAGGTCCTGATTCTTGGCCTCGGACTGCTCGAGTTGCGCATCCTTGGCGGCCATCTCTGCTTCGAGCTTGCTGAGCTGCGCGACGGTCTTCGCGACGGCGGCACCACCACCGGGCTTGGGCAGCCGGTTGGCGTCGAACTGCTGCTGCGGCGACGGCTTGCTGGACGGCTGCGTCGCATAGCTGCGGGCCAGCCAGGACAGAATGTGGAACAGCTCGGCGAGCGCCTTCTGCCCGGAGTCCTTGGACACCGGCTTGGCCTCGTGGACGGCGGCGTTGCCGAGCCGGCGGATGAGGTCCATCTTCGTGACCAGCTGGTGCCCGACGACGCCAACGAACTTGCCGTCGTGCAGCCGGGCCGCGAGGTCCGATTTGTAGGGCTCGGGCAGGTTCTGGGTGCGGTAGATCCACTTGACCGTGTGCTCGACGGTGCGGCGAGCGTAGAAGCAGGTCGTACGCGGATCGAACAGCGCGTCACGCTCGGCCTTCTTGGCCTCGGTATGCAGTTGCGGCCATTCGGCCTGCAGGAAGTCGAAGTTCCCCACCATGGACCCGCAGTCCTCTCCAAGCTCGTGTGCGCCAGGCGCAGTGACGTGTCCGTTCCGTGCTGATCTTGACACAGGCGTCCGAGCTTTCCCGGAGCCGACGAACACTACGGACCGGGTCGGACAGATTCGCCCGGCCGGAGGATCACAGAAGTTTGTCGGTGGGCTCTGTCATTCTGTCCGGCTCTCGCAAATGCGGGACGCGTCGGCGACGACGCACCATCTCCACAGGAGCACGACATGACCGAGCCCTACTCCACCCTGCAGCCCGGCTACCAGCCTGTCGCACCCGCACCGAAGAAGCGGAAGAAGTGGCCGTGGGTGGTCGGCGCGATCGTTCTGGTTCTCGGCCTCGCCGGTGCCTTCGGCGAAGGTGAGGCAGAGAAGGGCGGCGCAGTGACCGCAGCCGCACCGAGCAGCCAGGCGGCGGTGGCCTCGACGACCGCACCGAGGCCCAGCAGCAAGTCCGCCGTTCCGAGCATCGCCCCTGCGGCACCTGCGGCACCTGCGGAGCCTGTGGCGAACAGCGCCCCGGCGGCGGCCATCGTTCCGCCGGTGACCACGGTGGCGCCCGCGCCTGCACCTGTTGTCGCGCCTGCACCGGCCAAGCCGCAGGTCAGCTCCAGCCAGCGGAACGCCGTCCGGTCCGCCCAGCAGTACCTCGACTACTCTGCCTTCTCCCGCAGCGGACTGATCGACCAGCTCGAGTACGAGGGCTTCTCCACCGAGGATGCGACGTACGCGGTGGACAATCTGAATGCTGACTGGAACAAGCAGGCAGCACGGAGCGCCGAGCAGTATCTCGACTACACCTCGTTCTCGAAGTCCGGACTGATTGATCAGCTGGTGTACGAGGGCTTCACGTATGCGCAGGCCGAGTACGGGGCGAATGCCGCCTACTGACGGCCCCTTTCGAGGGCAGGACGTGGACACCTCACGACCGTCCGGGCTCAGTCTTTCGCTCGGCGGTAGGTGGTGTCTCGTCTTCCCCCAAGGGCAGGTCCGGTCAGGGGACCTCGTCGTCGCCTCCGGTCGCCCTGTCGGGGTGCTCACGGTTGTCTCGTTCGTTCTGCTCTCTCCAGCGCCGCAGCTCTGCGTCCCGACGAGCCCGGTGACGGGCGAGCGCACCTACAACGAGGTCACCGAGGTGGTGGCGATGGTTCACGCGGGGCTTCCGGTTCGGATCGACATGCGGCGGCGCAATCCACTCTGTGCGACCCGAATTGACAGAGTCGGGTGGTGCGACACGGGTTTTCCACCCGCCGGGTCCGTCGTGAACGAGGGCATGGCAGCTGTCGCAGGCGAGGTCCTCGTTGGCGATGTCGGTGCGCCCGCCGTCCTGCCATTCCGTGATGTGGTGCACGGCGGTGAGGGAGGCGGGGGCATCGCAGCCGGGTCTGGTGCAGCCACGGGAGGCGGCGATGAGCGCGAGTCGCTGATCGCCCGAGGCGAGGCGGCGATTGCGACCGAGGTGCAGGGGCCGGCCGTTGTGGTCGAACAGGGCCAGTACGGGGTGGGCCCTCTCAGCCATTCGCAGCGCGTCGCGGATGGGAACGATGCCGCCGGTAGCCGTAGTCGCGACTCCTGATGCCTTCTCGAGCTGCCCGACCGTCATGGTGATGATCGCGGTCACCGGAAGACCTCGGTGGCTGCCGAGGATTCCGGACGAGAGCATCTGCTGAAGCGCCACTTTCAGCCCGTCGTGGTTGCGTTGCACTGCAGTTCGGGTGTCGCGGGCGGCAGCCTTCGCCAGAGCGGTGCGGTCCAAGCCCGGAGAATCGAGGTCCCCGGAAGGGGATTCGGGGTCGTCGGGGTTGTTCATGCCGGGCCGGGCGAGTTTCGCCAGGACCGGGTCGAGAAGGGCGCGCAGTTCCGGGTCGAGCATGCCGGAGATCGGCGTCAACAGGTCCGCGCCCTGTTTCCCGATGCGGATGCCGCGGCGACGCTTGCGTTCCTTCTCGTCCGGCGCGTCCCCGTCCGGGTTGAGATGCGCGAGCAGGTGCACGCCGATCTTGGTGACGTCCTCCGGCGTCGTCGAGCGGGCGGCGTCGGCAAGGATCTCCTCCGCGACGGCGATCTCGTCGGCGTCGGTGCCGTGCGGGACCTTGCGCATGGTCTTCGCGATCGCGGCGACATGGTCCGGCGCGACCGCACCTTCCCTCACCGCAGCCGCGGTTGTCGGCAACACCGGGTCCATCTCCTCGCCGCCGACGGTGTGCCAGGTACCAACCTTGGTGGCGCCCTTGACCCGCTTGGCGGCATCGGCACCGGAGATCCGGAGCGTGGAGATCAGGAAGTCGTTGATCGATCGGCAGGCCAGATTCCCCGGGATGGACCGTTCGACGGCCTCGACGATCAGGCGGTGCCCCACTGCGGATGCCTTCCGCAGCGACGCTTCCATCCGCTGCAGGGACTCGACGACGTCAGCTTCGGACAGCCCCGACAGCGACTCCATCAGCAGGCCCTCGACTGCGGCATCGAGAGCGGCCAGGTGATGTTCCACCTGACCGCACCCCCCGGAACCGTCGCTCGAAAGCATGTTCGAATTGTAGCGCGGGTCACCGACAAGATTCGACGATTCGCGATCTAGGGTGTTGGCTGCGGCGGCGGAGGTCCTGGCTCGTGACCGGGAACCTGGAGTGTCGCCTCGGTCCACCTGACCCCGTCGAACCAACGCAGCCGGGTCGGGTCCAACTGGTCGGGATACCACCCCGAGGGCGGGCCGCCGACTGGCTGCAACGACGTGGCCTGCCGCGCGGGCGCAACTGAGTGTCGGCCTGCCGGATGCGCCTGAGATCCCTGCAATACCAACGGTTCCGGTGCCGGTACCGATGCTGACGGCCGGCGAACGAAGGCGACAGTCGCGATGCCGACACCAAGGACGATCGAACCCCACCCGATCCAGCGACGGACGGTCAGCGCGTCGGTGCATGCGGTATAAGGGCGCCAAGCGTCCGACGCTGGCGATCTGGATTCATAGCCGAGGACCCGGGCCCAACCCTCGGTACTGCGATCTATCGAGTAGTTCTCGGCCGGGACCAGGTCACGGATCAGGGCGGTGCCGCATCCAACGTCGGATCCTCGGTGGGAGACACTCACCGGGATCAGTAGCGCGAGAACTCCAGCGAGAATGGCGACTCCCGCCGCCCATACCAGTGTTTTGTGTGCGACCCAGGATTGCGTCTTAGCCACGCGATTCCTCTCTCGGACCGGTCTAATTGATGTACTTGACCCACCGGGGGCAGCCGTACTGGGTCAGATAGGTCGTCGCCGGTGCGGCCAATGCCAGATCGTGACCGTAGTACTTCAGCTGGCCCAGCGCGGTGTACTGGAAGCCGCGCTCGCCACCGATCTTCTCCCAGTCCGCGCAGACCTCGGCCGCGCGTTCCTGCAGCCACTGCGCACCTTGATGCGGGAGTCCGTTCTGGTCGAACTGGCCGATGAGCCGGTCGAGAGTGCCCTCAGGCGACATTGTTGCGGTCGTAGCCCGGGGAGCCGACGCGGTCGACTGCGCCGCTGCGGTACCCGAGGTGGTCTCCCCGGATGCGCAGCTCGTGATCGCCACCGCAACAATCGGCGCGGCGGCCATGAAAATGATCCTGCGGTTCATGATTCACTCCGATTCAGCAGCGGGGTGCAGTGAGGTTGGACTGCCACCGTCATCTGCCGCCGGTGTACTCAGGGCAGTACGAACTCACTGCTGCGACAATGATCGTGGTGTTGTCGGCATTGCTGTAGACACCGGCATTGTCGGACTGCTGCTTCAGAATGGTCTTCGCGTCGGCCACGGTCTGACCGCTCAGGACTGCCCGTTCGATGAGCTCGCACATGCCCTGCCCGACCTTGATCGCGACTTCGTCGCTGCCGAACGGGACTGCGGCAGCATGCACCTCGCGCAGGTAGCTCACATCCGGGGATTCGGGCTGCGCAGTCGATGAACTGCATCCAGTGAGGGTTCCGGTGACGGTGAGTCCGGCCGCCGCAGCGACGCCAATCCAGCTGCCCGACCGCAGAAGCCAGGTGACCCGGCCAGAGTTGTTCGCCCACATACCCGGACCATCGCCCGATTGGGCTCGACCGTTATCTGATGTCGATTGTTTGAATGACGCCTCGTTCACCGTCGCAGAAGGTAAGGTCGCCGCGTGTACCCGGGCGTGCGGCCTCAGCTCGTCGCACAAGCACGGTCGTAGCTTCCAAGCTCCCTGCCAAGCGAGCGGGAGGTGGTCACTCGAAGTAGTCCTCGTCGACCTCGACGACGGTGAAGGTCTGGCGCGTCTGGACGGCGACGCCGTAGCGGATCATGAGTTGGGCGAGCCGCCCGCCGTCGATGAGGATGATGCGGGTGCCGATGCCGTTCGCGTACTCGCGGGCGCCGGAGGTGAAGGTGCTGGTGGTGATGAACACGCCGCGGGCCGCGCCGACGCCGTGCAGGGCACCTACGAACGCCTGGATCTCCGGCCGGCCGACGGTATTGTCGGCCGCATAGCGTTTGGCCTGCACATAGATTCGGTCCAGCCCGAGCGGGTCCTGGTCGATAACGCCGTCCACGCCGCCGTCGCCTGAGCCGCCGATGCGGGTGGCTTTCCCTTCGGCGCCGCCGTAGCCCATCGCGACGAGCACGTCGAGCACCGACTGCTCGAGGAAGTCGGGGTGCTGCTCGCGGAGCCGCTTGAGCAGGTCGGCTGCGACCTCGGCGTGCAACTGCGCGACGCCGGCCTCGATCTGCTCCAGCGGATCGGAGTCACCCTCGACGGGAGCAGGGTCGGTGGTCGCCGAATTCTTACCCACGGGCACATAGTCTTGGTATGCAGGAACGGCTTTCAGCGCTTTCGCTGTAATCCCATCAGGATTTGCGGCGAGCAGTTCACGCCCTGCATCGGTGATCGTGAACGTGGCCCGCGCCGGCTTGTCGACAAGCTGCGCCCGGTACAGACCACTGAGCGCCCACCCGACGCGGTTGTCGAAACGACTCTGCCCTGACGACAGCACCTCATCCCGCTGCTCGCTCGTGATGCCAACATGTTCCGCCACCGCAACATGCAGGTCACGCTTGCGCCAAATCCCTCCATCCGCAAGAACTTCCAACACCGGGGTGAGGAACCCGGACCACACCGGCATCTCCGACACCGGAGCAGGCACGGTCACAGCTCACCCTGGAAAGCGCGGGACTGGAGGGAAGCGAAGAGAGCATCAAGCGCGGCGAGGGCTGTGTGGTGACCGGCCTTGCTGGATTCCACGAGTGCCACTCGCTGTTCGAACTGCTTCTGCGCCGACGCCAATGCCCTCGGAATCCGAATTGACTGGACCTCTCGTGCATTGATGTTGGCCATGCCAACGATGCTTTTGCACATTCCCCGTAGAACGGCTTTCCCATAACGTGAGTTGAGGAAGGCCGAGATGTACTCGGGCGAGTTTCCATCGGCGACACGGAGTCGAACCAGGTATCCCGCATACGCCATCGGGCTCTCGCCGCGGTAGACGGCCGTCTTGCCCACCAGTTCTGCACTGTTGGTGCGATTGAACAGCACGTCGCCTGCACGAACAGTGAATCGGTCGACCTTGTCATCCGGCAGATCAGTGTACTTGAGGTCAGTCAGGTCCATCTGCCCCTGGTAGGTAATATTGTTCATTCGCAGTACCGCGAACTCTCCGTCCGCCCCGCTCTTCTCGCTGGTTCCGTACTGCGCTGAGTCAAGAAGGTCACCGATCGTGACAAACTCCAGACCCTTCGAGTTGGTTGCCGGATCGCCGAACATGTCGATGAAGATCGACTGGGTCAGCTCGTCGAGGCAGGCGAGGGCTTCCCGACGCTTGGCGCGAAGGGCGTCGGCATGGTCGAGGATCGCCGCAATCCGCCGCTGTTCTGCGAGAGGCGGCAGCGGGACACGGATCTTCTCAAGTTCCGACTTCCGCAGCGATGGAACAGTCGTCGACGATGCGAACTTGTAGAGATCTACGGTCTGCAGGAACCTGTACAGATACTCGGAGTCAATTGAACCATTTGGTACTGCAGCCATCGCATTGTTGTCGATCAACATTTCCTGATCGGCTACCACTCGATGATTCTGCCGAATCGCCTCGCCGATCTTTGCAAAGAGCACGCTCCCCCGCGGCACCAGCTTCGCCTTGAGGACCGCGAGATCACCTTTGTCGACGTAGTTGTCGGCGACTACGATGCGCTTCTTGCCTGCACGACTTGTGCGAGAGATGTCGCCAACTTTGGCGAAAGGATAGTCACCGATAGTCCTACCCTGAAGACTCGTCGGAAACCCGACGCCCGCCCGAAGGTCTGCGACTTCACCCAGAGCCGCAATCGGCAATATACTCACGCCACACCGCCAGCAAGCATCTCCCGCAGCTGCGCCATGCCGTCGACGATCTCCTTCTCGAGGCGGTCGAGCTCGTCGAGGATCTCGGCCGGCTTCCGGTGCTCGATCTCCTCGTGGACGATCTCCTTGTAGCGATTCAGGGACAGGTCGTACCCCTGCGCAGCGATGTCATCCTTCTGCACACAGAAGCTCTGCTCGGTCCGCGCACGCTCCAGCTCGTCGCTGTCGCGAAGACTCCAGCGCCGCAGCACATCCGGCAGGTTGTTCTTGGCGTGCTCGTCCTCGGTCAGCTCAGCGAGCGCGCCGAGCTTGCCCTCGTCGAGCAGCGGGTTGCGCTTGTCGTCCAGCGACCAGCCGTCGGCCTGCACGTCGCAGAACCAGACGTTGTCGGTGCCGCCGGAGTTGGTCTTGGTGAAGAACAGGATCGCGGTCGACACCCCGGCATACGGCTTGAACACGCCGGACGGCAGCTTCACGACCGCGTCGAGCTTCTGCTCCTCGACGAGAATCCTGCGAAGTTCCTTGTGCGCCTTCGACGATCCGAACAGCACGCCGTCGGGCACGATCACCGCTGCGCGTCCACCAGGCTTGAGGAGCCGGAGGAACAGCGCCAGGAACAGCAGCTCCGTCTTCTTGGTCTTCGCGATCTGCTGTAGATCCTTCGCGGTGTTCTCGTAGTCCAGCGAGCCGGCGAACGGCGGGTTGGCGAGGATCAGCGAATAGGCCTCGGCGTCACCGGTGTTCGCCTCGGCGAGGGAGTCGCGGTAGCGGATGTCCGGCTGTTCGATGCCGTGCAGCATCATGTTCATCGAGCCGATGCGGAGCATGGTGTTGTCGAAGTCGAAGCCGTGGAACATGTCGTGGTGGTACTGCTCGCGGCCCGCACCGGAGTTGATCGCGTCCGCGTGGTTCGCCCGCATGTACTCCGACGCACCTACCAGGAAGCCACAGGTGCCGGAGGCCGGGTCGACGATGCGGTCGCCGGGCTTCGGCGCGGTCATGTGCACCATCAGTTCGATGATGTGCCGCGGCGTGCGGAACTGGCCGTTCTGACCGGCCGAGGCGATCTTCGCGAGCAGGTACTCGTAGATGTCGCCCTTGGTGTCGCGGTTGTCCATCGGCACCTTGTCGAGCCGGTCGATCACCCGCTGCAGCATGCCGGCGTTGGGGATGGTCAGCCGCGCATCCTTCATGAAGTGCGCGTAGGTGGAGTCCTCGCCACGCATCTCCTTGATGAACGGGAACACCCGGTTGGCGACGATGTCGAACGCCTCGTCGGCGTGCCGGTCCTTGAACACCGACCACCGCAGGTCGTTGTAGGGCCGCCCCTCCTCGTCCTTGCCCTCGGGAAACGGGTTGCCCTCGAGCGGCTCGCCCAGGAGGTTCGCCTTGTTCAGCGCGTTGGTCTGCTCGTCGTCGAGTCGCCGGATGAACAGCAGGTAGGTGATCTGCTCCATCACCTCCAGCGGGTTCGAGATGCCGCCCGTCCAGAAGGCGTCCCAGACTGCGTCGACCTTGTTCTTGATGTCACCGGTGATCACGGGTACCGCTACCTGCCTGTTCTGCTCGACGAAGACCAACAGAACTGTATAGACCCACCCACCGACACACTCGGCGCGTCCCGAACCGCCCGAACAACCCGCTCCGCCGACAAGGGCTGCTCACAACAGGGACGGGTCAGCGCGGCGTCCACACCGCGACGGCGGTGCGGTCGTCGGCCGGTCCGGCCGGCTCGAACGCGATGCGGTCGGCGAGGTCGCCGAGGCGGGGCGGGTTGGTCCACCCCGTCGCGAACGAGGCGGCGACGGCGCTGCCGCCGTCCTCGAACGCGTCCGCGACACCGTCACTGCACACCATCAGCAGTTCTTCCGGACCGATCTCGTAGCTCGTCCCGGTAACGACCGCGTCGTCGGGCACCGGCAGCGCGAGGGCCCGTGAGATGGCGACCTCACGGCGCGTCAGCCGTCCACCGGACATCAACAACCACGGTTCGAAGCCCAGCGCACCGGAGCGGGTGCGACGCCACCACGCACTGCTGTCGCCGACGGTGGCCGCGTGGGCCAACCACGGTCCGGGGCCGTCGACGCCCTCGATGGCGAGCGCGGTCACGGTGGTGGCCATGACGTCGGCAACCTCGTCGAGGCTCGGCGCGCGGTCCCCGAGCAGGTCGCCCGCGGCCCGCGTCACCGCCAGCGAGGCCACCCGGAAGTGCGGGGTCCAGTCGCCGGAGACCTCCAGGTCGGCGGTGAGCAGGTGATCGGCGAGTGCCGCGCTCGCCGCCGCGGCGGCCAGGTGCGAGTACTCCATCGCGCCGAGGCCGTCACAGACGACGGCCGCGATCCGGCCGTTGCCCTGTCGTACGGCGTACGAGTCCTGCCTTGGCGTCAGGTCCGATTCGTGCGAGGTTCCCCGCATCGACGCCGCGCGGACCGTCCATCCCCGCACGTCGAGTGCGTCGTGGACGGCGTCGGGTACGACGCCGCCCGGTATCGGGCTCCCAGACACAGACATGGATCCATCCAACACCGACGGCGGCCGCTCACCCAGGCGACGCGCGGTCGGGGCGACGATCGGCGCGGCCCGAAATGTTCGTGAACACCCGGCGACATTTGGCCCGTGCAGTTGAACGGCTGTCCATATTCGGGTTTGCTCCGTGTCGGTGCCCACCCTTTTCGAGACGAACGAGGACACGATGACGGAGTTCGACGGAATCGATCGACGGCGATTCCTCACCGGCGCGGCGGTGGCAGGCGCCGCCGTCCCGCTCGCCGCGATGACGCCGGCGGTCGCCGCCGCTGCCGCTACCGACAGCGACAAGTTCGCCTTTCCCACCGGATCGACGCTCCGCGTCCTCCTCACCGGTGACGCGGGCACCGGCGCCCAGCCTCAGTGGGCGGTGGCCGACGCGATTCGCGACCTCCACGGCCGCGAACCCCTCGCCATGGCACTGGGTCTCGGCGACAACATCTACGAACTGGGCCCCACCAGCGAGGACGACACCCAGTTCACCACGAAGTTCGAGGACCCGAACCACGGCCTCGACTTCCCGTGGGTGATGGCACTGGGCAATCACGACAACAGCGCGGTCTTCCCGGGCGACGGCGGCTGGCTGTTGCGCGGCGACGAGGAGGTCGACTACCACCGGCGTTCCCGGAAGTGGTGGATGCCCAGCCGGTACTACTCGGTGCGCGTGCCCGAACGGAACCCGGTCGTCGAGTTCTTCGTGCTCGACCTCAACCCGCTCGCCGCGTACCTCCCACCGCTGCTCTCACCGTATTGGTCCCCCGACGGACAGTTCACGAGCGAGCAACGTGCCTGGCTCGATGCGGCGTTGGCCTCCTCGACGGCGAAGTGGAAGATCGCCGTCACCCATCATCCGTATCTCAGCAACGGATCACACGGCGATGCCGGCAAGTACGACGGGATCCCGGTCGAGCCCATGAACGGTGTCCACGCGAAGCGGTTCTTCGAGGACCACGTCGTCGGCCGATGCCACTTCATTCTCTCCGGACACGATCATTCGCTGCAGATCCTCGAGCCGACGGCGGCCTCCAAGGGAACGCGTCAGATCGTGTCGGGCGCGTCGGCGAAGAACAGCCACGGCAAGGCCGGAGCCGAGGTCGCCCGCAGGAACCTCTTCCAGAACTACACCGACGTCGGATTCATGGTGATGGACCTCGCCCCGGATGCCGTCACCATCCGGGTGTACACGGTGGACATCGCCACCGCGCAGTCGACGGTGGCGTTCGAGCGTCGGCTGGCCTGATCGACCGCAGGTCGCCGCCGGGGTGTCCGTCCGGGAGGGCGCCCCCACTCGCCGACCCGCAGGCGGTCCGTCACCCGGTGCGGGGAACGTACCTCTTGCCCTGCATCCAGGCCAGCACATCCAGAATGCGCAGCGCAGGCACCGCCTCGTCCAGCCCGGCCTGATCACGCAGGCGGATCAGCCGGCGGTGCAGTTCGCCCTCGTTGGCCCTCAGCGCGACGCGGATCTGTTCGAGGTGCGTGACAGTGGTGCCCAGTTCGATCCCCACGACCCGGTCGTAGATCGGATACAGGCGAGGGCGTTTACGCGCAATGAGTTTCGAGGCCGTGGTCCGGCCGACGCCGTGGATCTCACGCAGCACCGTGTCGAGCCGCCACACCGGAGCGGACTCGGTGAGCACGTCGGCCTCGTCCGCGAGGTCGCGGTCCGGGCCGACCTCCCGCAGCAGGGCGCTCAGCTCGGCACGCTTCTCCCCCAACATGACCAACGCGCCCTGCCCGGGAACCTCGACCGACAGCAGGGTGACCGCGACGAGGTCGTCGGCGGTGAAGACGTCGCGATCGGCGTCGCGGCGGCCACTGGGATCCCAGTTGTCCCACAGCGCACCGGTCCTCAGGTATCCGGTCTTGACGACCTTGCGGGTGAAGTACTCGCTCAGCACGTCCAACGCCGCGGCGTCGTCGCCGTCGCGAAGGACGCGGGGCAGCCGGATGGGCAGCGGGTCAGTCATCGGCGGCCGCCCGCCCGAGCACGTGCGCCGCGAAGGCGCGGTTGTGGTACTGCGCATACGGCCCGCGCCCCTTGGTGCCGAGGTGGTCGGTCAGCGGCCGGATCGCCTTCGCCAGGGGCAGGTCGAAGAACTGGTCGTCGGCGCCGTCGTCGGAGACGAACCAGTCGATCAGAACACCGTCCCCTCCGGCGGAAGCCATGTCGGTCGGGTGGCACCGCAGCAGCGGGTAGCGGAGCGCGAGTTCGTCCAGGCTCGACGATGTTTCCTCGGTCAGTGCCGACAGCGACGCGTACAGGGCGACCCGATAGTCGACGATCTCCCCGTCCTCGAGGAAACGCTCGACGAACAGCACCTCCATCGGCCCGGCATTGAGGGTGAACAGCCGCTCCCGTTCAGCGGACCGGTTGGTCGCGGGGAGCGCGCTGAGCGTCCACCGGTCCACCTCCCCACCTGCCGGGTCGTCGAACGCGTCGGTCAGGTAGTCGGCGATCAGGTCGGTGACCACCTCGAAGAACGGGTCCTGTTGCAGCTCTTCGAAGTTCTCGTCAGTCGCGGACGGGTGAATGGTGGCCATGACAAGAACTGTATCTACCGGGCTTCCGGCGGGGGCGTCAGCACCCGACGTGCACACACCTTTTCCAGCGTGCACACTCCTTCTCCACGTCCAGCACCCCTGCGTGTGCCCGAAAGAGTGTGTGAATGACCGCGCGGCCGTCACCCACCGACAGTCGGCGAGCTCAGCTCGTAGTCGTCGAGCGGGAACGAGCGCGCCTCCTTGAACGCGTTCGCGGTCGACGTCGGGCGCAGCAGGGCCGCCTCGCCGTGCTGGTTGAAGTAGTACGACCGCGACGTGCTGCAGCTACCGGCGTAGAAAACGGAGCCGTCGAGGTTCGCGGTCATCCGGTCCAGGAAGTGCTCGTTGGCCTGCTCGGTCACCTCGAACACGTCCGCCCCGCGACGCTTCATCTCGCCGAACAGCCGGGTCATGTGCGCCATCTGGGACTCGATGGTGGTGAAATACGACAGTCCGCTGTACGAGTACGGGCTGGCCAGGGTGAGGAAGTTCGGGAACTTCGGCACGGCGACACCCTCATATGCCTGGAATCGGTTGTCCCGCCACCACTTTCCGAGGTTCCTCTGGTCGCGTCCGATCACCTCGATGGCCGGGAAGTTCACGTCCCACAGGTTGAAGCCGGTCGCGAGGATCAGGGTGTCGATCTCGGTCTTGCGGCCGTCCGCGGTGACGATGCCGTCCGCTTCGATCCGTTCGATGGATGCGGTCTCGAGGGCGACGTTCCTCTTGGTGAAGGTGCGGAAGTAGCTGTTGGAGAACGTCGGCCGCTTGCAGCCGAAGTCGTAGTCGGGGGTCAGCGCACTCCGCAGCTTCGCGTCCCGAACCTGGGTCCGCAGGAACAGCCGGGACGCCGCGGCGGCGGCCTTGTTCAGCAGCTTCGCCTGCCTGTAGTGCAGCACCGCACTGACCATCAGGCCCTCCAGCAGTCCGTCACTGACGGCGCGGGCGGCACGTTGGGTGGCCGGCACCTTCGCGAACAGCCGTTGCAGCACACCGGGAATCGGCATGTCCAGCTTGGGTACCACCCAGATCGGGGTGCGCTGATACACGGTCAGCGCGGCGGCCTTGCGGGCGACCTCGGGGATCAACTGGACGGCGGTAGCGCCGGTGCCGATGATCGCGGCCCGCGCACCGGCGAGGTCGACACTGTCGTCCCAGGCAGTCGTGTGCACGATCCGGCCGGCGAACGCGTCGATGCCGTCGATGTCCGGCATGTGCGGCTGCGACAGGAATCCGGTCGCGGTGAGCAGGTAGCGGCCCGTCACCGGCTCCCGACCGTCGATCGCCACCACCCAGTGCCGCGCATCGTCGTCCCAGCGGGCTCCGGAGACGACGGCACCGAAACGCATGTAGCGACGCAGGTCGTACTTGTCGGCGACGTGGTCGGCGTACTTCTTGAGTTCGGCGCCGGGCGCGAACAGGCGCGACCAGTGCGGGTTGGGTTCGAACGAGTACGAGTAGGTCACGGACGCGATGTCCACGGCCAGGCCCGGGTAGCGGTTGACGTGCCAGGTTCCGCCGAGGTCGTCCTCGCGTTCGAGGATCGCCAGATTCGTCATGCCGAGCCGGTTGAGCGCGATCGCCGCGCCCATTCCACCGAATCCGGCGCCGACGATCACCGCGTCGAACTGCGTGTTCTGCTCCACAGGCCCACCCTTCCCAGTGTGTGTCACTTTCAGTATCACTCACTTTCCCGCCTCGGAACACCCCGTTTCGGGAATTCCGGGGTTCCTCGGCGAGCGTGACGGTGGTAGGCCGGAATCATGACCTCGACCATCGAGGACCTCGGCCGGGCACTCGACGCGACCGCCACACTGGTGGCCGCCGTCGCCGACGACCAGTGGTCCGCACCGACGCCCTGCACCGACTGGTCCGTCCACCAGCTCGTCAACCACCTGACGGCCGGCAACCACATGTTCGCGTCCGCGCTCCACCAGCGCCCGCTGCCGGTCGCGGCCGTCGCCTCGCCGCCCGACCTGCTCGGACCCGACCCGGCCGGCTCATTCCGCGCCGCCGCAGATGCCCTCGTGCAGGCGTTCGCGGCGCCCGGTGCCCTCGAGTCCGAGGTCGACCTGCCCATCCGGCGCATGCCCGCGACGGTGGCGCTGAACCTGCGCACCGTCGAGACGATCACGCACGGGTGGGACCTCGCGCGCGCCATCGGGCAGCCGACCGCCTACGACGACGCGGTGATCGAGGAGCAGATCGCGTTCAGCCGGGCGCTGATTCCCCAGCTGCCACCGGGGCGCACCCCGTTCGCCCCGCCGCAACCGGTCACCGACGACGCCCCACCGATCGACCGCCTGGTCGCCCTCCTCGGCCGCACCCCCTGACGCGACCCACGCGGCGAGTGCGCGGACGGGGACTGCCCCCGCATTCCGGTTCGACGTGAAACGCGACGCAATTTAGTTAGTGCGCTATCTATTCGTGTACGCTTCGATTTGTGACCACCACCGACACCGATCCACTCGCCCTCGACCGGCAGGTCTGCTTCGCGCTGGCCGTGGCGAACCGGGCCGTCCTCTCGGTGTACCGCCCCCTGCTCGAGCCGATGGGGCTGACGCACCCGCAGTATCTGGTGATGCTCGCGCTCTGGGGCGAGGCTCCGATGTCCGTCAAGGCGATCGGCGCTGCGCTGCAACTGGATTCACCGACCCTCTCCCCGCTGCTCAAGCGCCTCGAGGCGTCCGGACTGATCACCCGCACCCGCAGCGCGGAGGACGAGCGTGCGCTCGTCGTCGACCTGACGGACGCAGGACGCGCGCTGCGCGACGAGGCGGAGAAGATCCCGCCGGCCGTGGTCGCGGCACTGGGCGTCGGGCTCCCGCAGCTCGAAGAGCTGCACCGCGTCCTCACCGACATCAACAAGGCCGCACTCGCGGCCGGAGCACTGGAGAAGTGAGCGAGAAGTGAGCACACGCAAGATGGGTGTCACCCGCCCCAACCCGCTGCAGTGGATCGCCTACGCATTCGGGGCGAAGCTGCCCGAGTCGATGAACGAGTGGGTCCGCAACGACATCACCGGCGACCACTACGTCGTTCGCCACCTGCTGCGGCAGCAGGTCCCCTTCATCCCGCTGTACCTGGCGTTCATGCTCTTCCCCGGGCCACTGTGGCTGCGCGCGTCGATGGTGCTGCTCGGCATGTCCCTGGCGGTGTTCTTCACGGTGGTCTACATCCACCAGAACCGCGCGCGGCGGCTGCAGAAGAACGGCCTGCCGATGGACCTCGACAACGACAAGCGCCGGGCCGCCCGCGAAGCCGAGATCAGCGCATACGACCGGCTCTGGCGGTAGCCGCCCGGGCGCCGCACCCGCCGGGTCCGGGCAAAGCGGCGTGCGAACGACGAATCGTTCCTAGAATCAGCGTTTGGTGATCGTCTTCAGCCGTGCGATCGAGAGGACCCAGATGCGCTTCCTCGGACTTGCCGCCACTGCCGCCGCACTCGCCGTGCCTGCCGTCCTCGCGGCACCGGCCGCACAGGCACTGACCCCGCAGACCGTTTTCGGGACGGTGTCCTGCAAGAGCGGGGCGCGCAGTTCACCCCCGGTCGCGACGTACGTCGCCGCCGAGAAGGGCGAATCCGGATGGGCGGAACTCGACGACGTCCCCGGCGCCCACGGGTGGGTCAAGTCGTACTCGTTCACCACCTACGACGCGGGCCGGTTCCGGCTCGTCGTGGCGTGCGGCGGCACGGAACAGCAGCCGAGCCAGGGCGTCGTCACCGGCTGGATGAAGCCGGGCCGGCACAACCTGGTCGTGAACTTCTGACGAACGAGACGCTCAGGCGCCGGTCTCGACTCCACGGCCGGACGCGATCCACGCCTCGGTGCCGCCGGCGACGTTCACGGCGTTGACGCCGGTCGCATTGAGGTACTGGGTCGCCTGCGCGCTGCGCCCGCCCATCGCACAGATCACGTACACCGTGTCCGCGGAAGGAATCTCGTCCAGCCGGGCGGTGAACTCGCTGAGCGGGACGAGCACCGCCCCGGGCACGCGCGCCTGCGCGAACTCGTCGGCCTCGCGCACGTCGATCAGCGGGGCGCCCGCGGCGAGCGCCATCTCCAGTGCGGTCACATCCACTTGCTGCATGTACGTCCTCCAGACAGATCGCCGCCAGTGTACCGATGACGGGGACACCACCAGGTCAGTAGCGGGCCACCGCACCGTCGACGGCATCCTGCAGCCGATCGTGCACCAGCCGCGCGATCGCCGCCGGCTTCTCGGGCAGGTCCGTGACCGGGGTGTCGAAGTAGATGCTCGCGCCGCGGACGTTGTCTGTCCGCCCCTCGCCGGTGCCGCCGTAGCTGATGCCCATGTGCACCAGCACCGGAGCCACACCGAGTCTCACCGCCCGGCTCGTGATGTGCCCGACGCCGCTGCCGACCGCCTGCAACTGCGTCGGATCGCCCTCGTTGCAGGTGCCCTCCGGGAAGATCGCGAGACTGTCGCCGCGGCGCATCCGCTCGGCGCACACGTCCATCATTCGCTGACCTGCGGCGTTGACGGCGCGCATGCCGTGGTTCTTGCCACGGAACACGGGGATGGACCCCATCAGGTCGATCCGGTCCCGCAGCTTGTTCTCGGCGAACAGTTCGTCCTTGGCCAGCACCCGGGTGCGTCCGATCACGGATCGCAGCGGGCTGCGCCACGCCGCCGCGGCCACCGTGTACGGGTCGGATTCGGACAGGTGGTTCACCGACAGCACGATGCTGGCGTTCGACCGCACCGCCGCCCGGATCTTCTCCCGCGCACCGTCCGCGAAACCCACCCGAGGCCGGAACTTCGCCGCCAGCGTCGCGTACGCCGCCTTCGCGAGCAGCCGGTTCTGCTGGTGCGCGAGGTAGAAGTCGTAGACCGCGTCGGAGTTCTCGAGTGTAACGTCGGGCTTGTCCATGGCCCCACTGTACGGATGGGGACCGAGTGGCCCACGTCACGAAACGTGCCATACCACAACGTAATTGACACCGAGGGGCGGGGATCCACGCCCCGCGGGACCGTCCGGATCGCGTGGTGACCGGGACCCGCACTAGCATTTGTCCATGACCATCGCCTTCGTCCAGGCCACCTGGCACCGCTCCATCGTCGACCACGCGCGGGACGCGTTCGTCGCCCGCTGGCGCGAGCTGGGTCACGACCCCGCCGACGTCGAGTTCTTCGAGACGCCCGGCGCCTTCGAGATCCCGCTGCACGCACAGCGACTGGCCCGTACCGGCCGCTTCGATGCCGTCGTCACCGCAGGCCTCGTCGTCGACGGTGGCATCTACCGGCACGAGTTCGTCGCCTCGGCGGTGATCGACGGCCTGATGCGGGTCCAGCTCGACACCGACGTGCCCGTGTTCTCCGCGGTGCTCACCCCGCACCACTTCCACGACCACGCCGACCACGCCGACTTCTTCACCGCGCACTTCGACAAGAAGGGCGCCGAGGTCGCGGACGCCTGCTCCGCCACCCTGGCCTCGCTCGCCACCATCAAGTAGCCGAGCACCCCACCAGCGGTTCCCTAATGTCACATCGGGTCACCTGACGACCCCCAACGTGACATTAGGGAACGGCGTCAGGCGTCGAGGCCCGCGAGGAAGTCGAGCCAGATCGCGTTGACCTCGTCGGGCTTCTCCATCTGCACGAAGTGCCCGGCCCCGTCGATGACGTGGGTGCCGACCAGTCCGGGGACCAGGGCGCGCATGGCGGCGAACGGGTCCCGGCCCATCATCTCCAGCACCGGATCACGGGAGCCGGCGACGAACACCGTCGGCACCTCGACCGGGACGTCGTGCAGGGTCTCGTTCTGCTCCCACACGGAGTCCTCGGCGCGGTACCAGTTCAGCCCGCCGGTGAAACCGGTCCTGCTGAATTCGGCGACGTAGTGGTCGAACTCGTCCTCACCGAGCCACGGCCACGGCAGCGCCGGCGGTTCCGGGAGGACGTCGAGGTAGCCGTTGCCCTCGGACGGGAACTCCCAGCAGTCCAGGTACCGGTTCGCGCCGGACAGCGCGTGCAGGATCTTCGCGAGGAACTCGCGCGGGTGTTCGTTCAGTTCGGCGTCCGCGACGCCGACCTCCTGGAAATAGTGCACGTGCGCGAAGTGCTGGGATGCGAGGTATTCGAACCCGACGGTCGGCCGCACCGGCAGCCTGGGGGTGCGCGGGACGCTGAGTTGCATCAGTGCCCGCACCCGGCCCGGCGCCCACGCGGGCAGGTCCCACACCAGGTGCGCACCGAAGTCGTGGCCGGCGAACACCGCCTGCTCGATGCCGAGGGCGTCGAGCAGGCCCACCATGTCGGCGACGGTGTGCGGCCGGTCGTAGGCGCTCGCGTCGGCGGGGGCACTGCTGCGGCCGTAGCCGCGCATGTCGGGCGCGATCACGCGGTACCCGGCACGCGACAGCGCGTCCAGCTGGTGCCGCCAGGTGAACCACAGGCCGGGGAAGCCGTGGCACAGCACGACCGGCGCGCCCTCCCCCTGCTCGGCCACGTGCAGGTCGATGCCGTTCACCTCGAGCGTTCGATGCGTCAACTGTGACATCACGACCTTCTCTTACGATCCGGTGCCGAGCGGCAGCAGGGACGACGACCCGGCCGCAGACCCGGTGTCCAGGGACCCGGTGCCCGGGATGCTCGGCGGCGGCGTCCACGTCAGGTCGCCGGTGGGAGAGATCGCGACGGCGCCCTGGCTGACGGATTCGGTGCCGTTCTCGATGTGCCCCACCCAGCGGCGGCGGAAGGTGTCGTCCTCCACCACGGTCAGCGCCGCGTCGTACCAGCCCTGCGTCGACGACACGGAGAAGGCGGCCTCGGTACCGGCGGCGACGGTCCGGTCGGCGCCCGCGACCCGCGCGGTCACCGGCGTCGCCCCGCCGTTGCGGACCGTCACGGTCAGCGTCCGCGCCCCCGCGTCGACGGCGGTGCGCGCGGTCACCCCCGCGGCGGCGCCGCTCACCGATCCCGCGAACTCGCGCCGGAATCCGTTGGGGCCGAGCACGGTCAGCGCGTATCGGCCCTGCGGCAGCGGCACCGACGACTCGACCGACGACTCGACGTCGAAGTGGCGCGGCGCCTCGAATTCCCCGGCGTACGGGTACATCGCGAGATGGGCGCTGCGGGCGCCGGCGTTCCGCAGCGTGACCAGCAGCGCGCCGCCGTCGAGCACGGCGTCCGCGTCCGGCTGGTACGGCAGCGCCCGAGCGGGTCGGGTTCCGCTCTCCTGCAACGGCATCCGCTGCGCGGTCGGCGGCGACGGCACCCAGCGGGGTTGCAGTGGCGGAGCCGGCGGAGGCGCGGTGAGCGACGGCCGGGAGCGAGGCTTCGCGAAGTCGAACGCGCCCGTCAGGTCACCGGCGACGGTGCGTCGCCACCCACTGATCTCCGATTGGAGGAACCCGAACCGCCGCTCCAGGAACTGGGTGACCGAGGTGTGGTCGAACACCTCCGAGGACACGTAGCCGCCGACCGTCCAGGGTGAGATCACCAGCATCGGCACCCGCGGTCCGAGTCCCAGTGCCTGGTCCGCGACCCATTCGTCGCCCACCGCACGCGGCGGTTGCGGCGGCGGGACGTGATCGTAGTAGCCGTCGTTCTCGTCGTAGTTCACGAGAACGACCGTCTTCGCCCAGATCTCGGGCTTGGAGGCGAGCGCGTCGAGCACCTGGTACAGCAGGGTGGCGCTCGCGGCGGGCGACGAGTCGGACGGGTGCTCGGAGTCGACGGTCGACGGCACCAGGTACGAGACCTGCGGCAGCGTCCCGCCGTCGACGTCCTTGCGGAACTCGGCGGCAAGGGTGCCGGGCCGCGACCGGAACAGCGCCCGGTCGTACAACTGCCGGTCGGCCGGGGAGAGCGAATCCGCCGCGGCGGCAAGGGCCGCCACCGCCGCGTCCTGCGCGGCCGCGGGCATGACACCGACCGCGCCGTAGAACGCGGCCAGCGTCGAGAACTGGTACGGCACCAGCGACGGGTGTCCGAACATCCGGCTCGCCAACTGCTTGAAGGTGACGAAATACTCCAGGTTGTTGTCGGTGAAGTTGTCCCACTCCTGATAGGTCTTCCACGAAACACCCGCCGCCTGGAGGCGTTCGGGGACGGTCGTCCAGGTGTAGCCGCCGTGGATCGGCAGGTAGGCGGAATTCGTCACGGCGCGGGTTCCGCCCGGCTCGAACCCGGTGTATCCGGACACCCAGTAGTTGCGGTTGGGGCTGGTCGACGTCGGCACCGAGCAGTGGTAGGCGTCGCAGATGGTGAACGAGTCGGCCAGTTCGTAGTGGAACGGGATGTCCTGGCGGTCGTAGTACGCCATCGTCGCGGCGGTCTTCGCCGGTATCCAACCGTCGTGCCAGCCGCCTGCGAGCGCCTCGTGACCGCCTGCCCATTCGTGGTCGAGGGCGGTGACGTTCTGCGTGTCCATCCGCTGCGCTGCCGCGGAATCGCGGATCGGGTACGGCACCACCACGTGGTCGCGATCGGGCTGCTCGTACACGGTGCGGCCGGTGCGCAGCGTCAACGCGTTCGGGTCACCGAAGCCGCGGACGCCGCGCAGCGCGCCGAAGTAGTGGTCGAAGGCCCGGTTCTCCTGCATCAGCAGCACCACGTGCTCGACGGAGTCCAACCCACCCGGCGGGACGGGGTTCGCGATCGCGGCCTGCAGCGACGGCGGCAGCAGAGATCCGGTCGCGGCGGCGCCCAGCGCCCCCGCACCGAGCGCCATGAACCGACGCCGGGACATGTTGGGGTTCAAGAAGAAACCTATCGACGTGCGAGCAACAAAATCCGCACGTTACCCAACCGGCCCGGATCCGGGGCGCGAACCGGCGGTTCAGTCGAGGTGGTCCTTCAGCCAGCCGACGACGTCATCGAGCACCTGCTCCTGCTCGGGCTCGTTGAACACCTCGTGGTAGAGGCCCGGGTACTCCTTGTAGGTCAGGTCCTCGGTGCCCGCGGTGGACGCGATCATCCGGCTGCCGTCCACATTCGCCAGCCCGTCCTTCTCGCCGTGCAGCAGCAGCAAGGGAAGCGTCAGCGTCGGCAGCCGCGGCGGCAGGGACTCGGCGTTGAGGATCATGCCGCGGGCGATGCCTGCCGGAACCTTGCCGTGGTGCACGAGCGGATCGTCGTTGTAGGCGGCGACGACCTCCGGGTCGCGGGAGACGAGGTTGGCGTCGAGGGTCTCCACCGGCAGGCCCGGCAGGTACTTGCCGATGACCTTGCCGAGCGCGACGACGATGCCGGGCGTTCCGGAGGTGACGTCGACGGCGGGACCGGACAGGATCAGCCCGGCGAGGTCGGCCTGGTGGTCGAGCGCGTAGTCGAGGGCGATCGCCCCGCCCATGCTGTGGCCGAGCAGGTACACCGGCAGCCCCGGGTGTGAGGCGCGGGCGAGGTCGAACACCCGGTGCAGGTCGTCGGTGTAGTCGTGCCAGTCCTTGAGCTCGACCCGCTTGCCGCCGGAGCGGCCGTGCCCGCGGTGGTCCGGTGCGTACACCACCAACCCCAGGTCAAGCAGCCGCGCGATGACGTGGTCGTAGCGGCGGGCGTGCTCGCCGAGCCCGTGCGCCAGAACCAGGATCGCGACCGGCTCCCCATCGGGGTTCCAGATGTCGTAGGTGATCCGGGTGCCGTGATTGCCGGTGAACGTTCCCTGTGTGTGCGCCACGTCACCACGATAGGCGCCTCCGGCGCCTGTGCGCGCTTTTCGTCGTCCTGGCCACCAAAAGTGCGCACAGGCGGCGAAGCCGCCCCGGCACGGCTACGGTGCGATGCCATGGCAGATCTCCTCGGCACCCCGACCGCGGTTCGACCCCGCCTACGCCGGCTCCTCGACGCGGACGAGCCGCTCCTCGCCCCGGGCGCATACGACTGCCTGTCCGCGCGGCTGCTCGAGGCCGCCGGGTTCTCCGCCGCCTACATGACCGGCTTCGGTACCGCCGCGAGCATGATCGGCCGGCCCGACGTCGGCCTGCTCACGGCCACCGAGATGGCGGACAACGCGCGCCGGATGGCCGCCGCGATCGACCTTCCGCTCATCGCCGATGCCGACACCGGATACGGCAACCCGCTCAACGTCATTCGCACCGTGCGCGAGTACGAGAACGCGGGTGTCGCGGCGATCCAGCTCGAGGACCAGGTGGCCCCGAAACGCTGCGGGCACATGGCAGGCAAGGCCGTCGTCTCGACCTCGGAGATGGTCGCGAAGCTGGAAGCGGCGACCGCGGCCCGCACCGACCCGGACTTCCTGATCGTCGCACGCACCGACGCCGCGGCGGTCGAGGGTCTCGACGCCGCGATCGACCGGGCGCAGCGGTACGCCGACGCGGGGGCCGACCTGCTGTTCGTGGAGGCCCCGAACAGTGTCGACGAGGTGCACCAGGTGGCGACCCGGCTGAAGGGCCACCGGCTGGTGTTCAACTGGGTCGAGGGTGGACGCACTCCCCCGCTGCCGCTGGACACCCTCACCGAACTCGGGTTCGCCCTGGTCCTGTTCCCGATCGGCGCCCTGCTGGCCGCCACCCGGTCCATTCAGGACTTCTTCGCCACCATCGCCAGGGACGGCACACCGGCGGCCGCGCTACCCGGACTACCCGCGTTCGACGAGTTCACCGGGTTCATGGGCCTGCCGGAGGTCAACGAGCTCGGTGCGCGTTTCGGCGACCGCTGACTCCCGGCGCGCAGCGCCCGGTGGTGGCGAGGCGTGGCGCGACCGGATCTCCCAGGGGACTGCCGGGCTCGGCACACCGGACAGCCAGGTTCGTCGAACACCATGTGAATGCGCAACCGCGCAACACTGTTCGACCGAAAGGTGTACCACCATGGATCTGAGCTACCTGTCCCAGTTCTTCGGCGCGTTTTCCGACGCCTTCAGCGCACTCGACTTCTTCAGCGGCTCCCTGGGCGGCTGACCGCTCACGCGCCTCTGGCACCGCCGCTGCCGTGACGTCGAGCCGGGCCACGCTCCGAGGGATGCGTCCCCGGAGACGGTGACGGTGGCGGAACAATCACGAACCAGGGCACGGGAGATTCGACTGCGCATCCGTGCCCTGGTTCGCGGCGCTCGTCACTCTCCAGCGGCCTGGCTGTCAACGCACTAGGCTGGACCCGCGAGCATCGAACATCCGTCATCTCGAACCCGTGAACACTCACGTCGAGGGAGGCACGGTGACCGATCGACATCCGTCCGAGCCGGCGTGGCCATCTCTTCGTGTGGAGGACTGGACCGCCACGCGCGACACGCTCCACATGTGGACGCAGATCGTCGGCAAGATCCGCTTGGCACTGTCCCCGATGATCAATCATTGGTGGCAGGTGACGCTCTACGTGTCCGCGCGCGGACTGAGCACCGGCGCGATCCCGTACGGCACCCGGGTGCTCGACATCGAGTTCGACTTCGTCGACCACCTGCTGCGGATGCGCACCAGCGACGGCGGTCTCGCCGAGGTGGCGCTCGAGCCGAAGTCCGTGTCCGAATTCTACTTCCAAACGATTCGGGCGTTGTCCGGCATGGGAGTCGAGGTCCACATCCGGGCCACACCGAACGAGGTCGAAACCGCGATCCCGTTCGCGGACGACGAGGTGCACACGTCGTACGACGCCGAATCTGCGACGCTGTTCTGGCGTCAGCTCGTCCAGGCCGACCGCGTGATCCGGGAGTTTCGCTCGTACTTCACGGGAAAAGTTACACCCGTGCACTTCTTCTGGGGTGCAATGGATCTGGCGTGCACCCGATTCTCGGGTCGACCGGCACCGAAACACCCCGGAGGCGCCCCGAACTGCGGCGACTGGGTGATGGTCGAGGGCTACTCGCACGAGCTGAGCAGTTGCGGGTTCTGGCCGGGCGGCGGCCAGGAGGGAGCGTTCTACTCCTACGCCTACCCGGCCCCGGACGGCTTCGACAGCGCCGTCGTCCCGGAGGGCGCCTTCTACAGCGAGCAGTTCCGTCAGTTCCTCTTCCCGTACGAGCGTGCGCGCTCGGCACCGGATCCCGACGCGGCCGTCGGCGAATTCCTGCACAGCACATACGCCGCTGCCGCCGACCTCGGAGGCTGGGACCGCGCAGCGCTCGAGTGCGATCCGCACCGGTGGAGTTCCCACCGTTAGAACACCCACCCGACCTCGCCGGGCACGGTCCCCCGAATGGAGAACGAACTGGATTCGACCCGGGCCCGCGCGGCCGCGGCTACGCGAGGTGGCACGCCACCTGACCGCCGCCGGGGACATCGGTGACCGCGGGGACCTCGGTGCGGCAGCGGTCGGTCACCAGTGGGCAGCGGGTGCTGAACGCGCATCCCGACGGCGGGTTCGCCGGGTCGGGCAGCTCGCCGGTGAGCCGGATCCGGTCGCGGTCGCGTTGCCGGCGCGGGTTCGGGACGGGCACCGCGGACAGTAGGGCCTTGGTGTAGGGGTGCGCGGGTTCGGCGAACAACCGCTCCGACGGCCCCCACTCGACGATCTTGCCGAGGTACATCACCGCCGTCGTCTGGGCGATGTGCCGCACCACCGCCAGGTCGTGGGCGATGAACAGGTACGCGATGCCCAGCTCCCGGGACAGCCGTTCGAGCAGCGCGATGACCTGGTTCTGGGTGGAGACGTCGAGTGCGCTGACGGCCTCGTCGGCGACGATCAGTTTCGGTTCGACGGCGATGGCGCGGGCGATCGCGATCCGCTGACGCTGGCCGCCGGAGAACTCGTACGGGTACCGCTGCGCGTGCTCGCGACGCAGGCCCACCTGTTCGAGCAGGTCCCCGACCCGTCGCCGACGGGCGTCGGCGTCGAGTTCGGTGTGCACCTCGAGCGGCTCGGCGATCGCGTCGCCGACCGTGCGCGCCGCGTCCAGCGACGAGTACGGATCCTGGAACACCATCTGCATGTTCCGGCGGGCAGCACGAAGGTCGTTGCGGGACAACGAGGTCACGTCGACTCCGTCGAGCGTGACGGTGCCCGCGGCGACGTCCACCAATCGCAGGATGCCGCGCGCGGTGGTCGACTTCCCGGACCCGGACTCCCCCACCAGCGCGAACGTTTCGCCCGCGCGGATGTCGAAGCTGACGTCGTTGACCGCCCGCACCGTGCGCTTGCCACCGAAAAGAGCCGACCCGCTGCGAAACTCCACGTTGAGCCCCCGCACACTGAGCAGCGGGGCCTCCTCGCGCGACTGGACGTCGACGGTCATGAGCATCCCTCCAGGATCAGTTCCTCAACCCTCGCACAGCGCGACAGTCGTTGCCCACCAGCGAGATCGGTGAGGGAAACGTTGCCCTCACACACCGGCTGCCGGTACTCGCAGCGCGGCGCGAACCGGCACCCGCTGGTGATCGTGCCCGGGACAGGCGGGGAGCCGGGAATCGTGTGCAACTCGGCGCGGCCGTCGATCGACGGCACCGACTTGAGCAGGCCCTCCGTGTACGGGTGACGGGGCGCGTCGTACAGCTCCGCGGTGTGCGCCCGCTCCACGACCTGTCCCGCGTACATCACCACCACTTCGGTGCACAGGTCCGCGACGACACCGAGGTCGTGGGTCACGAACAGCACTCCCATGTCGAATTGCGCTGCCATGTCGCGGATCAAGTCGAGCACCTGCGCCTGGATGGTCACGTCCAGCGCGGTCGTCGGCTCGTCGGCGATCAGCAGTTTCGGTTCGCACGCGAGGGCCATCGCGATCATCACCCGCTGGCGCATGCCACCGGAGAACTCGTGCGGGTACTCCTTCACCCGCCGGGCCGCGTTGGGGATGCCAACCAGGTCGAGCACCTCGGTGGCACGGGCGAGCGCCGCCTTGCGACCGACGCCGCGGTGCCGTCGGACCACCTCGGCGATCTGGTCGCCCACGGTGAACACCGGGTTCAGACTCGTCATCGGCTCCTGGAAGATCATGGCGATGTCGTTGCCGCGCACCGACCCCAGTTCGCGTTCCGACGCCGCGAGCAGATCCTTGCCCTGGAACAGGATGCGGCCACCGGTGATCCGCGACTGCCGCTGCGGCAGCAGCCGCAACACGGTCGAACAGGTGACGCTCTTCCCGGACCCGGACTCGCCGACCAGGCCGACGAGGTCACCGGCCCGGACGTCGAAGGTGACGTCCTGCAGCACCGGCGTCCACCCTCCGTGGGTGAGGAACTCGACGCCGAGCCCCTCGACGGACAGCAACGGGGTCCCGCTCATCGCTCGCTCCTGTTCTCTCGCCCGACTGAATCGCGGATGCCGTCGCCGAGGGTGTTGCACGCCAGCACGGCCAGGATGATCGCGATCGCCGGGATCAGCACCGGCCACGGCGTGTAGTTCCACGCCTCCCGCCCCTCGGCGAGCATCCGGCCCCAGCTCGGGTTCGGAGGCTGCACGCCGAGGCCGAGGAAGCTCAGCGACGACTCCGACAGCATCGCGAATCCGCACGCCAGGCTGATCTGAACGATCAGCGGCGAGAAGATGTGCGGCAGAATGTGCTTGCGGATGATCCGGCCGGTGGGCGTGCCGATACTGCGGGACGCCTCGATGAACGTGTCCTCGCGCACCGAGATCACCGCACCACGGACCACCCGGTAGAACCGGGGCGCGAAGACGATGCCGATCGCGATCATGGCGTTGGTCAGGTTCGGTCCCATGACGCCGACGATCGCCATCGCGAGCAGCAGCGGCGGAAAGCTGAGGAAGGCATCCGCGACACGCGAGATCACCGCGTCCCAGCGCTTTCCGAGGAAGCCTGCGACCAGTGCGGGAACCACGCCGATCACCAGTCCGACCGAGACCGAGATCGCGGCCGCGGACACCGCGACCCGCATCCCGTACATCAACCGGGACAGCGTGTCCCGGCCGAGGTTGTCGGTGCCGAGCAGGTAGCCGTCGCTCAGCGGCGGCAACCGACGCGCCGTCAGGTCCTGGACGAGCGGGTCGTGCGGTGCGATGAGCGGGGCGAGCAGACCGACGACGGTGATGACGATCAGGAACACCGCCGACACCAGTGCCGCGCGGCGGCCACGGAACCGGCGCAGGAACCGCCGGCGCGGCGACTCCACGCTGTCGGCGACGGATTCCGCAGAGACCGACGAGGATTCGTCCAGTGCGGTCATGCCGCCCTCCTGGTCTTCGGGTTGAGGTAGCCGTACGAGATGTCGACGATCAGGCTCATGACGACGGTGGCGAGCACACCGAAGATCACCACCCCCTGGATCGCGGGCAGGTCTCCGGACAGCACCGACTGAACCGCGAAGTCGCCGAGACCCTTGAGCCCGAACACCGACTCGATGACGGCGGTGCCGCCGAGCAGGAAGGCGATCTGCATGCCCAGGACGGTGGCCGTCGGGATGAAGGCGTTCTTCAGCGCGTGCTTGACCAGGACCGTGCGACGGGGCAGCCCCTTCGCGGTCGCGGTGCGGACGTAGTCCTGCTGCATCACGTCGATCATCGAGCTGCGCAGCTGGCGGGCGATCTCCGCGGCGGCCGCGACACCGAGTGCGATCGCGGGCAGCAGCAGATGCGACAGCCACGGCCACAGTCCCTTGTTCAGGGGTGCGTACCCGGTGGCGGGCAGCATCTTCAGATTCATCGCGAACAGCATCACCAGGAGAAGCGCGAGAACGAAGTTCGGGGTGGCGACCCCGAGCGTCGACCCGATGCTGCTGACCCGGTCCTGCCAGCTGCCGGGCCGGCTACCGCCGACGATGCCGGCGGGAATCCCGATCAGCAGCGCGATCACCACCGAGACGATGGCCAGCGACAGGGTCACCGGGATCCGGTCGACGATCATGTCCAGCACCGGCGCCTTGTAGGTGAAGCTGGTGCCGAGGTCCCCCTGCAGCAGACCCGTCAGGAAGTTCACGTACTGCACGACCACCGGCCGGTCGAGACCGAGTTCCTGCCGGACCATCTCGATCTGGTCGGGGGTCGCGGACTCCCCGGCGATGCGGTGCGCCGGGTCCCCCGGGATGAGGAAGACCAGGCTGAAGGTGATCGCCGTCGCGATGAGCAGCAGCGGTATCACCGCCAGCAGCCGGCTGGCGATCAGGCGTAACACGAAACGGTCCTCCTCGTCGGTGGGCGGGTCACTGCGCGGCGGCGATCCCGACGCCGCCCCATTCGTCCATCGCCCGGTACGGCTGGTAACCGACGACGCGATCGGTGACGATGCCGCCGAGGTCCGCGAAGGCCAGAGGCACCATGGGCGCCTGCTCCATCACGGCCGCCGAGGCCTCCGCGATCCGCTCACCGCGGACGGCGGGATCGGATTCACGGTTCGCGGCGTCGAGAGCCTCCTGGAACCCGGGCATCGTGTCCTTCGACGGATTCTGCGGTGACGTCGGCGAGTAGTACGTGGTGAGCAACAGTGACGGATCGGCGCGGCCGACCACGGTGGTCAGGACGGCGTCCAGTTCGCCCCGGTTGAACACCGGCGACATCTCCTGCGGGGTCATGATGCGGATCTCCATCCGAACGCCCACCTTCGACAACTGCTCCTGCACGATCTGGGCGATCAGCTGGTTCTCGGGCAGATTCATCACACCCGCGGTGAAGGTGAAGCCATTCGCCACACCGGCCTCGGTGAGGAGCTTCCTGGCCGCCTGCTCGTCGTAGGTGTACCGGTCCGCCAGATCGTCGTTGTAGGCGAAGTAGCCGGACGGGAAATTCTGGCTCGCGGCCTCACCGTGACCTTCGAGCGCGGCCTGCGCGATGACCTCGCGGTCGATCGCCCGGGTGACGGCCCGTCGGACGTCGACCTTGCCGAACTCGCTGCGCGTCCGGTTGAAGTGCAGCACATAGTGGTTGAGGCTGGTCTGCACCTCGGCCTCCAGGCCCTGCTGCTGCGCCGGGTCGATGATCAGCGGTGTCGCGATCGCGGCGTCCATCTGGTCGGACGACAGCGCGGCCAACCGGGTCTGAGGGTCGGCCATCACGGTCCAGCGGAAGGTGTCGGCCTTCACCGACTCCGGGTCCCAGTAACCGTCCCAGGACGCGAACTCGTATTCCGCGCCCGGGGTCGAGCGCGCCACCGTGTAGCGACCGGCGCCCACCGGGTTCAGGACCAGCGCCGCGTCCTTCTCCGGGGTGCCGAAGGCGGCGGGGCTGACCATCATTCCCGGCAGGTCCGACAGTGTGAGGACCAATTGGGCACCCGGACCGTCCAGCCCGAGCACCACGGTCCGCCGGTCGGGCGTGTCGATCCGGACGACCGGCGCCAGCATCGTGGTGGTGATCGAGTCCGGCTGCTGCGCCCGTTCCAGATTGGCCTCGACCGCGGCGGAGTCGAAGGGCGTCCCGTCCTGGAACACCACCCCGTCCCGCAGGTGGAACGTCAGAGTCGACCCGTCCGCGGAGAACTCCCACGACTCCGCCAGCCCGGGAACGGGATTGGCGTCCGCGTCGCGGTGCACGAGCCGGTCGTAGACCTGGGCGAGCAGGATGTTGTCCTGCGCGACCTTCGTCTTGTGCGGATCGAACGAGGACGTGCCGTACGTCGTTGCGTAGCGGAACGTCGCCGTCGGATCGGTCTCCACCGAACCCGACGAGGACGCTGTCTCCGTCGAACTCGAACATCCTGCCAGCAGGGCAACGGACAGCCCGATCGCGGCAATCATCCTACGAGACAATGTCACTCTCCCCCATTCACCTACCGTCGTTCTGGAAACCCCGATCCGAACCGGTCGAGGAACGCGCGATTCGTTCAGTTCGCGGCAACCCCGACGCCGCGCCACTCGTCGACGACCCGGTTGGGTTCGTATCCGACGACCTGGTCCGAGGTGATCGCCCCGAGCTGTGCGAAAGCGATCGGCAGCATCGCGGCCTGGTTCATGAGCACCTCGTTGACGTCACCGAGCAGCGCGGCCCGCTGCGCCTCGTCCGTGGCCCGGTTCGCGGCGTCCATCGCCTCACGGAATCCCGGGATGTCGTCGTGGGACGGGTTCTGCGCCGAGTTCTGACCGTAGAACGATGTCAGCAGCAGCGAGGGGTCCGCACGACCCACCAGCGTCGTCAGGATCGCGTCGAGTTCGCCGCGGTTGAACGCGGGGTTGAGGTCGGTCGGTGTCATCGACCGGATCTCCATCGTGATGCCGACCCTCGCGAGCTGTTCCTTCATGATCTGACCGATCATGGTGTTCTCCGGCAGGTTCGACACGCCTGCGGTGAACGAGAATCCCGCAGGGACACCGGCCGTCGTCAGCAGATCCTTCGCCTTGGCAGGGTCGAAGGAGTACTGGCCGTCGAGCGCGTCGTCGTGCGCGAAGTAGCCCTTGGGGAAGTTCTGGCTCGCCGCCTCCCCGTGGCCCTCCAGCGCGGACGCGACGACGGCGTCCCGGTCCACGGCGTGTGCGAGGGCCTGGCGCACCTCGACCTTGCCGAACTCGCTGCGCGTCCGATTCAGGTTCAGGACGTAGTTGTTCAGGCTCGTCTGCACCTGGGCATCCAACCCCTGGCTGGTCGCCGAGTCGATGGACTGGGGGGTCGCGATGCCGGCATCGAGCTGTCCGGACGCGACACCGCCGACGCGGGTCTGCGGGTCGGTCATGACCGTCCACTGGAAGTTCGCGGCCCGTACCGCTTCCGGATCCCAGTAGCCCTGCCGGGCCGTGTACTGGTACTCGGCACCGGGCTGCGCCTTGACCACCGTGTAGCGGCCGGCCCCGACCGGGCTGAGCACCAGGGCCGCGTCCTTCTCCGGTGTGCCGAATGCGTTCGGGCTGATCATCATTCCGGGCAGGTCGGACAGCGTGAGGACCAGCTGCGCGCCGGGGCCGCTGAGCCGCAGCACCACCGTCTGTGCGTCCGGCGCGTCGACGGCGGCGATGCCGGCGAGCATGGATGCGGTGATCGAGTCCGGCGCCAGGGCACGTTCCAGGTTCGCCTTGACGGCGGTCGCGTCGAGCGCGGCGCCGTCGGAGAAGGTCACACCCTCGCGCAGCTTCAGCGTCAGCGCGGTTCCGCCCGCGTCGAACTCCCACGACTTCGCAAGTCCGGGTACCGGATTGCCGTCGATGTCACGGTGCACGAGGCGGTCGTAGACCAGGTTCAGCATGGTCGAGTCGCTGGTGATCTTCGTCTTGTGCGGATCGAAGGAGGAGGCACCGTAGGTGGTGGCGTAACGGAGGGTGGCGGTCGCGTCGACGTCGGCGGTCGTGGCACCACCGGAATCGGTGGAACCACAGCCGGCAACGAGGGCGGCGGACACCGCGAGCGCGGCCGTCAGCTTTCGTGAGAACACAGGCATCCTTCGGTCGGGACGGGAGGGGAGTCTCGGTTCGGGCTACTCGGCGGCGAGGCCGACACCGCGCCACTCGTCGATGAGCAGGTTCGGCTCGTAGCCGACGACCCGGTCGTCGAGAGTCGATCCGAGCGCGAAGAACACCAGCGGCAGGGCCAGGGCGTTGTCGCTGACGATCCTGGACACCGCACCGATCTTCTGACCGCGCGCGGTCAGGTCGGACTCCGAGTTGGCGGCGTCGAGCGCCTCCTGGAAGCCGGGAGCGTTGGCGTGCGAGGGGTTCTGCGGCGACGCGGCCCCGTACAGCGAGGTGAGCAGGATCGACGGATCGGCCCGGCCGGTGAACGTGGTCACGATCGCGTCGGCGTCACCGCGGTTGAAGGTCGGGGAGGCGTCCGCCGGCGGCAGTGGGCGCAGCTGCATGTCGATGCCGACCGCGGCGAGCTGCTGCTGCACGATCTGCGCGACGAGCTGGTTCTCCGGCAGGTTGAGCAGGATCGCGGTGAAGCTGAAGCCGTTCGGCAGTCCGGCCTGGGCCAGCAGCTGCTTGGCCTTCTCCGGGTCGTACGGGTAGGCGTCCTCGAGCCCGGAGTCGTACGCGAAGTACTGCTTCGGGAAGTTCTGGGTCGCCGCCTCGGCGTGCCCCTCCATCGCCGTGTCGGCGATGGCCTGACGGTCGATCGCGTACGCCAGCGCCTGGCGCACCTCGAGTTTCGTGAACTCGCCACGAGTGCGGTTGAAGTTGATGGCCATGTGGTCCATCCGGATCGGAGCCTCGACGGTCAGGCCCTGCTGCTCGGCGGCGTCGATCGTCAATGGCGTGATGATCGACGCCGACAGCTCGCCGGAGGCGACGCCGTTCATCCGCGTCTGCGGATCGGTCATCACGGTCCACACGAACCGCTTCGACTTGACCGCTTCGGGATCCCAGTAGCCGTCGCGCGCCTCGAACTCGTACTCGGCGCCGGGCTGCGAACGGGCCACCGTGTACCGACCGCTGCCCGCCGGCGTGAGTGCCAGCGCCGCGTTCTTCTCCGGGGTTCCGAAAGCGTTGGGGTTGACCATCATCCCGGGCAGGTCGGACAGGGTGAGTACCAGCTGGGCGCCCGGCCCCGACAGTGCGAGGACCGCGGTCCGCGGGTCGGGTGTCTCGACGCCGGTGAGCACCGTGAGCATCGCGGCGGTCACCGAGTCCGGCTCCTTCGCCCGGTCCAGGTTCGCCTTGACCACCGCGGAGTCGAAGGGGGTGCCGTCCTGGAAGGTGACGCCGTCACGCAGGTGCAGCGTCAACTTGCCATCGGCGACCTCCCACGACTCGGCCAGTCCCGGAACCGGATTGGCGTCCGTGTCCCGATGCACTAGCCGGTCGTAGACCAGGTTGAGCATGGTCGCGTCGCTCGTGATCTTCGTCTTGTGCGGGTCGAAGGAGGAGGCGCCGAAGACCGTCGCGTAGTGGAACGTGGCATTCGGGTCCACCGCCGCCGTGGACGGCGAGGTGTCGGCACTGCCGCATCCGGCGAGCAGGGCGGCCGTGAGGCCAAGGGCAACAACAAGTCTGCGTGACATACACATTCCTTCGCGAGGCGCACCCGTGCCGTGGTGAAGGCACGCGGGAACACACCGAATCCGTCGGTCTGCCGCGAACGTATGCGGTGTGACGGGGAGCACTTTCATCCCGTCTCGCTCAGTGGGACCTGAGCGAGCGCGAGAGCCGCCGTCCCTGATCTCCCGAGGGACCGGCGCGCCCCGGTCCCACCCCGCGGGACCGGCCCGCCGGGTACGGTCCCCCGCATGGAGAACGAACTGGATTCGACCCGGGCCCGCGCGGCCGCGGAGGCGGCACTGGCTGCGGCACAGCAGGACGGCAAGCGGATCAGCGTCGCCGTCGTCGATCATCGGGGCCACGACGTGCTCGTGGTTCGCGGGGACGGCGCGCCGTGGTTCACCGCGGGCGTGGCACGAGCGAAGGCCGCCACGGCCGCGCTGATGGGGGCGGCGTCCGGCGATCTCGCCGGACTGCGGGCGGCCCACCCGGAGTTGATCGACCTGATCGGCGGGCAGACCGCGCAGCCGATGACCACCCTCGCGGGCGGGGTGCCGGTGCGCCTGGCCGGCGTGGTGGTCGGCGGAATCGGGGTCAGCGGCGCCGACCCCGACGAGGACGTCGCGTTCGCCCGCGCCGGTCTGGCCGCGCTCCGGGCAGTCGGCGATCAGCCGCCGGCGTGACCGGCGATCAGTCGATGTCGTAGACCACCGAGACGGTGACCGTCAGCTCCTGTGTTCCCGGTTCGACGGGCGTCGACGCGACCTGATCGGACTGCATCCGCCCCGGCAGCGGACCGGGTGGCGCGGCGGCGACCTCGCTGATCGACCGCACGCCCCCGAGTTCCACCCCGGCGGCGTCGGCGATCTGACCGGCCTGGGCCTTGGCCTGCTCTACGGCCTTCGCGCGGGCCTGGGCGCGGAGGTCGCTGTCGTCGCCGATGGAGAAGGTCATCTGCTGTACCCGCACCGCGTCGCCGGCCGCGGCGGCCGCCGCGTCGATCAGGGCGCCTGCGCCGGCGATGTCGTGGACGGTGGCGGTCACCTGGTTGGTCACCTGGTAGCCGGTGATGTCGGTCGACGCAGGCGCGAACGTCGGCTGCACCGAGAGTCCGCTGGTGGCAATGTCCTTCGACTCGATGCCCCTGGACTTGAGGGAATCGATCAGCGCGGTTGCCTTCTCGGCGTTCGAGGCGAGGGCGGCTTCGGCGGTCGCGGCCTGGGTCTGCACGCCGAGAACCACCGTGGCGGTGTCGGGTGCGGCGGTGACCTTGCCGACGCCCTGTGTGCTGATTCCCGGTGGCGGAGACTCGGTACCACCGGTCGCGGTGTCCGCGGCACAGCCCGCCACCAGGACCACACTCGCCGCCGCGGCCGCCGCACCCACCGCCCGCAGGGTCGCCGGGTGTGCTGCCCGCCAGGTTGCCATGCCCAACTATGACCCAGCGGTCTCGGTCGCGGGGCGGTATCCCGCCCGGCGTGTCCCGATCCAGGCCAGGGCCGCTCCGAGCGCCACCGTCGTACCGGCGAACAGAACCATCAGGTTTCGGGTGTCGAGCAGACCCGGTCCCGCGGTGCCACCGGTCTCGATCACCGCAACGGGGGCGGCCATCGTCGTGGACATCGCGTCCTGCTGCACGCCACTGCGGGCGGGGATCGCGTCGATGCCCTTCGTCAGCTGTTCACCGAGCTGCGTGGACACCGACTTCAGCTGCGAGACCCCGGCCAGGATCTGATCCGTGGTGCTGCCCAACAGTTCCGGGGCCTGCGCGGCGATCGGCCCGATCCCCGATTGCAATTGCCCTCCGGCCTCGGAGAGCTGGGCGGACACGGACTCGAGCTGCCCGAAGCCGCTGCCGATCGCGCTGCCGAGGTCGGTGTCCGGTCCCACGCCGGTGCCGAGCAGTCCGGTGATCGCGGTCAGCTGCCGGGACAGTTCGGCGAGGTCGGCCGACGTGCGCTCGAGCGAGTGCGCGGCGTCTGCGTCGAGCCCGGCGACCCGCGATGCCACGGCGTCCAATCCCGTTTCGAGGCGACCGACGCCGGTCGTCACGTCCCCGATCGTCACCCCGAGTTCGGTCAGTCGCGTGGACAGTTCGGTCGCAGGCCCGCGGGCCTGCGACACCATCCCCGACACCTGACCGGCGACGTCCACGAGCTGGTTCGCGCCGTCGTTCGCGGTCTGCAGGTAGGGCAGCATCTCCTCGACGCCGCCGAGCATCTGCCGGGCCTGGGTGTCCGCGGCCGCGGTCGCGGTGGTCAGCAGTTGGGCGGGCAGCATCGCCTGCTGCAACTGCGCGCGCGCCGACGCCATCCCCGACAGCAGGTTCCTGATGCCGGTGGCCGAGGTGACCTCGGAGACGGTCGCAGTCAGCCGGGACATGGCGTCCGCGTCGGCCGCGGCACCGCGCCGCACCGACAGTTCTGCCTGCCGCGGGGTGGTGCTCCCGAGCGAGACGACGGCGTCGGAGAAGTCCTCCGGAATGGTGACGGCGGCAAGGTAGTTCCCGGCCGCTGCGGTGTCGGCGTCCACCACCTCCCAGCTGAAGTCCCCGGACGACTCGAGGGTGTCGATCACCCGCTCCCCCATGCCCGCGGACCCGTTGTCCTCGTTGACGATCGCGACCGCCTGCGACGACGGCGCCGGCGACCGGAGACCGAGACCGAGACCGGCGCCGACCACGAGCACCCCCACGGTCAAGGCAAGGACGGGCCACCAGCGGCGCAGACGGGACTCGGACAGTGCGGAGACGGCCATACATCCGACCGTACGGACTGTTCCTGGCGTGGCACTGGCACGCGATTGAGAATTCCCTGGCCCGGACCGCGTCGCCCGGACCATCCGCCGGGGTCAGCGCCCGGGGAGCGGAGCGAGCGCGGTGTCAGTCTCCGGCGTGGGTGCGCTGGACGCGGATTTGAAACGGCGGCGCACCCACCATCCGAGCGCCACCATCGCGGCCACCCCGACCAGCAGCCAGGTTCCGCTGCCGAGCGCGGATTCGACTCGCTCGTAAGAGTTTCCGGCGAGGAAACCGAGCAGCACGTTGCCGGTCCCGAAAATCAGCGCGGCGACCGCGTTGAAGGCGAGGAATCGCCGGTAGGGCATCCCGCTGATTCCCGCCAGGGCGGGCATCACGGTGCGGAGGTAGGCGACGAATCGGCCGAAGAACACCGCCGGGCCGCCGCGACGGCGCAGTAGCTCCTGCGCACCGTCGAGCCGGCCACCGGCCAGGAACGGTATCCGCAGGATGCGGGGCCCGACCCGCCTGCCGAGTCCGAAGCCGACGGTGTCGCCGAGAATTGCAGCCACCACGACCACCGCGACCATCGCCCAGAGTTGAACGTGGGCCTGACTGGCGATCACGCCGCCGACGATGGCCGCGGTCTCCCCGGGGACCACGAATCCGACCAGCAGCGCGTCCTCGACGAACACGAATGCGCTGACGACGAGATACACGACGAGCGGTTCGAGTTCCTGAAGCCGCTCCAGCAGGGCGGTCACACCGGGCCCACCTTCGGCAGGTCGAGCAGTCCGTGGCCGACGAGGTCGAACCCGCGGCGCAGCATCTCCTCGAAGGCCGGCACCCCGTCGTCGGGCCGCCAGCCGCGGTATGCGGTGTGCACGACCGCGAGGGCGGTGTTGACCACGAGCACGATGAGCAACGGTTCGGCGGGGATGCGGGTGCCGACCCATTCGCGGATGAACCCCCTGAACGGTTCGCTGGCCGCGAGTGCCGGCTCGAGCATCGCCTGGCACTGCTCCATCATCGCCTTGCGCAGCAGAAGCTTGGACTCGTCCCGGCAGGCGACCGCGACGAGGATCTCCCGCAGCGACTCCCACAGCGGCTCGTCGGCCGGACGGGCCGCCGCCAGTGCACGCCACCGCGCCGGATCCTCCGGATCGGGGTCGAGCAGCAGCGCCTCTTTGGAGTCGAAGTAGTTGAACAGTGTGCTCTTGGAGACGCGGGCGGCAGCGGCGATCTCCTCGACACTGACCGCGTCGAACCCGCGGGCCGTGACCAACTCGAGGGCCGCTCCCCGCAGGGCGTGCCAGGTGTCGAGCTTCTTGGTCGCACGCAGCCCGTGAGTCTGGGTCATTCTTCGAGCCTACGTCCGTATTTGCACTCGGTACAAATTTGTCCCCGGTACAAAGGCAAAGAAAGGGGTCGTCCGGGAATAGCGCTCCGCACCCCCGCGGTTGGGGCAGGCATGGGCAGAACAGTGGTCGCCACCGCGTTCGGCGGACCCGAGGTCCTCACTGTCGTCGACGAGCCGGTACCCGACCCCGGGCCCGGCGAGGTGAGGGTTCGTCTTCGGGCGATCGGCGTCAACCCCTTCGACTACAAGTCGTACAGCGGCACATTCGGTGCCGACCCCGACCGGCTGCCGATCCGGCCCGGAATCGAGGCGTCCGGTGTCGTGGAGTCCGTCGGGGCGGACGCCGTCGGCCCCACCGGACAGATAGCCGTGGGCGACGAGGTGATCGTCAACCCAGGAGCACGCGGCTACACCGAACTGATCACCGTGCCCGCCGCCGTGACCTTCGCGAAGCCGCCGAACCTGTCGTTCGAACAGGCCGCCGCACTGCTCTCCAGCGGAACCACCGCCGTCGACGCCCTGACCACCACCCGGGTGTCCGCGGGCGAGACCGTGTTGGTCCACGGCGCGGCCGGCGCCGTCGGCGGCGCGGTCGTCCAACTGGCCCAGGCCCGCGGTGCGACCGTGATCGGCACCGCCAGGAGGGCACACCACGATCATCTGCGGGCGCAGGGCGTCGTCCCGGTCGAGTACGGCGACGGTCTGCTCGATCGCCTCCGCGCCCTCGCACCGGACGGCGTCGACGCGGCGATCGACACCGCAGGCACCGACGAGGCGATCGACGCCTCGCTCGCCCTGGTCGCCGACCGGAGCCGGATCGTGACGATCGTGGCGTTCGACCGCGCAGAGCGGGACGGCTTCCGCGCCGTCGGCGGCGGCAACCCCGACAGCGCTCGCATCCGCCGCGAGGCACGGATCGAACTGATCGCCCTCGCGGGCCGTGGCGATTTCGAGGTGACCGTCGCCAGGACCTTCCCCCTGGCCGAAGCCGCCCGCGCCCACGCCGAACTGCAGGGACACCACCCCCGCGGCAAGTTCGTCCTGGTGCCGTAGGCGCCCGGGGCGGCCGGGCGTCGGCGGTGGTCGTCATGGCGACGAAGGCCGGTTCTCACCCCGTTGACACCTAGACACTTGTATGAATAACTGTCTAGTAGGGTGACCCACGTCTCATTCGTCAGGAGCAACCATGACCGCTCGCGTGTCCGTCGTCGTCGGTGGCGCCTCGGGCATCGGGTGGGCCACTGCGCAGCTGCTGCACTTCCAGGGCGACACCGTCGTGATCGCGGACGTCGCGGAGGATGCGGCCCTCGCGTGCGCCACCGAACTCGGCGAGCACGCGAGCGGCAGGCACGTCCAGGTCACCGACGAGAGCAGCGTGCGCGCGCTGTTCGACGCCGTTCGCACCGAGCACGGCGCGGTGAATGCAGTGGTAAACTGCGCGGGCGTCTCCCACCCCGGCGCCCTGGTCGACCTCCCCCTCGACGACTGGAAGGCCACGCTGGACGTGTGCCTGACCGGCACGTTCCTCGTACTCCGGGAGGCCGCGAAGGTGATGGAGGACGGCGGCGCGATCGTGGCGATCTCCTCACCCATCGGTCACCGGCCCGGCGCGGCGACGGGTGCGAACTGCACCGCCAAGGCCGGGGTGCTGAGGCTCACCCGGGTGGCCGCCCTCGAACTGGGCCCGCGTCGCATCCGCGTCAACGCGCTCTCCCCCGGCTTCGTGCACACCCCACCGGCCGCGGGCGCGACCCTGGCGCCGGAGTTCGTCGAGGACACTCCGCTCGGCCGCGGCGGCGACCCGGACGACGTCGCGCAGGCGGTCGCGTTCCTGCTCTCCGAGCAGGCCGACTGGATGACCGGCGCGACGCTCGACCTCGGCGGCGGCGCCCACCTCCCGCACCCGGACGTCCTCACTCGCGTCTCGGCCATGACCGACTGAGGCGCGGGAATACCGCTCCGCCGCGTGCGTTGAGGTACGGTGAGGTAGTTGAACAATCAACTACATGACCGGAGGAGCACACCATGCCTGCCGTGACCGTCGACAACATCCTCGCGCTGCCCCGCATCGCCGAGACCGCGCCCGACGCCAACGCGCGTCCCGTGCTGTCGGTGACTACCGCACCGCGCGGTTTCGAGGGCGAGGGGTTCCCGGTTCGTCGCGCGTTCGCCGGCGTCGACCTGAAGTATCTCGACCCGTTCATCCACATGGACCAGATGGGTGAGGTGAACTACGCGCCCGGCGAGCCGAAGGGCACCCCGTGGCACCCGCACCGCGGGTTCGAGACGGTCACCTACATGATCGACGGGACCATGGAGCACCAGGACTCCAACGGCGGTGGCGGCATCATCAGCGGCGGCGACACCCAGTGGATGACCGCCGGTGGCGGCATCCTGCACATCGAGGCCCCGCCGGAGCAACTGGTGATGACCGGCGGCCTGTTCCACGGCGTGCAGCTGTGGGTGAATCTGCCGAAGAACAACAAGATGGCCGCACCGCGCTACCAGGACATCACCGGCAACAAGGTGGCCCTGCTGTCCTCCCCGGACGGCGGCGCACTGATCCGGGTCATCGCCGGTGAGCTCGACGGCCATCGGGGTCCGGGCTCCACGTACACCCCGATCACCCTGCTGCACGCGACCATCGCCCCCGGCGCGAGCGTGACGCTGCCGTGGAACCCCGAGTTCAACGCGCTGGCCTACGTCCTCGCCGGGGACGGCACCGTGGGCACCGAGCGACGGCCGGTGCACATGGGCCAGACCACGGTCTTCGGGCGCGGCGACACGATCACGATCGCGGCGGCCGACACCCAGGACTCGCGCACCGAATCCCTGGAGGTGTTCATCCTCGGAGGCAGGCCGATCCGGGAACCCGTCGCGATGGCAGGACCGTTCGTGATGAACACCAAGGCCGAGGTCATCCAGGCGTTCGAGGACTTCCAGGCGGGGCGGCTCGGATCGATTCCCGCCGCCCACGAGACATTGGAGTGAACGTGACCGGGATCGTGGTCCAGCGTGCGCGCGACCGTGCGCACCAGAACTACGGTTGGCTGGACTCGAGTCAGAGCTTCCCCTTCGCGGGGAACTTCGACCTCGCCGCCCACGCCCACGGCCTGCTGCTGGTGAACAACGAGGACGTCGTCGACATCGGTGAGGGCTTCGACACCCACCAGCACCGGGACGCCGAGATCGTCACGTGGGTACTCAGCGGTTCGCTGGTCCACCAGGACTCCGAGGGCCACTCGGGTGTCGTGTATCCCGGTCTCGCGCAACGAATGAGCGCGGGTCGGGGCATCTTCCACTCGGAGCGCAACGACCGCGTGCGCACCGACGGGTCGCGTGCCGCCGAGCCAGTTCACCTGGTGCAAATGTGGATTCCTCCGGACGAATTCGGCATCGAACCGAGCTACCAGGAACTGCCGATCGACGACGAACTCGACGCCGGCAAACTCGTGGTCGTCGCCTCCGGGTTGCCGCGCCACCGTGACGACGCCGCAATCGGCCTGCGCAACCGCCACGCCGGATTGCACGCCGCGCGACTGCAAACCGGCCGGTCGGTGACGATCCCCGACGCGCCCTACGGGCACCTGTTCGTCGCTCGCGGCGCCGTCGACGTCGAGGGTGTCGGCCCACTCGAACACGGTGATTCCTTGCGGCTCACCGGTTCCGGCGGAAATCGGGTCACCGCGACCGAGGCGGCGGAGGTGCTGATCTGGGAGATGCACGCCGCCACCGGGTGACCCACCCGGACCGGGCCAGTCCGTGCCGTGAACGTCCGAATTCCGGCAACGTTCACGCATCGGACCGGTCACGACAGAGGGGAACATCACCACCTCTGGCTATGTTGAAGGACGAAGTTCACGTAGGAGGCATGCATGACGGCACCGACCACCCCGCACGTCGACGTCCGCCGCGCCGGCGACCGGCTCGCAACCCGGATCGCCTGGCTCGATTCGAAGCACTCCTTCTCGTTCGGCCAGCACTACGATCCGGACAACACCCATCACGGCGCGCTACTCGTCAACAACGACGACATCGTCTCCCCCGGTCAGGGCTTCGACACCCACCCGCATCGGGACATGGAGATCGTCACGTGGGTGCTGCGGGGCTCGCTGGTGCACCAAGACTCGATGGGACACACCGGAGTGATCTACCCGGGTCTGGCTCAGCGGATGAGCGCGGGCACCGGGATCCTGCACTCCGAGAAGAACGACTCGTGGCGCCTCGCCGGGTCGCCGGGCCCCGAGCATGCCGACCCGGTGCGGTTCATCCAGATGTGGGTACTGCCCGACGAGGCCGGGGTGACGCCCGGCTACGAACAGCTCGAGATCGAGGACGAACTGAGTGGCGGCGGCCTGGTCGCGGTGGCGTCGGGCATGCGCAAGCATCGCGGACAGTCCGCGATCACCATCAACAATGCGGGCGCCGCGCTGTCCGTCGCCCGGATGCGCCCCGGCGACAGCATCACGCTGCCGGAGGCGCCGTACCTGCACCTGTTCGTCGCGGAAGGTGCCGTGGACCTCGAGGGCGCCGGACGATTGTCCGAGGGCGACGCGGTCCGGTTCACCGCGACCGGCGGGCAGCGGCTCACCGCCGCCGACGAACCCGCCGAGGTGCTCGTCTGGGAGATGCACACCCGTCTCGGCGGCTGAGTGCAGACTCCGTGCCGTGATCCCGTCGACCGGGACGGGCCGGGGCAGGCGATTCCCCGCCTGCTACGCATGACGTCATGACGACAACCGCGACCCGGCCCCGTGGCGTCGACCCCCTGAACTCGATGATGGGGGTCCGGGTGCGCTCGATGTCGCCTGCGGGCACCGACTTCGAGGGCGAGACCGGGAACCGCTTCCACGACCACCGCGGTCACTCCACACTGGCCTCGGTCGGGGTGCTGGCGGACTCGGCCGTCGCGGGGGCGTTCTTCGCGTCCGTGCCGACCGGCAGCCGGACGGTGGTCTCCCAGCTCACGGCGGTCACCGCCGCACCCCTTCCGGCCGACGGCGTCGTCACGGCGCGCGCCCGCACCGAACACCTGGACCTGGCCACCGGAACAGGACTGTCGGGAGGCCGCATCACCAGCGACGACGGCACCACCTGCGTCCAGCTGCTGGCCCGCAGCGTCGTGGTCAGCCGCCCGGCCCAGGACGACGTGCACCTCGCTCCCGGACCCACCACCACCTTCCCCGAGCCGGAACCGGCGACTGCGGCCGCCGAACTGACAGGCATCGAAGGTCGGGCAATCGTGGAGGGGATCGCCGCAGGCACGGTCTCCCGCGGACCGCTTGCCGGGCTGATCGGCCTGTCCGTCGACGCCGTCGGCGACGACACGGTCACCGCCCGCCTGGACCCACAGCCGTGGATGAGCAACCAGGTCGGCTCGGTACAGGGCGGAATGCTGTTCGCGGCCGCGGCCCTCGCGTCGGGTCTGGCCGCCCAGACCCGCACCACACCCGGTCAGGAGCATCACCTGCAGGACCTGACCATCGACTTCGTCCGCTCTCCCGCGGTCGGCGGTCCGTCGATCACGATCGAGGCGCGGGTCGTCCGGGCCGGGCGAAGGATCGTCCTGATCGAGTCACGGCTGCTCGACCCGGACGGGCGGCTCCTGGCCCGGTCCGGCTCGAGCGCGCAGCTCCGTCAGGGCGTGACGGGCAATCCCTGAACCGGGATCACGTCCGATGCAGCCGGACTCCGTTCAGGACCAGGTCCGCAAGGTGTCGCACCAGCGCCTCACCGTCGAGCGCGGGGCCGGCGAGGGTGTGCATCATGACCGCGCCGCGCAGGGTGTCGAGGACGGCGGCACCGTCGACGTCGGGCCGCACCTCGCCCGCCTCGACACCGCGCGCGAACACCTCCGCGTAGCGATCCCGGATCGGCGCGATGAATTCCTCGTCCGCCCGGCGCTGCAGTTCCGGGTCGGCGACCATGTCGGCGACGAGCCCCGGTAGCCCGCGCCGATATTCGGCTCGCGACTGGTGCTCGACCATCTCCCGGATCATGGCGGTGACGGTGTCCGTGAACGACATGGACGGGTCCGGCCGCGCACCCCTGGCCTGCCGGGCGAACAGAGCCTCCTGCACCAGCGCCGCCTTCGATCCCCACCACTGGTAGAGCAGGGGCCTGCCGACCCCGGCGCGGCGGGCGACGGCGGCCAGCGTCAGTGCGTCGTAGCCCTCCTCGGCGAGCAGGGACCGGGTCGCGTCGAGGACGGCCCGGTGTCGTTCCGGATCCCGGGGGCGCCCCGGGGACTTTTCGTCGTTTCCGCCCACACATTTACCTTACAAGCTGTACGTTAATTCTGTTCGGTTGCGCCGCAGAGTTTCTGGAGGGACATGCACACGATCGCACTGGACCGGCCCACCCCCGACATCCTCGTCGCGACGTTGAATCGGCCCGAGCGCCTCAACGCGCTGAACCCCGCCCTCGTTTCCGACCTGCACACCCTGCTCGACGACGTCGCCGCGGACACCGCGTGCCGGGTACTCGTGCTGACCGGCGCGGGCCGCGGGTTCTGCTCGGGACTCGATCTGTCCGAACCCGCGACCGCGCCCGGAACGGAGACCTTGAGCCGGCCCGCCGCGGGAATGCGTACCCAGGAGTTCATCGCGTCGCTCGTCCCCCGGATCCAGCGACTGCCGCAGCCGGTCATCGCCGCGGTCAACGGCGCCGCGTACGGCGGAGGGATGGCACTCGCCGCCGCCTGCGACCTTCGGATCGCCTCCGCGACGGCGCACTTCGGCACCCAGTTCATCCGGCTCGGACTCTCCGGCTGCGACATCGGCATCAGCTACACCCTGCCGCGGATCGTCGGATCCGCCCGAGCGTCCGAGCTGATCCTGACCGCGCGCCGAGTCGACGCCACCGAAGCCGAGCGGATCGGCCTGGTCTCCCGCGTCGTACCCGAAGCCGAGCTCCTCGACGCCGCGCTCGACCTCGCCGAAAGTCTCTGCGAGCACAGCCCGTTCGGGCTGACCATGACGAAGCAGGTACTGAACGCGAACGCGGACGCCGCCAACGTGGACGCGGCGATCGCGTTGGAGAACCGCACACAGATCCTCGCCGGGACCGGTGGCGACGAGTTCGCCGAGGCGGTCACCGCGTTCATGCAGAAGCGTCGGCCGCGCTGGTCGACCCGCCGGGATGCCCCCGGCACCCGGAACACCGAAGGAGCCCGGTAAGTGAACCGCACCAAACTCGACTCGCTCTTCGACCTGAAGGGCCGGACCGCCATCGTCACCGGAGGCACCCGCGGGATCGGCCTCTCGATCGCGGAGGCCTACTCCGTGTCCGGCGCCAACGTCGTCGTCGCGAGCCGCAAACCCGATGCCTGCACGACGGTCGCGAACCATCTGAACACGCTCGGCGGCAAGGCCATCGGCGTCGCGACCCACACCGGCGACCTCGATGCCCTGACCTCGCTGGTCGACGCCACCGTCTCCGAGTTCGGAGGTGTCGACATCGTCGTCAACAACGCGGCGAACCCGCTCACCCAACCTCTCGGCGCGTTCACCCCCGAAGCGTGGACGAAGTCGTACGAGGTGAACCTGCGCGGGCCGGTGTTCCTGGTGCAGGCGGCGCTGCCGTATCTGGAGAGGAGCGATCACGCGGCGGTGCTCAACGTGATCTCCGCGGGGGCGTTCATGTTCTCCCCATCGACGGCGATGTACTCGGCGGGCAAGGCCGCCCTGCTGTCGTACACACGGTCGATGGCGGCCGAGTACGCGAGCCGCGGCATCCGGGTCAATGCCCTGGCACCGGGCTCGGTGAACACCGACATGGTCCGGGCGAACCCGCCGGAGTTCGTCGACGCGATGGCGTCGGCCTCGCTGCAGCGGCGCATCGCGGACCCGGACGAGATGGTCGGCCCGGCGCTGCTGCTGACCTCCGACGCGGGCAGCTTCATCACCGGGCAGGTGGTCGTCGCCGACGGTGGACTGGTCGCCCACTGACGGCCCCGATCCTGCCCGCTGGTAGACAAAGGGTCATGACCTCCACCGATGCCCCGCGAGTCGACCGCCTCATGGCGATGATGGGCGCCCGCCCCGGCCCCGTCGCACCCGGCCGCACCGAGCACACCCAGGAGGTCGGCCCCCGATTCCACGACCACCGCGGCCGCACCATCCTCGGGTCGGTCGGCGTGCTCGTCGACTCGGTGCCCGGCGGCGCCGTCGGGGGCCTCGTTCCGGCCGGAACGCAGACGGTGCTCTCACAGATCACCGCGACGCTGGCCGCACCGCTGCCCGATCGCGGCGCCATCGTGGCCCGCGGACACGCCGTTCACCTCGATCTCGACACCGGGATCGGCCTGTCCGCGGGCGACCTGACCGGCCCGGACGGGGAGTCCTACGCGGTGCTGACGTCGCGCTCGGTGGCCGTCAGCCGCGGCGCCACCCATGCCGAGACCGTGTTCGGCGGAGCGGCGCTGCCCGTGCCGGAGGCCGAACCGGGAACCGATCCCTCCGAGTTCGCGGACCGCACCGGGCTCGCCGTCGTCTCGGCGATCGCGGCGGGCGACATCGCGCGCGGACCCCTGGCCGGCCTCTTCGGGGTCGAGTTGACGGGCGTCGAGCACGGCCGAGTTGTCGGCGAGTTCGCGCCGCAGCCGTGGATGGCGAACTACCTCGGCACCGTGCAGGGCGGAAACCTGATCTCCGTGTCCGACCTGATGACAGGCCTCGCCGCGCAGACGCTCACCGCGGCGGGTCAGGGCTACCGCGCCCTGGACCTGCGCCTCGACTTCGTCCGGTCCCCCGCGCTCGACGGCGGCCCGGTGCGGGTCCGTTCGGAGGTCGTGCGGGCCGGGCGACGCCTGGCGTTGATCGACACCGAACTCGTCGACACCTCCGGCGTCCTCCTGACGCGCACGCAGTCCAGCGTCCAACTGCTCTGACGCGCCCGGCGCCGATCCCGGCGAATCGGACGGCCCGGGGTTAGTCTGCGAAGGGTGGACGCCGAGTGGCGGCCGTGCCAGCCGAGGAGTGTCATGACGAATCAGCCGCCGAATCCCGAGGAGACGCCCGAGGGGACACCCGAGGGGCAGCAGCCGCAGTACGGACCCCCCGGTTCCACGCCACCGCAGTACCCCGGCGCCCAGCCGCAATACCCCGGTCAGCCCTACCCCGGCGGCCAGCAATACCCCGGCGGCCAGCAATACCCCGGCGGCCAGCAATACCCCGGCGGCCAGCAATACCCCGGCGGCCAGCAATACCCCGGCGGCCAGCAGTATCCCGGGGGCCAGTACCCCACCGGGGGCTATCCGGCGGCCGGATACCCGGCGCAGCCGCCTGCCCGGAGCAACGGCGCCGGCATCTCCGCGTTGATCCTCGGTGTCCTCGCCATCCTCGGCGTCTGGACCATCGTCGGCGGCATCGTTCTCGGTGTACTGGCGATCATCCTGGGCTTCATCGGCCGCTCGCAGTTCAAGAAGCAACGCGCCACCAACGGCGGGATGTCGCTGGCCGGCATCATTCTCGGCGCCCTGGCCGTCGTCATCGCGATCGTGTTGGTCGTGGTCGGCGTCGGCATCTTCAACAAGGTCGGCGGCCGCGACTTCGCCGACTGCATGCGCGACGCCGGCAACAACCGCGCCGCCCAGCAGCAGTGCGAGGACGAGTTCCGGCAGAACCTCGAGAACCAGTTCTCGATCACGCTGACGCCGGCGCCGCGCTGACGCACCCGTGCGTGAATTGCACCCTCACCGGAGTGACATTCACGCACTGCCCGCGGAGCCGATTCACAGCGATCTCACCGGATGAGCCCAGCCGCCTGGCAGCACGACAGGTCAGGATCGAGTCATCAACGAGATCGATCGGAGTTCAGCGTGAACAAGGATATCGAGCAGAGCCGCGCCCGGGTCAGCCGCCGGCGGGCCCTCGCCCTCGGCGGCACGGTCGGCCTGTCCGGGCTGATCGCGGCATGTGCCGGCAGCGGATCGTCGGACACCTCGACGACCTCCGCCGCGACCGCGACCACGACCGGTAGCGGGACGACCGCCGCCGGCGACGACGTGATGGCCCTGCTCGCCCAGGCCCCGCAGTGCGTGGCGAGCAAGGAGGAGACGCAGGGCCCGTACTGGTTCGACGTCGACTCGATCCGCAGCGACATCCGCGAGGACCGACCCGGCACCACATTCGAACTGGCTCTGCGCGTGCAGGATTCGGCCACCTGCACCCCGGAGGGCGGCGGCGGGATCGCAAACGCCGTCGTCGAGATCTGGCACTGCGACGCGGGCGGGGTGTACTCCGGCTTCGAGTCGGGCTCGCTCGGCGCCAACAGCGCGACTCCGCCCGCCGGAGGCGGGTTCGGCTCGATGGGCACGCCGCCGTCCGGCGAACCCCCGCAGGGCGGGATGCCGATGGGCACGCCGCCGTCCGGCACACCCCCGCAGGGCGGGATGCCGATGGGCACGCCACCGGAGGGCGGTATGGGCGGAGGTATGGGCGGAGGCATGGAAGGTTCCGGCGAACCGGCGGACGGCTCCTACGCCGTCGGCGACACCCAGGCCGTCACCACCGACGACGGCACCTACCTGCGCGGCGCGCAGACCACCGATTCGAACGGCGTCGCGACGTTCACGACGATCTTCCCCGGCTGGTACATGAGCCGGACCACGCACATCCACATGAAGGTCCACGTCAACAAGGAGACGGTGCTGACCACGCAGCTGTTCTTCGAGGAGGACCTGCTCGACGAGATCTACGCGACCAGCCCGTACAACGAGCACACCGGCCGCGAGAACAACGTCACCAACGCCACCGACAGCATCTTCGACGAGTCGGGCATGGTGACCGTCGTCAAGACCGCGGACGGCTACCTCGGCGCCGTCAACATCGGCGTGTAGGCGCCTGCGTGCTCGTGCGTGGTTGCGAGTCCTCGGTACCCGTGAACCACGCACGAGCCGCGGAGCGGCCATGATGGAGAGCATGACGCGCTCCGGAATCGACCTCACCCACCTCGACACGGGCACCCGCGCCCAGGACGACCTGTTCGTCCACGTCAACGGCCAGTGGCTGGACAACTACGAGATACCCGCGGACCGAGCCGTCGACGGCGCCTTCCGCACCCTCTACGACCAGGCCGAGATCGATGTGCGGGCGATCATCGACGAGGCCGCCGACGGTGGCGGCGAGAACGGCACCGACACCCAGCGCATCGGTGACCTGTACCGGTCGTTCATGGACGCCGAGGCCGTCGAGCGGGCCGGGCTGGACCCGATCGCCGACGAACTCGCGGCCGTCGACGCAGTCTCGGACCTGTCCGCGCTGGCGGGCCTGCTGGGTCGCCTGCAGCGCACCGGGGTCGGCGGGGCGATCGGCAACTACGTCGACACCGACGCCAAGAACTCGGCGCGGTACCTCGTCCACCTGACCCAGTCCGGGATCGGCCTGCCCGACGAGTCGTACTACCGCGAGGACTCGTACGCCGAGATCCGCGACGCCTACGTGCGGCACGTCGAGGCCATGCTCGCCCTGGCCGGCCGCCCCGACCCGGCAGGCGCCGCCCGACGCATCCTCGACCTGGAGACGGCCATCGCCGCAGGCCACTGGGACGTCGTCAAGCGGCGTGACGCCGAGCTGAGCTACAACCTCGTCACCCTCGCCGACCTGAGCGAACAGAACCCCGGGTTCGACTGGAACGCATGGGTTTCCGCGCTCGGCGGCACCACGGAGACGTTCGCGGAACTGGTGATCCGTCAGCCGAGCTTCCTGACGTCGCTGACCGAGCTGTGGACCGGACGTTCCCTCGACGACTGGAAGACCTGGGCGGCCTGGAAGGTGATCCACTCCCGCGCACCGTATCTGACCGAGGCACTGGTCGCGGAAGACTTCGCGTTCTACGGCAAGACCCTGTCCGGCACCGAGGAGAACCGGGAACGCTGGAAGCGTGGCGTCTCCCTCGTACAGGATCTGCTCGGGGAGTCGGTCGGCAAGCTGTACGTCGACAGGCACTTCCCGCCGGCTGCGAAGGCGCGGATGCAGGAACTGGTCGCGAACCTGCAGGAGGCGTACCGCCGCAACATCTCCGAGCTCGAATGGATGGGCCCGGACACCCGCGCCGCGGCCCTGGCCAAGCTGGAGAAGTTCACCCCGAAGATCGGCTACCCCGACAAGTGGCGGGACTACTCGACGCTGGAGATCGACGGCACCGACCTGGTCGGGAACTTCCGGCGCGGGTACGCGCACGAACACGACCGGGACCTCGCCAAGCTCGGCGGTCCGGTGGACCGCGACGAGTGGTTCATGACGCCGCAGACCGTCAACGCCTACTACAACCCGGGGATGAACGAGATCGTCTTCCCCGCAGCGATTCTGCAGCCGCCGTTCTTCGACGCCGAGGCCGACGACGCCGCCAACTACGGCGGCATCGGTGCGGTGATCGGGCACGAGATCGGACACGGGTTCGACGACCAGGGCGCCAAGTACGACGGCGACGGCAACATGATCGACTGGTGGACCGACGACGACCGCACCGAGTTCGGCAAGCGCACCAAGGCGTTGATCGAGCAGTACAACGCCTTCGAGCCGAAGGCGCTGCCCGGACACACCGTCAACGGCGAGTTCACGATCGGCGAGAACATCGGCGACCTCGGCGGGCTGTCGATCGCGTTGGAGGCGTACAAGATCGCGCTCGACGGCAGCGAGGCCCCGGAGCTCGACGGACTGTCCGGACTGCAGCGGGTGTTCTTCGGGTGGGCACAGGTGTGGCGCACCAAGGCCCGCGACGAGGAGGCCATCCGTCGCCTCGCCGTGGACCCGCACTCGCCGCCGGAGTTCCGCTGCAACGGCGTCGTCCGCAACCTGGACACGTTCCACGAGGCGTTCGACGTCAACCCGGGCGACGCGCTGTACCTGGAGCCGGACCGGCGCGTGAAGATCTGGTGACGTCCCGCGCCGGCTACGAGCGGGACGCCTTCACCCGCTCGTAGTCGGCGCGGTTCTGCTTCTCGTAGCCGACGGCGTACTCGACGATCGCCTCCTCGAAGGGCGTCCCCGATCCCAGATAGCCGGCGATGGCGACCGGGTCACCGGTGCGCGCGTGCGCCTTGACCAACGCGACCGCACACAGCCGGGCGTAGACCCGCATCCCCGCGGGCCGCATCGTGGCGATGTCGAATCCGCCCTTCTTGTCCCGCAACTGACGCACGTAGAAGTTCCGCCCCAACGGCCCGCTGCCGGTGAACCAGCCAAGGAACGGGTCGGAAGCACTTTGCATCAGGCGCTGTCCCTCCACCACCCGCTGGCCCTGGTCGACGTAGTCGTACCCCTGCACGTACGGCGCAAGCACGGACCGCTGCGCCTCCTTGAGCTGCAGGAAGAGCGGATCGCCCATGGTGTCGCCGACGAACAGCGCCATCATGGACATCGTGCCCACGGAGCCGACACCGACGACCTTGCGCGCGATGTCCTGGAAGCGGTACCGCGTGACGAGCTGGCGACGGTCGGGCGCGAGCGTCGAAAGGTAGTCGGCGTAGGCGTCGGTCAGCATGCGCGTCGCCTCGACGTGACGTTCGTAGGGCAGCCGGACGATCAGCGGCGGGTCCTCCTTGATCCGCAGCCCGAGCTCGGTCTGATACGCGAACTTCTTCAGCGCACCCAACTGGGTGCGGCGCTCGGCCTTGGCGAGTGCCGCCTCGGCGACCCCGACCTGGGCCTTCTTGAACTCGCCCCGGACCTGGTCGATGACCGCCTCCACCTCGATGCGCGCGTACCAGATGTCGAGGGCGGTCATCCCCGCCGCGCGCCGCATCAGCTCGCAGTAGCTGGCGACCGCGGACAGCGCGGCGGAGCGGGCGTCGTCGGCGGTGAAGCCGTTGTCGATCGCCGCGACCACGAGCGAGGCGGCCAGCCGCTTGAGGTCCCACTCGAACGGAGCGCGATGAACCTCGTCGAAGTCGTTGACATCGAACACGAGTCGGCGGTCGGGCGCGGCGAACAGTCCGAAATTCGCCAGGTGCGCATCACCACACGCCTCGACCATCAGATCGGTGCGTGGCCCGTGCGCGAGGTCCCACGCCATGATCGCCGCAGTCCCGCGCAGAAAGGTGAACGGGGAGACCAGCATCCGCTCGTAGCGCAGCGGAACGAGTTCGGGAACCCGCAGTGCGTTCTGCTGTTCGAGGACCACGACGGGGTCGGGCCGACTCGCAGCAGGCTCCCACTGCGCGTGCGAGGTGCGTGGCACGGTCGTCCGCAGGGATTTTCCTGCCCTGCGACGCTCGTCCGCGGGTAACGGCTGGTTGGGTGCGACGCCTGCCATCGCCCGAGACTACCGTCGCGACAGCGCCCGCGCAGCGCGTCCGACGGCGGTGTCCTCAGCCGGCCAGCGCGGCGTCGGGGGCGATCCGCAGCGCGGCGACGAGCTCGCGGTAGAGCTCGTCGGACGCCATCAGCTCGGCATGGGTGCCCCGCGCCCGGATCCGGCCCTGCTCCATGACCAGGATGGTGTCCGCGTCGATGACCGTGGACAGCCGGTGCGCGATGGTCACCACCGCGCCGGTGCGGGCGAGTTCGGCGATGACGTCCTGGATCGCGGCCTCCGTTCGGCCGTCGATCTGCGCGGTGGCCTCGTCGAGCAGCAGCACCTCCGGACGCCGAACGATGGCCCGCGCCACCGCGATCCGCTGCCGCTGGCCGCCCGAGATGCTGGTGGCGGTCAGGTCGGTGTCGAGGCCGTGTTCCATCGCGCGCACCGTCTCTTCGAGGTGCACGGCGCGCAGCGCCGCCCAGACCTCGTCCTCGGTGGCCTCCGGGTAGGTGAACTGCACGTTGGACCGCACGGTCCCCGGCACGATCGGCGTCTCCTGCTCGACGTAGGCCAACCGGGACCTGACCTGCTCGAACTGCAGCTGGGAGTACGGGACTCCGTCGAGCAGGACCTCCCCCTGCTCGGGCTGCAGAAAGCGCAGCAGCACGGAGAACAGCGTCGTCTTGCCCGCACCCGACGGCCCGACAATCGCGGTGTGCCCGCGGGCAGGGATCGCCGCACTGACCTCCTGAAGGGACGGCGCGGCACCCGGCGCGTATCGAGCGGACACGTCGACCAGTTCGAGCACCGGGACATCGGGAATCGCGACCGGTCGGAGCTCGACCACCTCACGCGGGGACCGGGGCTCCTCGATCTCCATCTCTTGCACCTCCCGGATCCGGGAGGCCGCGACGATGCCGGACTGGATCATCGCGAAGTTCGTCGCGAGCTGAGACACCGGCGGAATGGCCGTGAATGCGTAGAGCAGGAAGGCGATCAGGCTCGAGACCGCCAGCGCCCCGACGCTCACACGCCACGCGCCGAACGCGAGGACCCCGGCGATGGCGAGCTGCATTCCGCCGCTCACGACCATCCACACCACCGCCGCGGCTCGGGCCGCCCTGACGCTGTGTCGCTGGGAGTCGCGGGCATCGACGATGATCCGCTCGGCCTCGCGGGACTCCGCGCGGGACGCCTTGACCGTGCGGATCGCGCGTAACGCCCCCTCGAGTCCTCCGCCCATCCGACCGACCGATTCCTGCGCGAGGCGCTGCGACTTGCCGATCATCGGCATGAGTCCCGCGGCAGCGATCCCGACCAGGACCAGCGCACCGAGCATCGTGCCGAGCAGCACCGGGTCGAGGATCGCCATGAGAACGAGGGTTCCGACGATCGAGACGGCACTGGTGACGAGTTCGACCAGCGCCGAGGACACCGAATCCCGCAGCAACACCGTGTCCGAGGTGACCCGGGTGACCAGCTCTCCCGACGGGCGTCGCGTCACGCTCGCGATGGTGGCCCGAAAGTAGTTGCGCACCATCGACTCACGCGCGTCGAACACGACCTGGGCGGCAAGGGCCCCCATCACGTTGTGGTAGACGAAACCGAGGGTGCCGGAGCAGATGAGCAGCACCGTCAGCACGATCACCGGATTGCGGATGGAGTCGCCGGTCCCGAGGGCGTCGAGGATGACCTTGACCACCATCGGGAGCGCGAGGCCCGCAGCCGTGAAGGTCAGACCCACCGCGAGGCCGAGGTAGAGCACTCGGCGGTGCGGTCGAATGAAGGACCAGAGCAGACGGACGTTCGGCCAGGAGGCCTGCGCGGGTGAGTCAGCCATGCCCGTATTGGTACATGCATGTCCCATTCTTGTCAACGAATGTTCCCTTTCGGAATTTCACACTGTTAACGTGAACCCATGACGACCGAGGAAGCCACCGAATCGGGCACCAAAGCCCGCACACGCCGAGCCATCCTCGACGCTGCGGTCGAGGTGCTGAGCAAGAACGCGGGAGCACCGCTGAGCGAGGTCGCCACCGCCGCCGATGTGGGACGCAGCACCCTGCACCGGTACTACCCCGAGCGGGGCGACCTCGTCGCCGCGCTCGGCGGACACGCTCTCGACAAGCTGGACGCCGCCCTGGTCCGGGCGCGCCCCACCGAGGGACCGGCCGACGAGGCGATCCGCCGAATGAGCCACGAGTGCTTCGAGATCGGGCCGACGCTCTCACTGGTCTACGGCGACGTCCAGGTGTTCTCCAACGAGGCGTTCTGGGTGCGCCTCGACCGCACCGACGAACCACTGCTCGATCTGCTCGAGCGCGGGATCGCCGAGGGCACCTTCACCGCGACCCTCAAGGTCCGGTGGATCCGGCGCATGCTGTGGTGGTGCCTGCTCACCGGCTGGGAGGCATTCGCCCACGAGGGGTACTCACGGACCGAGGCCCTCGAAGCCATCGACGAGACGGTCGCGCGTCTCACCGGCACGATATAGGCGCGCGCGAAGCCGCCTCAGAGGTTCCAGTCGCCGAGGCCGTCGCGGCCGTCGAGGGTGCCGCCGGCGGTGTTCACCACGATCACCGGGTCACCCTTGCCCGCGTTCTCGAAGAACCACTTGCCGTCCTCGGTGCTCACGTTCAGGCATCCGTGGCTGACGTTGCTGTAGCCCTGCTGGTTCACCGACCACGGCGCGGCATGCACGAAGATGCCGCTGTAGGAGATGCGAGTGGCGTACTCGACGTACGTGCGGTAGCCCTCCGGCGAGTCGATCGGCACGCCGTACGTGGACGAGTCCATGTACATGTCACGGTGCTTCTCACCCACGATGTAGGTGCCGTTCGGTGTCTCGTGGCCCGGCTTGCCCAGTGACGTCGGCATCGTCTTGACCACCTCGCCGTTCCGGGTGACGGTGATCTGCTTGGTGGCGTCGTCGGCGGTCGTCACCAGCGCGTCCCCGATCCGGAACGCGGAGCGGGATCCGCCGGCCTCGACGACGACCTCGGTGTGCGCGGGCCAGAACTGACTCGGCCGCCAACGCACCTGACGGTCGCTGGTCCAGTAGAAGTGACCGTCCTCCACCTTCGGAGTGGTGCTGATCCGGATGGCGCGCTCGGCGACGGCCCGGTCCCCGATCGCCTCGTTGAACGAGATGATGATCGGCTGCGCGACCCCGACGACCTCGCCCTCGGACGGATTCAGGCGGGGCGCGGAAAAGTTCGCCGGACCGATCGACGGCACGGCCTGTGCGGGCACGGGCAGACCGGGAATCTGGGGCAGCGCGACACCCGGGAGCTGCGGCAGCTCGAACGTGGGGACCTCCGGGCCGCCCGGGAACAGCGGCGCCGCCTGCGCCGGCGTGACCACCGCAGCACCGAGCGCCGTCGCACCCGCGAGTGCCACCGCGATCCGCCGCGACCAGCGAGCCCCAGCGACGTTCCGTCCGTTCGAGCGCGTACCCATTCCGTCCCCATCACGTCGACCAACCAAGTGCAGCCCGACACCCCCATGGTCGAGCGCAACAATTAACACACGATTCGCCGGAATTTCGCCAATCGCGTTTCCGTTGCCCGACGCCGCAGTCACCACTCGTGCAGTTGGATGAACCCGTCCTGCAGCGCCCTGGCGAACGGGGCAGCCTTCGTCGATGCGGACCGGCCGACCTTCGAGTACTCGTTCCGGATCCTCGCCAGATGGGTGTCGAGCGTCCGGACAGAGATGTAGAGCGCTTCGGACGCGACCGATTTCGAGTCCGACCGGAGTCACTCGACCAGGACTTCCACCTCCCGGGCGGTCAACGCGGGGCGTGTCGGTTCCGGCGCCGCTCCGGCGTGCGTGTGTCCGGTGTCATCAGATGTGTCCCGCTCGGCTTCCGGTGCCGGACCGCCGCCCCCTTCGGCAGCCCCGCGTCCATCCTGTCGCCCTCCGGTGTGTTCAGCATCACCGCAGCTACAATCCGCGGGGAAGCGACGCACCGGCACATCGGCCGTTTCGAACCCTCCGAGACGTTGCTCGGGAGGGTGGAGGGCGGCCCGGTCACCGGCCGACCGGGCACCGCCCCGGGGGGGAGCCTGGGTCAGGGGCGGGCCACCAGGCCCTGAGCGACGGCACCGAGGCGGGCGAGCCGCAGGTCGCCGAGCGCGGTGACGGCGTTGCCCATGCGGTTCGTGACGTAACCGAGCGAGAGGCCGGTCTCGGGATCCGCGTAGGCGCCGGAACCGCCGACCCCGTAGTGCCCGAACGCATGCTTCGGCTGCGCGCGCTTCGCGAGGAAGACGGGGTGGTAGCCGAGCCTCCAGTGGATCGGGGCGCGCAGCACGTAGTCCCGCCGGCGGGTCTGCACGGCTCCCATCCGCTCCAGCGTGTCCGTCTGCAGGAACCGGCGGCCGTCGATCATCCCGTTGTTCGCGATCGCGCCGTACATCTTCGCCAGGGCGCGGGCCGTGAAAACCCCGTTCCAGCCCGGCATCACCGCATCGTGCACCGCCGGGTCACGGACCAGCTGGTCGAACCCGTCGGGCATCGCGGCCTCGGCGAGCCCGCTCAGCGGCGCCACCCGCGACAGCACCGACGACGTCAGTTCCCACGGCATGCCGCCGGGGTTGATGTGCGGGAACAGTTTCGCGATCCGGTGCCGCTGATCCTGCGGCACCCGGTACCAGAACTCGTCGACTCCGAGCGGTCTCGCGATCTCGTCGCGCACCACGTCGACGAAGTCGCGGCCGGTCACGCGCGCGACGGTCTCGGCGACCAGCCACCCGAAGGTGACGGCGTGATAGCCGGGACCGTCGAAGCGACGCGGATCGGGCGCCTCGGCGGCGAGCGCGGCGACCACCGCGTCGTAGTCGAGCAGCGTCCGCCTTCCCTGCACCAGGCCCCTGACCTTGTGCAGTCCGGCGCGGTGGGTGAGCATGTCCCGCACCGTGATCCGGTCCTTGCCCGCGGCACCGAACTCCGGCCAATAGGTGGCGACCGGCTCGTCGTAGTCGAGCAGACCCCGCTCGGCGAGCCGGTGCGCCACCGTGCTCGCGACACCCTTGCCGGTGGAGAAGGACAGCGCGACCGTGTCCCGATTCCACCGGCGGTCCCGATCGGCCCACCCGGCCCAGACGTCGAGAACGAGGTCGCCGTCGAGGTACGCGGACAGTGCGCCACCACCGTGCTGCGGGCTGCGGTAGAGCGCGAAGAAGGCGTCGGCCAACGGCAGGAACCGGGGGTCGACGTACATCTGCGTCGGAGCCCGACCGGCGTCCTCGAGCGAATGCACGCGTGCCACCCGTTCGCTCATCAGACGACGCCGGCGCGTTTGGCCGCAGAGCGCACCTGGAACGCGCCGACGATGAACAGCACACCGAAGACGATCGCGAAGATCCCGACCAGCCACATCAGCCCGGTGATGCCGGAGCCCGGCCAGATCACCAGGAACAGGCCGAACAGCAGCGCGATCACGCCCGCAACCATGGATCCGAGCCACTGTCCGCCGTTGGCCATCACCTGGAACGCCCCGATGATCTCGAGGACGCCGACGAGGATGGCCCAGAAGCCCATCAGGTAGGCGAACGCCAGCGCAGTCAGGTCCGGCCACACGAACAGGACGACACCGGCGACCACCGAGACCAGCGCACCCGCCAGCCACCACACCCAGCTCAGCACGACCTTGCGGGCCTGGATCGCACGGATCGCGGACACGATGCCGTCGACGATCCAGAAGATGCCGACCACGACGATCAGCACCTTGACGGTGGCGTGCGGCCAGACAAGGGCCACGATGCCGAACGCGATCGCGACGACACCACGGACGAGAAGCACCCACCACACGTCCTTCGCAATGCGCAGGATGGCCTCGTTGGTGCCGACGGTCGGACTTTCAGTCATCGCAACCTCCCAGGACTCGGGGTGGACCGCCCTGCGCCCCACTCGTTCGCGAGCCTACTGTCGACGGGCCCCGAAAGCGTGGCGAACGCGCCTACTTCCGGTCACGATCCCGGCTGGGCTGCACCCGTTTCGGCTCCCCGGGCATTTTCGGGTACTGCGGCGGGTAGGGCAGGTCACCGAGCCCGTTCGCGGTGTCCCGCTCGGCCATGTCCAGGAGCCCGTCGAGGGAGTGCGCGACGGCGTCGATACCGGACGACGGGTCGCCCCGACGGGCGAGCAGATCGGGCACCGTCGCGATGGTGAAGTCGTCCGGTTCGACGTCGGCGAGCTCGGCCCAGGTGACCGGCGTCGACACCGTGGCCCGCGGGGTCTTGCGCACCGAGTACGCGGACGCGACGGTCTTGTCGCGCGCGGTCTGGTTGAAATCCACGAAGATTCGCGCGCCGCGCTCCTCCTTCCACCACGCGGTGGTGACGCGGTTCGGGTCACGGCGCTCGATCTCCCGGGCCAGCGCGATGGCGGCGTGCCGGACGTCGATGAAGTCCCAGCGCGGTTCGATCCGCACGTACACGTGCACGCCGCGGCCGCCCGACGTCTTCGGATAGCCGACGAGACCGAGCTCGTCGAGCAACGGGGCGAGCAGGTCGAGCGCGACCGCCCGCGCCTCCGCGAACCCGGTGCCGGGCTGCGGATCGAGGTCGATGCGCAGCTCGTCCGGCCGGTCGGTGTCGGCGCACCGCACCGGCCACGGGTGGAAGGTCACGTTGCCCATCTGCGCCGCCCACACGACGTCGGCGGGGTGCCGCACGAGCAGCGCGTCGGCGGTCCGGCCGTTGGGGTTGGTGACCGTGCACGTGCCGATGTGCTCGGGCCGCTTGGCGGGAATCCGCTTCTGGTACACCTCCTCCCCCTCGATGCCGTCCGGGAAGCGCTGCAGGTGCGTCGGCCGCTGGGTCAACGCCGTCATGATGCCGCCCCCGTCGAACAGCGCGACCGCACGGTAGTACTCGGCGAGGTGCCGTTTCGTGCCGCCGTCGGCGCCGAGCTGCGGGAACATCACCTTGTCGGGGCTCGACAACCGCACCGCGATGCCGTCGACGTCCAGCTCCAGTGCCGGGGCCTTCCCACGCCCCTGCGACGGTCGCTTCACTCCATCGACTGCCGCCATCACCTTTCTCCTGCCAGCACGTCGGCGAGGTCGTAGCGCACCGGGACCTCCAATTGTTCGTAGGTGCAACTGCGCGGCTCCCGGTCCGGACGCCAGCGCAGGAACCGCGCGGCGTGCCGCAGCCGGTCGCCCTCCATCTGGTCGTAGGCGACCTCGACGACGAGTTCCGGGTTCAGCGGCACCCACTGCCGGTCCTTGCCCGCCGACCACCGGCTGGCCTCACCGTCGTGGACGACGTCCTCGCCCACCCGCAGCGGGTCGAGGATCTCCTGCAGTTCGACCCGCCGGGCCGCGGTGAACGCGGACGCCCCGCCGATCATCCGCAGATCGTCGCCGTCGTAGAGGCCGAGCAACATCGATCCGATCCCCGGTTGGCTCTTGTGCGGCCGGTAACCGATGACGACGGCATCCGCGGTCCGCGCGTGCTTGACCTTGATCATCTCCCGCTTGTTCGGGGCGTAGTGTCCGGCCAGCTCTTTCGCGACCACGCCGTCGAGGCCTGCGCCCTCGAAGGTGTGGAACCACTCGGTGGCCACGTCCGGGTCGGTGGTGGCGGTGGTGACGTGGCACGAGGGTCCACCGCCCACTGCGCCGAGCAGCGCGGCCCGGCGGTCCGCGAACGGACGGGTGGTGAGGTCGTCGTCGCCGAGGGCGAGCAGGTCGAATCCGATCAGCTGCGACGGCGTCTGCTCGGCCAGCAGCGCCACCCGGCTCGCGGCGGGATGGATGCGTTCGGAGAGCGCCTCCCAGTCGAGGCGGGTACGACCGTCGGTTTCCCGTGGAACCACCAGTTCCCCGTCGAGGACGCAGCGCTCGGGAAGTTCCGCACGGATCGCGGCGAGCATCTCCGGGAAGTACCGCCCGAGGTCCTTGCCGCTGCGGGAGCCCAGCACCACGTCGTCACCGTCGCGGAACACGATGGCCCGGAAGCCGTCCCATTTGGGTTCGTACGACCACACCGGATCCTGACCGGCAGGTTGCGGCGGCACCGCACCGGCGGACTTGGCGAGCATCGGCTGCAGCGGCGGGCTCAGGGGCAGGTCCACGTCCCCCATCCTGACCCAGCCGGCACCGATTCGCGAGGGGACGAGCCCTACTCGAGCCGGAAGCCGAGCTTCATGGTCACCTGCACGTGCGCGACCTTCCCGTCGACGATGTGCCCGCGGGTGTCGACCACCTCGAACCACTCGAGATTGCGGACCGTTTCGTTCGCACGGGCGACCGCCTGTGCGATGGCGTCGTCGATGCCCTTCGGCGACGACCCGACGACCTCGGTGACGGAGTACACGTGATCGCTCATAGGTCTTCCTCACTCTTCGGTGATGCCAGACCCGTTCAGCCTATGCGCAGCCCCTTGCCGAGCGGCGGTGATCTGTGGTCAAGTTTCCGCCGGCGCTTTGCCATCCATCGACATAGGGGGACACCCATGGAGAAGCTCAAGAACTACGGATTGCTGGTCAAGTACCTGGTCAGCACCCAGTGGAAGAAGATCACCGGCAAGAACCAGACGCAGGGGTGAGGACGGCTCCGCGCCCGTGAGTGAATTTCACCCTGATGGGGGTGAAGTTCGCTCACAGGCGGCGAAGCCGCTACAGCCAGCCGCGACGTTTGAAGATCGTGTACAGCCCGACGCAGATCAGGGCCATCATGCCGATGGCGAACGGGTAGCCACCCGCCCAGTGCAGTTCGGGCATGTTGTCGAAATTCATGCCGTACACGGTGCCGATCAGGGTGGGCGCGAACAGGATCGCCGCCCACGCCGACACCTTCTTGATCTCCTCGTTCTGCGCGTAGCTGGCCTGCGTCAGCGCCGACATCTCCTCGTTCTGCGTCTGCGACACCAACGTCGCGTTGACGGTGAGGATGTTTCCCAGCAGCTGCCGGAACCCGTCCGCTCGCTCGACGACGGTGGTCGCGTGGTCGGTCACGTCACGCAGGTAGCGCTGCAACTCCTCGTCGGTCTTGTACTTCTCGAAGCCGGCGGACAGCCCCGACAGCATGCCGAGCAGCGGCTTGGTGGCGCGCTGGAACTCGATGACCTCACGGGTGAGTTCGTAGATGCGCCGCGACACCTTCGGGTCGCCGCTGAACACCTCGGTCTCGATCTCGTCGATGTCGTTCTGCAGGCCGGCCACGACGGGCGCGTAGCCGTCGACGACGGCGTCCAGGATCGCGTACAGCACCGCCTCCGGACCGAGTCGCAGCAGGTCGGGGTCGTTCTCCATGCGGGCGCGGACCGCGGACAGGTCCGGCGATTCGCTGTGCCGGACGGTGAGCACGAACGTCGGACCGCAGAACACGTGCAGCTCACCGAAGTCGACCCGTTCGGTCTCGTCGACGTAGCGGGCAGCACGCAGCACCACGAACAGGGTGTCGCCGTAGCGTTCGAGCTTGGGGCGCTGGTGCGCCACGATCGCGTCCTCGACGGCGAGTTCGTGCAGCCCGAACTGCGCGGCCGCGGCGAGCAGTTGCTCCTCCGACGGCCGGTACAGCCCGATCCACGCCATCGACGAGGCGTCGGGCAGGCTGCGCAACGCCTCGGACAGGTTGGACGGCGTCTCGATCCGGCAGCCGTCGCGATAGACGGCGCTGTTGACGACGCTGGATTCCACCGGTGCCGAGACGATCCGCGGCGGGGGTGGCGTGTGATGCGGCGCCATCGTGTGCTCGGGCACGATCTCGTCGCGGGTGGGGTCGGCGGCGCGGCTCGGCAGCAGCGGGCGGAAGGGTCGCTTGTCACGCATGGTGGACGGCTTTCGCGTAAGGCGGATACACGGACGGCCCGTGACGGACGGGCGGTGTGGTTATCGCGAAATCGCCGCTGCGCGAAGGGTCGAACCGCTACGGTTCAGCGACGACTTCGGCAGGTACTCGGAGGTTGGCTCTTCACTGCAAGCCTCACCTCCTCTTCCCGGGCGCACCCAACGGTAGCGCGTGCAAATCCTCGAACACCCTACTCCGGAGCCACACCCGCCACCAATCACACAGATGCCGCATATCGGACGCCTCGCGCCCTCCGAATCGTCCCGCCCTTCGGGACCGGGACCGACACGCGGATCCGGACCGGCACGGCGGTATCCCGGCGGGTCGTCGGCGACTCGCCGAACACATCGTCGAACGAACGACGTGCCCTGCCGGAAAGCCATCGCTACGGCCGGGAAATTTCGGCCAATCTGGACGCTCGATCCACTGACTGCCTCTACGCTGCCGCAATGACTTCCACCATCAACACGCAGGGCAGCGTCAGGCGGCGTGCCACTGCCGTCGGCAGCATGGTCGCCGCTCTGTTCCTGGCGGCGTTCGCTGCTGTGCTGATGCCCGCGTCCGCGCAGGCGGACCCGAACTACCTCAACTACTCCGCGGACGGCACCACCTGGGGCGACATGACCCAGATCCCCGCCCTGTCCGGCGAGCTGATCCCCGGCGCGGAGGCCACCTCCACGTTCCACGCGAAGAACAACGGAACCCAGAGCGGGCGCCTGCAGGTGTACCTCGGTGCCTGGACGAAGTCCGAGAACATGCAGGCGTACGTGCGTGCCGAGATCAACGACGCGTCGGGCCAGACGGTCGACCTGGTCAACGACGTCGCCGTGCCCGGCACCGAGCTGAACAGCATCCACCTGAACCCCGGCGAGTCGGCGAAGGTGCTGCTCGTGGTCGGCATGCCCGCCGACGCAGGCAACGAGACCCAGGGCGGGACCGTGGACCCCGACTTCGCGCTCGACTTCGAACTCGACCCCGAGGCCGTCGCCACCACCACGACCCTCACCGCCGTGTCGACCACGATCGTCGGCACCTCGGTCCAGCTGACCGCCACCGTCGACCCGGCGGACGCGACGGGCACCGTGCAGTTCAAGGACGGCGCGACGGACATCGGCGGTCCCGTCGCGATCACCGCGGGGGTCGCCACCTACGACCACACCTTCACCGCCACCGGCACGCACGACATCACCGCCGTCTACTCCGGTGACTCCGGCTTCGCCACCTCCACCTCGGCTGCCCATACCATCGCGGTGTCGGCCCCCGCGGCGCAGGACACCAGCATCACCATCTCCGGCGGCAACGCCGCCAACAACGGCACGAACATCCAGCTGATCGCGGCGGTCGCACCCAACTCCGCCACCGGTGCCGTCCAGTTCACGGACAACGGTGTCAACCTGGGTACGCCGGTGACCCTCGTGAACGGGGTCGCGAAGATCAACCGCTCGTTCAACGTCGACGGTGACCACGCCATCATCGCCACCTATCTCGGCAGCGACGCCTACAAGTCGTCCGTCTCCGCGCCCCACACCGTGACGGTGTCGAGCGTGGTCACCGAGCCCGGCGGCAGCGGGTCGGCCGGCTCGATGGACACCGGCTCGCTGAGCGACCTCCTCGGCGGCTGATCCGCGAACAGCAGCCCTGACACGAAGGCCCCCAGCCGATTGTTTCGGCTGGGGGCCTTCGTGATGCGCGCAAGGCGCCGGGGACGCGCGCGGTCGCGCCCCACCAAAACTCATGTGCACACTCCCGTTGAAGCACGCACACGGGTCTTCGGCGCTGAATCCTCTTGTGCACACTTCAACAGATGTGTGCACCCTTGCGGCGGTTCTCGCGTCCAGGGGTCGGCATCCGAGACCCCGCGCCCTGCACTCACCGCACGCCAATCCCCTTGTGCACAAACTCCTCACAGCACTCACACGGGTTCTCCACGCCGAATCCCCGTGTGCACACTTCAACAGGTGTGTGCACAGCGGTTTTCATTGCACAGGGGTGCTCACGTGCGCGGAACGCATCGGGAAGGGAACCGGTCAGGGGGCGCGGTGACGACCCTCGATGCGGGGCATCACGATGGTGTCCGCGTCGTGCGACGCGGGTCGAGCGTCCGCGGCGATCCCGAGGGCGGGCGGAGCGATCGGCTCGGCCACCGGGCTCGCGGCGGCGCCGGCAGCGCCGTCGTCGCCCTTGCGGGAACGGTCGCGGAACGCACCGACGAACATCGCGGCCGCGTACAGGAACAGTCCCGACACGACCACGGTCACCAGCAACGCGCGCTGCTTGCCGGTGATGACGTTGTTGACGTAGCCGAGGTAGGGGACGCTGTACCAGACCTTGCCCCGCACCTGTTCCATCACTACGGGATTGGCGTCCGGAGACGGGTTGGCATCCCCCTGGGTGACGAAGGTGCGCTCCCCCAGCGAATTCAGTCGTGTCATGACAATGCGGTGTGTGACCACCTCGGGGTTGCCGGATTCCTTCTGGAAGGTGATCGCATCCCCCACCCCGAGCGTGGTGGGGTCCTGTGGTTTCACGACGATCAACGTGCCGGGCGGGTGGGTGGGACGCATCGAGCCGGTGAGCACGGTGTAGGGCGTCGACCCCGTCAGCCGGGGAATGACGATGGTCAGGGCCAGGATCACGAGCAACAGCAGCAGGACCAGCCAGGACACGATGCTCTTCACCCAGCTCCACACGCCCGGATCCCGGCCGTTGCCCGAGGGCGTGTCACTCATCAGCCGTGCACCGCGTCTCTCACCGCGACTGCGCCGAGAATGTGAACGTGGCGGTGGTGCTCGCGCCCTGCGGGGCGTTGGCGCCGACGGTGCCGCGCAGGCACAGCACCTCGGTGGCCCCGGGCTGCACGGTCCGCTCTGCGAACGACGCGCCGATCAGCGGGCCGGTGTACAGCGCGGTCGCACCCGTCGGGTTGCCGGTCGCCGGGCAGGCCGCTTCACCGGCGACCGCCGACACCGTCAGGTCCAGCGGCACCGCGCTGTCGGACTGGATGCCGTTCTGCAGCCGGTACTTCATCAGCACGTTGCCGGAGTTGTAGACGGTCACCGGCGCCTGCGCGTAGCCGCCGGGCAGCATGCTCGATCCGGCGAGTGCGGTGAACGGGAACGAACCGATCCCGCTCCCGCCGACCGACAGGTCGAGGACACCGGAGTGGATGGTGCCACCGTTCACGGTCTGGCTCTGCGTCCACAACGCTCCGGTCTGCTGCACCGACAGCAACGCCACACCGGCAACGGCTGCGCCACCGACGGCGAGCCAGCGAGTCTTGTTCGACATGGCGACTACACCTGCTTCAGGGTGATGTTGAAGTTGGACAGATCCAGCCGGGCGGTCTGCGCCACGTACCCGGCGGTCGCCGGGTCGAACGTGAACACCACCTTGACGTTGACGGTCTTGCCGTTCTGCGCGGGGGTGATCACCGCGCCGCCGGAGTTCGACGGCAGCGACACCCCGTTGGCGGAGGCGGTGACCGCTGTCGCCATCGCGGACTTGAGGGCAGGGTCACCGGTGATGGTGCCACTGTCGGCGCCGAGGTTCGCAATCAGGTTGGTGCCCTTGGCCGTCACCGTGAAGGCAGCGGTGTAGGTGACCGTGTCCCCCGGCACCGCCCGGTATGTGGTGATGTCGATGGCGCCGTTCTGGTCGGTCCAGGCCGGGGTCCCGCTCTGGGTCAGTGCCAGACTGCCGGCACCGACAGAGCCGCCGACGCCGCCACCACCCGCGTTGTACGCGGCCATGGTGCCGGCGCCGCCCGCGAGCAGAACCGTCGCGGCGGCCGCCGCGACAGCACCCTTCGTCTTCGCGTTCATCTGCTGGTCAGCTTTCGTAGGACCCCTTGCAGGGCAGAGGAATACGACATGGCGGGACCTCTACTTCGCGACCAGGACCGCGACCTCCGCCGGCACTTCGCCGGAGGTCGGGTCGACGCTGGTCTCGGTACCCGAAGCGGCGTCCACGACCGACAGCGTGTCGCCGTCGATGATCCACAGCCGATCCGAAGACGCCTCCCACTGCACCATCGCCTTCTTTCCGACGGTGGTGGTGAACACCCGCGAACCCGCCTTGTCGGTGATCGTCGCGGTCGTTCCGCTCACGGTTGCGGTGTAGGCGCCAGACGTCGAGGTGTTCGCGATTGCCAGGTCGCCGGCCGACGGCGCGGTCGCTGCCTCCTCGACAGACTCTTCCCCAGTCGTCGTGCTCGGCGCAGAGGTGGTCGTCGTCGTCGTCGACTCAGTCGTCGTGGTCGGCGCCGGGGTGGCGGTTGTGGTCGACTCGGTCGTCGTGGTGGAGGCCTGCGCGGTCGGTGTTGCCGTCGTGGTCAACGGCGCAGCCGAGACGGTCGTTGTGGACGCAGCCACGTCGGTCGTCGTGGGCGCGGCACTCGTCTCGCTCGGAGCGACCGCCTCGGGGGACGGGCTCGCGCCCAACGCCATGCGCATCGACTGCGTCTCGGTTCCCTGGCCGGACACCGAGTTCTCGCCCGCAGGGTTCGGCTGCCCCGAAGCCCCGCCCGAGCAGTAGGTGTCGAGCACGGCTCCGGACCAGAGCCCCTGGCCGTTCCACCCCGTCGACACGTTCGGTCCGTTGACGGTGTGGACCTCGACGATGTAGCCCCTCGCCGTGGTCCCCGCTCTGTACCCCGACACCGTGGTGCTGGTCTGGTTGTACGTGTCGATGACTTCGGAAGCGTTGTTGTCGCGCCGAACGATCACCCGGTAGTTCCATGCCCCGCCGAGAGGGGGTGTGCCCGTGGGCGCCGTCCACGACACCGTGGCCTTTCGCAAGCCGACGGTGCCCGAGGTCGAGCAGGTCACGTTCGAAACCAGCGGCGTCGGATAGAAGTTCGCTGCCGCCGAGAACGAACTCGTTGCCATCGCTGAGTCCGTGAACGCGGCGGTGGTCCCGACCGCGGTGAAGCCGAGCGCCGTGACCCCGACCGCGCCGAGCGCAATGAGGGAGCGGGCGGGCATCAGCCTGCGGATCTGCAACGTCTGCCGAGGCTGCGTCACGAACTGCGTTGGATGGGCGTCGAAACCGCTGTGCGCGTGTGTGACCTGATTCTCGATCGACTCGTGAGCTACGGGAGTGCCGCCTTCACCCGAGTCCGACTCGTTGTCCTTGCTCTTCGAGGCCGGCCCGAAGGCGAGCACCATGAGGCCGCCGACGAAGGCGCCACCGAGGAAGATCGCGGCGGGCGACGACAGCCATGACACGGCGTAACCGAGTCCGGGCACGCTGAAGAACACGCGGTCGGCCTCGGTCACCGGGTACGGCGAGATGTCGGCGTCCCTGTTCGCGTCGCCCTTGAGGATCAGCACCGCACCGGTGCTGTCGCCGGAGACGATGTCGTGGATGCGGTGGGTGATGCGGGTGCCCTGCGCGTTCTCGACGCTGACCACGTCACCGACGGCGAGGTCCGCGGCCGGCGTGGTTCTCGCCAGGGCGAGGGCACCGGTCGGGATGTCCGGGGACATCGATCCGGAGCGGAAGACCAGTGGCTTGATGCCGAAGAAGAAGGAGGCGGCAGCGGCCAGAACGCAGATCAGGCCGGCGATCGCGCCCACGTTGAGAGCGATCTCGCGACCGCGCGAGCGGCCCGATGCGAGCGGAGCGTCGTGAATTGCCATGGCGCGCTCAGGCGTTCGTCGCGTTGAAGTTGAAGGAGGTGTTCACGGTCTGGTTCTGCACCGTCGTCGGCGCGGCCGAGTCGAGGGTCACCTGGAAGCACAGGGTCTCGCTGCCGCCGTTGGCCAGCGGCCGCGCCGTCGGGATCAGGTTGGCCACACCACCGGAGACCAGGGGAACGTTGTTCGCGATCACGGCCCCACCGCTGCAGGCCGTGCCGTTGGACGTACCGGTCGACACGATCACTTTCAGGTACGGCGCGGCCACCGACGTGGTCGAGTTCGCCGACATCGTGTAGTTGAACGGTGTCGTGCCGGTGTTCTGGACCGGCAGGGCCGCGGCCACCGACGACCCCGGCATCATGCCCGACTTGCTCAAGGTCGTGAACGCGTACGCCGTGGAATTTCCCTGATTCCCGTTGAGCTGCAGGTCGATCGAGCCGATGGAGAACACGCCGGAGGTGGCGGAGGCCGAGTCGCTCCACGCGGCGAGGGTGCCGATCGCACCGAGGCCGAGCACGATCCCGAGCGAGGCGATGGCCCGCGGCCTTCCTCCGGACAGGAATGTGCGCGTCCGGGCGCCGAACCCTGACGAAGAATTGGGAACCTCATGACGGGACATGCGGTGACCTTTCGTGCGTGGTCGTGCAGCTGCGCGTGGAGCGCCGGGGTGTGAGCCGTTGGGCTCCAAGGATGTTCGTGGGGCGCCGGCCGTACGAACCGGATCGGGGGCTCGGTTCGGCCGGCCGGCGCGTCCAGGAAGCTCGCCGCGAGGGCGGCGAGCAGTCGGGTGGCTAGTTCTGCGTCAGGTTGACGTTGAAGTTCGACAGGTTGACGGCCTTGCCCTGCGCAGTGGTCCCTGCGGTGGCCGCGTCGAAGGTGAACTTCACCTGGACGGCGACGGTCTTGCCGTCCTGCGCCTCGGTGATCTGCGCGCCGGTGCCGTCGCTCGGCAGTTCGACACCATCGACGGTCGCGGTGACGGTGGGGCTGAGCGCCGCCTTGAGGTCCGCGTCGCCGGTGATGGTGCTGGCGTCCGCCTTGAGCGTCGCCTGCAGGTTCTTGCCCTTGGCTCCGACCAAGAAGTTGGCGTTGTAGGTGACGACGTCACCCGGAACGGCCTTGAAGGTCGCGATGTCGATCGCGCCGGAGGCATCGGTCCACCCGGCCGGCGTTCCCTGGGAAAGCGACAAGGTACCGGAGTTCACCGCGCCGCCGCCCACGGTCTGCGAGGAGTTCCACGCTGCCATGGTCCCGGCGCCGCCGGCGAGGAGGAGCGCCGCCGCGCCTGCTGCGATGGCGCCCTTGGTCTGCTTGTTCATGTGTGCTCAGCTTTCGTCGGACCCCCGTCGGGGGCCTGGAAGTCGATGTTCGGATCAGTTACGTGCGCCCAGGTGTTCGTGGGCTCGGCTTCGTGCGTATCCGTGCTCGTGCGTGGGGTCGCGACGGTGGTGGCTGGCGCCCAGGAACGGCCGTCTGGCCGACGCCGGGTTCGCGATGCGAAGTGTTTACCACGCCAGCGAATCACGCCGTGGGGATTTCAGGTCATCCGTCCGAATGAATTTGGGCAGTCGTCCAAGTTGTTCCTTCATCCATCCGGCCGGAACGCCCTCGCGCATTGCAGACCTGCAGGTTTGTGTTACTCGACGACCCATTTCTGTCTTCCATTCGATGGATACCGGCATCGGATCGAGGCACGTATGGTTCCCTGCCCACCGATCGCCGCAACGCATGTACGGCATGGTCGAGCTATCGCGCCGCAATCGCGACGTCAACGCCCCATTCCTGTCGGTGAGGACTGCTACCGTTCTCGCCGACACTGTTGTTCAGGGAAGGCCACCGCGCTGGTGCACGGCCACCACACAGCGAGGAGCACATTGACCGAGATCCCTTCGGACACCGCCGAGCCGGTCACCGCCGAGGTCCGACTGCGCCGCATCGGCGTCGTCGAGGACCACGAGTCCGTCGTGATGGGGCTCGAGGCGATGCTGTCCGACCAACCGAACCTGACCATCGCGGCCGCCGCACCGACTGTTCCCGAACTCCTCGCTGCCGGTGAGCAATTGGACCTCGTGATCCTCGATCTGCGGCTCGCGGACGGATCCTCGCCGAAGTCGAACGTCGAGCAGTTGCGCTCCGCGGGGTTGGAGGCCCTCGTCTTCACGAGTGCCGAGGACCCGTACCTGGTGCGCCTGGCCGCCAAGGCCGGCGTGCTCGGGGTGCTGCGCAAGTCGGAGCCGACCGCAACCGTCATCGCCGCGATCACCGCGGCGGCGAACGGCGAGCAGGTGGTGACCACCGAGTGGGCCGCCGCGATCGACGGCGACCCCGGATTGCAGGATGTCGGACTGAGCCCGCGTCAGCGAGACGTCCTGGCGCTGTACGCGTCCGGCGAGAAGGCCAACCGCGTCGCCAGCCTGACCGGGCTCGCCCCGCACACCGTCAACGACTACCTCGGCCGGATCCGCGCCAAGTACGCAGAGGCCGGGCGTCCCGCCCGCACCAAGACCGACCTGTACAAGCGTGCTGTGGAGGACGGCTGGTTGCCGATCCCCAAACGCGACGACAACGGATGACCACAGTGGCCGCCGGACCCGGCGCCACCGACCGGATCCTGCGCACGTTCGCGTTGTTCACCAGCGCGGGGTACCTCTTCTACCTGCTGCTCCTGTTGCCGTCGATCATCGGACAGGCCGACCGCCTCGAATCCTGGTGGACACCGATGGCGGCGGTCGCGGTGTTCGGGTCCGGTTTCGCCTTCGGCCTCTCGTATCTGGCGTCCGACACCCGCACACTGCGGATCGCAGGCGGGGTCGCCGCCACCGTCTTCCTGGTGGCCGTCGCGACCGGACTGTGGACATGGAACGGTCCCTCCATGACCGACGGGCAGGGTGTGTGGCTGTCCGCGTTTCCCGGCGTCGCGAGCCTGGCGGCGGTGGTGGCGTGGCCACCGGCGTTCGCGTTCGGGCACATGGTCGTCGCGTGCATCGGCGTCCAGGTCTTCAATTCGATCGCCCGCGACCCACACATGACGAGTCCACTGCTCCCCGACATCGCGTTCTCGATCATGTTCTGCACCTTGTTCGTCGGTGCCGCAGTGATGGCGCTGCGGACCGGCCGCATCCTCGACTCGACCCTGGCCGACACACACGCCGCGGCGGCGGCCGCCGCCGCCAGCCACGCGCGCACGGTCGAACGCGCGCGCTTCGACGCGATGATCCACGACGGCGTGATGTCGACACTCCTCGTGGCGTCGCGGCAGGGCACCACCGCGAGCCTGAGCAAGCAGTCCGATCTCACGCTGCGCCGGTTCGACGCGCTGCGGGCCGGTCCCGGACCCGACGACCGCTTCGACGTCACCGAGGTCATCACCCACCTGCGCACCGCGGCAGGCGATGTGGACGACGGCGTCGAACTCGACGTCCGGCGTATCCCCGGATCCGGCGCGCTGACGATGCCGGCGGAGGCTGCCCGCGCCGTCGCCGCCGCGCTCGCCGAGGCCCTGCGCAACAGCATCCGGCACGCCGGTCCCGACGCGGACCGGTCGGTGATCGTGACCGTCTCTCCCGAACGCCTCGCGGTCGAGGTGGCCGATACCGGACCCGGATTCGACCCGAAAGCCGTTCCCGCGCATCGCCTCGGGCTCGCGGTCAGCATCATCGGCCGGATGCGCAGGCTGCCCGGCGGGGCCGCCCGGGTCGTGTCCCGGCCCGGCGCGGGCACCCACGTCCACCTGGTGTGGAGCGCATCGTGACCAGTTCGGATCGCCGGGACACCCGCGACGTCCGGTCCCTGATCGGGATGACGAGTCCGGCCGCGAACGCCATCGTCGCGTTCTACGTGGCCACCGCCGTCCTGATGGCCGTGGTCTCACTCGACGGGGTCAGCGCGTTCTGGCCGATCGCCGTCGCAGTCGCCGTGGTCGGCCTCGGCGCGGTGGCCCTGATCCGTGTTCCGGGCGATCCGATGCCGCTCGGTCCGACTCTTGCCCTGATGGCGAGCGGGCCGGTCGCCATCGCTCTCGTCCTCGGCGTGTTGCCGATTCCGGTCACGAGTCCGCTGCAGACGTGGCCGCTGGGTGCGGTCACCGCGATCTATGCCTTCATGAGTGTCCGGGGCCGGACGTGGTTCGCCTGGCTGGGAATGTTGTCGACGATCGCCACCTGTGTGGTCTGGGCGGCACTGACCGGGCAGGGTTTCGCGCACGGTCTGGCGATGTCGGTCATCAATCTGGCGCCGCTGCTGATGTCCACCTTCTTCGCGTACACCATCCGTCCCTCGGCCCGGGACATCTTCGAACTGCGCATGCAGACCACCCGCCGGGCCGCCGCCGAAGCCGCCGACTCCGCGGTGCTCGATGAACGCGACCGCCAGTTGCGCCGACTCGACGAGCAGGCCCGCCCGCTGCTCGCCCGAATCGCCGCGGGCGAACCCTTGGACGAGGACGCGCGTACGGCGTGCCGTCTGCTCGAAGCGCACCTGCGTGACAGCGTGCGCGCCCCCGCGCTGTCCGACCCCGCCGTGATCGTCGCCGCCCGGGAAGCGCGGGCTCGGGGAGTCGAGGTGACGTTGCTCGACGACCGGGCGTTGGACGGCGCCCCGGTGGATGCCCGGCGACGCTTCTTCGACCACGTCTCCGCGGAACTCACCGACGCCGTCGACGGCAGTGTGACGATCCGGATCCTGCCGCCCGGCCGCGCCGCGGCGGCGACCCTGCTGTGCAGCACACCAGACGGTGTGCGGCGCACCGAGTTCGGTCGCGACGGCCGGCCGCTCACCCGGTTCGACGAGGCCCGGGGCGATTCCACCGACCCCACCGCACCTTGCTAACGATGCCCCCATTTTCACGGGCAGGAAAGTGTCGGCTGGTGAAATCAGCGCGTCCACACCTAGGTTCGAGGCACCGAGGGCCGCAACGAGGGGTCGAGCCCTCCACCGACGATTCTCCCGGGGGACCACATGACCGCTGCACTGAACCATCACGGGACGACGGCGAACGCGCCGAGGGCGCTGCGTCGACCGCAACTGTCGGCGCGCGAGGTCGAGGTACTGCTGCGGTGGCTGCGCTGCGACTCCAAGAACACCGTCGCCGCCGATCTCTACCTGTCCATCGGCACCGTCAACACCCACCTCGCGCGTGTCCGCGCCAAGTACCGGCAGGTCGGCCGGGGCGCGCCGACAAAGGCGGCACTGGTCGCGCGGGCAGTGCAGGACGGGTTGATCTCCCTCGACGAACTGTGACCGCCGCACCGTGCGGTCGCCCGCGATGAGCACCGCGAGCGAACAGGACATCGACACCCCGACCGGCATCGGTGCCGCCGAGGAGGGGATCATCCGCACCTTTGCCCGGTTCATCGGCGCTGCGGCACTGCTTTTCGGCATCCTCCTCACGCCGAGCGCGATCGCCCTTTCCCGGATCGTCCCCGACTGGTGGACGCCCTTCGCCGCGGTGATCGTGTTGCTGCCGATGCTGTCCCTGTGGCCGGCGAGCCATGCCGCCGACCCGCGCTGGATTCGCCGCTGCGGAACCGCGGCCGCCGGCGGATACCTCACGGCACTGGTGTCGTGGCTGCTCGTCGTGGACGGACACATCCCGGCGAATCGCGACGTCTGGCTGACCACCTTCCCGGGGCTGGTCACGATGGCCGCGGCCCTGACCTGGCGGCCGGCGACGAGCCTGGTCTACCTGGCCGTCAGCGCGGGCACCGCGGAAGTCGTCCGTTACGTCACCCGGGAGGGGCAGGAGAACGTCGTGCTCGCCGTGGAGATCGCCTCCGTGGTCGTGTTCTGCAGCCTGTTCGTCGTCGCCACCATCGCCGCGGTCCAGACCGGGCGAACCCTGGACCGGACCATCGCCGCCACCGTGAGTCACTCCGCGAGCGCCGCCGCGGGCGCCGCACGCGATGTCGAGCGAACCCGCTTCCACGCCCTCATCCACGACCGGGTGATGTCGACGCTGCTCGGGCTGTCCCGGCAGGGCAACATCCCCGAACTGCGCGAACAGGCCGCGGTCGCAATCGCCGAACTCGACGAGCTGAGGGACAGCACGGTGGCCGAGGAGGGCTTCGACCTGGACACCGCGATCGGCTTGATCCGGGCCGCGCTCGTCGAGGTGGACGGTGACGTCCCGGTGGAGGTCGACGTGCGGCACCCCGCCCTCGTCGTGCCCCGCCCCGCCGCGCGGGCGATCGCGGCCGCCGCCGCCGAGGCACTGCGCAACAGTGTGCGGCACGCGGACACCGCCACGCGGATCGCCGACCGGCTCGTCGTGATCGACGCGGACTCCGCAGGCCTGCGCGTCGTGGTCGCCGACAACGGCTGCGGTTTCGACCCCGCCCGGGTGCCCGGGTTCCAGCTGGGGATCACGATGAGCATCCGCGAACGGATGTCGACCGCCGACGGCGCTGCCGTGACAATCCGCTCGGCGCCCGAGCTCGGCACCCAGGTGACGCTGACGTGGACGGCGGCGACGTGAGCACGAATCGGAGACACCCGGGCGGGAAGGATGTCAGCGGAAGAGACATCGCCGCGAGGGACATCCGCACCCTGCTGTGGATGGATCGGCCGATCGCGAAGGTGGTCGCCATCGTGTTCTGCCTGAGTTCTGCTCTCCGCGCCACCGCTTATCTCGCCGACGCCCACCACGTCTGGCCGATCCTGGCGGCACTGCTGCTGACGACCGCGGGCGCGCTGGCGATCGTCGGTGTCCCCGGCGACCCCCCGCCGTGGCCGGTCGCCACCGCGTTGGCTGCACTCGGCCCGGTCACCTGCCTGCTGGTGCTGCCGCAGATCCCCGCGCAGGGCTGGATCATGAGCGACATCTGGCACATGCGGACGGTCACGGTCATCCTCTGCTTCCTCTCGATCCGCGGCCGCACAGCGCACGCCTGCATCGGGGCCGTGCTGACCATGGCCGCCTTCACGCTGTGGAGCGAGCTGACCGGCCAGGGGTGGTCCCCCGCCGTGCCACTGTCCGCGGTCATCATGGCCCCGGTTCTGATCTCGGTACTGGTGGCCGTCACCGTCCGCCCGATGGCCTTCATGGTGTTCACCCTGCGCGAGCGGGAGACCGAGCGGGCAGCGGACGAGGCCATGACCGAGGCCGTCACCGCCGAACGGGACAGGCAGTTGGCCGCCCTCGACGTGTCGGCCCGTCCACTGTTGGAGGCGGCCGCGGCCGGGGCCGCGTTCACCGAGCGGACCCGCTCCGAGTGCGCGGTACTCAAGGAACGCCTGCGCGACACGCTGCGCGCGCCGGTCTTCGCCGATGACGAGGCCCTGTGCCGAGCGACCTCGTCGGCCCGGCACCGAGGAACCCAGGTGCTCCTGCTCGACGACGGCGGGCTCACCGACGATGCGCTCGTCGCACGCGTCCGGGCGGCGCTGATCGACGAACTCGACGCCACCGTGGGAGGCACCCTCACCGCCCGCGCGCTACCGGCCGGGCGGGCCACCGTGGCCACCATCCTCGTAGAGGAGGACACCCGGGTGCGGCGGATCGAATTCGACGCCGAGGGCCACACCCGGGTGGAGGTGCGCACCGGCGGCGAACCAGACCCCGACCACCAGGTCCTGCAGGCGATCGTCGACGGGTGAACGAGAGGGGTTCATGCCCCTGGAAATCGCGTCTCGGCAGACTCGCGGCAAACACTTAGGATCCTCACAGACAAGCGACTCCTCTCTTGGGAGGAGCCATCACGACGCACCCTCCGAGGACATCGATGACCGCGCTGCTCAACCACGACGCCGACCGGGCCCACCCGGCCCAGCGGCGCGCCGTGTCCCGACCGCTGCGCAAACCAGTGCTCTCACCGCGCGAGGTCGAGGTTCTGCTCACCTGGCTGCGCTGCGATTCGAAGAGCACCGTCGCCGCAGACCTGTTCCTGTCGCTCGGCACCGTCAACACCCACCTGTCCCGGATCCGCGCCAAGTACGCCGAGGTGGATCGCCCCGCGCCCACCAAGGCATCCCTCGTCGCCCGCGCCATCCAGGACGGACTGATCTCCCTCGACGAACTCTGATCGCCGTACGGGAACGGCCCCGGCACGCGCCCGAATCGCCGTCGACCGATCTCGGCAACCCGCCGGCATCCAACGGCCCCGGCCGGACGACCGGTCCGGGCTACGCGGCCTGATGGCAGGCGACGTACTGTCCCGGCTTCACCTCGCGAATCTCGGGTTCCTCCGTCGCACACCGTTCCACCGCCACCGGGCAGCGGGTCCGGAAGCGGCAGCCGGTGGGCGGTGCGAGCGGAGACGGCACGTCGCCTTCGAGTGCCGGGCCTGCGAACCCCTTCTCCGGGTCGGTCAGCGGAACCGAGTCGAGCAGGGCCCTGGTGTACGGGTGTGCCGGGTCGTCGTACACCGCGACCGAGTCGCCGAACTCGCAGACCTTGCCGAGGTACATCACCATCACGTTGTCGCTGACGGTGCGCACGACGCCGAGATCGTGTGCGATGAAGACCACGGTGAGGGAGAACTCCGCCTTCAGATCCTCGATCAGGTTGAGGATCTGGGCCTGAACGGACACATCCAGCGCCGAGACCGGTTCGTCGCAGATCAGGAGTCGTGGGCGTAGCGCGAGCGCACGCGCGATGGCGACGCGTTGAGCCTGGCCACCCGACAACTGCCTGGGCAACATGTCCGCGTACCGGTCGCCGCGCAGCCCGACCTGATCGAGCACGGACCTCGACGTCGCGGCCCTCTCCTCGGCCGGTGCACCGGCCACCGCGAGCCCCTCGACCACGATGTCCTTCACCGCCCGGCGAGGATTCAGTGACGCCACCGGGTCCTGGAAAATCATCTGCATGTCCCGGCGGAGCTCACGCATCCGCTTCTCGTCGGCACCGTCGATCCAGTCCTCCCCGAACCGGATCCGGCCTGCGGTCAGCCGGTCGAGCCGCAGTACCGCGCGACCGGTCGTCGACTTCCCGCAGCCGGACTCGCCAACGATTCCGAGGGTCTCGCCGGGGAGTACGTCGAAGCTGATCTTCGAGACCGCCTGCACGGTCCCCGCCGCCGTCGGGTACTCCACGACGAGGTCCTGGACACTCAACAGGGCCTGCTCACCGCGCAGGTGGGCGGTACCGATTCCGGCCATGAGGGCCTACCTTTCCGAATGGGCCGATGCAGCGACACACGAGCGCAGCGACAAGGGTTGTCAGAGGGGAACGGGGTGGGCACACGCCGCGTGATGGTCCGCTCCGACCGTCTGCAGGCGCAGTCCCCCGTCGTGACACTCGGCGTCGGCGTGCTCGCACCGGGGAGCGAATCGGCACCCCTCCGGCGGCCGCGTGGGATCCGGCAGGGAACCCTCGATCAACCGCAGCGGCGCGTGGCGCGGGTGATCCACGGTCGGCGTCGCGCCGAGCAGAGCATGGGTGTAGCGATGCCGTGGCGCATCGAACACTGCACGCGTCGACCCGGTTTCGGCGAGCCGGCCGGCATACATCACCGACACCCGATCGGTCCGCCCCGCGACCACCGCGAGATCGTGACTGATGAGCATCAGGGCCATCCCCCGATCGCGCTGGACACGACGCAACAGATCCAGGATCTGCCGTTGGATCGTCACGTCCAGCGCGGTCGTCGGTTCGTCGGCGATCAACAGGTCCGGCTCACACGCGAGCGCGATCGCGATCATCACGCGCTGACGCATTCCACCGGACATCTCGTGCGGATAGTTGCCGAGCCGCTTCTCCGGGTCGGGCACCCCGACCTCTTTCAACAGGTTCAGTGCCCGATCACGCGCCTCCGAACGACTGACGCCGAGGTGACGGCGCATCCCCTCGGTGAGCTGCCGCTCCACCTTGACCACCGGGTTCAGGGAGCGCCCGGGATCCTGGAACACCATCGCGATCTGTTTTCCCCAGATCTCGAGAGTGTCCTTCTTACTCAACGCGAGCAGGTCTCGGCCCCGGAAGGTCACCTCGCCGGACCGCCCCGATCGAGCCGGCATCAGCCCCATGATCGTCCGGGCCATCACCGACTTGCCCGATCCGGACTCCCCCACGATGCCCAGCGCCTGTCCGGCACCCAGGTCGAAGGAGACATCGTCCACGGCGCGGACGATGCCGCGTGGCGTACCGATGTGCGCACGCAGGTTCCGCACTTGGAGGAGCGGCTGAGTCGTCATGTGGGCTGGCCCCTTTCGTCAGTCGTCGCGAACTACTTGCTCACCCAGATGTCTTCCGGAAGCGGTGACCCGAGGGTGTAGATCTGCACGCCGTGCACGTTCTTGCCGTACGCGACAGCCGGGACCGCCCGCGTGTACCAGATACCGGGGTTCAGTTCGACGAGTCGCTTCTGCACCGTCTCGTAGGCGGCCTTGCGCTCGCTGTCGGACTCGGCGAGCCGCCCGGCGTCGAGTGCCTTGCTGAGCTCTTCGTCCTTGACGCCCGCGAAGTTGCCGTTCGAGTCCTGATGGAACGCCGTCCACAGCCCGAAGTCGGGATCCTGAACGATCGCGGAGGACACGACCATGTCGAAGTCGCGGGCACCGTTGCGGGCGGTGATGGTGCCGAAGTCGGCGACCTCGACCTTCATCTCCACGTTGCCGAAGGCACTGAGCTGTGCCTGCAGCGCCTCTCCGAGGGTCTTGCTCTCGGTGGTGGGGTAGGAGAGGAACGTGAACTTGACCGGCTTGCCCGCGGCGGCCAGCTCGTCGAACAGCTTCTGTGCCTCTTCCTTGTTCGTGGTCGGGAGCGCGATGTCGCTGTAGTACGGCGACTGTTCCGGGAACAGGGTCCTGGGTACGTCGTTCTCGCCGTTGTAGACGACGGTGTTGAGCGCGTCCAGGTCAATGGCCTGTACCACCGCACGGCGAGCACGTTCGTCGTCGAAGGGGGCGCGGCGCAGGTTCATGGCGGCGAACAGGCCGCCGCCGGTCGGGGCCACCTCGTGGGAGTAGCCCGCGGCCTCCATCCGGTTCAGGCTCGACCAGTTGGTCTCCGACAGCAGGTCGACACTCGAGGTCGAGACGGCGTTGATTCGCTGGTTGGTGTCCGGGACCGTGCGGATGGTCAGGCGGTCCACATACGGCTTCGGCGCGTCCCAGTAGCCGGGGTTGCGGGCGAGCTCGATTGCATCCTGACGGGTCCACTTCACCAGCGTGAAGGGACCTGCGCCGACCGGGTTCTCGTCGAACGCGGGCTGTCCCTTCTGCAGGGCGGCCGGCGAGGCGATCCAGTTCAGGGCGCCTGCGATCAGCGACTGCGCGAAGTGCGGGCTGGCCGCGACCATGGTGACCTTGAGGGTGGTCGGATCCACGACGTCGGACGAGGTGATCTGCGATGCCTGCCGGACCGTGGTCGAACCGAGAGCGGGATCCCGCAGGCGGTCCCAGTTGAACTTGACCGCGGCGGCATCGAGTGGGGTGCCGTCGGTGAAGGTCAGGCCCGGCCGCAGGGTCAGGGTGAACGATCGCCCGCCGTCGGTGGTGGTGAACCCGGTGGCCATCTTGTACTCGATCTCCAACGTCTCCACGTTGTTGACCATCAGCGTTCCGTACAGGGCATTGCCGAGCGTCGGTTGGTGCGCCCAGGTGTTCGACAGGGAGGCCGGGTCCAGCGAGCGCGGCTCGCCGGTCTGCATCGCCCGAATCTCGCCTCCCGCAACGGGGTCTCCTGCGGGCGTTGCGGAATCGCCACCGCTCCCGGAGCCTCCGCACGCGCTCAGTACGAGCGCTGCCGAACAGGCCGCGGCGAGCGCTGCGAAGAGCCGTCTGTGTCTGATCATCATCGACCTCTCGTGGTGCATGGTGAAATACGAACGGATTTCAGTCGTGCAGGGTGCGATCGAACTTGGTGCGCAGGTGGTCGCCGACATGATTGAGGGCGAAAACGGTGAAGAAGATGACGAGCGCCGGGACGAACACCAGGTGCGGCGACGTCGCGATCGCGTCCTTGCCGTCGCTGATCATTCCGCCCCAACTCGGCTGCGGCGGTGGGATTCCCAGGCCGAGGAAGCTGAGGGATCCTTCGGCCACGATGAGCGCGGCCATGATGATCGGCAGGTACGCCGCCAGTGGTGCGATGACGTTCGGCAGGATCTCCCGGAACAGGATCCGGCCGTTGCCGGCACCCATGTTCCGTGCAGCCCTGACGAATTCCCGCGAACTCCAGGCCATCGTGTTGACCCTCGCCAGACGGATGAACGACGGGATCACCAGGAGCGTGAGGCCGAGCAGTAGCGTCTGCACGCTGGGAGTGAGAATGGACGACAGGGCCAGCAGCAGGATCAGCGGAGGGAAGGCCAGCATGGCGTCCGCGATCAGCGTCACCACCCCGTCGAGGTGTCTGCCGAAATATCCTGCGAGCAAACCGAAGAAAGAACCGATCACGAAGCCGAGAAGCCCCGCCACCGTGCCGACCACCAGTGAGACCCGGGCACCGTAGATGATGCGGGAGAGCATCGACCGTCCGAGGGTGTCCGTGCCGAGGAGCAGATCCGGCGAACCGAACTGCGGGCTCAGACGCGGCGCCCCGACGGGCGTCGCATAAGAGGCGAGCGGGAGCACGTCGGCGAACACGGCCGCCAGGATCAGGACCGCCAGCCAGGTGACCGACAGGTACACCAGGACCGGACGGCGCTTGCGGACCGGCGGAACCAGCGGGGCCCGCTCCGGCTCGTGACCATCGCCCTCGTCGAGGGCCGGGTTGTCCACCGCCACTTCACTCATGCTGCGGCCACCTTCCTGACTCGGGGGTCGATCAGTCCGTAGCTGAGGTCGACGACGGTGTTGACGACCACGTACACGACGGCGATGAAGACCACGACTCCCTGGACCATGATCACGTCCCGGGACGTGATCGAGGATGCAATGAGCTGACCCAAACCTGGTAGCCCGAACAGCGTTTCGACGATCACCGTGCCGCCGATGAGGCGTCCGAGGTTGATCCCGGCCACGGTGATCAGAGAGAACGACGACGGCCGCAGCGCATGCCGGAACATGACATACCAGGAGGGCATGCCCTTCGCACGGGCAGCGGCGATGTAGTCCTCGCGGAGAGTTCCGATGAGGTCGGTGCGAAGCAGCCTGTGGAACGCCGCGATCTCCGTCAGCGCGATCGCGACGGCCGGCAGCAGGGCGCTGCGCAGGTTCTCTCCCAAACCCTCACTGATCCGCGACCATCCCATCACCGGAAACAACTGGAGCTTGATCGCGAAGAAGTAGATCAGCACCGGACCTGCGATGAAGGCGGGCACCGACAGGAAGACCGCGGAGAGCGCGTTGATCCCGCGGTCGAGTCCACTGCCCGGACGGGACGCGGAGATCACACCCATGACCAGCGCCGTCAACAGCGCTATCACCAACCCCATAACCGCCAATTGCATTGTCACAGGTAGACGTTCGGCAATAGCTTCGCTGACCGACTGCCCGGTCAGGGGCGAGGTACCCAGGTCTCCCTGCACGGCATTGCCGAGCCAGTGGACGTACTGCATCCAGACCGGATCGTCGAAACCGAGCTTCGCGTCCATTGCGGCCACCGCGTCCGGTGTGGCGTTCTCGCCGAGGATCACCTGGGACACGGATCCCGGGGCCAGACTCAGCAACGCAACCACCGCTGCGGTCACCAGCAGTACCACGAGCAGGCTGCGGCCCATTCGTTTCGAAACAGTGAGAACCATTCAACGCCGCCTTCTCTTCAGAGCACGAAAGGACACCGGCACGGGCAGTCCCGGGAGATTCGGGCACGGTCGGTCGCCTCGACACCCGTGACGGCTGTCGAGGCGACCGGCCACAATGCCCTTGTTGCCGGAAACGAAGAAACGTCAGATGCAGTTCTGCCCAGGGAATTTGCCGTACCGGCGGATTCCCTAGCCGGCGGGCTGTGTGAGGTCGTCGGCGAGCGAGACGCCGGTGAGCCGCTCGAGGTGGAGCACCACCTCGGTCTGGTCGGCACCCGGGTCGAGGTCGTCGACCGCGTCGTTCCACACCTGCCCCAGGGTTTCGGCAAGCGCGGAGGAGACGGCCTCACCCCGGGCCAGGTCGAGTGCGATCCCAATGTCCTTGCGCATCAGACTCGCAGCGAAGCCGGAATCGAAAGACCTTGACAACACGAACTTCTCGTACTTCGTCTCGGTCGCCTGGTTTCGTCCGCTGCCGGCATTGAACACGGCCAGCAACGTGGCGGGGTCGATCCCGAACTTCTTTCCGACCAGCATCATCTCGGCCGCTGCGACGAATCCGTTTGCGGCAAGCAAGTTGTTCAGTGCCTTGGCGGCATGTCCTGCGCCGACCGAACCGATGTGCAGTATCTCACGCCCGGCGGAACCGAGCAATGGGCGAACAGCGTCCAGGACATCCGTGTCTCCCCCGACCATGATCGCGAGATCTCCTGCCCGGGCCCGTGCCACACCACCGCTGACCGGTGCGTCCAGCACATCCACCCCGCGAGCCGCTGCGGCCTTCGCCAGGTCCCGGGTGCGTGCAGGCACGCTCGACCCCATGTCGACGATCACCGCACCCGGCCTCAGGTGCGCGAGCAACCCGCCCTCGGCCAGCACCACGTCGTCGACGATGTCACTGTTGGGCAGCACCAGGACCACCACGTCACAGTCCGCGAACGCCGCCAGGTCGTTGGCGCCGTCGGCATCCGCATGCTCGGAGATGAAGCGCCCCTGGCTCGGCGGATCGGCGTCGCGCACCAGCAGCGGCTGGCCTGCCGCGAGAAAGTTGGTGGCAATCGGAGTGCCCATGGCTCCGAGCCCGACGAACCCGACCCGCTTGCCGGGCAGCGGCGTCGTCGCCCGTGCCTCCTGCCCCGGCTCGGATCCCTCCCCCGAACCGGTGGGTTCCCGAGGTCCGAGTGCGGCGGTCAACGCCTCCTGCGCGACCCTCATCGCCGCAACCCCGGCCGGCACCCCCGCGTACGCGGTGGCGTGAACGATCACCTCCACTATCTCGTCGCGGGTCAGTCCGTTGCCGAGTGCAGCCCGCACGTGCGTGGCCAGTTCACGATGTTGGTTCAGCGCGACGAGCATTCCGAGAGTGGTCAGGCTGCGACTGCGCCGGTCGAGACCCGGCCGGGTCCACACCGACCCCCATGCGACCTCGCTGACGAACTGCTGGAGCGGCTCGCCGTCGGTCCCCGCATTCTGGGTCAGGGCAGCATCGACGTAGCTGTCACCGAGAACCTCGCGCCGGACGGCGAGGCCCGCGTCGAAGAGGGCGCGGTGGGCAGCGTCGATCGAAGTCGGTTCCGTCATGTTGTGTCCTTTGCTCATACACCCGGCCCCTCCAGAATTGTCACTCCGGCCACGGCGGTGGGACCGCCGAGGTTGTGTGCCAATCCGATTCGCGCCCCTTCGACCTGATTGACCGCACTGCCACGCAACTGCTCGAACAGTTCGACGCACTGCGCGACGCCCGTCGCCCCCGGCGGGTGCCCCTTGGAGATGAGTCCACCGCTCGGATTCACCGGCAGCGACCCCCCGACATCGGTGGCGCCGGATTCGACGAGCTTGAACGCCTCGAAGCGTTCCGCGAATCCGAGATCCTCGTAGCTCATCAACTCGATGCCGGTGAAGAAGTCGTGCACCTCCGCCACCTGCACGTCGGACGGCGCCAGACTGGCCATTCCGAACGCCTGCTTCGCCGCGCGCACCGTCGCGGGGAACGTGGTCATGTCCCGCTTGTGCTGGTGCATCACGGAATCCATACCGAGCCCGACCCCGCGTACCCACACCGGGCGGTCGGTGTACCGGTCCACGACGTCCTCTGCGGCGAGGATCAGCGCCGCCGCCCCGTCACTCTGGGGTGCACAGTCGTAGACGCTGAACGGGGTGACCACGGTCGGCGCGTTCAGTGCCACGTCGAGAGTGAGGTCCAGACGCAGCCGTGCCTTCGGGTTGTTCATCCCGTTGCGATGGTTCTTCACCGCGACCATGGCCAGGTGTTCCCTCGTCGCCGGCGACTCGTGCAGGTAGCGGCGAACGTGGAGCGCGAACCCGGCGGGTGCGACGAGACCGAGGGGGTAGTCCCAGGCCATGTCCCGGGTCATCGCCTCCCACTCCCAGAGCATGTCCTTCGACGCCGTCTCCCGAACCTTGTCGGCCCCGATGACCAATGCGACGTCACAGGCCCCCGACGCGATACCGAACAGTGCGTTGCGAACCGCGTCATGACCGGTGGCACAGGAATTCTCGACACGAGTGACGGGAATGTCCAGTAGCCCGAGGGTGTCGGCGAGAATGCCCGACGGGAATCCGTCCGGTGTCCCCATCGCGCCGAACCATGCCGCCTGCACATCCGACTTGGCCAGCCCCTTGTCGACAGTGGCGGCGCAGTCGGAGAACGCCATCGGCAGCAGGTCCTTGATGCCCAGGGCGAAGTGCTCGGCGAACGGGGTCATGCCCGCGCCGACGATCGCGACCTTCCTCATGCCACTTCCTCCTGGTCTGGATCGAACGTGCCGGGCTCGAACGAGTAGCCGTAGTCCGGAACCCCGGACCGCACCGCCACCCGTCGCAGCACCATCCGGCCGCGATCGCCGATGTCGACGCTGCCGGGATCCGCGCCGGTCACCTTCACCAGTGCGCGAACCCCGACCCCGTCCAGTTCGACGATCGCCAGGGTGTACGGCGTTTTCAGCCCCGGCACCGGGAAGTGCACCGTCACGCCGGTGTACACCGTCCCGGTGCGCGGCAGCGGAACCAACTCGTAGTCCGTGCCGAGCGTTCCGTCGTCTCCCACCCGGTACCGCGGTGGAAAGTCCAACGTCTCACTGTCCCGGTGTTTCCCGGCCTCCCACCGCACCTTCGCCTCGAATGCCCGCTCGTACGCCGCGAGCGAGATGGGGATGTCCGCACCGGGGACGTGGGTGCACTCGGTGTACTCGCGTACCTCCGGTTCGCAGCGGTGGATGTGCACCTCGCCCTCGGCGACCGTGATGCCCGACAGGCTGGCCTGCTCGACGCCCACCATCGGACCGGTCGTCCGGGTCTCCGCCATCGCGGCGAGCGCGAAGAGTCCCGCGCTCGCGCCTGACGTCGGCAGCGGAGGGGGATTACCCGTACAGAGGGCTGCGGCCTGCTCGTGCCGGACGCCGGCCACCGCGACCGGGGTATCCATCCAGGATGCCTTGAGCGAGGCCAGGAACCCACGCTCCTGCAGCAGACGCGGGTCGCCGTAGTCGCGCACCACACCGGTCTCACCCCGCGTCCGGACCGGCAGACTGCGCGACACCCGCCCCGCGGTCCGCACCTGCATTCCGCGCTCCGCGGTCACGGCCGCGGCAGCACCGGCCGGGGCGGTGTCCACCCCGATGACCAGTGTCCGCGGTCGCGCCGAGCCGATCGCGTCGAGGGTCGCGGGCGCCCCGCCGAGCCGCTCGGTGACCTCGAGTTCGGGGTCGAGTCCGAGACCGGCCAGCAGCACTGCCGAGTTGCTGCTCTCGAGCAGCGGCAGGTCCCGGCTGACGAGGACCACGAACGAGACCGGGTCGCCGCCGCGCAGTGCGGCGCGGCCGGCCTCGACCGCCAGCGTGATCGCGTCCTCGTCGTCACCGGGTACCCGGCCTTCGGGCGTCCCCCAGCACGGCAGGTACGTGCCTATCGAGGCGATGTAGGGCATGTCTGCCTCCTGGTCGATCTAGGTGACCGCGCCCGCGGTCTTGAGTGCGATGATGCGGTCCCAGTCCAGTCCGGCTTCCAAGAGGATTTCCTCTGTCTGCGCGGCGAATTCGGGCCCGGGACGAAGTTCGGGCGCGGTTTCGTCGAACTGGACCGGGCTGGTGACGAGCTCCATTTCCCCGGCCTTGACCAGGTACTCGTTCGCCCGGATCTGGGCGTCGTCGGCCACCTGCAGGGAATCCTGGATCGGTGCCCACGGCCCGGCGAGGGTCGCGAACCGCTCGGTCCACTCCGCGAGCGTGCGGGTGGCGAGGACCTCGCGCAGGATTGCCACCGCCTCGGCGGTGTTGGCTGCGATCGCTGCGGCGTCGACGAAGCGCGGATCGTCGGCGAGTTCGGGCCGGTCGATGTGCCGGCACACGTCGGGCCAGAAGCGCGCCGCCTGCAGCATGACGAAGGAAAGGTACCGGCCGTCGCCGGTGGCGTACACCCCGGAGAGCGGGTTGGTGAGCGCACCGTGGGCGCCCGGCGCAGGGGCCACCATCGGCTCCTGCAGATGAACCGACAGCGCGACCCCGTGCCCCATGGCCCACAGTCCGCTCCCGAGCAGGGACACGTCCACGACGGACGGTTCACCGGTGCGCTCCCGCTTGAGCAGCGCGGCCGCGATGCCACCGGCGAGGTTCGTCCCGGAGATCGTGTCGCCGAACGCAGGCCCGGGCGGGCCGATCATCCCCTCGATCCCGGGCGGGGTGAGGGTGGCGGCGATTCCGGCGCGGGCCCAGAAGGCGGTCATGTCGTAGCCGCCGCGAGTCGCCTCGGCACCACGCGGCCCCAGAGCGCTGCCGCGCGCGTAGATGATCGACGGATTGACCGCGCGGATGTCCTCGACGTCGATGCCGAGCTTGGTCCGCACCTGCGGCAGGTAGCTGGTGAGGAAGACATCGGACTCGCGGGCAAGGTCGTTCAGGACCTCCTTGCCCTCCGGGGTCGAGATGTCCAGACCGATGCTGCGCTTGCCGCGGTTCGCGTGCTCGACGTTGGGGTTGGGATCACCCTCGACACGGAGCGGGCCCACCTGCCGGAGCCCACGCTGCGGGTCGCCGGTGACGGCGTGCTCGACCTTGATCACGTCGGCACCCCACTCGGCGAGAACCGCACCCGCCGACGGGACGAACCCGTACATCGCGACCTCGAGTACCCGGATGCCCTCGAGTGGCCTCGTGACGCCTTCGGCGTGTGGCGTCATTCCTGCACCGCCGCCGCGAACGTCTTCTGCTCGAGGAACTCCTCCAGTCCGGCGGTGCCCATCTCGCGGCCGATGCCCGACTCCTTGTAACCACCGAACGGGACGTCGGGGGTGAAGTAGTTGCCGCCGTTGATGCTGAACGTGCCGGTGCGGATCCGCCGGCCGACGGAGATCGCGCGCTCGTCGTCGTTGCTGATGACACCGCCGGACAGGCCGAACGCCGAGTTGTTGGCGATCCGCACCGCATCGTCGTCGCCGTCGTGCGGGATCAACGCCAGGACGGGTCCGAACACCTCGTCCTGCGCGATCTCGCTGTCCGGGTCGACGCCGGCCAGCAGGGTGGGCGTGTAGAAGAACCCGGGGTTCACCCGTTCACCACCGGTGACGAGCTGCGCGCCGGCCGCAACGGCCCGCTGGACCATGCCGTCGACCTTGTCCCGCTGACGTTCGGTGATCAGTGGGCCCATGTACATCTTGGGGTCGCTCGGATCACCGAACGGAACCCGCTGCAGGAACGCGGCCACCATCTGGGCGATCTCGTCGTGCTTCTCGCGGGGCACCAGCATCCGGGTGGTGAGGGCGCAGCCCTGCCCGGCGTGGGAACAGATGCTGAACGCGGCGAACTGCGCGGCCATCTTGAGGTCGGCGTCGTCGAGGACGATGAGTGCGGACTTCCCGCCGAGCTCGAGGAACACGCGCTTGAGGGTGTCGGCCGCCGCCGCCATGATCTTCTTGCCGACAACGGTCGATCCGGTGAAGGTCACCACGTCCACGTCCGGGTGCGTGGTCATGAGCTCCCCGACCGCGATCTCCGATGACGACAGCACATTCACCACACCGGCGGGAATGTCCGTGTGCTTTGCGATGATCTCGCCGAGGAGCTGAGTGATCAGCGGCGTGTCCGGAGATCCCTTGAGCACCACCGTGCAGCCTGCGGCGAGCGCAGGTGCGAGCTTCGCGAGCGCCAGCTGGTTCGGGTAGTTGTACGCGGTGATCGCGGCGACCACGCCGGCGGACTCCTTCTCGATCCACCGGCGGTGGCGCTGCCCGCGGACCTCGATCTCGCCCATGTCCTCGGTCAGCGGGTAGGTCTTCAGCAGATCCGCGTAGTAGCGGACGATCTCGATGGGCGCGGCGAGCTGGTTGCCGTAGGTGAGCTGCCGGGTGGCGCCGACCTCCGCGATCGTCAGCTCCCGCATCTCCTCGATGTTGTCGAGCAGCGCCTGGTGGAGCTGGTCGAGGCAGCGGGTGCGCAGCTCGACGTTCGTGGACCAGTCGGTGGTGTCGAAGGCGCGCCGCGCGGCAGCGATCGCGGCCTCGGCCTCGGCGACACCGGCGTCGGGCGCGTAGCCGACGACCTCGCCGGTCGCGGGGTTGATCGAGGTGATCGTCCGTTCCGTCTCGACGAGTTCGCCACCGATGAGCAGGGCCTTGCGGATTCCCTCACCCGCCTGCGTTCCGCCGGTCGCCGCCACTGTGTCCTGAGATGACATCCCGTCTCCTCAATGTCGTGAAAATCCCATTCTCCTGATGGAGAATTTGAAGTACGTTCTGCGAGAACACTAACAACCTATTCGACTTCTGCCTACCCCGAATCCGAAGGAGAACGGGCGCCACAACCGGCCATCCAGCGGGCATTCGGGTCTTGCGGGCGTAACAAAAGCGAGAGTATGGTTCTCGCAATTGGAAGGGAGATTCTTGTGATCGAGACGAAGGCGCTTCGCCCCTCGTTGGGTGTGGAAGTCACCGGTGTGGAAGACCTCGCAGGCGAAGGGGTCATTGCTCAGTGCATGGAGGCGCTGAAGTGGCGCGGAGTCCTGCTCATCCGCGGGCTGAATCTGGACGACGACGCCCAGCTGGCGTTCAGCCGCCGGCTCGGCGAGGTCCGCACGCCGGCGCCCGGCAAGGAGATCTTCGTCGTCTCCCTCGACCCGGCGAAGAGCCAGTCCGCCGAGTACCTCAAGGGCACGTTCCACTGGCACATCGACGACACCACGCATGACATCCCCGCCAAGGCGACCATGCTGACCTGCCGGCACGCGGCGATGGTCGGCGGCGGCACCCAGTTCGCCAGCACCTACGCGGCCTACGACACGATGCCCGAGCAGGACCGCAAGCGGTACGAGGGTCTGCGGGTGCTGCACAGCTTCGAGGCCGCCCAGCGCCTGGTGCACCCCGATCCCACCGACGAGCAGCTCGCCGCGTACCGCCAGCTGCCCACCCACGAGTCGGACCTGGTGTGGACCCGCCGCGACGGCCGCAAGTCCTTCGTCATCGGCGCCACCGCCGATCACATCGTCGGGATGGATCCCGCGGAGAGCCGCGCGCTCCTGGACGAGCTGCAGGAGTGGTGCACCCAGGAGCAGTTCTCCTACACCCACGAGTGGCAGGAGGGCGACGTGGTGATCTGGGACAACACCGGAATGCTGCACCGGGCCCTGCCCTACGACCCGTCCTCGGAGCGGACCATGCACCGCACGACGATCGCGGGCGACGAGGCCTGGTCATGAAGACTGCAGTGGTGACCGGTGGCGCATCCGGCATCGGTCAGGCGGTCGCCGATCGCCTGCGCGCGGACGGATGTCACGTCGCGGTACTCGATCTCAATCCCACCGACGACGACTTCTCGCACAAGGCCGATGTGACGGACCGCGACCAGGTCGAGGAGGCGCTGACCAAGGTCCGCGCGCAACTCGGTCCGGTGTCGATCCTCGTCAATGCGGCGGGCCTCGAGGGATACGGGCAATTCAAGAAGATCCCGTTCGAGGACTGGAACCGGGTGATCAACGTGAACCTCAACGGCGTCTTTCACTGCATCCAGGCCGCCATCCCGGACATGCTCGACGCCGGCTGGGGCCGGATCGTCAACATCTCCTCCTCCAGCGCCCACTCCGGTCAGCCGTTCATGTCGCACTACGTGGCGGCGAAATCCGCAGTCAACGGGCTGACCAAGTCGCTCGCGCTCGAGCTCGGCCCGAAAGGCATCACCGTCAACGCGGTTCCGCCCGGCTTCATCGACACCCCGATGCTGCGCAAGGCCGAGGCGGCGGGCCGCCTCGGCGGCACCGTCGACGAACACATCCAGCGGACGCCCGTGCGCCGCGTCGGCCGGCCCGAGGACATCGCCGCCGCCTGCGCCTTCCTCGTCTCCGAGGAGGCCGGCTACATCAACGGCCAGATCCTCGGCGTCAACGGCGGACGAAACACGTAGCCGCACCGGCGAATCCAATCATCGAAAGGACACCACAGTGGGTCGTGTAGAAGGCAAGGTCGCATTCGTCACCGGTGCCGCGCGGGGCCAGGGCCGCAGCCACGCCGTCCGGCTGGCCGAGGAGGGCGCCGACATCATCGCGGTCGACCTCTGTGCCGACATCTCGACCATCGGGTACCCGATGGCGACTCCGGAGGATCTCGAGGAGACGACCCGGCTGATCGAGAAGCACGGGCGCCGAGTCGTGGCCGTGCAGGGCGACGTGCGCGAGGCCGAGCAGATGCGAGCGGCGGTCGAGCAGGGCGTCGCGGAGCTGGGCAAGCTCGACATCGTCGTCGCCCAGGCCGGAGTCGCGGGCATGAAGGGTGAGCCGCAGGTGCAGGCATGGTGCGACGTGGTGAACACCAACCTCGTCGGAACCATGAACGCCGTTCAGGCGGCCCTGCCCCATCTCGGCGAGGGCGCGTCGATCATCGCGACCGGCTCGATGGCCGCGATGATGGACGCCAGCAAGGTCGATGTCCCCGGCAAGGACCTCGGCGGCGTGGCATACATGTTCTCCAAGCGCGCACTGTCGCACTACATCCACGAGCTCGCGACACATCTCGCCCCCCGCCATATCCGAGCGAACGTCGTGCACCCGACCAACTGCAACACCGACATGCTGCAGAGCGAGCCCATGTACCGGTCCTTCCGCCCCGATCTCGAGCATCCGACGCGGGCGGACGCCGAGCCGGGCTTCGCCGTGATGCAGGCGATGCCGGTCCCCTATGTCGAGCCCGAGGACATCAGCAACACCGTGCTCTTCCTCGCGTCCGACGAGGCCCGATACGTGACCGGTATGCAGATGCGAGTCGACGCCGGCGGCTACCTCAAGTGGTACGACTACCACATCTGACCCGAATTCACCTGCAACAAGGAGGAAAACAGTGAAGGTGCAGGTCGATTCCCATCGCTGCCAGGGCCACACGTTGTGCGCGATGGCGGCTCCGGACTCGTTCGAACTGAGTGACATCGACGGCCACTCGACCCCCGTGGACGAGAACGTCCCGGCCGACCAGGAGGAGGCTGTCCGAGAAGCAGCCCGATCATGTCCGGAGCAGGCCATCACGCTCTCCTGACCGACGCCGATCCGAGATCGCCATCCACCTCGAATCCCCAGGGAGGACAACGCGCATGAGCGTTGACGACGTCGTAGCGCACGACAATCGCAAGACGAACAGATTCCAATTCGACCGGCACGCACCGGAGTACCGCGACCAGTTCCTCCCGATCACCGAGGAGATGCAGTCCAAGTGCCCGATGGCGTGGTCGGACACCCACGGCGGCCACTGGGTCGCGGCGGGCAGCAACGAGGTCTTCGCCCTATCTCGCTCGGCTGACGTCTCGAACGACCACGACATCCACGGAAAACGCCGCAACTACAAGGGAATCGCGATCCCCACCATGGAGCGCGCCTCGGGAGTGCGCGGCGGCATCCTGGAGATGGACGACCCCGAGCATCGCGAGTTCCGGGCGCTGCTCAACCCGTACCTGTCCCCGGCGGCCGTGCAGCGCTGGATTCCCTTCGTGGACGAAGTGGTGCGGGCATCCATCGACGAGAAGATCGAGAGCGGGAAGATCGACTTCGTCGACGATCTGGCGAACATCGTTCCCGCCGTTCTCACACTGGCGATGATGGGCATCCCGATCGAGAAGTGGACCATCTACAACGAGCCCGTCCACGCCGCGGTCTACACTCCGCCCGACTCACCGGACATTGCGCGCATCGGCGAACTGCACCGCACGATGGGCATCGATTTGCTGACCAATCTCTTCGAGATCCGGCAGAATCCGCGCCCCGGGCTGATCAACGCCGTCGCCGACGTCGAGGTTCTGGGCGAGAAGCCCGACGACATGGAGTTGCTCGGCATTCTGAGCCTGATCATCGGCGGCGGCTTCGACACGACCACTGCGCTGACCGCGCACTCGCTCGAGTGGCTGTCCCAGAATCCCGAGCAGCGCGAGATCCTCAGCCGGGAACGAGACACCCTGGTGGACTCCGCGACCGAGGAGTTCCTTCGCTACTTCACCCCCGCGCCTGGCGACGGGCGCACGTTCAGCGCCGACACCGAGTTCGAGGGTACGGAGTTCAAGGAAGGCGAGCGACTGTGGCTGTCCTGGGCGATGGCCAACCGGGATCCCTCGCTGTTCGCCGAACCGAACGACGTCGACCTGGAACGGCGGGGTAACCGGCACTTCAGCTTCGGGCTCGGCGTCCACCGTTGCATCGGGTCGAACATGGCCCGGATGGTGTTCAAGCGCATGCTGATCGCGGTGCTCGACCGGATGCCGGACTACAAGTGTGACCCCGAGGGCACCGTGCACTACGACACCATCGGCGTCATCCAGGGCATGCGGAAGCTGCCGGCCACCTTCACCCCCGGGCCGCGCCTGGGTGCAGGCCTCGACGAGACCCTCGCCGAGCTGCAGAAGATCTGCGACGAGCAGCGACTCGCGGAGCCGGTCACCATCCACAAGGAATCGGCGCGGATTCGTGACTGACTCGGTACTCACGGAGACCATGCGCGCAGAGGACGGTCGGGCCCCCGCGTCCGGCCGTCCCCTGCCGCTGGTCACCGAGGAGAGTCGGTTCTTCTGGACCTCCGGCGCCGACGGCAGGCTGCGGGTCCAGGAGTGCCGGTCCTGCGACGCCCTGATCCACCCCCCACAGCCGATCTGCCGGTACTGCCGGGGACACGAGATGGGTGTTCGCGTCACCTCCGGGTTCGCGACGCTCATCGGATTCACGGTCAACCACCGCTTCGCCCTCCCCGGCCTACCCGCGCCCTACGTGGTGGCGCAGGTCGCACTGGAGGACGATCCACGTGTTCGGTTGACCACCAACGCAATCGAGTGCGATCCGGCGCAGCTCACACTGGGCACGCGCATGGAGGTCGTGTTCCACCACGACGACGACGTGTGGCTCCCCCTGTTCCGCCCGACAGCGGACCAGCCCACGCCTGCCCCGCTGCCCACTGACGAAATCGCCCCGGACCAGATCCGGCAACACATCCGGCCGATGGCCACCGGGACGAAGTTCGAGGACAAGGTCGCACTCACCGGAATCGGCATGTCGCAGATCGGTCGACGCCTGATGCGGACACCGCTGGACCTCACGCTGGAGGCGTGCGAGCGGGCGGTCGCGGACGCCGGGCTGACGATGGACGACATCGACGGCCTGGCGAGCTATCCGGGCGGCGGTCAGGTCGGCGGCTTCGGCGAGGGCGGCGTCACAACGGTCGAGGCGGCCCTCGGACTGCGACCGACCTGGCACAACGGCGGGATCGAGACCTTCGGGCCGAGCGGCTCGGTGATCGCGGCGATGATGGCCGTCGCCAGCGGGCTGGCCCGCCACGTGCTGTGCTACCGGACCCTGTGGGAATCGACCCACAGCGAGCTGACGAAGCTCGGCCGGATCCCGGCTCCGTCGGGTGCGGGCCGCACTCCGAGCTGGCTGATGCCCTTCGGCGCCACCTCCGCCGCGCACACCCTCGCGCAGAACGCCCAGCGGCACTTCCACCGATACGGCACCACCCGTGAAACCCTCGGCTGGATCGCGTTGAACCAGCGGGCCAACGCCCAGCTGAACCCGACCGCGATCTACCGCGATCCGATGACGATGGACGACTACCTGGGCGCCCGGGCGATCACCACCCCGTTCGGGCTCTACGACTGCGACGTCCCGTGTGACGCCTCGATCGCCGTGATCGTCTCCGCCGTGGACGTCGCGCGTGACCTCGCCAAGCCGCCGGTCCTCGTGGAGGCGGTCGGCACCCAGATCGTCGAACGCATCGAGTGGGACCAGAGCACGCTCACCCACGAACCGCAGGTGCTCGGGCCGTCCGCGCACCTGTGGTCGCGGACATCGCTGCGTCCCGACGACGTCGATGTCGCCGAGCTCTACGACGGGTTCAGCTTCAACTGCCTGTCCTGGATCGAGGCGCTCGGCTTCTGCGGCATCGGCGAAGCGAAGGACTTCCTCGACGGCGGTCACAACATCGCCCGCGACGGTGTGCTCCCCCTCAACACCCACGGCGGTCAACTCTCCCACGGCCGCACCCACGGCATGGGTCTGATCCACGAGGCGATCACCCAGCTGCGCGGCGAGGCGGGTGCCCGTCAGATCCCCGACGCCCGGGTCGCAGTCGCAAGCAGTGGCGGTCTCACCCCTGGCGGCGTCCTTCTCCTGCGGAGTGACACTTGACCACAACCGATTCCGATCTGAACATGCAGACACAACGGCTCGAGGCCACACCCGTGTACCGGGTCGTCGACGTCGACGGCATACCCATGTCCGCCCTCGTCGCCGAGGCGGCGAATCCGCGGGCGGTCATCCTCGCCCTCCACGGCGGCGCCACCGACTCCGGGTACTTCGACTGCCCTGGTCACCCGCGGTACTCGCTCCTGCGTACCGGTGCGGCGCTCGGCTACACCGTCGTCGCGATCGACCGGCCGGGTTACGGCGCCTCCGCGCCACACGCCGACGAGGTCGCGCCCCCGCAGCGGCGGGTCGACCTCGCCTACGGCGCGGTGGACCGGATTCTCGGCGGGAGCGATCGGGGGGCGGGGATGTTCGTGTGGGCGCACTCCGTCGGCTGCGAGCTGGGCACCCGGATCGCAGCCGATGACCGCGGACGCCATCTGGTCGGTCTCGAACTCTCCGGTACCGGCCGGGAGCACCAGCCACGGGCGCACAGCATCTTCCGCTCCAGCGAGCGCAACGCGGCCCCGAGCGGCGTGCGGGAGCTGCTGTGGAAGCCCGAGCACCTGTATCCGCGCGAACTCCTCGGTGGGGGACCCATCGGATCGGCCACCCCGTCGTACGAGACCGAGGTCGTCGGGCAGTGGCCGCGCACGAACTTCCCCGAACTCGCGGCGCAGGTCCACGTACCGGTGCACTTCACCGCCGGCGAGCACGAGCGGGTGTGGCGCAACGACCCGGAAGCCCTGCGCGCCATCGCAACACAGTTCGTCACCGCACCGCGCGTCGAGACCCGTACCCAGCTCGACGGTGGCCACAATCTCAGCCTCGGGCACACCGCCCCGGCCTACCACCTGAACGTTCTGTCCTTCGTGGAGGAATGCGTGGCCGGCCTGCGTCACGGCACCTCGGGCGCACCCGCGTCCGGGGGCACGACACGACCACGAGAAGGGAAGTGAACCAGTGGAAGCCGCCGACACCGCCGTACTCCTCATCCGATTGGTCCTGGGTGCGACCATGGTCGCCCACGGGATCAACCATTGGCTCGGCGGAGGCCGCATCGAAGGAACTGCCCGCTGGTTCAGCGGGCTCGGCCTCCGCAACGGAACGCTGCAGGCATGGGCGAGTGTGGTCACCGAGATAGCAGCGGGCGTGCTGCTGATCCTCGGCCTGCTCACCCCCTTCGCCTGCGCGGCCACCATTTCGGTGATGGTGGTGGCCGGCTTCCTCGCGCACCGGCCGAACGGATTCTTCGTCTTCCGTGAGGGATACGAATACGTCCTGGTGCTCGCGGTGGTGGCGCTCGCGCTCGCAATGCTCGGGCCGGGCGAAGCCTCGGTGGACGTCGTCGCCGGGATCGACCTCGCCGGCTGGACGGGCGGCGCCATCGCGCTCGGTGTCGGAGTGGTCGCGGCGGCGGGCCTGCTCGCCACGTTCTGGCGTCCGGAACCGACGGACAGCGTGTGCTCGAAGACGGAGACGGAATCGACAGCAGCCGGAGAAGCGGAAGTGGAGGCGCAGTGATACGAGTTGGATTCATCGGTCTGGGACTGCAGGGCGCACCCATCGCGCGACGCATCGTCGACGCAGGTCACCCCACGACGCTGTGGGCCCGCCGTCCGCAGAGCCTCGAACCGTTCGCCGGCACCGCGGCGGCGACGGCCGAGTCACCCGCGGTCCTCGGTGCCGCCAGCGACGTCGTGTGCCTCTGTGTGGTCGGCGACGATGACGTGCGCCAGGTGGTCACCGGAGAGACGGGCGTCCTCGCCGGGCTGGCGCCCGGCGGAATCATCGTGGTGCACAGCACCATCCATCCCGACACCTGCCGCGAACTGACCGAGATCGCCGCCGAGCGCGGGGTCACCGTGGTCGACGCCCCGGTCAGCGGCGGGCCCGCCGCCGCCGAGGCGGGGCAGCTGCTGGTCATGGTCGGCGGCGACGACGAGTCGGTGGCACGGTGCCGACCCGTTCTGGAGACCTTCGGCGACCCGGTGGTCCACCTCGGCGGGGTCGGCTCGGGACAGGTCACCAAGCTCCTGAACAACCTGCTCTTCACCGCGAACCTCTCCACCGCCCACAGCACCCTCACGCTGGGGAAGTCCCTCGGCATCAACGCCGATCGACTCGGCGAGGTGATCGCGCACGGAACCGCCAACAGTTTCGCGCTCGGGCGCGTGGTGTCCGCGGGCGGGACCCTCGACCGGATCGCCCAGCATGCCGGGGACCTGCTGCGAAAGGACGTCGGCCTGGTCGCCGATCTCGCCGATGCCGCAGCGGCGCAGCCCGGGATCGTCCTCACCGCCGCGGACGCGACCCTCGATCTGATGGATCACCGCCGATGAGGATCGGGTTCATCGGGACGGGCCGGATGGGCGGGCCGATGGTCCGCCGCCTGGTCGACTCCGGGCACGACGTGCGCGCACTCGCACGGTCCGACGAACGGCGTTCCACTGTCGCGGAATTGGGTGCGCGTCCGGTCGCCGATGTCACCGCGGTGTCCGAAGACGCCGACATCGTCATCGTGTGCGTGTTCACCGATGATCAGGTCCGGGAGATCTGCCTGGACGGGCCGTTGCTCCCCGAGATGACTCCGGGGGCCGCGCTGGTGCTGCACACCACCGGCAGCCCGCGCACGGCCGAGGCCGTCGCGACCCGGGCCCGCCTGCACGGCATCTGTGTCGTCGACGCCCCGGTCAGCGGCGGGCCGCACGACATCGCCGCGGGGACGCTGACCGTGTTCGCCGGCGGCGAGGCCTCCGTTGTCGACCGGGTGCGGCCGGCGTTGTCGTCCTATGCGGACCCGGTGATCCATGTCGGAGGCACCGGGTCGGGGCAGCGGGTGAAGCTGGTCAACAACGCGCTGTTCGCGGCCAACATCGGTCTGCTGGCCGAAGCGGTCCGCCTCGCGGAACAGCTCGGCGTCGACGAATCCGCTCTCCTTGCCGCCCTCCCCCACGGCAGTGCCGCCAGCCGCGCGCTCAGCGGGGTTTCCAGTCGTGGCTCGGTCGCGGTGTTCACCAAGTCAGTCGAGGACTTTCTGCGAAAGGACGTCGACGTGGTGCGCAAGACCGTTGCCGATCTCGGCGGCTCCCTGGGCCTGCTGGACGACGCGATCGACGCCCAGTCCACTCGCTGAATCTTCCGCTCCTCGGGAGTGGGTGAACCCGACGGCTCGACCGATCGGGGATGTTGTGCCACATTGGTTGGGTGTAGCAAGTACCAATCAGGCACGACAATCCGAAAGCGGTGAATTCTGTTGAGTGGTCGAGTATCCGGCAAAGTCGCGCTGATCACCGGGGCGGCTCGTGGACAGGGGCGGGCCGAGGCGGTCCGGTTGGCCGACGAGGGCGCCGACGTCATCGTCGTGGACGTGTGCGCGCCACTGCCGAGCGTGGCATACGACTCTGCGACACCGGAGGACCTGCAGGAGACGGTGCGACTGGTGGAGAAGACCGGCAGCCGCGTTGTGTCCGGGATCGTCGACGTCCGTGATCTCGAGAAGTTGCGGGGCATCGTCGATTCCGCCGTCGCCGAGTTGGGCCGGCTGGACGTCGTGGTGGCCAATGCCGGTATCTGCGTGCCGAAGCCGTGGGACCAGGTCACCCCGAAGATCTACGAGGACACGATCAGCACCAACGTCACCGGCGTGTGGAACACCGTGATGGTCGGCGCGCCGCACCTGGTGCAGGCCGGTGGCGGCTCGATCATCCTGATCAGCTCGGCGGCGGGGCTGAAGGTGCAGCCGTTCATGGTGCCGTACACGACCAGCAAGTTCGCGGTCCGCGGGATGGCGAAGGCGTTCGCTGCCGAGTTGGCGCGGCACAGCATCCGGGTCAACAGCGTGCACCCGACCGGGGTCAACACCCCGATGGGCAGCGGCGACATGCAGGAGCAGATCCACGGCGCGATCGCCGGGGACGAGCGGCTCGGCGCGATGATGATGAACATGCTGCCGGTCGACATCACCGAACCGGAGGACATCGCCGACACCGTGCTGTTCCTGGCGTCGGACGAGTCGAAGTACATCACCGCCCACGAGATCGCCCCGGACGCCGGTATCACCGAGTTCTGATCCCGCACCACCACGTCCCCCCATGACCGAAGGGCACCTTCACACGGTCGGACCGCGTGAAGGTGCCCTTCAGCCATGAGATCGGGTCAGTACAGGCCGCCGTCGAGCCGAATGAACGAGTTCGTCGTGTAGCTCGATGCGGGGCTCGCCAGGTACAGCGCCGTGGTGACGATCTCCTCCGGGTTCCCGGGACGTCCGGCGGCGCTGCGCAGCGACTTCTTCGCGTCGGTGCTCCACGCCTTGGCGATGTCGGTCAGGAACGGTCCCGCCGAGATCGTGTTGACGCGGACGGCCGGCGCGAATTCCCGCGCGAACACGCCGGTGAGCGCGTTGAGAGCCGCCTTCGCCCCCGCGTAGGGCCCGAACGCGGGTGCGGGGAAGATGGCGCCGGACGAGGAGATGTTGATGATCGTTCCGCCGTCGCCGTCCGCCATCCGCTGACCGACCAGCGAACCCAGACGGAACGGACCCTTGAAGTTCACCGCAACGACCTTGTCGAACAGCTCTTCCGAGGTCTGCGCCGACGACGGCGCCAGCGGCGACAGCCCGGCGTTGTTGACCAGGATGTCGATCACCCCGAAGTGTTCGTAGCTGGCCGCGACCAACTCGTCGATGTCCTGCCACCTGCCGACATGGCAGGCGACCGGTAGTGCCCTGCGGCCCAGCGCCTCCACCTCCCGTGCCACCTGTTCGCACGACTCGATCTTGCGGCTGCAGACGACCACGTCGGCTCCCGCCCGCGCGAAGGCCAACACCATCTCCCGGCCCAGCCCGCGGCTGCCACCGGTGACCAGCGCCACCTTGCCCTCGAGGGAGAACAGCCGGCTCTGGTCGACGACCTCTGCGGGGTGCTCCGACCCGTTCCGTTCGGTCATCGGCCCGCTCCCGAAGAAATCTTGATCGTCACGCACTTGACCTGGCTGTAGTGATGCAATGCCTCCACACCCTTCTCTCGGCCGTAACCGCTGTTCTTCCAACCACCGAACGGGGTCTGCACCGATCCCGTGGACCAGGTGTTGACGAACACCTGGCCAACCCGCAGCCGATCGCTGACCCGCAGCGCGCGGGAGACGTCGGTCGTCCACACCCCGGCGACGAGCCCGTACTCGGAGTCCTCGGCGATCTCGACCGCCTCGTCCTCGGTGTCGAACGGGAGCACCACCACCACGGGACCGAAGATCTCCTCACGGGCGATCCGCGCCGAGTTGTCCACCCCGGTGTAGACGGTGGGATCGATGTAGTAGCCACCGGTTTCGGCGGCGAGAGCCGACACCGTCCCTCCGATCTCGGCGCGGGCCCCCTCGGCCTCGGCGATCTCGAAGTACTCCTGCACCCGGAGGAACTGGTCGTGGGTGATGAGGGGGCCGAGGTCCCGGCCCACCCGCACCTGCGCGGTGCGCTCCACCAGGCGGGACACCACCTGCTCGTACACCTCGCGCTGCACCAGGAGCCGGGTGCCGTTGGAGCACACCTGCCCGGTGTTGGCGGTGAACCCCTGGAGCGCGCCGGTGACCGCGGCGTCGAGATCGGCGTCGGCGAAGACGATGTTCGCGGACTTGCCGCCCAGTTCGAGTGTCAGCGGGATGATCCGCTCGGCGGCGATCCGGCCGATCACCCGTCCGGTGCCGACGGAACCGGTGAACGCGACCTTCGCGACATCGGGATGCCCGACCAGTGCGGCTCCGGCACCCGCCCCGGTCCCGAGCACCACGTTCAGCACGCCGTCAGGGAAGCCGGCCTCCGACGCGAGCCGGGCCAGCCGCACGGTGGTGGCCGAGGTGAACTCGGACGGCTTCACCACCACGGTGTTGCCCGCGGCCAGGGCCGGTGCGCACGCCCGGGCGGCCTGATTCAACGGGACGTTCCACGGGGTGACGACACCGACCACACCGAACGGCTCACGCCGGGTGTAGACGTGCTGGTCCGCTGCGACGTCCAGGGTCTCCCCCGCCGGCATCGCGACGAGACCGCCGTAGAACTCGAAATACGCTGCAGATGTCTCGATCTCACCGATGGCAACCTTCTCGGGTTTGCCGGTCTCGCTGACCTCGAGCGCCGCGAGGGCGGGCAGCTCGTCCCTCATCCGCCGCGCCAGATCGGTCAGCAGGCGCCCCCGCGTGAGCGCGGGAATCTGCCGCCAGGTCGGCAGCGCCGCGGTCGCGGATCGCACCGCGGCGTCCACGACGGCGGCGTCGCCCGAAGCGAGCTGCCGGACGGTGTTCCCGGTGGCCGGGTCTGTGACGGGCAGGTAGGCGCCGGTCACCGGCGCCGCGGCGGTCCCGCCTATCCAGTGATCGAGTGTGTCCATCGCGTGTATCCCACTTTCAGGCGGTGTGTTCGTCCCGGAACTGTTGGTACGGCGAGAGCTGGGCCCGTCGCTCGTGCAGGAAGTCGTGCGGATAGCCGAGCCTGATGCGTGTCGCCTTGTCCAGCCTCTCGACCTGGTGATCCTCGAGGGCGACGCCCACCACGCCGAGGTTGTCGCGGAGTTGGGCGACCGTCCGCGCTCCGATCAACGGCATCACGCCCTGCCTGCGCACCCAGGCGAGCGCGACCTGAGCCGGGGTGGCCCCCGTCTCGGCCGCGATCTCGGCGACGGCCTCCACCGCTCGGTGGCCGGCAGGACCGAGCCGGTCGAGCCCGCGCCCCTTGCCGACCAGCAGCCCCCGCGCAAGTGGGCTCCACGCGTACGTGGCGAGGCCGAGTTCACGGGCCATCGGCAGGAATTCCCGGTCGGCGGTACGGGCGAGCAACGAGTACTCGACCTGCATGGCACAGAACGCATTCCAGCCGCGCAGCTCGGCGATGGCCGTCGACCGCGAGACGACCCAGGCCGGGGTGTTGGTCACCCCGATGGCGAGCACCTTGCCGCTGCGCACCAGATCGTCGAGTGCCCGCAACGTCTCCTCGACCGGGGTCCCCCGGTCCCAGGCGTGCACCCACAGCAGGTCCACGTAGTCGGTCCCCAGCCGGCGCAGACTGGTTTCGACGCTGCGCCGCAGGCTCTTGCGGTGGTTGCCTCCGGAGTTCGGGTCGCCGGCGTCGGTGGGCAGGGTGTACTTGGTGCTGAGCACGACCCCCTCGCGTTCGGCGGCGACGAGGCGCCCGAGGATCTCCTCGCTCGCACCGTTGGTGTAGTTGTTGGCGGTGTCGACGAAGTTGCCGCCGGCCTCCCGATAGGCGCGGTAGATCTGGCCGCTGGTGTCCTCGTCCGCCCCGAATCCCCACTCGGTGCCGAAGGTCATGGCGCCCAGACACAGTTCGCTGACCCGGATGCCGGATCGGCCGAGCACCCTCAGCGGTATGGATGACTGTTCAGGCATCGTCGTCCACCACCCAGTTCACGAACCGGTGCAGCGGGTACATGCCGTCGTGCGGGCTGCCCATGCTGCCGGTCATCGCGCCGCCGAGCTTGACGACGCGTTGCACGCCCGCGGTCGCGAGCGCGTCCCGGACCTCGGCCTTGCGATGCGTGGGATAGACGCCGACCGTCTGGGTCGCCACGGTCGCGTGGGACGCCGCATCGCTCATTTCGGCGACGGGAATCACGTTGACCGTCTTGTTGGTCGGATGGAAGTCGACCATCTCCGGCGACCGCACGACCAGACCGCGACCGTCGTAGCCGCCCCAGATCCGGTAGTCGGGTTCGAGGAAACGCATTCCGTCGACCGCCTCGCGAATGTCACTGGGCGGCTTCGGCCCGACAGCCGAGGTGAAGGCTCGATCGACCCCGAGTCGCTCATGGAGCAGCGCGCAGAAGCGGTCGACCTGCTCGATGTCGCCCTCGACGCAGATGTGCCGGGCGGCCAGGCAGGCGTCCTGGTTGAAGATCGTGGCGTCGGCAGCGGCGAGCTCGGCGACCTCGCGCAGCGTGTCCTCGGACTCGAAGGCTTCCCTGCCGACGATCGACATCGAGACCTTCGGGTCGAACGAGATCAGCTGGAATCCCGGTCCGACGTACTTCGCCGCGTTCTCGATGGCGGCCCCACCGCCCCAGGCGACCAGCTTGTCGAAGTACTGGGAGCGGTACAGCACGTTCTCGACCTTGGCGTCGCCGCCGCGCCAGTACACGGCCGACATGGACCGGAGCACCGGATGATCGGGGGCTATGTCGGCCATCGTGCGCAGCACCGCGACGGTGGTGAACGGGTCCGCCGACGGCATCTTGAAGACGTTGACGGCCTTGACGAGTGCGGCGTCGGCGATCGAGGTCATCGCCGCGCTCGGAGAGTTGCCGGCCATCATGTGCACCAGCCGCGGCGGGAACGCCCGGACGCGGCTGACGTTGCCGTTCGGGTCGGTCCGCTCCACCCAGCCGTCCAGCAGGTCGATGCCGCCGAAGGTCCGCTCGAGCCGGTACTCGAGTGCCTGCCTGGTCAGGAACTGTCCCGGTCGGGCGAAGGTGTTCTCGATGATGCGGCGCGGCAGCGCGCTCACCTGAAGCGTCATCTCCAGCGACTCCTGGAGATACTCGTTCTTCTCGAGGGTGAGGTGCTGTGCGGTCTCGACGAGGAAGTCGATGATCTCGGAGATGGGAACGTCGAACGCGGGGCCGGGCTGCGTGCGGGGAACGAAGAGATCACCGAGTTCGAGTCGTGGCGTGACGAACGGAACGCCGAAGTCCCGTGAGAGGTACTCGCTGTCCTCGCCCCAGACCAGCTTTCCGCGGACGAAGTGGGGAACCCGGATCTTGGTAGCTGTTGCAGTCATGATCGTCTCAGTCCTCGATGAATCCGCGGACGTAGGCGTCCATGGTTCCGGCGCAGGTGATCTTGTCGTCGTCGGCGAGATCGGAGTACCGGACGATGTCGGGCAGGACGGTGTCGCCGGTCCGCCCGCACGGGCAGGCACCCGTGTCGACGGTGATCCGGTCGCCGGAGATCGTGCCGCCCCAGCGGCCGTCGACCGTTGTGTCGAAGAACGCGGCGCGGCCCTGGATCAGGCCCTCGACCTCCGGGGCCAGCGATTCGCCCTCCTTGTCGAGAACGAACAACGCGATCGTGTCGGGTACGTGGTAGCGGCCCTCCACACACTTGGGCAGCCGAACGTTCAACTCCTGCATGGAGTAGTAGTGCAGGAACCGCTCCGGCGTGATGTTCAGCAGGCGAAAGATCTGTTGCTGGTAGTCGGCAGGCAGCGACGTTCCCTTCAGGCCCCCACCGGTGGTCAGCGCGTTCGTGCCGGTGATGTCGCCTTCCGCCGCCCCCATCTCCTTGAGGATCTCGCAGAGCCGGAACAACTGCGGGAACTGGGAACTGAAGAAAATCTTCTCGGTGCGGTGAGCAAGGATCTGCTCGGCGTAATGATGCAGCCGCCGTTCCTGTTCCGCGGCGCGCTCTGCCGCCTCCGCCTCGAACGCGGCGAGTTCGTCCGGCGCCGCCGTGCCGTCCGCCATCGCGCGCCGCATCGCGGACATCCGGGCCATGTACCGGTGAAATCCGGTAGGCGGAGTGCCCTCGAAGAGGGGGAGGGCACCAGGTCCGGTGTAGGAATCGACGATGAGGTCTCGCACCGCGACGTGCTGGCTCTGGCCGGTGTCCGGTCCGACGGGGATGACGTGCCAGGTCGGCTCGGGCGGCAACCCCAGCTCGGTCATGCAGTCGAGGAGGTTCTGCAGGTTTGCGTCGCGGTCCCGCTGGGACTTGTTGAGGAACGACCCCTTGCCGCTGGTGCCGCTCGAGCTCGACACCAGGTGACCGGAATCCTCGAGGGTGGCGATCCAGCCGTCGACATCCTCGACTGCCGACACGTCCACATCGCTGACGCGGTGCGCGGACAGCGAATCGATCCACCGATTCATCTGCGCCCATTGCCCTTTGGCGATGAGCGATTCCGGGTAGCTCTTGTAGGTGGTGTGCGGGAAGAGCAACGGGATCATGTCCTCACGGGACCGGATCTCCGTGATCCCCTCCGCATCGGCGCGCTGCGCCAGGACGGGAACCCGCGTTCGCCATTCCTGAAATCGCCGGTCCAGTATCTCGATGACGTCCGATCGCCCGTTGGTCCGTGCCGCCGCTGTCGTTCCTGACATCGTGCCTCCGCTCGTGATGGGGGGTTCGCGCGAATTAACCATACCCATGGGTCAAGTTTTATGTCCATGGTCACTTCGGCACGAATCAGCGCAACTGCGGCAGAATCGACGCCCATGACAGCCGACGAACCCGAACGCAACCGCGGTGGACGGCCCACCCGCGAGCAGGCGACGCAGCTGGATCGCCGGATCCGGGAATGCGCCCTCGAGACCCTGCTCGAGCACGGCTACGAGGGCACCTCGATGAAGGCGATCGCGGAGGCGGCCGGAACCACCAAACCCTCCCTTTACAACCGGTTTCCGACGAAGGAGGCGCTGTTCCTCGCGGTGCTCGGCTGGGCCGTTGGTCGATCCGACTGGCCGGTTCCCGAGCCCCCCGAACCCGACCTCGACGACCTCGAGGGCGCGTTGGTCGCCATAGCCGACGCCGCGCTGAGTCGCGCCCTGCACCCGTCGATGATCCGGCTGGAACAGATCGCGATCGGGCACGCCTCGGCCTACCCGGAACTCGCCCGCGACACCCACGGCACCGGCTTCTGGCCGCGCCGGCGACTCGTCGCGATGCTGCTCACCCGGCACGCCGCCACCGGCGCCATCACCGCCGAGGACCCCGACGAGCTGGCAGAACTGTTCCTCGGCCTGGTCTCCGGGACCCCCGCCCGGCTGGCCGCCTTCGGGATCGTCCGAGACGCTGCGAGCCAGAAGCGGCATACCCACGCCGCAGTACAGCTCTTCCTGCGCAGCCTGCGCCCCTAGCCGACCCGATACCGATCGCGCACGTGCCGCTTGTGCAGCTTCCCGCTCGGGTCGCGGGGGAGCTCGTCGACGAAGTCCACCGCGCGCGGACACTTGTAGTGCGCCAGTTCGGCGCGGCACCAGTCGATCAGCTCAGCCGCGAGAGCGGGCCCGACGGCGGCAGGGTCGACCGGTTGCACCACTGCACGCACGGCCTCCCCCATCTCGTCGTCGGGGACCCCGACGACAGCCACGTCCGCCACGGCCGGATGTCCGACGAGGACGTTCTCCGCCTCCTGCGGGTAGATGTTCACTCCCCCGGAGATGATGGTGAAGCTCTGCCGGTCGGTGAGGTACAGGTAGCCGTCGGAGTCCAGGTAGCCCACGTCGCCCAGCGTGCGCCAGCCCCTGTCGTTGGTGACGGACGCCGTCTTGGCGGGGTCGTTGTGGTACTCGAACGGTCGGCCACCCGCGAAGTAGACGGCGCCGATCGCACCCGGCGGAAGTTCCGTTCCGTCGTCACCGACGATGTGACATTCTTCCGTCGGCCGGCCCACCGATCCGGGATGGTCGAGCCACTCCTCGGGCGTGATGTAGGTGGTGCCGACATCCTCGGTGCCCGAGTAGTACTCGTGGATGATCGGGCCCCACCAGTCGAGCATCTGCCGCTTGACGGCGACCGGGCACGGTGCCGCCGAGTGCACGGCCTGCCGCAGGCTCGACAGGTCGTACCCCTCGCGTTCTGCAGGAGGCAGACGCAACATCCGCACGAACATCGTCGGGACGAACTGGGCGTTCGTGACGCGATGTCTCTCGATGAGGTCGAGGCAGTGCCGAGCGTCGAAGCGCTCCATCACGATCACGGTCGCACCCAGCCGCTGCCAGGACATCGAGAACACCAGCGGTGCACCGTGATACAGCGGCGCGGGCGAGAGGTACACCGCACCGACCGTGTCACCGGTGGCGAGCAGACCCTGCGCGATCTGCACCGGAGCCGATCCCGGGTCCCCGAAGAACGTCCCCTGGAGTTGTTTGCGAACCCCCTTGGGCCGCCCGGTCGTGCCCGACGAGTACAGCATCTCCCGGCCCTCGCGCTCGTCGCCGAGGGGCCCCGGCGACTGCACGGCGAGCAGATCTCCGTAGCGTTCGAATCCGGGGAGGTCACCGGCAGCGGACACCCGGACCCGCATCCGCGTGAGGTCCAAACCGGAGACCACGGCGGACACGGACTCGCTCGCCACCAGCGCCACCGCCCCGCAGTCGTCGAGGATGTACTGCACCTCCGCCGACTGCAGGTGCCGGTTCACCGCGGTGTAGTAGAGGCCGGATCGCTGAGCGGCCCATGCGATTTCCAGGTAAGCGCGATTGTTCTCCATCAGGATCGCGATGTGGTCGCCGGGAAGGAGCCCTCGTGCCCGCAGTACCCGCGCGAATGCGACGGACCGCTGCTCGAGCTGCCGGTAGGTCACCACTTCGCCGCTGCCTGCCATCACGATCGCCGGATGGTCCGGCGTCCGGGCGGCATGCCAGGTCGGCGTCATCGGGTTCGGCGTCATGTGGTCGGGCGTCATCGGGCATCACTCCTGGTGGTTCCGGACCGTGCGGTGTCGCCCTGTCCCGCTGCGGCCGCACGCAGGCAGAAGGCGGCAATTCGGTCAATATCCGCTTCAGTCGGTTGACGGCCACCCCAGAGGTAGTCGGCGAGCTTGCCGACCGCTGCATGGGCCGCGAGCGAGGCATCGAACTCCGGATCCGGACTGCCCAGTTCGGCCAAAGGTGCATTCAGCAGTGCGGCCAGAGGCCCAGCCGCGGACGGCGGGCCACCGATGGCGTCAGCGGACAGGGTGCCGGCATTCCAGAGCACCGCCCGGGTGGTGGTGGCGGCGTCTTCGGCGCACTGGGACAGCACGCCCTCGACCCAGCGCCGAACCTGCCCTTCCGGCGTGGGCTCCTTCGCCATCTGGTGACCGACATAGGCGGTCAACCGCTCGGTCCCGTCTTCCAGGATCGCCGCCACCAAGGCATCTTTCGACTTGAAGTGCCGGTAGAAGGCGTCGTTCGACAGGCCGGCCGCCGCCACGATGTCGGAGACGCGTGGCCGCGAGTCCGTTCCGCAGTTGCGCATCACCTCCAGTGCCGCGTCGAGCAGCCTGCGCACCTCACCGGCATAGCTCGCCTCACGTTTTGCCAGTGCCCTCTGGGCGATTCGGCTGGCGAAGTCGTCCATGCCCTACCTACCGACCCGATCGCGGACGGTGATCGGCGAGCCGGCGCGCCGAGACGTGGAGAAGGTTGTCTGCCATCGGTGTTCCCTTCGTGCGGTTGTGTCAGACGGAATTCGGATCGGACCAGCACCGCTCCAGTCCCGAACGAGCGGCCCTGGTGACGAGTTCGACCCGAAAGCCCTTTGCGCTACGGAGAAATGCAAAGAACGGCACGCCGTCGGGCCCGGTACGCGTCGCCTCTGGGACGTATCCCGCCGCGGCCAACTCCGCCGCGTCGGCCGCAACGTCGTCCGACCAGTACCCGAGGTGGTGGACGCCGGCGCCGGCGACCGGCTCCCACATCGTGCCGGGCACGCTGCGCACCACCTCGAGGCGCGGAGTCGTGATCGAGTACGCGCACCGCATGTCCACCTCTCGAGTCCCGCCCGGCAGGCTCACGACGACCGGCCCGCCGACCTCCGGTCCCCACTCATAGCCGAATAGCGCCGCGAGGTCGGCGCGGGTCGCGTCGGGGTCATCGGTGACGATGCCGACGTGAAACAGGTTGTCCGCCTTCATTGAGCACTTCCCAAATCCTGTCCAGAATTGCATTCTTGGTGACGAGAAGCATATTCTCACGATAGAGAAGGAGGCGCAATGGCATGGGATTTCGAGACCGACCCCGAGTTCCAGGCGAAGCTGGACTGGGCTGATACGTTCGTTCGAGAGGAGGTCGAGCCCCTCGACCTGGTGTGGGAACACGAGCAGTTCGTGCCCTTGGACGGCGCCCGCCGCAAGGTGATCAACCCGCTCAAACAGGAGGTACGAAAGCAGGGCCTGTGGGCGACGCACCTCGGCCCCGACCTCGGGGGCCAGGGCTACGGTCAGTTGAAACTGGCACTGCTCAACGAGATTCTGGGGCGGTCGCAGTGGGCCCCGATCGTGTTCGGCTGCCAGGCCCCGGACACCGGCAACGCGGAGATCATCGCCCACTACGGCACCGAGGAACAGAAGCGGCGCTACCTGCAGCCGCTGCTCGACGGCGAGATGTTCTCCACCTATTCGATGACGGAGCCGCAGGCCGGAGCCGATCCGGCCCAGTTCGAGACGCGGGCCGTCCGCGATGGTGACGACTGGGTCCTGGGCGGGTGGAAGTACTTCTCCTCCAACGCTCGTACCGCGTCGTTCCTGATCGTGATGGCGGTGACCGACCCCGACGCCGACACCTACAACAAGATGTCGATGTTCCTGGTCCCGGCGGACACCCCCGGCATCGAGATCGTCCGCAACGTCGGCCTCGCCGGGGAGCCCATGAACGAGGGTTCGCACGCCCTCATCCACTACCGGGACGTGCGGGTGCCGGCCGACGCCCTTCTCGGCGGCGAGGGCCAGGCGTTCGCCATCGCCCAGACCAGGCTCGGAGGCGGCCGGATTCATCACGCCATGCGGACGATCGGGCTGGCCCAGAAGGCGCTGGACATGATGTGCGAGCGGGCGCTGAGCCGCACCACCGCAGGAAGCAAGCTCGCCGACAAGCAGTTCGTCCAGGGCTACATCGCCGAGTCCTACGCGCAGCTCACGCAGTTCCGGCTCTTCGTCCTGCACACCGCGTGGAAGATCGACAAGTACAACGACTACAAGAAGGTCCGCAAGGACATCGCCACCGCGAAGATCGTCATGCCGACCGTGCTGCACGACATCGCCTGGCGCGCAATGCAGGTGCACGGGGCGCTCGGCGTGACCAACGAGATGCCGTTCTTCCGCATGATCAACGGTGCGGCCGTGATGGGTCTCGCCGACGGGCCGACGGAGGTCCACAAGGTCACCGTCGCCAAGCAGGTCCTGCGCGACCACCGGCCCAGTGACGACATCTGGCCGACCGAATGGATCCCCCGCAAGCAGGCCGCGGCGCGGGAGAAGTACGCCGAATTCCTCGAAAACGAAGTGGGTGACCTGTGATCGACACCGAACGCCTCGCCACCTGGATGGACGGTATGGGCCTGCCCGGCAAGGGCGCCCCGCTCGAAGCCCGATTCCTCTCCGGCGGAACGCAGAACGAGATCTACGAGATCACCCGCGACGACGAAAGCGTCGTCATCCGGATCCCGCCTCCCCACGCACCGGCCAACCGGGACGAGGGCATCCTGCGCGAGTGGCGGATCATCCAGGCCCTCGACGGAACCGACGTGCCGCACACCAGGGCGATCGCGGCCTGCGAGGACAAGTCGGTGCTCGGCCGTCCGTTCTACCTGATGGGTTTCATCGACGGCTGGTCTCCCATGGACCACAAGAAGTGGGTGGAACCGTTCACGTCCGATCTGACGGCCCGCGCCGGGCTCGCATACCAGTTGGCCGAGGGCATCGCGCTGCTGTCGAAGGTCGACTGGAAGGAGAAGGGACTGCACGACCTCGGCCGCCCGGACGGGTTCCACGAACGTCAGGTGGACCGCTGGACAACGTTCTTCGACCGGATCAAGGGCCGCGACCTCGAGGGCATGGACGTCGCCACCGCCTGGCTGCGCGCGCACCGCCCTCTGGACTTCGTCCCGGGACTCATGCACGGCGACTACCAGTTTGCGAACGTGATGTACCGGGACGGGGCACCGGCCCGGCTGGCCGCCATCGTCGACTGGGAGATGGGCACGGTGGGCGACCCGAAGCTCGACCTGGCGTGGATGCTGCAGGGGTGGCCCGAGGACACGAACGCCCCGGAGGCATCCGAGTCCAGTTACGTCGACCTGCGGGGCATGCCGTCGCGCGAACAGGTGGTCGCCCACTACGCCGAGGTGTCGGGTCGTCAGGTCGACGACCTCGACTACTACCTGGTGCTCGCGCAGTGGAAGCTCGCTATCGTGCTGGAACAGGGCTTCCAGCGCGCCGGCGACGACTTCAAGTTGCAGTCGTTCGGCCCGATCGTGCCCGAGTTGATGCGGTCCGCCGCGGAGCTCGCCGAGTCCACCGGGTACCGCTCATGATCGCCGAAGGCTTGGCGATCGAGCGCCGGGGACCGGTCTTGATCGTGCGCCTCGACCGCCCCGAGTCACGAAACGCACTGACCGGAGCCATGATCCGCGGCATCGGTGCCGCCGTCCTGGAGGCGGAGTCGGATCCGCAGATCCGTGCCATCGTCCTCACCGGCACCGGCGACCGGGCGTTCTGCTCGGGAATGGACCTGCGTGCCTTCGCCGACGGCGAGGACGTCGGGTACGGCACCGACGAGGCCACCGCGGCCTACCTCCGGCTCGGCCGGGGCGAGGTGCCGATCCCCGTCGTCGGCGCGGCGAACGGGACGGCGATCGGTGGCGGACTCGAGTTGCTGCTCGGCTGCGACATCATCGTCGCCTCCTCGGCCGCGATGTTCGGGTTCCCCGAGGTGAAGCGGGGCCTGTTCCCCGGCGGTGGCGGCACGTTCATCGGCACCCGGATCCCGCTGGGCGCGGCACTGGAGCTGACGCTGACCGGCGACGCCGTCACCGCCGAGCGTTGCTACGCGCTCGGCCTGATCAATGCCGTCGTGGACCCGGACGCGGTGCTCGACACCGCGCTGGACTACGCCGATCGAATCGCCGCGAACGCCCCCCTCGGCCTGGCCGCGTGCAAGGAACTCGCCCGCCTCTCGGTCGCCCAGCCTGCCCGCGCCGACGAGCGGCTGAGCGAGTGGCAGGCGGTGGTGTTCTCGAGTCAGGACGCCAAGGAAGGCGCCGCGGCGTTCATCGAGAAGCGGCCACCCGCGTGGACCGGCAGGTGAGCTGACGTGCGTGCGGTCGTCTGCCCGTCGTACGGGCCGCCGGAGGTCGTCCGCGTCGAGGACCGCCCCGTGCCCGCACCCGGCCCCGGCCAGGTGCGGGTGCGGGTGCGGGCCGCGGCCGTCAACTTCCCCGACGTGTTGCTGATCGCCGATCGGTATCAGATCAGCGTGCCTCCCCCGTTCGTGCCCGGCAGCGAGTTCGCCGGGGTGGTCGAGGAGGTCGCCGCCGACGTCGACGCCGTCGCGGTCGGCGACCCGGTGACGTTCACCGGTCTGGTCGGTGCCTTCGCCGAGGCGGTCGTGGCCGACGCGTCCAGGCTGTCCCCGGTCCCGGTCGGCGTCGACCTGCGCACCGCGGCGGCGTTCGGCGTCGCGTTCCGCACCGCCCACCACACACTGCGGTCGGTGGCACGGGTCCGGGCCGGCGACGAGCTGATCGTGCTCGGGGCGGGTGGGGGTGTCGGGCTCGCCGCGGTGCAACTCGGGGTTGCCCTCGGCGCCTCGGTGACGGCGGTGGCCTCCTCCCCCGACAAGCTGGACGTGGCCGCGTCCTACGGGGCGCGGCACCTGGTCAACCATCGCGACGGCGATCTGCGGGCGGGTCTGCGCCGCGCCCTGCCCGACGGCGCGGACGCCGTGATCGATCCGGTGGGAGGCGACCTCTCCGAGCCCGCGTTGCGCACGCTGCGGCGGGGCGGACGGTTCGTCACCGTCGGCTACGCGTCCGGCGTCATTCCCCGGCTCCCGCTCAACCTGGTTCTCGTCAAGGGCGTACACATCCTCGGCTTCCAGTTCCAGGACGTTCCACCGAACGAGTTCCGCCGCAACGAACTCGAGCTGACCGAGCTGCTCCGCACCGGGCGAGTCGTCCCGCACATCGGCGCCGTGTTCCCTCTGGACGCCGCCGCCGACGCGCTGCGGCAGGTCGCGGACGGCCGCGCGATCGGAAAGGTTCTGCTCGACGTCACCCCCTGAAACGGACAACTCACGCTGTACCCCAATGGATTACGACCAGACAAGGAGATCCACCTGTGCAGGGACTGAAGGACAAGGTCGTGCTCGTGGCGGGGGCCGCCACCGGACTCGGCGCGGATTCCGCTCGCCGGCTGGCACGCGAAGGCGCGAAGGTGGTGGTCGGCGATCTGGACGGGGACGGGGCCGCACGCACGGCGGCCTCCATCGCCGACGAGGGTGGCGAGGCGCTGGCCGCACAGTTCGACATCTCCGACGACGACTCGGTTCGGAACCTCGTCTCCACGGTGGTGACGGAACACGGCGGGTTGGATGCGGTCCACGTCAACGCCGGTGACATGGGGGCGGTGCGCCACGACACCAATGTCGTCGACATCGACCTCGAGATCTGGGATCGGACGGTGGCGGTCAATCTGCGCGGGCACATGCTCGTGACCCGGCACGCCGTTCCCCGGCTTCTCGAGCGTGGCGGCGGCGCGATCGTGTACACGTCGTCGATCGCCTCGTTCAACGGTGAACCGGACCGGCCGGCATACGCCGCCACCAAAGCCGGGATCAACACCCTGGCCCGCCACGTCGCGTCGAGGTGGGGCCGGGACGGGATCCGGGCGAACGCCGTCACTCCGGGCCTCATCCTCACCCCGGAGATCGAACAGGGACTGCCGTCGGACACCAAGCAGCGCATGCTTTCCCGCACCCGGAGCCCGCGCCTGGGCCGGCCCGGCGACGTCTCCGGAATGGTCGCCTACCTCGTCTCCGACGACGGATCGTGGATCAACGGTCAGGTCGTCAACATCGACGGCGGCACCGTCCTGCGCTGACACCGCCTTCGGGCCACCGCACGACCGGCCACTCGTTCGGAGGCGCCCCGACGCGGTCGCCTCCGAACGAGGCCTCACCGGCGCTCACCGGCCAGAAGTCCGGGCGGGCCGCGAGCGGGAAGGACTTCTCCGATCCCGATCCGTCCCGCGCGGAAGCTCCGTCAGCTCGCCGAGACGAGGCGAAGTCCACCCGGCGGGCGCAGGCGATCGATGCGGAACGGTTCCGTGACGCCGACCGGACCGACCGCGGCGGCGGCCGCAGCGAGAGCCTGGGCCTTGAACATCCGGGCCGCACAGCTGAGCCGATGCTGCCCGGCGTCGAAGCGCTCGTCGAGTTCGGCCGGACAGGTCTCGCCCCACATCGTGACGTCCATGTCCCCCCGCTCGAGGGTGTCGAGGACCCCCCGCCGGATCCGATCGTCGTTCCGGAAGAGGTCCGCCGACACGGCCAGCGCCTGCGGGTACGGCCCATTCTGTTCGGCGAGTGCGGAATCCAGATCCAGAGTGCGGGCCCCGAGGATCTCCAGCGGTCGAACATCGGGATGATCCGCGACGACAACGGTGACGTCCCACCCGGCGGTCACTCGATCGAACACCCAACCACCAGCGAGACGAACAACGTCGACCACGCTGGGGCCGACCATCACCAGTCGATGCCTCAGGCTGTGCCGGCGGGCATGAGCTGCCGTCTGAGCGACTGTATGTACTCCGCGAAGACCTCGTTCAGCGGTATCGAACGATCGAGCAGCCATAGCGTCTCCATTCCGTGTAAGAAGGCGATGATCTCCACCGCCTTGACGGCCGGGTCCACGTCGGTTCGATACCTTCCAGCGCGCTGACCGCGCCGGATTCCTGTTTCGACGGTGGCGACCGAGGCCCGGGATCTGTGGAGTAGGCGGTCGTGAAGGAACGCATCGGGTTCGAGGTTCTCGATGAGCAGAACCGTGAACAGGCCGACGAGGTCGGGCGACTCGTCGAACCGGCGCGGCACCCGCTCGAGTTGCTCGATGAGGTCACCGGTCCGGTCGACGCGAGCCATGTCGTCCGCGTCTCGGGTATCGGCCACCGCGTTCAGCAACTGCTCCTTCGACTCGAAGTGGTGCAGCAGTCCCGCGGTGGTGACTCCCGCTTCCTTGGCGATCTGCGCGAGCGACGTGTTGCGCCACCCGTTCCGTACCAACAACCGCTGCGCCACGGACAGGATTCGCTGCTTCCGGTCCTCTCCCTTGGCGAGAAGCGCTGCATACGGCCGTTGCACGGGCGAGCTCTCCTTCATTCAAACCAACCTACTGAGCACACAGTAGGTTGGTTTCGCGGTTGTGACAAGGGTCATATTTCGGCGACAGTGTGACACACCCGACGCTGGTTCACAGGCCTAACGACTTCGCGATGATCACCTTCATGACCTCACTGGTGCCTGCGTAGATGCGCGCGACCCGGGCATCCGTGTAGAGCCGCGCGATCGGGTACTCCGTCATGTACCCGTACCCGCCGAACAGCTGCAGGCAGCGGTCGACGACGCGCCCCTGCACCTCGGTGCAGAACAACTTCACCCGGGCCGCGTCGGCACCCGACAACTCGCCGTCGACGAGGCCCTGCACGGCGCGGTCGAGCATCGCCTGTGCCGCCTCGATCTCGGCAGACATCGCCGCCAGTTCGAACTTGGTGTTCTGGAACGACGCCACCGGCGTCCCGAATGCCTTGCGCTCCTTGACGTAGTCGATGGTCGTCGCGACAGCCGCGCGCGCCTGCGCCACCGATCCGGTGGCCACCGTCATGCGCTCCTGCGGCAGGTTCCGGCCGAGGTAGCGGAATGCCTCGCCCTCCGCACCGAGGCGGTTCGCCACCGGAACCCGCACGTCCTCGAACGAGAGCTCCGCCGTGTCCTGAACCTTGCAGCCCATCTTGTCGAGGACCCGACCGCGAACGAACCCCGGCATCCCGTCCTCCACGACCAGCAGGGTCAAACCGGCCCGGCGGTTGTCGGGGTCGGTGGAGGTCCGCGCGACCACGATGACGAGGTCGGCCAGGATCCCGCCGGTGATGAACGTCTTCGCCCCGTTCAGGACGTACTCGTCGCCCTCCCGCCGGGCAGTGGTCCGGATGCCGGCGAGGTCGGAACCGGTGCCCGGTTCGGTCATCGCGATCGCGGTCAGCAACTCGCCCGCGGCCATGCCCGGGAACCAGCGTGCGCGCTGTTCCTCGTTCGTGTACTCGAGGAAGTACGGCAGGATGACGTCGAGCTGGGTGCGCACCGTGCTCAGCGTGACCAGCGCGCGGGCCGCCTCCTCCTGCAGGACGACGTTGTACCGGAAGTCCGGAACACCCGCTCCCCCATACTCTTCCGGGATCGCCATCCCCAGCATTCCGAGAGATCCCAGCTTCCGGAAGATCTCGCGGGGCATCCGGCCGGCCTTCTCCCAGGCGGGGTAGTCGGGCACAACGTACTTCTCGATGAAGTCACGTGCCAGCTTGCGGAAGGCCTCGTGATCTTCGGTGAAAACGTCTCGACGCATGATCTCCCCAGTCCTCAGGCCAGTTCCACGAGGGTCGCGTTGGCCGTGCCCCCGCCCTCGCACATGGTCAGCAGTCCACGATGAATCCCGTTGCGGCGCATGTGGTGAATCATCCTGGTCATCAGGACCGCGCCCGAGCCGCCCAGCGGGTGCCCGAGGGCGATCGCACCGCCGAGCGGGTTGAGCAGGCCGGGATCGGCGCCGGTCTCCGCGAGCCATGCCAGGGGGACGGGCGCGAACGCCTCGTTGACCTCGAACACGCCCACGTCGCGCAGGTCGATGCCGGCCTTGCGCAGCACCCGCTCGGTGGCGGGGATCGGTCCGGTGAGCATCAGCACCGGATCCGACCCGACGACGGCTCCGGCCACGTACCGCACGAGGGGCGTCAGGCCCAGCTCACGGGCCCGCTCCGGCGTGGTCACCAGCAGCGCCGCCGCGCCGTCGGAGATCTGCGACGAGTTGCCGGCGTGGATGACACCGTCGTCGAGGAACGCGGGTTTGAGAGAGCCCAGCTTCTCCACCGTGGTACCGCGGCGGATGCCCTCGTCCACCGAGACCACGCCGGTCTCCGTTGTCACCGGGACGATCTCGGCCTCGAAGGCGCCGGCGTCCTGTGCCGCCGCTGCGCGCTCGTGCGACCGAACGGAGAACTCGTCGACCACGGACCGCGTGAGCCCCCACTTGTCCGCGATCATCTCGGCGCCGATGCCCTGGTTGAATCCGGCATTGCCGTACCGGGCCAGCGCCTTCGGGCCGTACGGCATGCCGGTGGCACGCGCCGCGCCGAGGGGAACCCGGCTCATCACCTCCACCCCGCCCGCGACGACGACCTCCTGCTGCCCCGACATGACGGCCTGAACCGCGAAATCGAGGGCCTGCTGGCTCGACCCGCATGCACGGTTGACGGTGGTGCCCGGAATGCTCTCGGGCCACCCCGCGGCGAGCACCGCGTACCGGGCGACGTTGCTCGACTGGTCACCGACCTGCGAGACACAACCCCAGACGACGTCGTCGATGACCACCGGGTCGATGCCGGCGCGCTCGACCAACGCCTGCAGGACGTCGGCCGACAGGTCCACCGGATGTACGCCGGACAGGCCGCCGTTCCGCTTGCCCACGGCGGTTCGAACCGCCTCGGCGATCACTACCTCACGCATCAGTTCTCCACTTTCACACTGTCGTCGATGTCGTCCCGGCGGACGCTGGGGCCAGGGGATGTGGCACCGCCGTGAACGCGAGGCACAGCCCACTGCCCGGTGAACCGGGGTTGACGCTTCTCGGCGAACGCGGTGTACGCCTCGGGCGCATCGACGGTTCCGAAATTGATTGCCTGAGCGCGGGACTCGTTGGCGAGTGCATCGCGCAGGGTTCGATCGGCGCCCTCGTTGAGCAGCGCCTTGGTCTGAGCCAGTGCCACCGGTGGTCCCGCAACCAGCCGATCCGCGAGTTCGTCCACGAAACCGTCGATCTCCCCCGACTCCACCACCCAGGTGACCAGGTTCAGGTCGTGGGCGCGTGCCGCGTCGATCGTCTCCGCCAGCAACGCCAGCCGCTTGGCCTGCTGCAGGCCGACGAGCTTGGGCAGCAGCCACGAGCCGCCCAGGTCCAGCGACAGCCCCCGCCGCGCGAAGATCTGCGAGAACGTCGACTCGGGTGTGGCCACCACCAGGTCACACCCGAGTGCGAGGTTCCAGCCCGCGCCGACGGCCACCCCGGATACCTTCGCGATCGTCGGTACCGGCAGGTCGTGCAGCAGCAACGCCACGTCCGTGAGCAGCCGCATCTTCTCGGTGGGATGGGCGTCCGAGAGCTCCGCCAGGTCGGCTCCGGAACAGAACGCACCACCCGCACCGGTGACGACAAGCGCGCGGACGTCGCGATCGTCGCGAACGGCCTCCAGCGCGTCCCGCAGGGCCACCCACAGTTCCGGATTGATCGCGTTCTTGCGGTGCGTCCGGTTCAGGGTGAGGGTCCGGACACCACCCCGGTCGACGGTGAGCAGCACAGCCGGCGCGGTCATGCCGGCGACCGATCGTCGCGGTACTCGGGACCGATCGCCCCCTCGGCGCGGAGGTCGGCGATCTCCCCGGCGCCGATCCCGAATTCCGCGAGCACCCGGTCGGTGTGCTCGCCGAGTCCGGGCACCGCGCCCATCGGCGGGTCGAAGCCCTCGATGACCGGCGGCGGCAGGAGCGCCGGGATCGGGCCCGCGGGTGTGTCGATCCGGCGCCACCGGTTCCGCGCCGCCAACTGGGGATGGTCGAGCACCTCGCTCGCCAGGTTGTAGCGCGAGTTGCCGATCGCGGCGGCGTCCGCGGTCTTCTGGATGAACTCCAGGTCGTGCCGGGCGCACCACGCGCCGATCTCCGTGTCGAGTACCTCACGGTTCGCGACACGGTCCGAGTTGGTCCGGAATCGCTCGTCGTCGGCCAGATCGTCCCGGCGCAGGATCTCACGGGCCAGCCGCTGCCACTCCCGATCGTTGGTGGTCCCCAGCACCACCGTCTGTCCGTCCGCGGTCGGATACGACCCGTACGGGGCCACCGCGGGCGAACTCATGCCCAGCGGTTGCTGATCGACACCCGCGTGGCGCGTGTAGGTCAGGTGGTAGCCCATCAGCTCGGTCATCGTGTCGAACAGGCTCACGGTGACCGCGGGCGCACCCCCCTGTCCGGCTCTGTCCCGGCCGTAGAGCAGGGCCATGATCGACAGCGCGGCATACAGACCGGTGCTGACGTCGGCGACCGGGGGGCCGGGCTTGGCCGGCTCGCCGGGACGCCCGGTCACCGCGCACACCCCCGACTCCGCCTGCACCAGCAGGTCGTAGGCCCGCTTGTGGGACAGCGGACCGCCCGCACCGAAACCGTCGATCTCGACCGCGATCAGGTCCGGATGGCGTGCCTCCAGGTCCGCGGAGGCGAGCCCGAGGCGAGCGGTCGCTCCCGGCGCCAGGTTCGACACCAGCACGTCCGCCCGGTCGAGCAACCGGTGCAGCGTCTCGATGCCGGCGTCCGACTTCAGGTCGAGCGTCACCGACTCCTTGCCCCGGTTCACCCAGACGAAGTGCGCGGCAAGGCCGTTCACCACGTCGTCGTAGTCGCGGGCGAAGTCCCCGCCCTTGGGGTTCTCCACCTTGATGACGCGTGCCCCGAAATCGGCGAGGGTGCGAGTACACATCGGCGCCGAGACGGCCTGCTCCAGGGTCACGACGGTGACCCCGGCCAGAGGACCGGACGCGGCGGTCGGGTCGGATGCTGCCGTGGTCTGCGGCATCACATGACCATTCCGCCGTCCACCGGCAGCACCTGGCCGGTGACGAAGGACGCCGCGTCCGACGCGAGGAACACGAATGCGCCCGCGACCTCCTCGGGTTCCGCCCAGCGACGCAACGGAATCCGAGAGATCATCTGCGCCGAGAACTTCTCGTCCGTGCGGATTGTCTTGGTCATCGGCGTCGCCGCCAGCGGCGCGAGCGCGTTGACGAGGATCTGCTTGCGGGCCAGCTCACGGGCGAGCGACTTCGTCAGGCCGATGATGCCGGCCTTGGCGCCGGAGTAGTTCACCTGGCCGAGGGTTCCGGTGATACCGGCCGACGAGGTGACGTTGATGATCCGTCCGGTGCCGTCGGTGGGCAGGAACGGCAGCGCCGCCTGCGAGCAGTGGAAGGCCCCGAGCAGGTGGATGTCGAGCATCCACTGGAACGCCTCCGCGGTGAGGTCGGCGAACATCGCAGGCGCGGTCGCGCCGGCGTTGTTGACCAGGATGTGCAGGGTGCCCTCGGTGAAACCGGCCGCCTTGGCCACGGCCGCGTCGGCGGCGCTCCGGTCCCGCACGTCCAGTCCGGCCGAGTCGGCCTTGCCGCCGTTCGCGCAGATCCGCTCGGCGACGGCGGCTGCGGCGTCGGCGTCCACGTCGGTGACGAGCACGGCCGCCCCCTGCGCTGCGAGGGCCTCGGCGACCGCCGAGCCGATGCCACCGGCCGCACCGGTCACCAGGGCCGAGCGCCCCGTCAGATCGAACAGTCCATTCTTGTCGGCCATCAGTAGCTCCTCGGCAGTCCCAAAGTGTGTGAACCCAGGTAGTTCAAGATCATTTCCTGGCTGATCGGCGCGATCCGCATGACGCGGGCCTCGCGGAAGTAGCGGGCGACGTTGTACTCCTCCGAGTAGCCCATGCCGCCATGCGTCTGGAGCGCCCGGTCGGCGGCGGTGAAGCCGGCATCGGCGCACAGATACTTCGCGGTGTTCGCCTCGCGGCCGCACGGCTTGCCGTTGTCGTACAACCAGGTTGCCTTGCGCAGCACCAGTTCCGCCGCATCCAGATGCGCCAGCGAGTCCGCGAGCGGGAACTGCAGGCCCTGGTTCATGCCGATCGGGCGACCGAAGACCTCCCGCTCGTTGCCGTACTTGACCGCCTTCTCCAGTGCGACCCGCCCGATACCCAGCGCCTCGGCCGCGATCAGCATCCGTTCAGGGTTCAGCCCGTCGAGCAGGTACCGGAATCCCTTGCCCTCCTCACCGACCCGGTCCTCCACCGGAACCCGCAGGTCGTCGATGAACAACTCGTTGGAGGTGACTGCGTTGCGCCCCATCTTCCGGATCGGCCGGATGTCGACGTGCGCGCGGTCGAGATCGGTGAGGAACAGCGTCATGCCGTCGGTCTTCTTCGACACCTCGTCGAAGCGCTGGGTGCGGGTCAGCAGCAGGATCTTCTCGGACTCCATCGCCTTGGAGATCCACACCTTGCGTCCGTTGACGACGTAGTGATCGCCGTCGCGCCGGGCGAACGTGGTGATCCTCGACGTGTCCAGTCCCGCACCGGGTTCCGTGACGCCGAAGCACACGTGCAGATCGCCGTTGGCGATCCGCGGCAGCGTCCGCTGCTTGAGCTCCTCGGAACCGTGCACCACGACCGGGTGCATCCCGAAGATGGACAGGTGAATCGCGCTCGCGGCGTTCATTCCACCGCCGGACCGCGCCACCTCCTCGAGCAGCAGTGTCGCCTCGGTGATCCCGAGGCCGTGCCCGCCGTACTCCTCCGGCATGGTGATCCCGAGCCACCCACCGTCCGCGAGGGCGCGGTAGAACTCGGTCGGGAACTCGTGGGCGAGATCCTTCTCCATCCAGTACTGGTCGTCGAACCTGGTCATCAACTCGGCGACCGATTTCCGGATCAGTTCCTGATCCTCGGTCAGCTCGAAACTCATTCCACTCACTGTGAATTCCTAGTCACGCTCGGGTGGCCGGGCCACCGGACTTCGCCAGGGCGACGGCCGCGCGGGCCCGCTGGCGGTAACCCTCCAGCTTCTCCTCGGCTCCGATCGTGCGGTGGCTGCGGGCCTTGATGCTCACGTCGTGGCCCTCGGCCTGCTGCCGCAGGGCTCCAACCGTGCACTGCTCGCGCGGGATGTGCGCGAAGGGGTCGAAGGAGTACCACTTCATGGCGTTGAGGTGTGTCATCTTGTCGATGTCGGAATCGGAAGCGCCGGCGGCGGCGAAGTCCCTGTGCAGCTGCTCCGGCGCGTCCGGCCACATCGAGTCGCTGTGCGGGTAGTCCGCCTCCCAGGCGATGTTGTCGATGCCGATCTCGTGCCGCAGCTTCACGCCGAGCGCGTCGCTGATGAAGCAGGTCAGGAAGTGCTCGCGGAACACCTCGCTGGGCAGCTTGCCGCCGAAGTCCTGCAGCGTCCACGCCTTGTGCATCTCGAAGGAGCGATCGACCCGCTCGAGGAAGTACGGAATCCACCCGGTGCCACCCTCGGAGAGGGCGATCTTCAGATCCGGATAGTCCTTGATCGGCTTCGACCACAGCAGATCCGCGGCGGCCGAGACGATGTTCATCGGCTGCAGGGTCATCAACACGTCGGGCGGCGAGTCCACCGCCGGGATGGTCAGCTTGCCGGACGACCCGATGTGTACCGACATCACGGTCTCGGTGTCGACCAGCGCCTTCCACACCGGGGTCCAGTACTCGTCGTGGAAGCTCGGGTAACCGAGCGCCGCCGGATTCTCGGTGAAGGTCAGCGAGTGAACGCCCTTCTCGGAGACCCGCCGGATCTCCTTGGCGCACAGTTCGGCATCCCAGATCACCGGCAGGGCCATCGGAATGAACCGGCCGGGGTAGGCGCCACACCAGTCTTCGATGTGCCAGTCGTTGTACGCCTGCACCAGTGCCAGCGAGAACTCGGGGTCCTCGGTGGCGAACAACCTCGCCGCGAAACCGGGGAACGACGGAAAGTTCATCTGCGCCAGCATGCCGCCGGCGTTCATGTCCTTGACCCGCTCGTGGACGTCGTAGCAACCGGGGCGGATCTCGTCCAGCCCCTGCGGCTCCATCCCGTACTCTTCCTTCGGCCGGCCGGCCACGGCGTTGAGCGCGGCGTTCGGAATCACCGTGTCACGGAACTGCCACACGTCGGTGCCGTCCTCACGGTGCACCAGCCGCGGCGCCTCGGCCTCGTACTTCTTCGGCAACCTGCCCACGAACATGTCGGGCGGCTCGATCACGTGGTCATCGACGCTGATCAGGATCATGTCATCGACATTCATAGTCGTCCCTTTCGAATCGGGAGAAGCGAGATCAGTCGGAGGCGGGCAGCGCGCGCGCCGCCTTGACGGTCATCACCACGCCGTCACAGGTCAGTTCGCCGACCCCGGGAACGGTGCAGAGCAGTTCCACCGACTCACCCTCGTTGACGTAGCGCTTGCCGAGAACCGTGACGGCATCCTTGACGGGTCCACCGGCGGGCCGGCCACCGGTCGCGGCCACCATCGGCGCTCCACCGCAACCGATCTCGGCGGCACCGTCGGACGGGGCACGCACGACCACCACCCGGGTGGTGCAGGTGGTGCTGGCGAGTTGTTCGCCGGGACGCAGTGTCGTGGACATGATCAAACCTCACTTTCCGAAGCCCGGTCCGCGAGCTGACCGAGGTCGAAGGACTGACGGGCCATCCAGAAGCGGAGGAATCCCGTGAGTGAATAGCGCAGGTACACCGCGGCACCCACCACCGCGACCGCGATCCCGATGAGGGCGATGATGATGGCGTCGCGCTGAACCAGCGGATCGGAGGTGTTGTGCGACATCAGGAATGCCACCACCCCCAGGACCGGGCCGAGCACCATCGCCGCCACGCCGAGGCGCAGCCACAGGCTCGACCGGCCGGCGGACGGATCGGGGATCTTCAGTTCGGCGAGTTCACGGGTGAAGCGATCCGCGCGGGTCTCTGTCGATGTCATGTGGGACTCCCTAGGTAGAGGGCGGCTAGTTCGGTGCGGAATTCACTGTCGGGGACGCCCTGACGTTGCACCCGGCCCCGGACCAGGACGGCCGCATGGTCGGCGATGTCGAGAACGGTCGATGCGAACTGTTCGACGACCAGCACCGAGACCCCCTGCCGGGCGATCTCGGCGACCTGCTCGTAGAGCTGATCGACGATCAGGGGCGCCAGGCCCATGGACAGCTCGTCCAGCATCAGCACCGCGGGATCCGTTGCCAGACCGCGGCACAGCGCCAGCATCTGCTGCTCGCCTCCCGACATCGTCCCCGCGATCTGCGAGGCCCGCTTACCGAGGATCGGAAAGCGGCTGAAGGCAGTCTCCTCGATCTCGGCCCTGGACTTGCCGGTGAACGTCATCATCAGCAGGTTGTCGCGGACGGTCATGTTGGGGAACACTCCCCGCCCCTCCGGAATCAGGCAGACCCCGGTTCGGGCCAGATCCCGGGACGCAGCACCGGTGACGTCACGGCCGCCGAGCAGCAGCTGCCCCGACGCGACCGGGTGTACACCGGCGGCAACCTTCAACGCGGTCGTCTTGCCCGCGCCGTTCGGCCCGAGCAGGGCCACGATCTGCCCGGGTTCGACGCTCAGATCGATGCCGTGCAGAACGGTGATCGCGTCGTACGCGGCGCGCACGTTGCGCAGTTCGAGTATCGCGTTCATGCCTGCCCCAGATAGGCCGCCAGCACGGCCTCGTCGCTTCGGACCGCCTCGGGTGTGCCGACCGAGATGATCCGCCCGAGGTCGAGCACGTGCACGGTGTCGCACACGTTCATGACCAGTTCCATGTCGTGCTCGACGAGCAGGACCGCCGTGCCGCCCTCGGCGAGCGACCGCAGCAACGCCGCGAACCGCTCGGTCTCGGCGGCGTCCTGGCCTGCGGCCGGCTCGTCGAGCAACAGCAGGGTCGGTCGCACCGCCAGCGCGCGTGCCACCTCGACCAGGCGGGCGGTACCGGTGGTCACGGAGTCGGCACAGGTGTCGGCGACCGACTCCAGGCCCAACCGTCCGATGATCTCGTCGACCACCCGTGACGCGTGACGCCGCTCCGGTCCCAGCTCCGCGGCCACGAGCAGGTTGTCGCGGACGCTGAGCCGACCGAAGAGCTCCAGGCGCTGGAACGTCCGGGCCAGCCCGTGTCGGGCGCGGCGGGCCGGACCGGCCCTGGTGACGTCCTGGCCGCCGAGCAGCACTCGCCCCGCGGCGGGACGGCGCAGACCGGAGACGACGTCGAACAGCGTGCTCTTGCCTGCGCCGTTGGGTCCGATCAGGCCGGTGACGTGGCCCTCTTCGGCCGTCAGCGTGACCCCGTCCAGAGCGCGGTGTCCTCCGAAGACGACCGCGATGTCGTCAACTTCGAGCAGCGATGGCACGATCCAGCTCCTCCTCGTCTTCCGGGCGCCAGGGGCGCTCGAGCCCCCACCACTCGACCGGTATCTCGGGCGCCTGCGACGGCGGCCGGTGCCGGGCGTTGCCCCACCAGAGCGCGGCGAGCGCTCCGAGCACCACGCCTCCGAACAGGACGTAGCCGTTGATCACGTCGGCCAGACGCAGCACCCACAGCAGCACCGCCCAGCCCCCCAGCACCGACATCACGAGTCTGTCCCGCAGGGTGGCGTCCCAGCTCTTGCGCATCAGGGAGATCGCGCCGTGTTGGACGGCGGGAGCACCGAACGCGACGCCGGCGAGACCGGGCACCGCCTGGATGAAGTTCTGGGTTGCCGGCCAGAGCGCGACGATCGCGTTGAAGGGGCCGGCGAGCATGGTTCCTGTCCACAGACCGTTGCCCACCGCGCCGAGGCCGCCGAGCACCGCGATCAGGAACAGCGAGAGTCCCATGACGAAGTTGAACTGGTCGGCGGTGACGGAACGCAACTGCATGCCGTAGAGCGCGCCGCCGAGACCGGCGATTCCGGCCGAGACGGCGAACACCAGCACCTTGGTCATCAGCAGGCTGCCGCCCAGTGTCGCGTACGCGGCCTCGCTGTCGCGCAGTGCGATCAGCCGTCTGCCGAGCAGTCCGCGTCGCAGCGCGGCGACGGCCAACGTCGCCAGCGCCAGACAGACAGCCGCGAACACCGTGGTCTCCGCCGGGGTGTCGATCTGGAAGCCGAACAGGTTGGGCCCCACCAACTCCACCGATCCCTGATCGAACAGGGTGATCTCGGTGCCGAAGATACTGAAGGACGGAAGGGTGAAGATCCAGCGGTCGAGGATCACGGCGAAGGCCGCGGTGCCGAGCGCCAGGTAGATTCCGGACAGCCGCAAGGCCGGCAACGCGATGACCGCGCCGATGACGGCGGTGACCAGCACGGTGACGATCAACGCCCACCACTGTCCCTGCGCACCGAACCTGGCGCACACGATCGCACCGACACCCGCCATGCTCAACTGACACAACGAGATCTGCCCCGCGTAGCCGGCCAGCGGCACGAAGGACAGCGCGATCACGCCGAAGGCGAAGATCTGTCCGTAGGTGACCAGGTCGGCCTCGCCCAACACGGTCGCGAGGACGACGCCGAACGCGACGACCACCCCGCCGAAGGCGAGCGTGCCGCGCATCGTGGGCAGCGGAACCTGACTGAGTTGCCGGTCCCGGCCACGCAGGCGACCGTGCGGGAACAGCAACAGCGCGAGGAGGAGCAGCAGCGCGGGAGCCGCGAGCCGCAACCCGGGAAGGAACTCGTTCTGCGGCAGGTACCCGGTCAGGTAGCTCTCCAGGCAGCCGACCACGATCGCGCCGACGAACGTCATCGGCAGACTGTGCAGTCGGCCGAAAATGGCCGCCGCGTATGCACTGACGATCAGCAGCGAGAGCTGGGTGGAGTCGAGGGCGATGGTCGGGGCGATGAGGATGCCACCGATCGCGGCCAGCTCGGTACCGAGCATCCACGCCACCCGATTGGCCCGCACCGGGTCGGCGCCGGTCAGGCCGACCAGGCCGCGATCGTCGACGGTGGCCCGCATCTCGGCACCGGTTCTGGTGCGCGTCAGCAGGATTCGCAGACCGATCGCAACGGCCACGGCAACGATCATGGTCAGTGCCTGGTGCCACGTGATCGTCACCGATCCGATCCGCAGCGGCGTCTGGTCGGCGAAGAACTTCGGCAACGAGCGGGCCGTGTTGGGATCCCAGATCCACCGGGCGAGGGCGATGAGACCGCTGAGCAACGCGATCGTCATGACCATTCGCTCGGCTTCACCGAGAGCCTGCACCGGCCGCATCGCTCGCTCGACCAGGAGGGCGAACGCCGGCGCGAGCACCAGCAGCACGGTGGCCAGCGCCAACGGCACCGGCCACCCCCAGCCGACGCTGAGCTGCCAGTACGCGAACGCGGCCATCATGCCCGCCGCACCGTGCGCGAAGTTGAACACCCCGGTGGTCGTGTAGGTGACCACCAGGCCGCTGCCGATGATCGCGTAGATCGCGGCCGCGCTCAGCCCGACGATCCCGAAGGCGAGGAACTGCTCCATGGTCCGTTACCCGACGTCGCTCATGCTCTTGCCGACGTCGGCGAGAGTCAGCGGCTTGCCGTAGTCCTTCGTGTACTTGTACGGCGCGACGTCGCAGCGGTACAGACCGTTGTCCGGCTCGAAGTCCGCGGCCTTCCACCCGTCGGGCGTGGCCTCCTCGACGTTGAAGCACGGCTGCGGGACGGTCGGATTCGACACATCCACCGGCGCCTGCAGTCCCCCGCCGGTCCACTCCGTCTGCTTCTTCGCGTTCTCCAGCAGGCAGGCCCGGGTGAGATCGTCACCGCAGGCGCCGGCCGACTTGGCGAACAGCAGCCACGACGAGATCGCACGAATCGCGGGCAGGGTGATCTGGGCACCCGGTGCGTACTGCTCGAACATCTCGGTGACCTGCTTGGTCGCCGGGTTGTCGCTCTCCAGCGGGGCGACGCCGCCGAGATCGGCGAAGTTGTTCTGGGCGTCGAGCGAGTTGCCCGCCAACTCCAGGAACGACTCGTTGTAGGCGTTGCTGTTGGCGTCGATCCAGTCCAGCTTGTAGTCCATGCCGGTCAGGACGTCCTCGAGCTTGGCCAGCTGCTTGAAGTCGCCGTAGAAGATCAGGCCCTTGACGCCCTTGGCCTTGATCGCCTGCGCATAGGGCGTCCAGTCCGCGACACCGGCCGCCGGGTACAGGTCGTTGTAGACGAACGTTCCGCCCCCGGCCTGGGTGGCCTCGACCGCCTGGTCGCCGAGATTCTTCGTCACCGGCGAGTCGCCGTTGATGATGCCGACAGCGGCCGCCGATGCGGGATACGCATCGGTCATCAGCCACTTCCGGTACCCGTAGTACGGGTCGTAGCCGGGAACCTGGGTGGGAGCGGCACTGACCTCGAGGTCCGCGCCGACGGACTGGGCCTGGGCAATCTGCGCCGGGAAACTCGGCAGCAGGCAGTTCAGGCGCTCCTTGACGCCGAGACCGTCGAGGGCGGCACCGCCGCCGACGAGGGCGAAGTCGTCGCGGCAGGCCTCGAGCATCCGCTGCCGGACCTCCATCAGCTTCGTGTCGCGAATGTTGACGGTGATCTTGCGGCCGTTGATGCCGCCGGCCTCGTTGCACCAGGAGGAGAACGCCTTCGCCGCGTCGGCGAACTCCGAGTTCTTGGTGAAGCCCATGTCGGTGAACACGCCGACCTTGATCTCGTCGGCCGTCACGCCTTGTGCGGAAGCGCTTTTCGCGTCACCCGACTGGCAGACATCGGTGAGGTCACCGAAGTCGCCCGAAGCCGCTGAACTGCTGGTGCCACCACCTCCGGCGCCTTCCTCCGAACCGGAACTGTCGCCGCGGCCACTACATCCCGCGACCAGCAGCGCCATCGCCGCAAGGGCGACGACTGTTCGCTGTGCTTTCACCTGGTCCTCCTCCGCTGGGGCTCGTCGTCGAGCCGGTGCAGGCGATCTGCGTGAGCGCCCGACCTCGACTCAGGTCACTCCCCGATGGGCAGTATTGCTCTCACTGGTGGGAAACTAGCTTCTCCTTGAGAGAGAATCAACAGAGTCCGCAGGAATTGATTGATCCGTGAATCAAGCACCGCAGGCAGAGAGGCCGAACGGGGCGAAGCGGCCAACCGCCGACAAAAGCCCTCGACAGAGGGTCGCCGAGCGCAGTCACCCCCAGGCGTTGACTATCAGGGCCCGACGTGGAAACCTTGTGCTCAGAAATGAGAATGCTATTCTCTCGATGAGAGGAGGTTACGGATGGGACTGACACCGCTACCGGCGGACGAATGGGACGACGACACTCGCCGCGCATTCGCCGGCATGCTCCCGAGAGACCGCCAGCACCCGGACGGCGCGGGCCCCATGCTGTCGACACTCGCTCGACACCCCGACCTGACGAAGTCGTTCCTCGGGTTCAGCCTTCACCTGCTGTACCGGTCGACACTGCCGGCGCGCCTGCGCGAGCTGACCATCCTGCGCGTGGCGCACCGCCACGACTGCGCGTACGAGTCGCACCATCACACCGAGATCGCCCGGGAAGCCGGTTTCAGCGACGAGGAGATCGAGTCGACCCGGCTCGGCAAGTCGAACGACGAGTTCGAGCAGACGGTGCTCAGCGCCGTGGACGAGCTCGGCGACACGTCCCGGCTGACCGACGCGACCTGGGCGGCACTCGGGGCGCAACTCGACGACCGCCAGCGACTCGACTTCGTCTTCACCGTCGGCGGCTACTCGACCATGGCCATGGCCATCAACACATTCGGCCTCGCGCCCGACGAAATCGCACACAAGAACCTCGCGCACAGCGACATCGAGCACAGCGGCCACGGGCCCGGAAACGAAAGGTAGACCCTTGTCACACTTCACCAAGCCAGCCGTGGGTAGCTGGACCGAGAACTGGCCCGAACTCGGGACCGAGCCCGTCGACTACTCCGATTCCATCGACCCGGAGCACTGGCAGCTCGAACAGCAGGCGATCTTCAAGAAGCTGTGGCTCAATGTCGGACGCGTGGAGCGCCTTCCGAAGACCGGCAGCTACTTCACGCGCGAAATGCCGTCGGTGGGCACCGGCACCTCGATCATCATCGTCAAAGACGGTGACGGTGAAGTCCGGGCGTACTACAACCTCTGCCGGCACCGCGGCAACAAGCTGGTGTGGAACGACTATCCCGGCGAGGAGGTCGCGGGCAGCTGCCGCCAGTTCACCTGCAAGTACCACGCGTGGCGCTACAGCCTGAAGGGCGATCTCACCTTCGTTCAGCAGGAAGGCGAGTTCTTCGACCTCGACAAGGGCTCCTACGGACTGAAGCCGGTGCGGTGCGAGGTCTGGGAAGGCTTCATCTTCGTCAACTTCGACGACGAGGCCGGCCCGCTGGGGGACTACCTCGGCGACTTCGCCAAGGGCCTGGAGGGCTACCCCTTCCACGAGATGACCGAGGTCTACAGCTACCGCTCGGAGATCAACGCCAACTGGAAGCTGTTCATCGACGCGTTCACCGAGTTCTACCACGCACCGATCCTGCACATGAAGCAGGCGACCAAGGACGAGGCAGAGAAGCTGGCCAAGGTCGGGTTCGAGGCGCTGCACTACGACATCAAGGACGACCACGCGATGATCTCGTCGTGGGGTGGGATGTCCCCGCCGAAGGACCTGAACATGGTCAAGCCCATCGAGCGGGTCCTCCACAGCGGCCTGTTCGGCCCGTGGGACCGCCCCGACATCAAGGGCATCCTGCCCGACGAGCTGCCGCCGGCGATCAATCCTGCTCGCCAGAACACCTGGGGCACGGACTCGTTCGAATTCTTCCCCAACTTCACCCTGCTGTTCTGGGCACCCGGCTGGTACCTGACCTACCACTACTGGCCGACGGCCGTGGACAAGCACATCTTCGAGGCCAACCTCTACTTCGTGCCGCCGAAGAACACTCGCCAGCGACTCTCCCAGGAACTGGCGGCGGTCACCTTCAAGGAATACGCCCTCCAGGACGCGAATACGCTGGAGGCAACACAGACCCAGATCGGCACCCGGGCGGTCACCGACTTCCCGCTGTGCGACCAGGAGATCCTGCTCCGGCACCTGCACAAGACCGCAGGCGACTACGTGAACAAGCACAAGGCTGCCGCCACGACCAACACGACCGGCGGCACCACCGCCACGACCAATGGAAAGGTCGCACATGTCTGAGACGACGACTCCCCTGCTGCCGGCAGAGTTCGCCGACCTGGAGCGGTTCGGTGACTGGATCCTCCAGACGGAGCCGGAACGCTACGCAAAGCGCCTTGCCTCGTCGATGGAGGAGATGCAGGATCTCTACGACGTCGGCATGGCACGGCTCGAGGACGTGATGGTCTACCTCGATGCGCGATTCCCCTTGCACGACATGCCCGATGACGCCAAGCGGCTGATGCACTTGATGCAGTCGGTGGTCATGGTGTCGTTCCCGGTCGAGGTGTGGAAGCAGCCCCGCGTGCTCGACAGCGGTGCAGCCTGGGTTGAGATCATCCGAGAGCCGGTGGTCTGACGCCATGCTGACACTCAAGGCGGCCGGCTATCTCGATGTCGACTCCGGCGAGATCGTCCGTCCGGGAATTCTGCGGATCGAAGATGACCGGATCGTCGGTGTCGGCGGCAAACCCGAGGGCGAGGTCGTGGATCTGGGCGACCTGATCCTCGTCCCCGGCCTGATGGACATGGAGGTCAACCTGCTGATGGGTGGACGCGGCGAGAAGCCGGTCTACTCCACCGTGCAGGACGACCCTCCGCTGCGCATGCTGCGTGCGGTGGGCAACGCCCGCCGCACGCTGCGTGCCGGCTTCACCACGGTCCGAAACCTCGGACTGTTCGTCAAGACCGGCGGATATCTGCTCGACGTCGCGCTCGGCAAGGCGATCGACGCGGGCTGGGTCGACGGCCCCCGGATCGTTCCTGCCGGACACGCGATCACCCCGACCGGCGGCCACCTCGACCCGACCATGTTCGCGGCCTTCTCCCCCGGTGTGCTGGACCTGACCATCGAAGAGGGCATCGCCAACGGCGTCGACGAGGTGCGTAAGGCGGTCCGGTACCAGATCAAGCACGGCGCGCAGCTGATCAAGGTCTGCGTCTCGGGCGGGGTCATGTCGCACACCGGAACACCGGGTGCACAACACTATTCGGACGAGGAACTGCGGGCGATCGTCGACGAGGCTCACCGGCGGGGCCTCCGCGTCGCGTCGCACACCCACGGCGCCGATGCCGTCCGGGCAGCGATCGCCGCGGGGATCGACTGCATCGAGCACGGCTTCCTGCTCGACGACGACGCCATCGAGAAGATGGTGGAGGCGGGTGCCTTCCTGGTTCCGACCACCCGGCTCGCCGACGCGATGGATGTCTCGCACGCACCGAAGGAACTCCAGGAGAAGGCAGCCCTGATGTTCCCCCGCGCCCGGACGTCGGTGAAGAAGGCATACGACGCCGGCGTGAAGATCGCGGTCGGCACCGACGCACCCGCGATCCCCCACGGCAAGAACGCCGACGAGCTCGTCGCGCTGGTCGAGCGCGGGATGCCCCCGCTTGCCGTACTCCGCGCGGCCACGGTCGTGGCGGCCGAGCTGATCAACGCGCCCGACCGCGGTCGGCTCGCCGAGGGATTGCTCGCCGACGTCATCGGTGTTCCCGGAGATCCGTTGCAGGACATCACCGTCACCCAGAGCGTTCAATTCGTCATGAAAGGCGGGAAGGTCTATGTCAACAACCTCGACAACTGACGACCTGGTCGAGATCAACCAACTGCTCGCCGAGTACGCGGTGAACATGACCCGAGGCAACGTCGACGGCGTGATCGCCGTCTTCACCCCCGACGGCACCTACAGTGCGTTCGGCGACGCGTTCCCGCTGGACCAGTTTCCGGAACTGGTAGCGGCCGCTCCCAAGGGACTGTTCATGACCGGCACCGCGCTGATCGACCTGGACGGGGACACCGCCACCGGCACCCAGCCGCTCTGTTTCGTCGAGGAGGCCACCCACGACATGCGGATCGGGTACTACAACGACACCTACGTCCGTACCGCCGACGGCTGGCGGTTGCGCACGCGGGCCATGACGTTCATCCGTCGCAGCGGTGCGCACGATTCCGGGATCCCGCACGCCTTCGAGCGACCGAGCGCCTGATCGTTCATGGACATCGACGAATTCCGTTCGAGCCTGCGGATGTGGCTCGACGAGAACGATCTGGCCCCCGGACCGGATCATTCGCTCGACGGTCAGGTCGCGCAGTTGGCCCGCGTCCGCCGCGCGCTCCACGACGCGGACTGGATGCGGTATGGCTGGCCCGCCGAGGTCGGGGGCCTCGGCGGACCGGCCGTTCTCCGCGCGGTTCTCGGCGAGGAGGTCGCCACCCGCGACCTGGCCGAGCCCGGGATCTACTCGATGATCGAGGTACTCGCGCCGACGATGATCTCGTACGCCCGCCCCGAACTGGCCGCGGAAATGGTCCCGCTGCTCCTCAGCGGAAGAGAGCAGTGGTGCCAAGGGTTCTCGGAGCCCGGATCGGGCAGCGACCTGGCGTCGCTGAGCACCCGCGCCACCGACCGCGGCGACGGCCACTGGGTGATCAACGGCCAGAAGGTCTGGACCAGCCTGGCGCAGTATGCATCCCGGTGCGTTCTGCTCACCCGTACGTCGGAAGGCCACGACGGGATCACCGCGTTCTTCGTCGACATGGACACCCCTGGCATCACCGTCCGTCCGCTGCGCACCATGCACGGCGTCGACGAATTCGCCGAGGTGTACTTCGACGACGTCGTCGTTCCCGCCGAACGGATGCTCGGCCGGCCCGGGGACGGGTGGCGGGTGGCGATGGACCTGCTGCCGCACGAGCGCTCCACCTGCTTCTGGCATCGGATCGCCTACCTGTTCACCAGGCTCGATCGGTTGATCGAGCAGGCCCCCGCACTCGAGGCGGAGGACGACGCCGACCTGGGCGCGGCGTACCTCGCCCTGCACACCGCCCGCTGCCGGTCGCACGCCACACAGCGCAGGCTGGCGGACGGTGCCCGGCTCGGACCCGAGACCTCGATCGACAAGGTGCTGCTCGCGACCGCCGAACAGCGCCTGCTCGACACCGCTCGCGACCTGCTGCCGGGGACGATCGAATTCGCCGACTCCGAGTGGCGGACGGAGTTCCTGTACTCGCGCGCGGCCACCATCTACGGCGGCACCGCGGAGATCCAGCGCAACATCATCGCGCGCCGACTACTCGAATTGGGGGCGGAGTGACCGTTCACGACATCGAGCTGGATCTGCTCGACGAGACACTGCGCAGGACAATGGCGTCCGCAACGGGTGCCGAGCTCGACGAGGCCCTCGCCGAGCTCGGCTGGGCGGACATGCTCGCGGAGATGCCCGACATCGCCGTGCCTCTGGTGTTCCGGCTGCTCGGCGAGACGGGCACGCACGCGCCGCTGGTCAACGACGTCGTGCTCGCCGCGGCAGGCCTGCCCATCGGCTCCACCGTGCCCCTGCCCTCGGCGGGCGGGCGTTGGGTGATGTGGGACCGCACCGGGTCGACCGGCACGGGGCTCGACAGTGAGCTGCCGGTCCGGGTCGTCTCCTCGGGGAACGAGGTTCCCCTCGCCGCGGGACGCAGGGCGCTCGGCTGGTGGCTGGTCGGTACCGGTCGCGCGATGCTGACGCTCGCCCGCACCCACGCCCTCGATCGGACGCAGTTCGGCAAGCCGGTCGCGAGTTTCCAGGCGGTTCGGCACAAGCTCGCCGAGACCCTCGTCGCCATCGAGGGAGCGGAGGCCACCCTCGACTCCGCGACCGACGATCTCGGCTCACTGCTGGCCAAAGCCGCTGCGGGACAGGCGGCGCTGACTGCCGCACGCCACTGCCAGCAGGTACTCGGCGGCATCGGATTCACCGCAGAACACGCCCTGCACCGGCACGTCCGCCGCACACTGGTACTCGACGGTCTGCTCGGCAGTTCCCGAGAACTGACCAGGGAAGCCGGCGCGATCATCCGCACCCAGGGCTCCGCGCCCCGACTGGTGCACCTGTAGGCGACAGCGAGAACGAAAGGAGTCCACATGAACATCGACGACATGATCCTGGTGAGCATCGACGACCACGTTGTCGAACCGCTCGACATGTTCGACAGACACGTGCCGGCCAAGTACAAGGACTACGCACCGAAGGTCGTGCTCGACGAGAAGGGCATCGAACGGTGGATCTACCGTGACCGCCCGACCGGCGTCGCAGGACTCAACGCGGTCGTGACGTGGCCCGCCGAGGAGTGGGGACGCGATCCGGCCAGCTACGCCGAGATGCGGCCCGCGGTGTACGACATCCACCAGCGGATCGACGACATGAACGCGAACGGCATCCTCGCCTCGATGTGCTTCCCGACGTTCACCGGGTTCAGCGCGGGCCACCTGAGCCACGCAAAGGACGAGATCACGGTCGCGATGATCGAGGCCTACAACAACTGGCACTTCGAGGAGTGGGACGACGCCTACCCCGGCCGGTTCATCAAGATCGCGATCCTGCCGTTGTGGGATCCGCAGTTGGCAGTGCACGAGATCGAGCGCGTCGCGAAGCTCGGCTGCCACTCGGTCACCATGCCCGAACTGCCGCACATCGACGGCCTGCCGAGCTACCACGACATGGACTACTGGGCCCCGGTTCTCCAGGCTCTGTCCGACAACGACATGGTGATGAACCTGCACATCGGTCAGGGCTTCGGCGCACTGCGACTGGCCCCGGACTCCCCCATCGACAATCTGATGGTGCTCGCGCCCAGCGTGTCCCAGATCGCGATTCAGGACCTGTTGTGGGGACCTGCGATGCGGCGGTTCCCCAAGCTGAAGATCGCCCTGTCCGAGGGCGGAATCGGCTGGATCCCGTTCTTCCTGGACCGCTCCGACCGGCACTACACCAATCAGCGCTGGCTGCGCCGCGACTTCGGCGGGAAGCTGCCCAGCGAGGTCTTCCGCGAGCACGTGATCGCCTGCTACGTCACCGACAAGACCTCGCTCAAGCTCCGGCACGACATCGGTATCGACACCATCGCGTGGGAGTGCGACTACCCGCACTCGGACTCGCTGTGGCCGGACGCCCCGGAGTTCGTGCTGAACGAGCTCACAGGGGCCGGTGCCGACGATTCGGACATCAACAAGATCACCTGGCAGAACGCCTGCCGGTTCCTGAGCTTCGATCCGTTCGCGCACATCCCGCGCGAGGAGGCCACGGTCGGCGCGTTGCGGGCCAAGGCCGTCGACGTCGACATCTCGACGCGCTCGCGCAAGGAGTACGCGGCGCTGTACGCGCAGCAGGCCGGCTGAGCCGACCCCGACAGCACTGTGGGGCGGTGCCGAATCCGATTCGGATTCGGCACCGCCCCACAGTCGTTCACGGGTGGGTCGTCAGCAGCCCGGCGGCAGGGCGCCGCCACCACCCTGGATCGAGAGCAGCGCACAGAAGGTGGCCGCGGCAACCTTCCAGGTCCCGTCCTGCTTGACGGCCTGGCCGCCCTGATCCGGGAGCACCGGGTTGCCGCCCATCAGCAGGGTGTAGGTGACGTCGGCGTTGGTGGCATCGGTCGTGGTGACCTTGGCGACCGTGGCGGTGGTGGCCGACGCCTGCGGGTCGGCGGCCATCGCCTCGAGCGCAGGCTGGAAGGTGGCGCCGTTCTCGACGAGACCGGCCCGGGCGGCCGGCGGGGTCGTCCCGTTGAAGAACGCGACGTAGGCGTCCGTGATCTCCTTGGTCGCCGCCGGGTCCGCGGCGGCGGCAGCGGTGGTGGTGGCGGCCGCCTTCGTCGTGGTCGTCGCCGCCGTGGCGTCGTCGTCGGAGTCACTGCTGCAGCCGGTGACGCTCGCGGCCAGGACGGCCACGAATCCACAGGCAGCCAGTGCCCGACGGGAGGTCGAAACCCGCATGATCAATCTCCTATCCGGTGAACGGATGCGCCGCCCACCACTGGGTTTTGCGAAACTGCCTGGGACTCTCCATGTTCGTGCCCGAAACCTGCACGCCCATGTGGCAGGAAGAGTCCAGACTCACCAACACCCCGACAGCGGAGCGGGATTGCTCACTGCCAGGGTGTCGACGTCTTCTGTTGTCCTCGCGGCCTACCGGAGCTTGGCCTTCATCTCGTCCAGCTTCACGAGGATCGGGTATCCGCTGACGCTCAGCGCGTTGCCGTGTCCGGTCTGGTGAACGTCGAACACCGACTGGATCGCGGCGTAGAAGCCCTGCACGTCGAGCGTCTGGTTGACAGCGCGCTTGGCCTGCCGGAGTCCGAACGGCGGCATGTCGGCGATCCGCTCGGCCAGCGCCCGTGTCTCGGAGTCCAGCTCGGCGCGGGGCACCACCTTGTTGACCATGCCGACCTTCTCGGCCTCGTCCGCCGTCACCGGGCGTCCCGTGAACAGGATCTCCTTGGCCTTGCGGGCACCGAGTTCCCAGGTGTGGCCGTGGTATTCGACACCGCCGATGCCCATCATCACGACGGGATCCGAGAACGAGGCGTCGTCCGAGGCGACGATGAGGTCGCACGGCCAGCACAGCAGCAGCCCGCCGGCGATGCACTTGCCCTGCACCGCCGCGATCGACGGTTTGGGCACGTTGCGCCAACGTAGTGAGTACTCGAGATAGCGACGACTTTCGGCGGCAATGATCCACTCCAGGGTGATGTTCCCGGGCGCGGGCCACTTGCCGTCGTTGAGGTCGTGGCCGGACGAGAAGTGCTTGCCCTCGGCCCGGAGCACGATGACCGCCACCTCAGGATCCTCGGCGGCACGGGTCCAAGCGGCATCGAGCTCGTCGAGCAGGTCGCTGTTCTGGGCGTTCGCCACTTCGGGGCGGTTCAGGGTGATGGTCGCGATCTTGTCGGCGACCTCGTAGAGAATGTACAAGACCCGCTCCTCAGCTTCGGGGAAGGCCGAGCACGCGCTCGGCGACGATGGTGCGCTGGATTTCGGAGGTGCCGCCGGCGATGGTCCCTGCGAAGCTGCGGACGTACCGCTCGAACCAACCGGACGAGAAGTTGTCGAGATTCCACGGGGTGTAGGGCGCGGTCGTCGTCGGGTGGACGAGACCGTCCGAGCCGGCCGCGGACAATGCGTGTTCCGCGGCACTCTGCACGGCCTCGGACCCGAGCAGTTTGAGTACCGACAGCGCGGCCACGTCCTGGTTGCCCCGCGCTTCGCGAGCGAGCGCCTGGGAGCCGAGCAATCGCAGCGCCTGGGCGTCCATCACCAGGGTGGCGTAGTGATCGCGGTCCAGTTCGGTCACCGGACGGAAGTCCTCGATGAGGTCTTCCAGTCGGTCGGCGAAGCTCAGCCACAGCAGGGTGCGCTCGTGACCGAGCGACCCCGTCGCCACCCGCCAACCCTTGTTCAACTCCCCGACGAGGTTCTCGGCGGGCACCCGGACGTCGGTGAGGAACACCTCGTTGAAGTCGAGGTCGTCCTCGGCGCAGACCGAGGCGAACGGGCGGCGCGTGACGCCGGGGGTGTCGGTCGGGATGAGCAGCACGCTGATCCCCTGGTGCTTGGGGGCGTCCGGGTCGGTGCGCACGAAGGTCAGCAGCACGTCGGCGTCGTGGGCGCCGGAGGTCCAGACCTTCTGCCCGTTCACCACGAAGTGGTCGCCGTCGAGGACGGCCCGGGTGCGCAGCCCCGCGAGATCGGAGCCGGCGCCCGGCTCGCTCATCCCGAGCGCGGCGGTGATCTCGGCACGCAGAATCCTTGCGGCCCAGCGCTCCTTCTGCTCCTCGGTGCCGAACGACAGGAGCGAGGCGGCGATGATGCCGAGCCCCTGCGGATTGAAACTGTGGTAGATCCGGCGCTTGGACAGTTCCTCGAGATGCACGTACTGCTGCAGGATGGTGGCGTTCCGGCCGCCGAACTCGGGTGGATTGCCCGGCAGCAGCCAGCCGTTGTCGAACTGGACGCGCTGCCAGCGTCTGGCCCAGTCCGGGACGTGGGCACTCGAATGGGACCGTTCGCCCGCCTCGGCGTCCGTGGGCAGGTGCTCGTCGAGGAAGGCCACGAACTCGGCCCGGAACCGCTCGACGTCGTCGTCAAAGGTCAGTTGCACGCGTACTCCTTGGCAATGTGCGTGTCCCGCGCGGCGGCGATGAGCGCTCGATGCTCGGCCGCGCCGCCGAGCAGCAGCTCGCCGACTTTGGCTCGCTTGAGCGCGAACTGAAGGTCGTTCTCCCAGGTGAACCCCATGGCGCCGAACAACTGCAGCCCGTTCCGGAACACCAGGGACTGGCACTCGCCCGCCGCAGCCTTGGCCATCGACGCGGCCACCCGCCGGCGGGGGTCGTCGGCCGCGATCGTCAACGCCGAGTAGTAGGCCAGGGCACGAGCCCGTTCGATGGCGACGTGCATGTCGGTCGCCTTGTGCTGGACCGCCTGGAACGATCCGATCGGCGCACCGAACTGCTCGCGACCGCGAACGTGTTCGAGCGCGAGGTCGAGGATGCGCTGGCACGCACCAACCGTCGTCAATGCCATTCCGGTCAGCGCGAGCTCGCGGGCACGGGCCGGGTCGACGTCGCTGCGGGCCTCGTCGCCGATCCGCACTCCGTCGAAGCGGACCTCCGCGAGGTGCAGGACGGGATCGAACACCGGGCTACGAGTCGCGGTCACCTGCTCGGCGGGGACGACGAACACGCCGGCCCCGGTGACGACCGCGAACCGGTCGGCGCGGTCGCCGTCGAGGACGTGATGGGCCGTGCCGTCGAGCACCCAGTCGCTGCCGACCCGGTGCACTGCGATGCCGTCGTACACCGCCGTACCCGACAGGGCGGGATCGGCAAATGCCGTTGCGAGAGGGGTGAACTGGGTCATGGTCGCGAGATAGGGCGTTGGATCGGTGCTGCGCCCCAGCTCTTCGAGAACGATCGCCAGCTCGACGGCGGCCTCGGGGTCCGTCAACTCGGTCCAGCCCAGATCGATGTACCGCTTCCACAGCGGACCCGGATCCGTACCGTTGTCGACGACATTACGAATCAGCGTGGGCGAACACTCCTTGGCCGTGACGTCACGGACCGTGTCCTGCCATAGCCGCTGATCGGAATCGAACTCGAAGAGCATTCCGACCTGCCTCCTCCATCAGAGCGCGGTGCACAGTATGGAAGTGAGAATAGCATTCTCATTTGATGAAAGTAATAGTCTCTCAAAAGACCGCGCCATGTGACCTGGCGGCGCAATTGCGCCTTACCCTCCGGTACAGTGCTTCCATGTTCGCCATCAATGAGAGAGCGCAGATCCGACCGTGACCGGCGCAAACGAAGAGCCGGCCTGGAAGGCGCGCGCAGTCGAACGCTCCATCAAAACCGCCAAACTCCGCGCGGAACAGCGTGTCCAGCGCTTCCTCGACGCCGCACAGGCGATCATCACCGAGAAGGGCACGACGGACTTCACGGTGCAGGAGGTCGTCGACCGGTCGAAGCAATCCCTGCGCAGCTTCTACCTGCAGTTCGACGGCAAACACGAGTTGCTGCTTGCCCTCTTCGAGGATGCATTGAGCCGCTCCGCGGACCAGATCCGGGCCGCCGCAGCCGGCCAGACCGACCCCATCGAGCAGCTCCGCGTCTCGATCGAGCTCCTCTTCGAGTTCTGCCGCCCCGACCCGACCGCCCAGCGCCCGCTGTTCACGGATTTTGCTCCACAGTTGCTGGTCTCGCATCCTTCCGAGGTCAAGGTCGCACACTCTTCCCTGCTCGCACTGTTCACGGAGCTGATGGAGCGGGCGTACGAGGCCGGAGAACTGCGTGAGGACGTCAACCCCCGCCGCATGGCCGCGATGACGATGCAGACGGTCATGTTCATCGCCCAGTCCAGCGGCGCGACCGACGACGCGACCATCAAGCCCATCACTGGCGAGGAAGTCTGGACCTTCTGCGCACGGGGGTTCGCACACTCCTAGCGAGAACAACATTCTCTTTTCGGCAGAGTTCTGATTACACTCGGCGGTATGTCCGAGTTGTGGAACGACCTACTCGCCTGCCTCGACCTGCGCCCGGTGGCGGACCCCCACGCGGTGTTCGAGGGAGACAACCAGCACCTCGAATACCACCGCCTCTTCGGCGGCCAGATCCTCGGCCAGCTCACCCGGGCCGCTGCCCTGGCCTGTCCGGGCAAGGACCTCAAGTCCCTCCACGTGCTCTTCCCCCGCGAGGGCCGGGCCGACGAACCGGTCCGCTACGAGGTGACACGCCAGCACGAGGGACGGTCCTTCGCCACGTTGACCGTCGTGGCACGGCAGTCGAAGGGGCCGATCGCCACGGCCACGATCTCGATGCACACTCCCGAGGACGGCCCGGTGCACCAGTGGGTCCCCGACGTCCCGGCCGTACTGCCCGACCGGCACCGAGCCCATTTCGACCTGATCCCGTGGGAGACCCGAACCACCACGGACCTCGACGCCACCGGCACGGCGGCGCCGGAGTTCGAAATGTGGATGCGCACACCGGAAGTCGATCCGGCTCTCGGGCCGGCACTCGTCGCGTACGCAACCGATCTCAACCTCATCGGCACCGCCCTGCTGTCGGTGGACGGGTTGTGCCAACTCGGCAACGGCACCGCCTTCACCTCCGCGGTCACCTCCCACACCTTGTGGTTCCATCGCCCGCTGCGCACCGACGACTGGCTGCTGCTGCGCCAGCACAGCCCCCTGGTGGCCGGCGGCCGGTGCTTCGGCCGCGGCGACGTCCTCACCCCGGGCGGGAATCTCGTCGCCTCCTACGCCCAGGAAGCGCTCCTTCGCCTGCCCTGACCGCAGCACCCCTACCCCTTTCCAGAGCGGAGTCGAATACGTTGCGTGACAACGGCAGCAGTTCCGAGCAGGCCCATTCGCTCCGGGTCGCGCAGTGGGCCACAGGCAACATCGGAGCCAAGTCGCTGCGCGGCGTCATCGAGCACCCGAACCTCACCCTGGCCGGCGTGTACGTCCACGGCACCGACAAGGTGGGACGGGACGCCGGCGAACTGTGCGGCACGGGCCCGACTGGGATTCTCGCGACGGGGAGCATCGAGGACATCGTCGACGCCGCGGTCGACTGCGTCCTGTACATGCCGCGCGCCTGCGACTACGACGAGGTGTGCCGACTACTCGCATCGGGCATCAACATCGTCACCACTCGCGGCGAGTTCCACCATCCGGCGAGCATGGATCCCGCCGTCCGCGCTCGTGTCGAAGCGGCGTGCGAGCTCGGCGGATCCTCGATCCACAGCACCGGCAGCAGTCCCGGATTCATCACCGAGGCCGTCCCGCTCGTCCTGGCCTCGGTGCAGCGCCGGCTCGAGCACCTGGCCATCGACGAGTTCGCCGATCTCTCCCGGCGCGACTCCCCGGCGATGCTGTTCGAGGTGATGGGGTTCGGCGGCGACCCGACCGTCGACTCACAGCATCGGGCGGCACACCTGCGGGCCAGTTTCGGGCCGTCCCTGCAGTTGCTCGCGGACGGCCTCGGCCTGCCCCTCGACGCGGTCGAGGCGAGCGGGCAGGTGGCCGTCGCGAGACAGACCACGACGATCGCTGCGGGCACCATCGAGGCAGGCACCGTTGCGGCACAACGGGTTACCGTCTCGGGAATGCGGAACGGGCGCGAACTGCTGCGCTTCCGTGCCACCTGGTACTGCACCACCGACATCGAGTGGGACGTACGGGCCACCGGCTGGCATCTCGCCGTCGACGGGGACGCCCCGCTCGACATCGACATCCGGTTCCCGGTGCCACTCGAACGGATGAGCGCGGTCTCCCCCGGCTACACCGCCAACCGCGCCGTCAATACCGTTGCGGCGGTGTGTGGAGCGGCGCCGGGGATCCGCTCGACTCTCGACCTGCCGCAGGCGCTGGCCACATTCGACTGAGTGCCGCGGCGGCGGCCACTGCGAAGGCGGGGCCGTCGCCGTCACCGGCGGTGTCGCGGCTCCTGCACATCGGTTCCGGGTTCCCGGCCGAGGAGACGCGCCGCGGCCCGGTAGGGGTCGAGACCCCCGTCCGCGACTGACTCGGCGAGGCCGGCGAGGCACGGGTCGCTGCGGAGGCGGGACTGGGCCAGCGAGAGGATCTGCGCCAGCGCCTTGGCGATTCGGCGCTCGCGCGTGTCCGCCTGCTGGTGGGTCTCGATCGCATCGACCAGGTCGGTCAGTCCGTCGCCCCGGGAGGCGACGAGTTTGACGATCGGGACCATGACCTCGGTTCGCAGATCCCGCACCGTCTGGTCGGCACCGTCGCGATCCGCCTTGTTCACCACGATCAGGTCGGCGACCTCGAGCAGGCCCGCCTTCGCTGCCTGAACCGCGTCTCCCGCACCGGGATTGAGCACGGCGACGGTGGGGTCGGCAACGGCGGCGATCTCGATCTCGGACTGTCCGACGCCGACGGTCTCCAGCAGGATCAGGTCGTAGGACAGTGCAGCCAGCAGGTGGACGGCCGCGGGCACCGCGGCGGCGAGACCGCCGAGGTGCCCGCGGGTCGCTACCGAACGGATCAGCACGTCGGGATCGTCGATGTGCTGTGCCATCCGGATCCGGTCGCCGAGCAGGGCGCCGCCGCTGTACGGCGAGGACGGATCCACCGCCAGTACTGCCACGCGCATGCCGCGTTCGCGATAGGCGCCGACCAGGGCGGCGACGGTTGTCGACTTCCCGGCGCCTGGCGGCCCGGTCACACCGACAACCCGGGTGGTGGCCGGGTCGAGCACCGAGATCACCTCGTCCCGGCGCGGGCTCTCGACCAGGCTCAGCAACCGCCCGACCGCCCGGGTCGACCCGGCCCGCGCGGCCGCGACGAGTTCCGGGACACTGGCCGCCGCCGGCTCCGGAACACCGGTCGCGGGCCGCCCGGAGACACCTGTCACGGCGCGGGGACCTCGATCACCGTGGCCGAGCCCATGCCGCCCCCGGCACACATGGCCGCGACACCGATTCCGCCACCGCGACGGCGCAACTCGTGCACCAACGTGACCAGCATCCGGGCCCCGGACGCGGCGACCGGATGTCCGAGCGAGCACCCACTGCCACTGACGTTGACCTTGTCCGGGTCGATGTCGAGCAGTTTGACGGTGGCCACGCACATCGCGGCGAAGGCCTCGTTGATCTCGAACAGGTCGACGTCGCAGAAGGTCATTCCCGCGCGGGCGAGGGCCTTCGGGATCGCCTCGACCGGGGCGAGACCGGTCCGGGAGGGGTCCACTGCGACCGACGCCCAGGACCGGACCGTGGCCAGCGCGGGCAGTCCCAGGTCGGAGCTCGCGATGGTGAGCGCGGCGGCGGCGTCGTTGGCGCCACACGCGTTGCCTGCCGTGATGCTGAACCCCTCGATCTCGGGATGCAGCGGCTTGAGCGAGGCGAGCTTCTCCATGCTGGTGTCACGACGCGGATGCTCGTCGACGGAGAACAGGCCGTGCGGGGTGTCGATCGGGACGATCTCCTCCTTGAACCGGCCCTCCTCGATGGCCTGCACCGCGTTTCGGTGTGACCGCAGCGCCCACGCGTCCATCTCCTCGCGCGACACCCTGGCCTCCACCGCGGCGTTCCAGCCGACGGTGATCGACATGTCGCGGTTGGGTGCATCCGGACGGTCGGGGTGGGTGGGCGACATCCACGGCACCCACTCGTCCCCGACCCGGGTCAACGACCGCGGTGCGGTGGACGCGGAGTTCACGCCGCCGGCGATCACGAGCGAGTCCATGCCGGCGCGGATGCTCGCGGCCGCGGTTTGGACCGCTCCCTGCCCGGCCGCACAGTGCCGGTTGAGGGCGAGACCGGGAACGCTCGTCAACCCGGCGGTGATCGCGGCGTGTCGCGCGATCACGCCGCCGCCGTGCAGTCCCTCGGCGAGGATCACGTCGTCGATGCGGCCAGGGTCGAGCCCCTCGGCCGCGGCGGCGACCACGTGGTGCGCCAGGTCGAAGGCACTGGTGTCACGGAGGGTGCCCTTCCCGGCGGTACCGATGGGCGTACGCAGGGCGGACACGATGACAGCATCAGGCATTGGCATTCTCCAGTTCGGCGATAAGATTGCGGCGCAACAGCTTTCCGGTCTCTGTCTTGGGAAGATCGGCCCGGAAGACGATGGTGTCGGGTGTCTTCGAGGAGCGCAGCCGTTCCCGGACCCAGTTCGTGAGCTCGACCGGGTCCGCGTCACCGACGAGCACCGCGACGATGCGCTGCCCCCATTCCGCGTCGGCGACGCCGATCACCGCGGCCTCGACGACTCCCGGATGGGCGAGCAGCACGTCCTCGATCTCCGCCGGCGCGATGTTCTCGCCGCCACGGATGATGGTGTCGTCGGCGCGGCCCTCCACGAACAGGTACCCGTCCGCGTCGATCCGGCCGAGATCGCGGGTGGCGAACCAGCCGTCGGCGTCGAGGACGCTGCGCTTGCCGTACTCACCGGAGATCTGCTCGCCTCGGACGAACACGAGTCCGGTCTCGCCGGCGGGGACGGGGTCGCCGCTTTCGGTCCGCACCGCGATCTCGATGCCCGGCAGCGGCCTCCCGACCGATCCGAGGCGGTCCCGGACCGCGGGATCGCTCGACGCGAACGCCTCGCGGTGATCCTCCGGCGACAGCACCGCCACCGAGGACGCCGTCTCGGTCAGCCCGTACGCGTTGACGAATCCGGTGTCGGGGAATGCCCGCAGGGCGTGCTCGAGGACCGGGCGCGGGGTCCGGGATCCGCCGTACGCGAGGCTGTGCAGCGTCGGGGTGGCCGCGTCGTCGTCACCCAGTTCGTTCACGATGCGCGCCAGCATCGTCGGCACGAGCATCGCGTGCGTGACCCCTTCGCGCCGAACGGTGGCGAGCCATTCCGTCGGGTCGAACGCGGGCAGGTAGACCACCCGGCGGCCGGTGTACAGGTTCGAGAGCAGATTGGTCAGCCCGGCGATGTGATACGGCGGCACCGCAACCAATGCCGCGTCGGTGGCGTCCGAGGAACCGAACTCCAGCGTGTTCAGCACGTAGGCGAGCAGGTGCCGGTGCCGCAGCACCGCGGGCTTCGGGTCCGACGTGGTCCCGCTGGTGTAGATGATCGCGGCGACGGCGTCTCCGTCCCACTCCGGCAGCGGTTCGGCGGCGGACGGGTCCGACTCAGGCGCACCGTCGGCGGTGTCCGACTCAGGCGCACCGTCGGCGGTGTCCGACTCAGGCGCACCCAGAAACGCGTCGAGGTCGCCGGGTTCGAGGACGAGGGCACCGGGGTGCTTGTCCCGAAGTGCGGTGAGCTGGTTGTCCCCGAGTCGGTAGTTGAGCGGGACGAACGGCACGCCGGCGAGGGCGGCACCGAACAGCGCCACCGGGTAGGCCGGATGGTTGGCACCCAGGTAGAGCACCGCCGGCTGGTCTCGGAAGCGGGCGGCGGCTCGATGGGCCTGATCCAGTAACTGTGCCGAGGTCAGCGACCGTCCGGCACCGGTCACGGCGATCCGATCGCCATCCGCTGCGGCCATTTCTAGAATCATGCTGATGTTCATGAGAACATGATTCTCTCAGCACGAGAGCAATAGTTGCAAGAAGGGAAATCAATATGCAGATCAATGGCAGCTCCGCGATCGTCGTGGGCGGCACGGGGGGCCTCGGCGAGGCCACCGTTCGACGCCTCCACTCCGCCGGCGCCAAGGTGGTCGTCGCGGACGTCAACGACGACAAGGGCAAGGCGCTCGAGGAGGAGCTGGGTGTTCGCTACGTGCGCACCGACGCCGGAGACGAGGCGTCGGTGAGCGCCGCCGTAGCCGAAGCGGAGTCGCTCGGCCCGCTGCGCATCTCCGTGGACTGCCACGGCGGCCCGGCCGGCGGCGGACGGCTGGTCGGCAAGGACGGCAGCCCGATGTCGCTCGACGCGTTCCGCACGACCATCGACTCGTACCTGATCTCGGTGTTCAACGTGATGCGGCTGTCCGCGGCCGCCATCGCCAAGACCGAACCGCTGGAGGAGGGAGGGCGCGGAGTCATCGTCAACACCGCCTCCATCGCGGCGTACGAAGGCCAGATCGGCCAGCTGCCCTACTCGGCAGCGAAGGGCGGTGTCGTCGGCATGACCCTGGTCGCGGCCCGCGACCTGTCCCCGCTCGGCATCCGGGTGTGCACCATCGCACCCGGTACCTTCCTCACGCCGGCCTACGGCAAGGCCGGCGACCAGCTCGAGGCGTACTGGGGCCCGCAGGTCCCGCACCCCAAGCGGATGGGCCGCTCCCCCGAGTACGCGACCCTCGTCGCGTCCATCGTCGAGAACGACTACCTCAACGGCGAGGTGATTCGCCTCGACGGCGCGCTGCGGTTCCCGCCGAAGTGACACCCCTCGCAGGCAAGGTTGCATTCGTCGCCGGCGCGAGCCGCGGCATCGGTGCGGCCGTCGCCGCGGCGCTCGCGGAGGCGGGCGCCGCGGTCGCGGTGGCCGCCCGATCCGAGACCGAGGGCCGGATCCCGGGCACGATCGGTGCGGTCGCGGACCGGATCACCGCATCCGGCGGCCGCGCACTGGCCGTGCCGTGCGACGTCACCGACGAGGCGTCGGTCGAGGCCGCGGTGGCCGCGACCGTCGCCGAGTTCGGCGGGATCGACATCCTGGTCGCCAACGCCGGAGTGCTCTGGCAGGGACCGATCGAGTCCACCCCGCTCAAACGGTGGCAGCTGTGTCTGGACGTCAATCTGACCGGAGTGTTCCTGGTGACCAAGGCCGTGATCCCGCATGTGCGGGCGCGCGGGGGCGGCTCACTGATCGCGGTGACCACCACCGGCGTCACCATGACCGATCGCGGCTCGAATGCCTACTGGGTGTCCAAGGCCGCAGTCGAACGCCTCTACCTCGGGCTGGCCGCGGATCTGAAGGGCGACAACATCGCGGTGAACTGTGTGAGCCCGTCCCGGGTCGTGCTGACCGAGGGCTGGACGGCGGGTGGCAGCGGGATCGAGATCCCACCGGAGATGGTCGAACCGGTGGAGACGATGGGTGCGGCCGCGGTACTACTGGCAGCACAGGACGGTGCCGGTGTCACCGGCACCATTGCGCGATCGGAAACGCTAGTGCCGCATGCATGAATGCTTGTCGACCGATATCGCCGGCGGGGATACCGGAACCTGATGGCCCAGGTATCCCCGCTGTCGTTCCACGCAGACCAGCCCGTGGCGCTCCTACGTTGGAGACATGCCCTGGGGCGTGTCTCCTGATCCCTCTCGGATGCACCTGGCGAAACAATCGTCGTCCGGCAAGGCGAAGGCGAGGCCGATACCGCTGTTGTATCGGCCTCGACGACAACGCAGCTGGGCGGCGATTGGGCGCCAGGGGCGCCGAAACGGGGATTGGGAGACATGCCCTAGGTGACCGCCCCCGAGGTCTTGAGCGCGATGATTCGATCCCAGTCCAACCCGATCTCGAGCAGGATTTCCTCTGTCTGCGCCGCGAATTCGGGCCCCGGCCGGAGGTCGGGGGCGGTTTCGTCGAACTGCACCGGGTTGGCAACCAGCTCGAGTTCACCCGCTTTGACGAGATACTCGTTGGCGCGGATCTGTGCGTCGTCGACGACCTGAAGTGAGTCCTGGATCGGCGCCCACGGGCCTGACAACGTCGCGAACCGCTCGGTCCACTCGGCCAGGGTCCGGGTGACGATCGTCTCCCGCAGCAGGGCCACCGCTTCGAGGGTGTTCGCGGCGATCGACTCGGCGTCCGCGAAACGCGGGTCCTCGATCAGTTCCGGCCGGTCGATGTGCCTGCACACGTCGGGCCAGAACCGGGCCGCCTGCAACATGACGAACGCCAGGTACCGGTCGTCGGAGGTCGCATACACCCCGGACAGCGGATTGACCGGTGACGCGTGCGCACCGGGCGGGGACGCGACCATCGGCTTGCCGAGATGCGCGGACAGCGCGACGGTGTGTCCCATCGACCACAGGCCGCTGCCGAGCAGGGACACGTCCACGATCGACGGCTCACCCGTTTGTGCGCGCCCCAGCAGCGCCGCCGCGATACCCCCGGCAAGGTTCGTGCCCGAGATCGTGTCTCCGAAGGCCGGACCGGGCGGCCCGATCATGCCCTCCACCCCGGGTGGCGTGAGGGTGGCGGCGACGCCGGCACGCGCCCAGAAGGCGGTCATGTCGTAACCGCCCCTGGAGGATTCGTCACCGCGCGGACCGAGCGCGCTTCCGCGCGCGTAGATGATCGCCGGATTGACCGCGCGGATGTCGTCGACGTCGATGCCCAGCTTGGTTCGGACCTGGGGCAGATAGCTGGTCAGGAACACGTCCGCGCCGCGGACCAGGCCGAACAGGACCTCCTTCCCCTCAGGGGTCGAGATGTCCAGGCCGATGCTGCGCTTGCCCCGATTCGCGTGCTCCACATTCGGATTCGGGTCGCCCTCGACCTTGAACTGGCCGGTCTGACGCAGGCCTCGTTGCGGGTCCCCGGTCACCGCGTGCTCGACCTTGATCACGTCGGCTCCCCAGTCGGCGAGCACGGCGCCCGCCGACGGGACGAACCCGTACATCGCTACCTCGACGACACGAAAACCTTTGAGCGGATTCACTTGACCACCGCCGCGAACGTCTTGAGCTCGAGGAACTCCTCGAGCCCTGCGGGGCCCATCTCACGTCCGATTCCCGACTGCTTGTACCCACCGAACGGGGCGTCCGGCGAGAAGTAGTTGCCGCCGTTGATACTGAACGTGCCGGTGCGGATGCGACGGGCGAGCGCGATCGCCCGGTCGTCGTCCGCACTCATCACGCCGCCGGAGAGGCCGTAGGCGGAGTCGTTCGCAATTCGAACGGCGTCGTCGTCGTCCGCGTAGGCGATCACCGAGAGCACGGGCCCGAAGACCTCTTCCTGTGCGATCTCGCTTGACGGGTCGACATTCGCCAGGAGGGTCGGGGTGTAGAAGTATCCCGGATCCACCTTCTCGCCGCCCGTGACGAGGCGAGCGCCCGCCGCGACGGCCCGCTTGACCAGGCCGTCGACCTTCTCGCGCTGCCGAGCGCTGATCAACGGTCCCATGTAGGTCTCGGGACTGGCCGGATCGCCGTACTTGATGTACCCGAGGTTGGTGGCGACGAGGTCGACGATCTCGTCGTGGTGCGCCCGCGGTACCAGCAGCCGGGTGGTCAGTGCACAACCCTGTCCGGCGTGTGAGCAGATGCTGAATGCAGCGAACAGCGCCGACATCGCGAAGTCCGCATCGTCGAGGACGATCAGCGCCGATTTCCCGCCGAGTTCGAGGAAGACCCGCTTGAGGGTGTCGCTGCCGGCCGCCATGATCCGGCGACCGGTGGCGGTGGAGCCGGTGAAGGTCACCACGTCCACGTCGGGGTGAGTGCTCAGTGTCTCGCCGACCGCGACCTCGGACGAGGAAAGCACGTTGACCACACCGGCGGGGATGTCGGTGTGGGCGGCGATCAGCTCACCGAGCGCGAGCGTGACCAGCGGTGTGTCCGGTGCGGCCTTGAGCACGACCGTGCATCCCGCGGCCAGCGCCGGAGCCAGCTTGGCCAGCGCGAGCTGGTTCGGGTAGTTGTAGGCCACGATGGCCGCGACGACTCCCGCCGCTTCCTTCTCCACCCAGCGGCGGTGTTGCGCGCCGCGAACCTCGATCTCTCCGAGTTCCTCCGTCAGCGGGTACGCACGGAGCAGGTCCGCATAGTAGCGCACGATCCCGATCGGGGCGTCGAGCTGGTTGCCGAGCGTCAGCATGCGTGTGGCGCCCACCTCGGCGATCGTCAGCTCGCGCAACTCCTCTGCGTGGTCGAGCAGTGCCTGGTGCAACTGGTCGAGGCACTCGACACGGAACGCGACATCGGTCGCCCAGGTCGTGGTGTCGAAGGCACGTCGCGCGGCGGCGATGGCCGCCTCGGCCTCGGCGGCGCCTGCGTCCGGCGCGTGGCCGAGGACATCGCCGGTGGCGGGATTGATCGATTCGAAGGTCCGTTCGGCATTAACCAGTTGCCCGTCGATCAGCAGACGCCTGCCGACCTCCAGAACCGTTGCGTCGCTGCCCCCGCCTGCCACGGCGGTTGTCACATCGTCCTGCGATGACATCCTGTCTCCTCACTCGTCACTGGTATCGAATCCGCTGGAGTGGCAATACATTTCTTCTAGTTGAGGATCAGTTCCCGCCAGGTGATCTCGGAGGCCGGGGTCACCAGATCGGACTTCTGGTACAGCCGGCCGTCGGGTGCGACGAAGCGACCGGTGTTCGGGTCGTAGGGCACCGCGCTCACCTCCGGCTGGGCCGCCCCGCCGCCGAACGAACTCGGTGTCGTGACGACCGCCCCGCCATCACCCTGCGGCGCCGGGATCGGCTCCGCGACATCTGTGGACGGCGGCCGGCCGAAGTACCGGGAGTCCGGCGCGACCCCCTGCGCCTCGAGATTCGGATCCCGCGGATAGGGCCCGAACACCGGCTGCTCGGTGGCCAACGGATGGAATTCCTCGTCACTGTTGCACAATTCGGCTGTCGCGGCCCGCTTGCCCGGCTGCCCCATGCACGGGATGTTCCGGGCGCCGCGCACCGCGATCTGCGAGTCCTGCGGCAACTTGCAGTAGAGGTCCTCCGGAGTGTCGAGGGTTTCGGTTTCCGCCGGCGACCGCCAGGCCGACGGCGGCAGGAACCCGACCGTGCACGCCGGCGGATCCGATATGCCCCCGAACCGGAAGGTGCCCAGACCCAGGCCTGACGCGTTGTTCTTCGGCTGAACGGTCTGGATCATCGAGATCGCGGGCGGCAGCAGGACCAGCATCTGTTCCAGGCCTGCGTTGTACGTGACTCCGAGCTGCCCGACCGAGGTCAGGTTCGCGAGCAACACCGGCAGCGTGAGTTTCATCGAGTCGAGAAGCGCGGAGGTCTCGTGCGCGAATCCCGGCCCGGACTGCAGGATCGACCGCACCTGCGGGTCGTTCGTGTTCAACTGCCCGGTGACGCCGGCGAGACTGCGGGTCCAGATCTCGATCGCGTCGGCGCTGCGCGCCTGCGAGTCGAGCAGCGGTTCGGCGTCTTCGATCAGCGTTCGAGTCGGCTCCGCGACGCTGTTCGCGGCGGCGGCGATCGTGGCCGACGAGTCCAGCAACGACTGCAGGTCGTACTGGGCCCCGTCCAGGCCCGCGTACACCTCGTCGAGGAGCTGGTTCAGCTTGTCCTCGGGGATGCTCCCGACGAGCGCACTGAGGCTGTCCAGCATCGGGCCCACCGGTTGCGGGATCTTGGTGTCGCTCGCGTCGATCACCGATCCGTCCTGCAGGTAGGGCGCCGAATCGGTGCGCGGGCGCAGATCCACGTACTGCTCTCCCACCGCGGAGATGCTCCGGACCTCGGCTTCGAGGTCCGCCGGGATCTTCTGCCCGTCGTCGATGGACAGCGTCGCCCTGACACCACCCGGCGTGAGTTCGACGGCGACGACCTTGCCGACCTCCACGCCGCGGTAGGTGACGTTGCCGAAGCGATACAGCCCCCCGGCGGCGGGCAACTCCAGGCCGACACTGATCCTGCCGATACCGAGGAGGTTCTGCACTTGGATGTACCCCAGCGCCATCACGAGCGCGCCGATGATCGACAGGGTCGTGAAGATGACCAGCTGGATGCGAACGAAGCGCGACAGGATCATCGGCCGCCTCCGCTGCCCGGCGGCGTCACTCCGACGCCCAGCGGATCCTTCGTCTGGATGGAGTGCCCCGGATCGCCGACCGCTGCCTGGATCGCGGCGTTCGGGTCACCCCACGGGGTTCCCGACAGCAGTTCCCGCTGCAGCCGCGGCACCGTGAGATCGACTGTGGCGAAGAGGTTCACGTAGTCACCACGGACGGCCCGGTCGATGACACTCTGACCGTACGGGTACACGGTGGCATAGGCGAGCGCCTTGTCGATGTCCGGCCCCACGTCGGCCAGCGACCGGAGGGTCGGCTCCAGATTCCGCAGGTTGGCCACCAGGTCCGCCTGCACATCGGACACCACTCCGCTTGCGGTGTCGCTGAAGGCCCGCAATTTGTCCAGAGCTGCCATGAGTGTGGGCTGCTCCTTGGAGAGCACCTCGAGTGCGGGCGGAAACTTCTCGAGCGCCTCGGTCACGACGGCGTTCTGCGCAGCGAACGTACCTGCCAGGCGGTTGAGCTCCTGCATGGCGGTCACGATGCCGTTGCGCTGTTCGTCCAGTGTGCCCACGAAGGTGTCGAGCCGGCCGATCAGCTCCCGGTAGTCACCCTGCCGTCCGTCGAACGCGGTGTTCACGTTGCTGATGATGTCGCCGATCTGGCCGAGCCCGCCGCCGTTCACCACCACCGACAGCGCGGCGAGCGTCTTCTCCGTCGACGGGTAGGTCGATGACATGGTCAGCGGGATCTTCGCACCCGGCTCCAGCTGTCCCGCGGGCGCGACACCTACCGGTGGGTTCAGTGCCAGGTGACTGGATCCGAGCAGGCTGGTCTGGCCGATGGTGGCCACGGCGTTGGCGGGAACCACGACCCCTGGCCCCACCGACACGTCGACCATGGCATGCCACCCGTCGACCGTCATGGCGCCGACGCTCCCGACCACGACGTCGTCCATCATGACCGGTGAATTCGACTCGAGGGTGCCGACGTTGGCCATCTCCACGTGGAACACCGTCGAACCGTCCCCCCGCCCGGGTGCCCCGGGCAGAGGTAGCGAGTTCACCCCTTCCCACGCGCACCCGGTCGCAGTGACGAGCGCACAGGAACATGCGGCGACGAGCCGCAGACGCCGTCGGGTCGGCTGGCCCCAAGCTGTCATGACGATGGCCTTCCCGCGGGAAATATCAGGTCCTGCACGCCCATCGGCGCCCTCGCCGGCGCCTGCTGCCCCACCACGGCCGGGATCAGGTCGGGCTCGGTGTAGATGATGTTCTCGGGCCGGGCCGTCGGCCCCTTCACCGGATTGATCGGGGTCGGAAGGTAGTTGAAGTTCAGCAGGTTCAACACCGGCCCCAGGTAGTCGGCACACTTCTTCGCCGCCTCGGCGGACGTGGTGTTCTCGAGACTTGCGACGCTCGCACAGATGAACTGCACGGGATTCGCGAAGTTGTTGACCACGAACACCCCGGCCTCGGTGCCGGTGTCCGGGTTGTAGATGTTGTAGAAGTTGGCGAGGCTGGTCGGGAAGATGTGCAAGAGCTGCTCGACGTCCTTCCTGTTGTCGACCAGGTTCTGTGTCACGTTCGCCAGGCGTTGCACCTGCTCGCTCGCTCGATCCCTGTTGTTCGCGACGAACCGCTGGACGTCCCCGACCGCGACCGAGAGGGTGGTCAGGGCCGAGTCCAGGTCGGACCTGCTGTCGTCGAGCACGCTCGACAGCGTGGCCAGGCGGTTCTCGAACTCGACGATCTCGACGTTGCTCCGACGAAGCACCGTGACGAAGTTCTGCAGGTTCCGGATCGTCTCCGCGATGTCGCCGCTTCCGTCGGCGAGGATCCGGCCGACGCCGGACAGCTGCGCTAGCGTCTCCCGGAGTTTGTCGCCGTTGCCCGCCATCGCATCCGCGGCACTGTCGACGAAACGACCGGCCGAGCTGCTCGACGGTTCACTGTCGGGGCCCAGATCGGTTGCAAGCCTGGTCAACTGGTTCTTGACCTCGTCCCACTCGACGGGAACCGCGGTGCGCTCCACCGGGATCACCGCACCGTCGTCCATCGTCGGGCCGGACGACCGGTAGGCAGGAGTCAGCTGAACGTACCGTGACGAGACGAGGCCCGGTGCGACGATCACCGCCCGCGCGTCGGCCGGAATCTGCACGCCGCGGTCGATGTCCATCACCAGTTCGGCAGTGGTGCCCTGGGGCCGAACCGCCGTGATCTTCCCGACCTTCACACCGGACACGCGGACGTCGTCGCCGGCGTAGATCGCGGTGGTGGTGGTGAAGACCGCGGTGATCGTCCTGGGGCCGAACAGTTCCCGGTGCCCGATCACCCCCGCGGCGGTGACCAGCGCGACCACGAGCAGGGCTGCGACGATCTGGGCGACACGGCGAAGACTCATCGGGGCGCCTCCACGTGCGGCACCGCGAACTGGCTGCGCGGCTCGATCCCGAAGGCTTGGTCGAGGAACGGCTGGATCTCCTGGGCGGGGATCAGGTTTGCGACGAAGGCGTTGTAGAAGGGGCCGCCGGACACCGCTTCGCCCTGTGTCAGCGCGACCTTCGCAAGCCCGGGCAGCGCCTTGGCGATGTTGTCCCGGTTCTCCTCGAGCATCGCGGCCACCGCGTTCATCCGATCCAGCGCCGGTGCCAGTTCGGCTTCGTTGTCGGCAACCAGGCCCACCAGTTGCTCGGACACGGCCGTGGTGTTGGCGAGCAGGTCGACGATCGCCTGTTTGCGGTCCACCAGGGTACCGAGGAGCGAGTTCGCGTTGAGGATGAGGGAATTGACCTGCTCGCTCCGCTGCGACAGGATGCCCGTCACGTCACCGGTGGTGGCGAGCAGGTCACGCAGGGCAGCATTGCGACTGTCGATCGTCCTCGACAGTCGTGTCAGTCCATCGAATGTCGGGCCCAGCTGCGGCGCCACCTGGTCGAGTGTCACCGCGAGCGTGTCGAGCGACTGGTTGACCGCATCCGTGTCGATCGAGCTGACATTGGTGGTGAGATCGCCGACGGCGTCGGTCAGCGAGTACGGGGACGACGTGTGCGCGATCGGGATCACGTCCGTGGGCATCAGCCGATCGTCACCGGCGGAGTCCAGTGCCAGCACTCGCTTGCCGAGCAGGGACCCGGTCTTGATGTGAGCAGTGGTTTCGGACCCGAGCCGCACCTTCGTCGAGACGTCGAACGCGACGAGTGCATCGCCGCCCTCCAAGGACACCTTCGCCACCCTGCCCACCGGCACTCCGGACACGATGACGTCGTCACCGGCGGCGAGGCCTCCGGCTTCGCCGAACACCGCTTCGTAGCGAACGGTCGTCGCCATCGTGACGAAGGCCTGGAAGTTCAGGCCCACCAGCAGAATGCACAGCACCAGGACCATGCCGATCAGTCCGTGGCGAATCAGATGGCGACCGCGGTATCGGAGCATCAGTCCGAACACCTCCCGGATTCCTGTTTGATCCAGGGCATCTCGACCACTGCGCCGGACGAGTCGTTCAGGCGCACCGTGACCGCACAGATGTAGTACTGGATGAAGTTTCCGTATGCGCCGAGCCGAACGAGCTTCCGGAAGTTCTCCGGCGCCTTCTCCAGCGCCGAGTCCAGACGGGCCTTGTCGTCGTCGATCAACGGTGCCAGACGGGCGAGTTCGTCAACCGTCCCGGCGAGGGGCGGCCGCGCCTCGGTCAGCAGGTCCGCAACCGATGCCGTCCCTTGGTCGAGCGCCTCGACGGCGGCGCCAATCGGGTCCCGGTCCTGCGACAACTGGGCGACCAGGGTGTCCAGACGGTCGATCGTCGCGGTGAACTCGTCTCCGCTCTCGGCCAGTGTGGCCATCACCGATCTCAGGTTGTCGATCAGTTGCTGCACCACGGCGCCGTTGTCCGCCAGCGTCGATGTGAAGGACGACGTCTTCGACAGCAGGGAACCGACCGTCGCTTCCTGTCCCTGCATGATCTGCAGGAGCGAAGAGGTCAGTGCATTGACGTCCTGCGGGTTCAATCCCTCGATCACCGGCTTGAATCCGCCGAGTAGCAGGTCCAGGTCGAGCGCGGGTGACGTGTGGTCGACCGGTATCTGTGAACCGGCGGTCAGGATCTGCGTCGAGCCCGGCCCCTCCGACAGTTCCAGGTAGCGGTCGCCGACCAGGTTGAGGTAGCGGACCGCCGCGGTCGTCCCGGTGGTCAGCACGAGATCGCGGTCCGCGTTGAACTCCACCTCGACCCTGTGGTCATCCTGCAGTGTCACTCCGTCGACTGTGCCGACCCGGATGCCCGCGACCCTGACGACGTCACCGCTCCGCAGTCCGGAGGAGTCGTCGAAGAGCGCCGAATAGCTTGTCGTCGAGCCGGTTCGGTACTGTCCGAAAACGAGCACGAGAAACCCGGTCAGGATGACCATGACCACCGCGAACACGCCGAGCTTCCACACCGGCCCGTTGCGGGACGCGTTCATCGGCCACCTCCGAGCGTACCGAACAGCGCCTGCGGGAGGCTGATGCTGTTCAGTTCCAGCCCTTTCCGCGGGTTGGCGAACGGGTTCGCCCCGACGTCGGCGACGACGAAGGGTGGCGGATCCTCGAAGCCGACCGGCAGAACCGAGCACTGCGGACCGCCGGTCGCGGCAACCTTGGGGAGGTTGTCCGGGTACCGGTACGCGTCGGTGCCCCAGAGGAAGTTGGCCGACAGGCCGAGTCCGGGGACGTCGACCGGTTTCGAGTCGGCGAGATACGCCAGTCCGGTGAGCGAGCAGGTGAGCGCCTCGTTGTACCGGTTGGTCATTGCCGTCGTCGGCAACAGGACGTCGAGAGTCGTTGCCAGCGCAGACCTGTTGTCGGCGAGGACCTGGTTCCCGATGTCGGCGAGGCCGACAACGCTGACCAGGAAGGCATCGAGATTCTGTTGTTCCTCGACGACCGTTCGGCTGATCCTGGTGGCGTTCGCGGTGGTGTCGAGCAGTGCGGGCGCTGTCTCCGCGTAGGTGCCTGCGACGGTCGGCGCGAGGGCGATGTCATTGCGAAGGGCCGGCAGTCCGGGCTCGAGGGTGGCGAGGAACGCGTTCAGCTCGGTGACGGTCTCGCCGAGCTGTTTTCCCCGCCCGTTCGTTGCCGAGGCGATCGCTCCGAGGGTCGTGTTGAGCTTCTCGGGCTCGATCTGGTCCAGGACCGTCGTCAGCTGCTCGAAGACCGTGTTGATCTCGACCGTGACCCGCTCCGCTTCCAGCACCTGCCCGGCCTCCATGGGCGCCGGAGAGGGTGTCGCCGGCGGCACGAAGTCGACGAACTTGGCTCCGAACACCGTCGTCGACGCGATGTCGACCGTGACATCGGACGGTATCCGTCCGATCTGCTCGGGATCCATGGCCAGTTGTATCGCGGCCCGGCCGTCCGGGAGCGTGTCGATGGAATCGACCCTGCCCACCGTCACTCCGCGCATCTTCACCTTGGCGTCGGGATACATCACCAGTCCCGCACGGGGCGAGAGGACGGTCACCGGGACGCTGTCGGCGAATCCACCGCTGAACGCGGTCGCCGCGGCGAATACGACGAGAGCGGCGAAAGCAATCGTTCCCAGTCCCACGAGGGGACGCACGACACCCGGAGCCATCGATCCCCCTACCCGGACAGGTTGAAGTTGCCGTTGGATCCGTACACGACCAGCGAGACCAGCAGTGTGACCGAGACGATCGCGATGAGGGATGTACGCACGGCATTGCCCACCGCCGTCCCGACACCGGAAGGACCACCACTGGCGAAGAATCCGAAGTAGGTGTGGATCAGCAGGATCGTCAGCGCCATCGCGATCGCCTGCACGAAGGACCACAACAGGTCGATCGGGTTCAGGAAGGTCGCGAAGTAGTGGTCGTACAACCCTGCGGATTGTCCGAGGAGCACCACGGTGGTCAGTCGGCTGGCGACGAACGAGGCGATGACCGCGAGCGCGTACAGCGGAACGATCGCGATCATCCCCGCCACGATCCGGGTGCCGACCAGATAGGAGACCGGGTTGATGCCGAGCGATTCGAGGGCGTCGATCTCCTCGTTGATCCGCATGGCCCCGAGCTGCGCGGTCGCGCCCGCACCGAAGGTGGCGGCCAGACCGATGCCCGCCACGACAGGCGCGGAGATGCGGACGTTGATGAAGGCCGACAGGAAGCCCGTCAGTGCCTCGATTCCGATGTTGCCCAGCGAGCTGTAGCCCTGCACCGCAAGGGTTCCGCCGGTTGCCAGCGTGAGGAATCCGACGATCACGACGGTTCCGCCGATGACCGCCAGGGTCCCCGCCCCCATCCCGGTCTCGGCGATCAAGCGGATCGTCTCGCGCTTGTAGTGCCACGCCGCCCGAGGAGCCCCAGCCAGTGCCTTGAAGTAGAAGATCGTGTGGTCACCGATCCGGCCCAGACTGGAGATCGGTCTTGCCAGGCGGCGGATCGTTCGCCCGTACGTGACGCTCGGTGCCACTGCCAACCTCCCCCGCTCACCTGACGGTCATCTGGATGCCGATGGCGGTGACCACGACATTGACGACGAACAGTGACATGAACGCGTAGACAACGGTCTCGTTGACCGCGTTCCCAACAGATTTGGCACCGCCGGACACGGTCAGCCCCCGATAGCAGGCGACCAGCCCGGCGATGAGGCCGAACAGCAGGGCCTTGACGGAGGAGATGATCACTTCGTTGATCCCGGTCAGCAGCGTGATTCCGGCAGCGAACGCACCCGGGTTGACATCCTGCACGAAGACGGAGAAGACGTAGCCGCCCATGACGCCGATGATGCAGACGAGACTGTTCAACAACATTGCCACCAAGGCGGAGGCCAGCATTCGAGGCGTCACCAGTCGCTGCACCGGGTTGATCCCGAGCACTTCCATGGCGTCGATCTCTTCTCGGATCGTGCGCGATCCCAGATCCGCACACATCGCCGTCGCACCGGAGCCGGCCACGATCAACACCGTGACCATCGGCCCGACCTGGGTGACCGCGCCGAACGCCGCGCCGGCACCGCTGAGGTCGGCGGCGCCGAGCTCACGCAGCAGGATGTTGAGGGTGAAGCTCACCAGAACGGTGAACGGGATCGCAACCAGCAGGGTCGGGACGAGGGACACACGCGCGACGAACCAGGATTGCTCGACGAACTCCCGCGTCTGAAATGGCCTGCGGAAGGCGAACTTCACCGCATCGGCCGACATCGCAAACAGAGCTCCGACGGACTGGAAGGGTCCCGAGTAGTCGAGAGAGTTGCCTCTTCCCCCCGGTACCGGTCGGCCCGGCCTGGCGGCCGTCACGCCGCCGGCCGGTACGCACTGCAGACGACTCCCCTTTGCGGGGAACATGATCCGTTCGACCTCATGTTCATACGATCCTCCAGCTATCCGGGGGACCGTCCGTCTCCGGCGACGACATCTCCGGTCGCGTCGACTTCGCGCCGGCGACTCACGCCCGCGACTCGATCACCCTCATGCTCGAACGCTACAAAGCTGCAGCGTCGTTCACGCAGAAGAAGCATGCCACCCGGATCCACGCGGAACCGGCCCTTGTTCGCCGCCCGTTTCCGGGCGCCCCCACCACGACCGACCACCACCGCAGGGCTGCAACCGGGGGCGGACTGCGCACCCCGTTCCCATGCCGGCGACTCGTCGGAATCGAACTCCGTGCGCCGCGCGAACCTGCCCTGCGCGATCACCTCGAAGCACTCCGCGGAATGTCATTCTCTCGAATGCAAATACTACATTCAAATTGCGAAAACTCAAGATAGACGCAAGGATTGGACCGAACGTCGATGCATACGGACACCCTGGCGACAGTCGTCCTGCACAGGGCGTGACCGCACCGGTCATGCAACGACCGGCGGAGCGCGAACCCGGTGACCGTCCGAGGTCAGGCCACGCCCTCCGAGGCGGCCGCGAAGTCGCGTGCGAGCGAGTTCGCATACTCGTTGAAGACGTCGGCCAGCGGAATCGAACGATCCAGCAGCCAGGCGACCTCCATCCCGTTGATGAAGGCGATGATCTCCACCGCGCGCACCCGAGGATCGATGTCGGACCGGAAGCGCCCGTTCTCCTGGTAGCGCGTGATCGCTTCGGCGACGAGATCGACCGACAACCGCCACCGGTCGATCAGCCGGTCGTGCAAGGGCGCCTCCCGCATCAGGTTCTCGATGAGCAGCACTGCGAAGGTGCCGACCAACTCGGGGGACTGCTCGATCCGATCGGCTGTCTTCCGGATTTCCTCGATGATGTCACCGGCCGGGTCGGCCCGCGCCGTCTCGTCCGCATCGCGGCTGTCGAGCACCGCGTGCAGCAAATGCTCCTTCGAATCGAAGTGGTACAGCAGACCAGCCGGGGTGACTCCGGCCTCCTTGGCGATCTGGGCGAGTGTGGTGTTCCGCCAGCCTCGCCGCGTCAGCAGCCGCTGTGCCGATTCCACGATCAGCTGCCGGCGGTCGTCACCCTTGGCGCGCAGGGTGCCGTAGGGCCGAGGTGCGTACATGAAATCCCCTAGGTCGACACTGAACCCAATGAACACACAGTAGGTTGGCCGTCCGGCGAGCCACAAGCGTCACGACCGAACCGGTATGGCGCATCACGCGGGCCGATCCGCGATCGCGTCCAACGCCTTCGGCGTTTCGAGATCGACATAGGCCGCCGAGTACCGCTCCGCGAGAGCCCAGGCGATGTCCGGACGCTGCCACAGCTCGCCGGCGCTCAACGTCACCAACCATATGGTGAGCCCGTGCGCCACCGATGCCCGATAGCGCAACCACACCTCGTCCGTGGACGGACACTCGCCTGCCGGCAGGCCGAGCTCGGCTCGATACTCCTCCACGAGCTCGCGTTCACTCCGGCGACGGTCCTCGACGGTCAACGCACCCTGGAGGAAGTACCCGAGGTCGAGAGAAAAGTCCCCCCTCCGCACCACCTGCCAGTCGAGAAAGCCGACGTCGCCGTCCGGGAGAACGTAGGAGTTGCCGATATGCGGATCACCGTGCAGGAGAGTCTGATGCGGCGATCGGGTCAAGGTCCGGACGTAGCGAATCCAGACATTCTCGACCAGGTGATCGATCGTCAGCGAACGGACCTCGGGCGGAGCCGAGTCGCCGAGCCTCTCGATCGCGGCCGGCAACGGTGCAAGTTCCATCCCACCCCAGGGCACGAACGGCTCCACCCACGAAAGGGCCGAATTCCGCGAGAGCCGGGACCCCCAGTACGCGCCGTGCAGACGGGCCAGTCCACGCACGCCGTGCGCAGCCTGCTCCACGGTCATCGGCCGGGTGGCATCGCGCGGATCGGCGCCGCGGGCGATGAGGTTCTCCATCACGAGGACGAAGTCGTCCGGCTCGTGGATCAGTGCGGTGTACACCACCGGATGGTCGAGCGGCAGCGCAGCGCCGGAGGCGAACAGACGAGGTTCGTGGAACAACCCGCTCGTGTAACGCACCAGCTCTCGGTGGTCCGGATCGCAGCCCTTGACGAAGACTGTGGCCGGGCCGTCCCCCTCCGCATAGGTCAACGCCAGGCGCGCGCGCCGATTGGTGCCGTCGTCGCGCATCTCGACCTTCACCGATTCGACTCGGGCGCCGGGGTGACGGGCGGCAAGGACCGTCGTCATCCAGTCGGGTGTGAGTTCGTCCCATTCACGCGGAACCTGTAGCGCAACTGTCATCGTGATGCACCCCCTCGATCGTTTCCGGCCGGCGCCGGGCCATGCGAGTCCGGGCGGCGAGAAGCCGGACCGGCGGACAGGACTGATCGGACACGCTCACTCGGCCGAAACAACGCACTGCACCACTACATCCAGGCACCACGAGAACACTGCACCCAGGCCACACGAGAGCCTGGTCGAACACGACCGGGACGCACCGGCCGTTTGCCGAGTTGGACGAGAATACCATTCTCGTAATCCTTACGGCAAGGCCGTCGGCGACGACCGTCCTTGCGAGATCTCTCGCACCGACAGTCCAAGGAAAAACAACGAATATGGTTGCAGCAAACGGATTCACCGTTAAGAATAGGACTCTCATTCAACGAGAGCACTACTTGCAGTTGCACGGCGAGTGATCCGTACCGACTTGCCGTTGACGATTGTTTCCGACGGATCATGCGTACACGGTGAGCGAGACAGCTCCGGCGAGAGGCGAATCCTGTGACGATCAGCGCAGCCAACGACGTCTATTACGACCCGTACGACGTCGAGCTCAATGCCGATCCCTACCCGATGTTCAAGCGACTTCGGGAAGAATCACCCCTGTACTACAACGAGTCCCACGACTTCTATGCCGTGAGCCGCTTCGCCGATGTCAATCGAGGCCTGGTCGACCACGAGACCTTCATCTCCGGCCGCGGCGCCATCCTCGAGTTGATCAAGGCGAACATCGCGATCCCGCCGGGCGTACTGGTTTTCGAGGATCCACCGATTCACGACATCCACCGCAAGCTGCTCGCGCGGATGTTCACCCCCCGCAAGATCATGGCGCTCGAGCCGAAGATCCGCGAGTTCTGCGAGCGCAGCCTCGATCCGCACGTCGGCACCGGCCGGCTCGACTTCATCGCCGACATCGGTGCACAGATGCCGATGCGGACGATCGGCCTGTTGCTCGGGATCCCGGAGGAGGACCAGGAGGCGATCCGGGACTACGCGAACGACCAGATGCGCACCGAAGAAGGCGGCCAGATGAAGGCCGCTTCGGAGGGCATGGTCAGCGGCGACATCTTCGGCGCCTACATCGACTGGCGTGCCGATCACCCCTCCGACGACATCATGACCGAACTGCTCAACGTCGAGTTCGAGGACGAGACCGGCACTGTGCGCCGCCTTACGCGCGACGAACTGCTCACCTACGTGAACGTGGTCTCCGGCGCCGGAAACGAGACCACCACAAGACTGATCGGGTGGGCGGCAAAGGTTCTCGCAGAGCATCCGGATCAGCGGCGACAGCTGGTCGAGAACCCCTCACTGATCCCCAACGCCGTCGAGGAGCTGCTTCGCTTCGAGGCGCCGGCCCCGCACGTCGCCCGCTACGTCACCCGCGACGTCGAGCTGCACGGCCACACCGTCCCCGAGGGCAGCGTGATGATGTTCCTGATCGGTTCGGCCAACCGCGACCATCGCCAGTTCGCTCCGGACGGGGACGTCTTCGACATTCACCGCGACGCCCGCCAGCACCTGTCCTTCAGCGTCGGTACCCACTACTGCCTGGGGTCGGCACTTGCCCGGCTCGAGGGCCGGATCGCACTCGAGGAGATTCTCAAGCGATTCCCCGAATGGGAAGTCGACATGTCGAACGCGAGACTCTCCCCGACCTCGACCGTGCGCGGCTGGGAGACCATGCCCGCGTTCACTCACTGACCACCCCATCACGGCAGCACCACGGGAGAGAAGGACAGCATGGCAGGGCGACTCGAAGGCAAGGTTGCATTCATCACCGGCGCGGCGCGAGGTCAGGGCCGCAGCCACGCGGTACGGCTGGCACAGGAGGGCGCGGACATCATCGCGGTCGACATCTGCGCTCCGATCCGGGAGGGGGCTGTGATCGCGCCCTCCACACCTGACGACCTGGCCGAGACCGAGAACCTGGTCAAGGCGTACGGACGCCGGATCGTCACCGCCGAGGTCGACGTCCGCAACCAGGACGCACTGACCGAGACGGTCGCGGACGGCGTGTCACAGCTCGGCCGCCTCGACGTCATCGTCGCGAACGCGGGCATCGGCAACGGCGGCGACACCCTCGATCAGACACTGGAGATCGACTGGCAGGAGATGATCGACATCAACCTGTCCGGTGTGTGGAAGTCGGTCAAGGCCGGTGTCCCACACCTGATCTCCGGAGGACGGGGCGGATCGATCATCCTGACCAGCTCCGTCGGCGGGCTCAAGGCGTACCCGAACACCGGCTCGTACATCGCCGCCAAACACGGCGTGGTCGGGCTCGTGAGGGCCTTTGCCGTCGAGCTCGGACAGCATTCGATCCGGGTCAACTCGGTGCATCCGACCAACGTGAACACCCCGATGTTCATGAACGAGGGAACGATGAAGATGTTCCGGCCGGACCTGGAGAATCCCGGACCCGCCGACATGGAACTGGTCGCCAAGCTGATGCACGTACTACCGGTCGGCTGGGTCGAACCCGAGGACATCAGCAATGCGGTGCTGTTCCTGGCCTCAGACGAATCCCGTTACGTCACCGGCCTCCAGCTCACCGTGGACGCGGGCAGCATGCTGAAATAGCAGCTGAGACGACGAAAGTCCCTGCCAGGAAACCGAAACACCGATTCCAGGCAGGGACTTTCGTCGTCTCCGGCCCCTTCCGGTCGCTACCGCTCCGGTGACCGCCCGATGACCCCCTCCGCCTCGAGCTCGGCGATCTCGGCCACGGAGAGCCCCAGGCCGGTCAGGATCTCGTGATTGTGCTGCCCGAGAAGGGGAGCATGCTGCACGTGAAATCGGTCGGGACCCCGTGACAGCCGCATCGGCACGGTGCTGTGCCTCGCCGGACGGGCCGCGGGATGTCCCACCTCTTCGAAGAAGCCGCGGAACTCCAGCTGGTCAAGTTCTGCCTGGCGGTGAGGTTGCATCACCTTGCCGACCGGGACGCCGGCCGCCCACAGTTGGTCGACGATCTCGTCCGAGCTGCGATCGACACACCATGCGGACAGTTGCTCGTCGATCACGTCGTGACACGCCATCCGTCCGGCGTGCTTCGACAATCTCGGATCCGTTGCCCAGGTGGGCGATCCGATCGCCCCTGTCAGACCGATCCACTGCTCGTCGGTCGTGACCGCGATCGCGACCCAGCAGTCGGGGCGCCCGAATTCGTCGATGTCGCCCGATCTGTACAGATTCTGGGGTGCCGCCGCCGGTCCCTTGTTCCCGGCCCGTTGCAGCAGGCGCCCGTAGGCGGAGAACTCGATCACCTGCTCGGCTGCGACGTTCAATGCCGCGTCGATCATCGCAGCCTCCACCAACACACCCTGACCGGTTCGCCGCCGGTGCTCCAGCGCCAGAAGCAGTGCGTTGAGCGCGTGGACACCGGCATTGGGGTCGCCCACGGAATACGGTTCCACGGGATTCCGGTCCGGGTGCCCGGTGAGCCAGCTCAAACCCGAAGCATCCTCGATCACGTAGGCGAACGCCGGATTGTCGCGCCACGGCCCGTCGAGCCCGAATCCGGGCATTCGCACCATTACGGCGTCCGGGCGCAAGGCACGGACAGCAGCGAAGTCCAGTCCGACCTGCTCCAGCACCCGCGGGGTGTAGTTCTCGACGATGACGTCGCAGGTTGCCACGAGTCGGGTGAGCACCTCTCGACCACGTTCCGATCGAAGGTCCAGGGTGAGACCCTTCTTGTTCGTGTTCAGGCCCGAGAAGATAGGCGACCGTTCCCACCACTGGTCCTCGGTCACCGGCACACCCGCGATGAGCCGGGTTCCATCCGGTCTCGTGGTGGACTCCAGGTGGATCACCTCGGCCCCGAGCATGGCCAGGAAGTGGGTGCAGGACGGTCCGGCCCAGAAGGTGGTCATGTCCAGCACCCGAAGACCGCTGAACGGCAGCGGGTCCCCGACACCATCGCCGGTGGCCGCCGTGCGCGTGACCGGCGTACGAGGTAGGTGGTCGGCGTGCTCATCCAGCCGGGGCGCAGGCTGCGGTGCGCGAAGCATCGCGGGATGCAGCCGGTAGGGCGGGCCCGGTTGGACGAATCCGTCGCGGGGGTTCACCGCGAAGAAGTCCCGACTCCGGTACTGGTCGAACTCGGTGACGTTGCCGCCGTTGCCGACCGGACTGTTGGGAATCCTGAACGCCGTGGCCAGTTCGCGAACCTCGTCGACGGTCTGGTCCTTCAACCAGTCGCCGATCTCCGGCGCGAGCCGGTTGGCCTGTTCGGTGATCGACTGCGTCGATTCCTCGTCGATCCACTCCGGGTGGCCGACCATCGCACAGAGGTCGAACCACTGTTGGGCCGTCCCGCATCCCAGCGCGACCAATCCGTCCTTGGCGGTTGCCACACCGGGAACGGTGAGGCGGCGCTCCGTCCGGAACGGTCGCCCCAGCGCCTCGAAAAAGGTGACCGGGTGGTAAGTGAGACCGAGGATCTGAGTCTCGAGCATCGACAGGTCGACGAGTTCGCCAACACCGGTTCGGGCCGCACCCGTCCTCGACGCCAACGTGGCCGCGGACGCGTACGCACCTGCAAGCCACTCACCGATCTGCCCGCCCACGAACACCGGGGCCCGGTCCGGCGCGCCTCGGCCGAGACCGACGATTCCACCGGACCATGCCTGGAGCGTGAACTCGGTCGCCGGCCGATCCCGCCACGGTCCCTCCAACCCGAACGGCGTGATCGCGGTGACCGTCAGATGCGGATGTCTGCGCAGGATGTCGGGGGGAGCGAACCGAGGGTGCTCGGCGACACCGGACCCTCGGGACCACACCACGACGTCAGCCGCCGCCAGGATCTCGTCGACCCGATCGAGCGCCCCGGCGCTGTTCGGGTCGGCGACGACGCTGCGCTTGGAACAAGCCAGGAAACCGAAGAGTGCACCGTCCTCGCCGGAGGCGATCTCCGCACCGGATGCAGACCAGGAACGCAGCGGATCACCCTGTGGTGGCTCGACTTTGACGACGTCGGCCCCTCCGTCTGCGAGCAGCTTCGTGCAGTACGCGCCGGCGATCCCCGCGGACAGGTCGACGACGACCCAACCGCTCAGCGGAGGTTGGACGGCACCACCGCCCGGCTCGGCCTCGGCGGCACCGCCACCCGGCTCGGCTTCGGCGGCACCGCCACCCGGTGACGAGCCCTGCGGCTGATTCGGGGTCATGTCACTCCTGTTTCGTGTTCGCCGGCTCTCGGGCGGTCAGGACTCGGCGATCCGGCCCTTCTTGCTCAGACGGAACTCGGGTGGATACTGCCGATCGTTGTCCTTGACGGACTCGCCGAGTCCGCGGTCGAAGGTGTCGTCGTCGAGCATCAGATCGTCCGCGTCGGGCCGGGCCCGCCCACCGAAAGACTCGAACATCGCGCTGAGCAGGCTGCCCATGTACTCGCCCTGATGCTGCTTCATCGTCTCGAAGAACACCTTCTGCATGAAGACCGTGTCGGTGGGCCTGGTGCGGGCACAGGCCAGGGCGTACTTCTCGGTCTCCGCTTCCAGTTCGTCCCGGGGCACGACGCTGTTGAGGAAGTTGCACGCGTCCATTTCCTGTGCGGTGAAAGGACGTCCGGTGAACACCATCTCCTGAAACTTCCGCAACCCCATCGACTGGGCCCAGGTCCACATTCGCGGGCCCCAGCCGTAGTAGCGGAATGACGGGTGACCGAAGAGAGCGTCGTCGGACGAGATCACCAGATCGGCGTCGGCTGCCTGATAGAAGTGCCAGCCGTAGCAGTAGCCCTTCACCTCCAGGATGCTGATCTTCTTGAACTCCTGCAGACTGCGGCAACCGGATTGGGCGTTGGCATACCACTGATTGATCGTCGCGCCGTGCCGGATGGAATCCTTGGGGGGATAACGAACCTCGTCCTCGGCGATCTTGTATTCACCCAGTTTCCGGGCCTGTCCCTGCTCGTTCTGGACCTCCATGAACTCCGGAAGGTCGGCGCCGGTCCCGAGATCGTCACCCACCCCCCTGATCACCAGGACCTTGACGTCGTCGTCGATGTTGGCCCGGTGCAGCAGGTCGGCGTACCGCAGTCGCGCCGCGATGGTCGGGGCGTTCAGGTGGCCGGGCCGATTGAAGGTGATCGTCGCGATCTTCGTCGACGGATCCTTCTCGTAGAGAACGATGTCCTCCGCGGAATCTTCGGTCTTGTCGGTCATTCGACGGCTCCTTCGGAGGCTCCACGGCGACCCGGGCACCGGACGGCCTCGGAGCGAGGTCGGTCCGAGGCCCGGATGCGCCGCGTCAATGGTTGGCAGAATGACGGGGCGGTGCAGTCGGTCACGCCGTCCACGTAGGGCTGGACGTGAGAACCTCGGCCGCGCCGTCGGTGACGAGTACCGCGTCGCGTCGGAACACCGCACCGACTCCGGACTCCCACACGTAACCGGTGAGCGAGAGCACCATGCCCGGTTCCAGCCGCTCCCGCGCCGCGGTCTCCGGCAGGTGGGGCGAGACGACCGGCGGATCGAAACCCAGCCCCAGACCGCGAGCAACCGGCATCGGCGGCAGGGGTTCTCCGATCTCCTCGTACACCGCGAGGAGATCGCTCGCGTGCGCACCGGGCCGGCAGGCCGAGACGAGGCGTTCCCAGAGAGCATCCCCCCGGGCGAAGAGCCCGCGGGTGGCCGGACCGACGCCCTCGCCCACCGGCCAGGTCCGTCCGACTTCGCCGATGTAACCCTCGCCCAGCACACCCGACGAGAACGCCACGAGATCACCTTCCCGCACCCGGCGATCCCCGATCACCCCCCGCCACGGATGCTCGCATGAGGTGATCCATGCGCAGTCCTGCGTGGACGGAGTACTCACGCCGCCGGCGGCGGTCGCCTCCATGACCAACCCGATCAGCTCCTGCTCGGAGATGCCCGGGCGGAGTTGCGCCACCGCCGCGGCCAGACCGGCCTCGGCGACCTGCAGCGCGCGCCGCAACGCAACGATCTCCTCATCGGTCTTGACGCGACGCGCCTCCCGCAGGGCGAGTTCCCCGTCGACGAGTTCGGCGTTCGGGAAGGCGATCGGCAGTAGCTTCGCGAAAGCCGGCGACAGGGCGTCGGTCCCCACTCGACGTGCAGTCGAGGCGCCCTCGATGTCCCGCAGAATCGCGATGGTGGTCATCGGGTTCCAGGCGAGCCCGTACAGCCGGTCGTGCGGGATGTCCTCGGGAATGCCCTCGTCCCACGTGCTGAGCAGATGCACCGCACCGGTTTTCCGCACCAGCGTTGCCACCGGCCCGAACGGTCGGGTGCCGGCGACCCACAACTGCGGGGCACCGGACACATAACGGGCGTTTGCCTGCCGACCGACGACGAGGATGTCGAGGTCGTGGGCTTCCATCTGTGCCATCGCCCGCTCGCGCCGCCCATGGCGCAGAGCGCGTTCGTCTGGCACCACCTCAGTAGACATAAGGGTCATAGGGGTAGTCGGTGAGGCTCTTCCAGCCGTCTCGGGTGACCACGACAATCTCCTCGCTTCGGTAGCCTCCGGTTCCGTCCTCCCAGACGACCGGTTCGAACACGAGCACCATCCCGGGCTCGAGGACAAAGTTCTCGTCGAACTCGGGGCCGAGATCGGTGCCCATCATCGGCATCTCGGCGGCGCTGACGCCGATGCCGTGTCCCAGGTAGAAGTGCGGCAGCCACGGACGGCTTCCGCCGGCCGCGGACACCGACGCGCGGGTCAGATCTGCCACGGTCGCGCCGGCGCGGACCGCGCCGAGCACCGGATTCAGGATGTCCCACCACTTGCGGAACTGGGCCTGCTGGCGCTCGGTCGGATCCTGACCGACGATCCACGTCCGGCCGAAATCGGAGCAGTAGCCGCCGAAGGTGATGCTGACGTCGGTCCAGAGCACGTCCCCCCGCTCCAGCTCCCGTTCGGTCGTCAGCAGGGGTAGCGCCAGATCGCCGTGGGTGGTCCAGACCCCGTCCTCCTTACGTTCCGGCATCACCTGCCAGATCGCGTCGAGCATGTTCGCCGTGGCGCCCAGTTCGAACGCCCGTCGTACGAAACCTGCCGACAGATCGATCTGTCTGATGCCCGGGGCCAGGGCTGCCTGGACATCCGTCATCGCTTCCTCCGTGATCCGGCAGGCCGTCCGGATACACGCCAACTCGTCAACCGTCTTGATCAGTTTCGCGGGGCCGATCACCGCGGCCGCATCTGACGGCGCGCCGGCCGGGAACAACAACTTCTCCGCACGCCGCATCGCCCCCGTGCATTCGTCGACCGCGACGGCGGCCCCCGACGGGATCAGGTCGGCGAGCGCCCGCGCGAAGATCTCGATCCCCTCGTCGAACTCGAGGTAGACCGGGCCGTGCAGGTGGTCCGACGGCAGGTCGGATTCCTCGGAGGCACCCTCACGAAAGGGCATGAACAGATGCGGCCACGGATCCGACGCCACCACGACCGCGACCGGACGTTCGACGTGTGCCAGACCGGCATCGCCGAGTGGCCAGTGCGCGCCGGTCGCGTAGACGACGTTGCTGTTGTTCAGCAGGATCAGCGCGTCGACGCCCTGAGCGGCCATCGATGCCCGCAGCCGCGCACCTGTTTCCCGGCGCATCCTGGCACGGTCCGGCAGTTCGGGGATCTCGATGTCTGCAGATCCCGCGGATACCAATGCTGTCATCGCAGGTCTTGCCACCTTCTCGAGTGTCGGGGCCACGGCCTACAGGCCGAGGAATTCCTTGACGTTGCCGCTGACGATGCGTGCGGCGTCTTCCGGCCCGACGGCCTCGACGACCGCGGCGAGCGATTTCTCCGAGTAGCCGAACGTGCTTTCGTTGTGCGGGTAGTCCGAGGACCACATGACCCGGTCGACCCCGATCTTGTCGATCATCTCCAGGCCCAGCGGGTCCACCATGAATGACGCGCGCATGTGGTTGTCCCAGTAGTCCCGGACTTCGTGCGCGACCGGGTGGTCGAGCATGTGTTGGAACGAGGCCAGCAGGTGCTCGCCGTCCTGGATGGCCGACGGAACCCAGTTCACCCCACCCTCGAACCATCCGATCTGAAGGCCCGGGTGGTGGTCGAGGATTCCGCTGAAGATGTACTTGGCGAACATCTCCCGGAAAGGGGCCACGTTGTGCATCATCCCGACGGCCACACTGTTCACCTCGCACGGACTCGAGAGCGGCGCCTCTCCGATGTGATGCGAGACCGGCACCCCGGACTCCTCGATCGCCTCCCAGACGGGCCTCATCGCGGTGCTTCCGTAGTCGATGGGATTGCCGTCGTTGTCCTTGCCTGCCGACAGCGGCATCAGGAAGGTCTTGAGGCCGAATGATTTCAGCTCGCCCAGCGTGCGCCGCGCGCCGTCACCGTCCCACCAGTTGATCAGCCCGACACCGTAGAAGCGGCCTCCCGACCGGTCCTGCAACTCGGCGATGTACTCGTTGTAGACCCGGAACGACAGTTCGCGAATCTCCTTGTCCGGGTAGAACAACAGAGCCAGGAGGGCATTGGGGAAGGCGAGCTCGATGTCGATGCCGTCCTCGGTCAGATCGCGCATCCGGGCATCGAGTTTGTTGCTCCCGGACCCGTCGAGCGGATCGTACTGCATCAGGACATGACTGAAATCTCCTGGCAGAAAAGACTTTCCCTTCCTGCCCATCTGGAAGGCGCCGTCCTCGTACCACACCCGCGGGGCACGATCCTTGAGGTCCTCCGGAAAGCGCTCGTAGAAGATGTCCTCCGCGAGCGAGATGTGGTTGTCCGCCGAGAAGACCTTGGTCCCGGCCGGCAATCCCACACCCGCGCCTGCGTGACCGCGACGGTCCTTGGGCGGGGCGAATCCCCCCGGCGGGTACAACGACGCATTACTGCTCGCGACCGACATCCTGATCCTCCAGTGTTGATTCGACTCGGTTGGTTCGACTCGGTTGGTTCGACTCCGGGGCCTCGGCACCGACGCCCCTGCTGGTGGAGATCGACTCGTGTGGCTCGACTAGTAGGGATCGACTCGTTCTCGGAACATCCGCCGAGACGGGCCGGACGGCACCGGCAACACCTCGACCACCACCGGCGTTGCGGACGGGCCCGGTCCGCCGCTGCCGGTCGGATCGGCGACCGCCCGTTCGCGGCACCCCACCGCCGGAGCTCGAGCGATGGGGCAACCACTCGACGAGAGTATGATACTCGCAATCGGAGAATCGCGTTGCCATTCCGGCTTGGTCGCCCCCGGGCGAGTCGCCGGTTCCGGCCCGATTCCGGTTGCGGCACCACGGAATTCGACCGATACGGATCCAGCGACCGCGCCAGATCCCCGACTACCAGGTGACGGGCAGGGCGTACACCCCGAATGCCAGCCGGTCGTGCTTGAACTCGACCTCTTCGAACGGGATCGCCAGGCGCAGAGTGGGAATCCTACGGAGCAGGGTCTGGTAGACGATCTGCAGTTCGACCCGGGCGAGCTGCTGGCCCACACACTGGTGGCTGCCGAAGCCGAAGCCGACCTGAGTTCGGGCCGGCCGCGAGAGGTCGAGACGATCGGGATCCGGGAACGCCTTGGGATCCCAGTTCGCCGGCGCGAGATCGATGATGATCCCCTCGCCGGCGCGGATCGTCTCCCCGGCGATTTCGATGTCCGAGGTCGCCACCCGGCGTTGACCGTTCTGGATGATGCTCAAGTAGCGCATCAGCTCCTCGACCGCGTTCGCGACAACCTTCGGATCCTCGGTGTCGCGCAGCAGCGCCAGCTGATCCGGATTTTCCAGCAGGGCCAGCACCCCGAGCGAAATCATGTTCGCGCTGGTCTCGTGGCCCGCGATCAGCAGTCCGGTGCCCAGCTGGGCCGCCTCCCGCATGCTGATCTCACCCGCCTGGACCCGTTCGGCGAGCTCGGTCACCACGTCCTCGGCAGGCGCATCGAAGCGGGACTCGATCAGCTTGACGAGATAGCGGGCGAGCCCGGACCTACCCTCGTTGGCCTGCTCGGCGGTGGCGTACCGGTCCACCCCGACAGTGGCGTGCTCCTGGAAGAACTCGTGGTCCTCATAGGGCACACCGAGCATCTCGCTGATCACCAGCGACGGCACCGGCAGTGCGACCGCCGAGACCAGGTCCGCCGGCTGCGGCCCCGCCAGCATCGCGTCGATGTGCTCGTCGGTGATGCGCTGGATCGCCGGGCGCAGCGCGTCGACGCGTTTGAGGGTGAACGGCCGGGTGAGCATCCGCCGGAAGCGCGCGTGCTCCTCTCCGTCCGAGGTGAACACCGAGCGCGGACGCTTGTGCACGGTCGAGAGCATCCCCTCGTTCCAGTGCGGGAAACCTGGGCGGCGGTCGTCGACGCTGACACGTGGGTCGGACATCAACATTTTCAGCTCGGTGTATCCGGTGACCAGCCAGGGGGTGCTGCCGTCCCAGATCCGCACCCGGCTCAGCGGTCGGACCGCTCCAAGGGCACGCACACCGGGGGGCGGTGCGAACGGGCAGGAAGCCTCCCGATCCATCGGATACTCGGGCACCTTCGCGGCGGTCTCGGCCGCGGCACCGGTCAGCGTGTCGGACATGTTCTCACTCCTTGTTCGTCGGTTGGGCGGGTGCTGCCGCTCGGGCGATGCCCGCGGCCGGTGGTCTGTTATTCCAGAAGGCGGATCACCGACGCGGGACACATCTCGACCGCCGTCCGGACGTCGTCGAGGAGGTCGTCGGGCGGACTGTCGTCGAGCAGAACGACGACGCCGTCGTCGTCACGCTGGTCGAAGACATCGCCCGCGTTCAGAACGCACTGACCGGAGCCGACGCACCGGGTCTGGTCGACAGTCACCTTCATCGGATCCCTCTCTCGTGCGGGTTCAGGCGGGTGCAGCGGCCGCGGCCGGCGGGCTGCTGGAGCGGCGCCGCAACGGTTTGCCGGCGGAGGTCCCCCCGTCGACCGCCAGTACGGTCCCGGTCAGGTAGCGGGACCGGTCGCCGGCGAAGTAGAGCGCCGCCTCGGCAACGTCCTCCGGTGTGCCCTCGCGCGGCAGCGGTCGATCGGACTGCATGACGCCGCGGAACGACCGCGCGAGCTTGTCCCCCTTCCCCTCGGCGAGACTCGACATCGACGAGCCGAGCAGCTCGGTCGGGATGCTCCCGGGGGCGATGCAGTTCACCCTGATGTCGTGCTGCGCGAGTTCGATGGCGGCGGACTTGGTGTAGTGGATGATCCCGGCCTTGGAGGCGCGGTAGGTCATCACGCCGCCACCGGCCTGGATTCCCCCGATCGACGACATGTTGATGATCGACCCGCCGCCGTGGTCGGCCATGTACCTTGCGGCGTACTGGGTTCCGGCCATCACGCCGAGCAGGTTCACCGACATCACACGATGGAAATCGGTCAGGTCATCGAGCAGGATGCTCTTGTGCAGGGTTCCGGAGACACCGGCGTTGTTGCAGATCACGTCGAGTCCGCCGAACCGCTCGACCGCCGTCGCCACGAGCCGCCGAACCTGCTCGGGGTCACCGACATCGGTGAACAGGAAGTGCGCGTCTCCACCGAGATCGGCGGCCAGCGTCTCACCCCGCTCCCGGTCCACGTCGGCGATCATCACCCGGGCGCCCTCGGCGAGGAACCTCGCGGCGACGGCAGCGCCGATGCCCGATGCGGCGCCGGTGACGACGGCGACCTTGCCGTGCAGTTCGTTGACCATCTCGGTCATCCCCTTCTCTGTGGTGCTCGCGTCGGGTCGACACCCGACCCGTTCGACTCGTCCCCGCCCGCCTGGCCTGCGAGGAATTCCAGGAGTAGCGAATTGACCTCATCTGCCCTCTCGATCTGCGGGCAGTGCCCGGCGCGGTCGATCACCGCCGACCCGGCCGACCGGATCCGTCCGGCAATCTCCGCCGCCCACCCCCGGGGCAGCAGCTTGTCGCGTTCACCCTCGACGATCAGCGCCGGAGACGAGATTCTCTGGTATGCACGGTCATTCGACGGCAACGGTTCCGTCGATCCGGCCGGACGCCGGAATCGGGCCGCCGCGACCGCCTCCCAGGCTCCCGGTGCGGTACTCGACTCGTACCGGCGCCGGACGTAATCGTCGTCGGCGGGATAACCGGGATCGTCGAAGAGCGCCTCCACGATCCGGCGCATCGCAGGCATCGTGGCGTCGTAGTCGTACAGTGCCTGCATGTGCTCGTTGCGCTGGATCTCCCCGCCACCGCAGATGGCGACCAGACTGCGCACCGGCAGCACCGGCACCTCGGAGGTGGCGTCCACCAACAGCATGATCGCCCCCATCGAGTTGCCGACGAAGTGCGCGCGATCGACGCCGAGGGTGGCGCAGAAGCGGGCCAGATGCCGGATTCTCGTCCCCCGCCCGTCGACGAAATCCACGACCTTCGCAGACTGACCGAATCCGAGCAGATCGGGTGCAAGCACCCGGTAGGACCCGGACAGCGCCCCGATCGTGTTCTCCCACGCCAGTTCCGCATTCGCGCCGAACTCGCCGCCGTGAAGCAGGACCACCGGGTCTCCGGCGCCGGCCTCCAGATAGCTGGTCGACAGCCCGTCCACCACGACGGTCCTGCGCTCGACGCGGCCGGACTCTGTGCCGGCGGGTTCGGTGCTCTCCGGCACGACAGTCCTGTCCACGTCGGTCCCGGGACCGTCGGGGCGGGGGCTCATGTGCGACCCCCACCGGCCCGCGCGAACGCGAGGACCTGGGTCGCGAGCATCTCGAGCTGACCGCGGACATCGGCATCGACGATCTCACCGGCGGAGTCCCAGACCGGCTCCGCCGAGTTGATCGCCACCCCGAGCGGGGTAGGCCACGCGCGCAGCGCATGGCCGATGACGCGCAACTGGCCGAGCGTGCCGACGGCCGCCTGCCAGCCGTACGCGCAGGTGATGCATCCCCAGGGCGTGTTGTCGAGATAGACCCTCGGCCCCTCCCGCAGGTCCTCGATGTAGTCGAGGGCGTTCTTGACCAGACCGGAGACGCCGCCGTGATAGCCCGGCGAGCCCACGATCACCGCATCGGCGGACCGCAGCGCCTCGACCAGTTCGACGGCTTTCGCGCTGCGGCTCGTCTCGTGAGGGCTGTACATCGGCAGGTCGATGTCCGCGCCGGCGTACAGCCTGGTCCGGCCGCCCTTGCGCTCGACCGCCGCGAGGCAGGCCCGAAGGGCCCGCTCGGTGGACGAGCCCGATCGCAGGGTTCCGCCGAGCCCGACGACGAGCGGCGCCTTCGCGAACGGCGCCGCCGTCCCCGCCTCGGTGATCGTGCTTCCGGTCATTGTCCGTACCCCTACTTGATGGCGATCGGGTTCACCGGCGAACCGACCGCACCCACCACCCGCAGCGGCGGCGCAACCAGCTGGAAGTCGTACACCCCGTCGGCGGCACAATCCGCCGCCAGCGCGGTGAGATCCCAGTACTCGCCGAGCATCAGACCCATGTCCCTCAGGCAGAGCATGTGCATCGGAAGGAAGGTTCCCTCGACGCCCGACACCGGGTCCTCGACCATCAGGTTGTCGGCGGCGACGGCGGCCACCTCGAGGTCGTGCAGCCAGGAGGCGCAGCGCCAGTCCAGACCGGCACCGGGCTCGGTGCCGTCGCCGTTCTCCAGGAAACGACCCCACCATCCGGTGCGGATCAGCACGATGTCGCCGCTGCCGATCGTGACGCCCTGCGCCCTGGCGACGTCGTCCAGTTCCTCCGGCGAGATCGGCCGGCCGATCTCGAGGAAGGTCTCGGCGCCCCGATGACGAACGAGGTCCAACAGGACACCGCGAGTGGTGATTCCCTTGCCGTCGACCTTGTCGATACCGCAGTGATAGGCACCGAGACTGGTGACCGAGCTCGCCGGGAATCCGTTGTAGAGCTTGTCCTCGTAGTACACGTGGGACAACGCATCCCACTGCGTTGCCGCCTGCAGCGGCATGATGATCATGTCGTCGTTGAAGCGGAACGGGTTGTCCTCGAAGAATCCGCTCAACTCCCGACCGACGGAGTTCTCCGTCCACTTGGGCATGTACTCGACCAGCGTCTGCGCGTCGCCGCCGTCCACGGTCATCACGTGCACCGGGTTCTGACGGAACTTGAAAGCACCCTGCGGCCCCGAGGACCCGAAGTCGACTCCGAGGGGAAAGACCTTCCCGAGTTTGACGAGGCTCGCCGCCTCGGCGACCTTCTCCGATGTGATGAAGTTCAGGGTGCCGAGTTCGTCGGCAGCGCCCCAGCGTCCCCAGTTCCGGACGTCGCCGGCGACGCGCCTGAAGTCGTTCAGTGAAGCCACGATTCGATCCTTTCCACGTTGTCGATGAGCATCCGCCGGACGGCCGGTGCTCGTGTCACTGGTACGCCGGGTCACCTGCCACGCGGCTGCCCACGGTGCCGCCGTCCACCCACAGCACCTGCCCGGTCACGTAGCTCGCGGCGCGGCTGCCCAGGAACAGCAGTGCCGCCGCCTGCTCGATCGGGTCCGAGACGCGACCGAGCGGAGTGGTGAACCCGTCGAGGAAGCCCTGTCCGTAGGCCGTCCGCAACTGGTCCAGGATCGGGGTCTCGGTGACTCCGGGCCCGGTGCAGTTGACCCGGATGCCGCGGGCCCCGAGACCACCGGCCCGACTCATCGTGTAGAGGATGATCGCCTCCTTCGACAGCCGGTAGCCGCCGTCCGCCAGCGCCTCCGGATGCTCTTGGCACCAACTGATCCCGTCCTTCATCGTGGCGGTGTCGAGCAGGCCGAGCACCTCCGGACGGTTGTCGAGGTAGCGTGAACCCGCCAGGGACGAGACGCTCACGATCGCCGACCCGGACGGCATGCGCGGGACGAGCGCCTCGGTCAGCTGTCGCAGGCCGAGGAAGTTGATCGTCACGACGCGCAGCGGGTCGCCGATTCCCGACGACACCCCGGCCACGTTGAACAGCACGTCGACCCTGGAACCGACCGCGGCGACGGCCCGATCGATCGAGACGGCGTTCGACAGGTCGACCGGCACGAACTCCCCGAGCGGCGTGGTGGGTTCGCGCACGTCCAGTCCGATCACCTCGGCACCGAGCCCCGCGAGTTCCAGGGCGAGCTCGGCACCGATCCCCGAGGCGCATCCGGTGACTACCACCCGCCTGTCGTCGTAGCGCCACAACCCGTCAATTCGCGTCATTCCCAACGCCTTTCACATTCGTTCCGGCTACGGACGCCACGGGTGTGGGGTGCGCGGCGGGCCACTCGCCCCACACCCGGGCGCGGGATCAGGCGCCTCGCTCCTGCTCCGCCTGTTCCTTCGCGAGCTGGGCCGCCTGCACCCGGCCCTCGTTGATCTCCGCCATCGCCTCGGGGATCTCACTCGCGGTGAAGCTGCCCCCGCGACCGGTCGGCAGGCCACCGAAGGAGTAGTTCTCGTCGAACTCCGGGGCGTTCGAGACGGGACGCCGGGCCTCGACCTTCTCGATGATCGGGGCGAGCCGCTTGGCCTTCGCCGCAACCGCCTTCTCGTCCCGCTCGATGAACTCGGGCAGGACCTCCTTGCCCATCAACTCGATGGATTCCATCGTCGCCTCGTGGCTGCGCGGGTTCAGGAGCAGGATGATCTCGTCGACGCCGCTCTCCTCGTAGCCCCTCAGGAACTCACGGACGGTCTCGGGTGACCCGATCGCTCCGCGGCCCGGCCCGTAGGCGAGAGTCTCGTCGTTCTTCACCTCGCCGAGGTAGCGGTCCCAGACGCCGGTCCGGCCGGGAATGTGCTCGCCGGTCATGTAGTAGTGCATGATCCCGAACGAGAAGAAGCCGCCACCCACTCCGAGACGCTCCAGTGCCTGCTCGTCGGTGGGCGCGACCATCATCGACAGGTCTCCACCGATGGCCAGGATGTTCGGGTTGATCACGGGGGTGGAGGGAACGCCGCGCTCCTCGAACTCCTTGTAGTAGCCCTGGACTCGGTCGGCGAGTGGGCCGGGACCGGTGTACGCGAAGCTCAGCGCGCCGATGCACCGCTGGGCGGCCATCTGCACCGAGGACGGGCGCGTACACGCCACCCACACCGGCGGGTGCGGGGCCTGCATCGGCTTCGGGATGACGTTGCGGGCCGGCATCTCGATGTGCTCGCCCTTGAACCCGGTGAACGGCTCCTCCGTCATACAGCGGATGGCGACTTCGATGGCCTCCTCCCACTGTCCGCGCTTGTCGGCCGGGTCGATGCCGAAGCCGCCGAGCTCACCGACCGAGGACGACTCGCCCGTGCCGAACTCGACTCGGCCGTTGGACAGCAGGTCGAGAGTGGCCACCCGCTCGGCGACCCGAGCGGGGTGGTTGATCGCCGGCGGCAGGTGCATGACCCCGAACCCGAGTCGGATGTCCTTGGTCCGCTGGCTCGCCGCGGCCAGGAACATCTCCGGTGCGGTCGAGTGGCAGTACTCCTCGAGGAAATGGTGCTCGGTGAGCCAGACCGTCGAGAAGCCGGCCTTGTCGGCCGCCTCGACCTCGTCCAGCCCGTCCTGGAACATGATTCGCTCGTCGTCCGGGACCCAGGGACGGGGCAGGGCGAACTCGTAGAACAGAGAAACCTTCATAGCTACCTCCGATTGGAATCGAGCGTCGAATCAGTGCGGGTGGAGCTGGAGTCGCCGGACTCGTCCCGGCCCACGATGTGCCTCGCCGCGACGTACCCGAACGTCATGGCCGGTCCGATGGTTGCTCCGGCACCGGCGTAACTGCGTCCCATCACGGGCGCTGAGGTGTTCCCAACCGCGTACAGCCCCGGGACGACGGTGTCGTCGGACCGTAGCGCTCGGGCGTCCTCGTCGGTACGAATTCCCCCAGAAGTCCCCAAATCTCCCAAGACCATGCGGAACGCGAGATAGGGAGGACCCTGAAGCGGAAAGAGATTGGGATTGGGCAGGGTGGGATCCCCGTAGTAGTTGTCGTAGACACTCTCGCCACGACGGAAGTCGTCGTCGGTGGCCCTGCCGGCCATCACGTTGAATCGATCGGCAGTGGCCCGCAGTTCCGTTGCCGGAACGCCGATCTTCTCGGCCAACTCGTCCCAACTCCCGGCGGTGTGCACGACTCCCGAATCGAGCCAGGCTTGCGGAATCTTGCTGCCCGTCGGAACCGGAGCCCACGGAATCCTCGGTATCGGAAGGTGTCCGGCGACGACATAGCGCTTCCACGAACGCTGATCTGTGATCAGCCAGCACGGAATGTGGGTCACGCCGGACTTCTGACCCTCGATCATCGCGTGCCCGAAGTCCATGTACGGTTCGGCCTCGTTGCAGAACCGGCGTCCAGCACCGTTCACCACGAACTGGGACGGCATCATCCGCTCGTTGAGCATGAACTGCATTCGGCCGCCGGGCCACTGGATCGCGGGAAACCACCACGACTCGTCCATCAGCTCGGTGGCCGCCCCGGCCTTCTCTGCGGCACGGATTCCGTCGCCCATCGAGGCGGGATTGCCGAAACTCCAGTCCTGATCGATCACCGGTTGGTGCTCCATCCGCCAGGCCAGGTCGCGCTCGAAACCGCCGCTGGCCAGGATCACCCCGCGCCGGGCGCGGACCTTCAGCTCCCGGCCGTCCCGCTCCACCACCGCCCCGGTCACCGCACCGGCGGCGTCCGTGATCAGCGACTGCATCGGCGCGTCCAGCCACAGGGGGATGTCCCGCTCGGTCATTGCCAGGCGCAGACGTGCCACCAGCGACTGCCCGATCGCTGCGATCCTGTCGCCGAAAACCCGTGCCCGGAACATCCGCCAGAGCAGTTTGAGCAGCACCACCTTGCCGCGCCACGATTGTCTGATCTGGTAGAACGAGCGGAGATCCTTCGGGCCCAGCCAGATTCCCTTCGGCGCAAGCGCGAGGGGCTTGATCAGATTCTCTTCCTCGCTGCCCAGCTCACGCAGATCGATCGGCGGGACGTTGATCGTGCTGCCGAGCGCGGACCCACCCGGTAGCTCCGGGTAGTAGTCGGCGTAGCCGGGCTTCCAGACGAACTCGAGTCGCGGGCTCAACTCCTCGAGGAACGCCATCATCCGCGGCGCCGCGTCGACGTACCGACGGAGCCTGGCCTCGTCGACCAGTCCTCCGGTGATCGCGCGAAGGTACTCGACCACCCCCTCCGGGGACGGTGAGTAGCCGTCACGGCGCTGGGCAGGTGCGCCCGGCACCCAGATCCCGCCACCCGACAGCGCGGTGGAACCGCCGTAATGCGAGGACTTCTCGATCACGAGGACATCCAGACCCGCGGCATCGGCGGTCAGTGCGGCGGTCATGCCACCGCCACCGGATCCGACGACCAGGACGTCGACCGTGTGGTCGTGGGCTTGGTCGACTGCATCGGACGAGGTGGGTGTCACGAGTGGCTCCTGCTGTACGTGGATGTTCGGACGCCCGCCGCCTCGGAAGCGGCGGTTCGGACCGCGAACCCGGCGATGAGTTCCGGCGCCGGCCGGTAGTAGCGCACGTCCGTCCGATAGGGCCCGGCGACTGCGAGCGCCGAGTAGGCCGCGACCCAGGTGCGAATCTCGTGCGCCGAATTGCCCGCCTCTTTCGAGATCACGGCGTTGCTCCAGCTGTCGAGTACGTCGAGACGACCCTCGTCGACAACCTCGAGGAACCGTCGGTCCCAGTCCGGATTGAGTGGTCTCGATTGCCCACCGCCGGAGGCGAACTCGCGTGCGGCCTCGATCACCGCCTCCTGGCGGGCGAGGCGCTGTCCGGAGGTCATCGGGGTGCCGTGGACGATCCGATCCAGCACCCGCCCGGTGGCGGTTGTCCTGCTCGGCACCGGCGGATCGTGGGACAGGCCGCCGGACCCCACCACGAGCACCCGCTTGCCCAGACTCTCGAGGTGTCGTCCGACCGCGGCCCCGAGCGCGCGGGTGCGGCTGAGCGGACCGAGCGGCAGCGCGACCGAGTTGACGAATATCGGGAGGATCGGCACCGCCGTCACGTCGTCGAACAGCCGCGCGAGCGGTTGCGCGGTACCGTGGTCGACCTCCATGTCCGCGGAGACCGCGATGTCGACTCCGGCGTCGAGAACTGCCTGCGCCAAGCCCGCGGCGAGCTGTTCCGGGACGTCGAAGGCACCCGCGTAGGTCCCGTAGTCGCCAACTCCGCGGGCCGCGGTGCCGATGCAGAACGGCGGCATCAGACGGTGGAAGAAGCCGTTGTAGTGATCCGGTGAGAAGACGACGACCAACTCGGGATCGAAGTGCCGCACGAATTGTCGAGCCAGCCCGGTCGCCGACGCGACCTCCTTCAACAGGTCGGCCGGCGGTCCGGGAAGGTCAAGCAGGGGGCTGTGCGAGATGCAGCAGAGTGCCAGCGTCATCACGACCTCCTACCTTCAACGTCAATGCGTCGAACAGGGCCTGGCTCAGCTCCGGGGCCCGTTGGGCGATACAGGCACCGGCCACGCAGCGATCGGGGCGGAGGAAGAGCACAGAATCGGACTGTGCGTCGAACCAACGCTTGAGGCTCCCGCTGCGGTCACCGACGACGATCACATCCGGATCGTCCTGACCGGTCCAGTGCAGCTGGCTCGCCGGCCGAGCGGCGACGAAGGTCGCGCCCAGAGACTTCCACCGTTCGAAGGCGGTGTCCCCGAGCACCCGGCGCGGATCGTTGTTCCAGCACAGCACCGCGAACCAGTTGCCGAGAACGTCGTCGAGGAGCACGCCCGCACGCTCCCGGGTGTCGACCGTGGGCTGCACGAAGAGCGTGCCCACCGAGGAAGCCGGTGAGCGCGGCCCCGTGTGGACGACGGCCCCCTCGTCATAGCGAGGCATCGGCTTGAAGCGCATCCCCAGCACGTAGCTCTTCACCGGAGGAATCGCCGCTGCAGCGCGGACGAGGACGTCACGCACCGCGGCCACCTTCCGGTTGGTTGGCGAGATCACCCGACCGACCATCGTGGACAGGTCGATCATCGCCCGCGCGTGCTTGCGCCGTTCGAGGTCGTAGGTGTCGAGAAGCGCGTCCTCCGCCCGGCCGGTCACGACGGCAGCCAACTTCCAGCCCAGGTTGGCAGCATCGCGGATACCGCTGTTGTAGCCCTGCCCCTGCCACACGGGCATCAGATGCGCTGCATCCCCGGCCAACAGGATCCGGCCGGAACGGAACGCCCCCGCGATCCGGGAGTGATGGGTGTAGACCCTGCGTCGAATCACGTCCAACCTGTCGGGATGAGGGACGAACGGGGCGAGCATCCTCGCGACGAACGCGGGATCCTCTGCGAGTTCGTCCGACTCGTCTGCGTGAATCATGAACTCGAAGCGCCGGATGCCGTGCGCGATCGAGACCGAGACGTTCGGACGGGTGGGGTCAGCGGCGACTTCGATGTTCGGATGGCCGAGCGGGTCGGTGGCGAGATCGACGACGAGCCATCTGGTCGAAGAGGTGGTGCCCTCGAACGTGACACCCATCTGATGTCGGGTGGCGCTGCGGCCGCCGTCGCACCCGACGACGTACCGGGCGAAGACCGTCCTCGGCGTCCCGTCGACAGCGAGTTCGACGGCGACCTCGTCACCGCTGTCCGCACAGGACAGCATCGGCGCATTCCACAGGGCATCGACCTCGGGGAACCGATCGAGTCCGGCGAGCAGTTCGGCATCGACGAGGGGCTGGACGAAGCCGTTGCGCTTCGGCCAGCCGAAACTGGTGTCTGTCGGCGCGATCTCGGCGAGAAGGCGCCGCCTTCCGTCGACGAACCGCATGATCTGGTTCGGCGTCGTGTGCGGCAGCACCTGTTCGACGAGCCCGATCGACTGGAAGGTGCGCAGGGACTCGTCGTCGAGTCCGACCCCGCGCGGGTAGTCGATGAGTTCGGTTCGCTCGTCGACCACGAGGGTTCGAACTCCCCACTGGCCGAGCATGTTCGCCAGGGTCAGGCCGACCGGACCCGCCCCGATCACCACCACCTCGTAGGAGTCCCGGTCTCCGGCCCTCCGCCGTCGCGCCGACACTGTCAGTGCCCCAGCAGGAAGTCGAGGTGGATCCGATTGAACGTCTTCGGGTCCTCGTACTGGGGCCAGTGTCCGCAGCCGGCCATGACCTCGAAGCGGGCACCCGGGATCATCGAGGCGATGCGCCGGCCCTCGCTCACGTCGGCGGTGGGGTCGTCGCTGGTCCACAGCACGAGGGTCGGCGCGACGATTGCACCGTACTCCGCAGGCCCCAACAGGTTTCGTTGGCGAATCTCAGGATCCTGCAGTGCCATGATGTCACGCATTGCATCGACGAACCCCGGTTGCCGGTAGATGCGCCGGCGGCTCGCGACGATGTCGTCGTATCCCTTCGACTTGTCCGCCATCAGCCAGGTGATTCGGGACTGCACCGTCTCCCAGGTCGGCTCACTCGCCGCAGCCATCGAGAGGGTGACGATCCGCGCCATCACCTCGGGGTCGGCCTGTGAACCACCCGCGGTGTTGAGCACGAGACGGTCGATCCGGTCGTGATGGTCGATCGCCGCGCGTGCCGCCACCCAGCCACCGAGGGACTCGCCGCTCAAACGCACTCGTGTGGCGCCGATCTCGTCGAGTACCGCGATCAGATGGTCGACATAGTGGTCGATTTCGAGCGGGTGCCCCGGCTTGTCCGTGTACCCGTGGCCGAGCATGTCGATCGCCCAGGTGGAGAAGTGCTCGGCATGCGAATGCAGATTCCGTACGTAGGCCTCGGCATGGCCACCGGACCCGTGCAGCAACACGAGCGCCGGCTTGTCCGCCTCACCGGCATGCAGGTATCGGGTCCGCACTCCCCCAGCGTTCAGGTACCCCTGTGAGAACGGCACACCCTGGAGATCGCTCCAGATGCTCTCGAAATCCGACACTCGCTACCTCCTGCTCGGTCCGACCGATGGGATGTTCCCGGTGGTGCTGTCGCACGATCGCCGGTTCGGATCAGTTGCCCAGTGGGACCGACGAACCCGTCGCCACGGCATGACCCGCCCGGTAGCCCCAGACCATCCCGGGGCCGATGGTTCCGCCCGCACCGCCATAGGCGCGGCCGGTCACGCCTCCCATCGCGTTGCCTGCGGCAAAGAGTCCGGGGATCACCTCACCGTTGACGTGCCGGACCCGACCGTCCCGGTCGGTGCGGGGTCCACCCTTCGTCCCCATCGCCCCGACCGTGACCGGGACCGCGAAGTACGGCGGCGCGTCGATCGGGCCGAGTGTGCGACCGGCGACGGTGTCGGCGTTCTCGTCGCCCCACCACCCGTCGTAGGCACTCGATCCGCGCCCGAAGTCCGGATCGACCTCCTGGGCTACGGCGGCGTTCCATGCCTCGACCGTCGCGGCCAGGCCGCGCGAGTCGATTCCGGTCCTCGCAGCCAGTTCCCCGAGGTCCTCCGATTGCGAGAACCATTCCGGAACAGTGCCGCCCGGCGGCACCCCGAGGAATCCGTAACGTTTGAAATGCAGTGAGTCGAACACAATCCACGCCGGATCGTTGACGTAGCCTCCTCGTGGGTCGAGGTAGTGGAAAGCGCCGGCCATGGAGTTGTACTCACCGGCCTCGTTGGCGAAGCGGCGTCCGGACCTGTTCACCATGATGCTGCGCGGCCGGGTTCGCTCGAGCCGGACGCTGCGGCTGCGGGGCCTTCCCTCGATCGTGTCGCCGGGGATGCGCACGATCGGCACCCACCAGGCCTCGCTCATGTTCGCCAGGTCGGCGCCGTGCGCCATCGCCATGCGCAGGCCGTCACCGGTGTCGTTCGGCGGTGAAACCGCCCCCCGCATCGGACCTCGAAGATATGCCTTGACCAGCGCCTCGTCCCACTCGAATCCCCCGGTGGCCAGAACCACCCCGGATCGGGCCCGGACTCGGACGGTCTCGCCGCCCACGTCGAGGCGGACACCGGAGATCTGCGCCGCGTCGGCGATCAACTCCACGGCACGGGCCCCGGTCCGGGGCACGACGTCGCGGGCGAGCAGGCCCTCGAGCAGTCCGCCGACCAGTGCGGCGCCGGCGACACTCAGGTCTGCCTGACCGTCGGCCTCGGCGTTGAGCCGGGCCCGCGTCTCTGCGTCGAAGCCGACATTGCTCCAGTCCTCGGGGAAGGAGGTGATCCGGCCGCCCCATTCACCCAGGCGGGTCACGTCGTAGGGAACCGGGCTCAGGGACCGCCCGCCCGAGGGCCGGCCTCCGGGCAGCTCGGGCTTGTAATCCGGGAAACCACTGGCGATCTCGAAGCGCAGCGCGCTGTTCTGCTCGACGAAGTCGACCATTCCCGCACCGGTGCGCACGAAGGTCTCGACCAGTTCGTCGTCCATCGAGTCGAGGGACTGTGCCTGCAGGTAGCTCAGCGCGTCCGTGACGGTCAGTTCTCCGTCCGGGGCACGACGATGCGCGGGGATCCACGCGATGCCCCCGGACACCGCGCTGGTTCCACCCACGGTGGGCGCCTTTTCGTAGATCTCCACCGAAGCCCCGGCGACCGAGGCCGCGAGTGCGGCAGTCAGGCCTGCCGCTCCACTGCCGAGAACGACGACGTCGACCTGGTGATCCCATCCGGATTCCGCGGACTGCACCGGAAGATCCTCTGCGCGAACTCCTTCGGACAACTTCTGCTGGTGCGATGACATCGCGTGCGTGATCCTTTCGGCCGACCGCCGGTCGCTCCGGTCTCGAACTCCCGGGGCGGATCTTCGGTGACGAACTCTCCGGAAACAGATGCATCAGAAGGTGACTCGCTCCACCCCCGGGTACCCCCTGGTACCCCACAAGTACGATCGATCACAACGAAACCTGCCACCGGCGGTAACAGTGCCTGCCGGCTCGGGGGTCGCACGTCCTGTGCGAGAACACGAGCCAGACCGGAAGCCGGGCGTGCGAGAATAATATTCTCGCCCTACGGAAACTTCAATACCCTTTCGGCCACGGCCCCACGGATCAGGTGCTTGCGCACCTTCCCGCTTGCCGTGCGAGGGAAGGACGCCATTTCGACGACGAGCTCGGGCCACTTCTGTCGGGCCAGACCGGCCCGCTCGAAGTAGGTGCACACCTCGCCCAGCGTGGGCACCGGATGGCCCGGAAGAAGGCGCAAGACCGCGGCCGCGCGCTCGCCGAGCACTACGTCGGGGACCGCAACCACGGCAGCCTCACCCACACCCGGCACACCGAGCAGCACCTCCTCGAGCTCGAGCGCACTGATGTTCTCGCCGCCGCGGATGATCACGTCGGACTTACGGTCGGTGATCGTCAGGCAGCCCTCGTCGTCGATCACCCCGATATCGCCGGTCCGATACCAGCCCTCCTCGTCGAACGCCTGCGCGGTCAGGGCGTCATCGGTGTAGCCCAGGCACAGATCTGGTCCGCGGCTGAGGATTTCACCGTCGGACGCCAAACGAATCTCCACTCCTGGCATCGGCCGACCGTCAGTGAGCAGACGCATCCGCTCGGGGGCGTCATGCGGGGAGGCGGTGATCGAAGGATGCTCCGTGCTGCCGTACGCGCGGAATGCGACGATCCCCAGGCCTGCGAGCCGTTGCGTGACCGCCACCGGCACGGATGCCCCACCCAACCCCACGAACTGGACATGGGCCAGATGATCGGGAGTGAAGTCGGGATGGTCGAGCAGACTGGTGACGAAGTAGGGCGGGCCACCGCCGACGGCAAGGCCGTCGCTCTTCATCAACGCCAGCGCCTTTCCCGGATCCCAGGCGTCGGCGAGATTCACCGGCTTCGCATGCAAGACCGGAATCAGGAATGCGCCAACCATTCCGATGAAATGCCCGACCGGGGTCGCGGTCAGCTGCTTGCCGCGATCCGTCGCGTTCCGGTCGGCCAGCTGACGCGTCTCACAAACCAGGGTTTGATGGCTGTGCACCACCCCCTTCGGGACGCTGGTGGTCCCCGAGGTGAAGGCGATCAGGGCCGGGCCGGCGGGATCGACCGCGGCGGTGCCGCTCATCGGCTCGGCCGCGAGCAGGTCGTCGAAGTCACAACCTCGGGCGGAGCCTCGGGAAATGTTGGAGCCGACCACGCCCACCACCGGCACGTCCGCACAGACCTCCGGGTCGTGGACCATCCGGCCGAAGCGGTCCGCGGTGATGAACACCTTCGGCCGCGCCACCTGGAGGATGTGGCCGATCTCGGCCCGACCGTAGATGTGCACGATGGGCACCACCACCGCGCCAAGCAGCGCGGAAGCCCAGAACGTGGCCGCCGCCTCCATCCAGTTCGGCAACTGGAATGCGATCACGTCCGAGGGCCCGACGCCGCGGGCCCGCAGCCCAGCCGCCAGCCGCCGTGCGACCGACTCGACCTCACCGAAGGTGCCGTGCCAGGGCCGCACGTCCGAGTGCACGGTGAACGCGGTGTCCGGCGCGGCCGCCAGTCCACGGGCCAGGAGATCGCCGATCGTGTCGTCGCTCCACCAGCCCTCCTCCTCGTAGCGCTTTCGCAGATCGGCAGGTATCACACGCATTCGAATGACCTCACTGGAATCGAGGGGCTGGACCGGCGTGGATCGCACCGGTGGGCCCGGGAATGGGATCAGCGGAAGCGGGCCGGAATTCACGGCAACCCCGCTCGCGCGAACAACCCGGGGTACACCGCACCGTTGCGCTCCCACGAGATGGACCGTCCGACGAGCGCCCGGATCCGATCTCCTTGCAGCACCGATAGGTGAAGAGTATGGTTCTCGCTACTGTAAGTGCAATTCTTGACACTGAAAACAGGGATTCCGCGGCGCCCTCGGGGTGCCCCCGTCAGCCACGGGACACCCGCCGACGCCGCACTCGATCCAGCCAAATGTTTTGCTGCACATCAAGTTCCGAATGCCATGACCCAATCGGGCGCTACACCTCCGGGCCGGGACCCACGTCCGCGCGCGGCGCCGGAGCCACCTCTGTATGGAAGCTAGGGAAAGGGAATCCTGTGGGACGTGTTGAAGGCAAAGTCGCATTCGTCACCGGCGCCGCCCGCGGACAGGGGCGCAGCCACGCCGTCCGACTCGCCGAAGAAGGTGCCGACATCATCGCCGTCGACCTCTGCGAAGACATCCCCACCCTCGGCTACGCACTCTCCCGCCCCGAGGACCTCGATGAAACGGCACTCCTCGTCGAGAAGACCGGCCAACGCATCGTCACCGCCCAAGCCGACGTCCGCGACGTCAACGCCCTCCGCACCGCCCTCGAGGCCGGCATCGCCGAACTCGGCAAACTCGACATCGTCGTCGCCCAGGCCGGCATTGCCGGCATGAAGGGCGAACCCCAGATCCAAGCCTGGTGCGACGTCATCGACACCAACCTCATCGGCACCATCAACGCCATCCAGGTGGCCCTTCCCCACCTGAGCGACGGCGCCTCGATCATCGCCACCGGCTCCACCGCCGCTCTCATGGACACCAGCAACGTCCCCAACCCCGGCTCCGACCTCGGCGGCATCGCCTACGTCCACTCCAAGCGAGCCCTCTCCGCCTACGTCTACGACCTCGCCACCCACCTCGCCACACGCGGCATCCGCGCCAACGTCATCCACCCGACCAACTGCAACACCCCCATGCTCCAGAGCGAACCCATGTACCGCTCCTTCCGCCCCGACCTCGAACACCCGACCCGCGCCGACGCCGAACCCGCCTTCGGCGTCCAACAAGCCATGAAGATCCCCTACATCGAACCCATCGACATCTCCAACGCTGTCCTCTACCTCGCCTCCGACGAAGCCCGCTACGTCACCGGCACCCAGCACCGCGTCGACGGCGGCGGGTACCTCAAGTGGTACGACTACCAGAAGTGAAACCCATTGTGGTGGCGTGTGACTCAGTGGTCTCACGCCACCGCTTCGGCATTCGAACAGCTCAGCACGTGACCAGTCGAGGGGACAAGCATCGTGAGCACTGACAACGTCGTGGCCGACGACGGGCGTAAAGAGAATCGGTACCACTTCGACCGGCACACCCCGGAATACCGGCACCAGTTCGAGGCAATCACCGAGGAGATGCACGCCAAATGTCCGGTGGCATGGACGGACACGTACGACGGCCACTGGGTCGCCAGCGGTAGCAGTGCGGTCTTCGAGCTGGCACGCAGCCCGCACGTCTCGAACGACCACGACATCAACAAGCAGCGTCGCGGCTACAAGGGCATCTCCATTCCGACGGCCAAGCGCGCCGCGCTCGTTCGCGGCGGCATCCTCGAGATGGACGACCCCGATCACCGGACCTATCGCGCGGTCCTGAACCCGTATCTCTCTCCGGCGGCGGTTGCGCGCTGGGAGCCGTTCATCCACCAGGTGGTTCGTGCCAGTCTCGACGAGAGGATCGAGACCGGTTCGATCGACTTCGTCGACGACCTCGCGAACATCGTCCCCGCGGTCCTCACCCTCGCAATGCTGGGCATTCCGCTGAAGAACTGGGCGATGTACAGCGAGCCGACGCACGCCGCGGTGTACACGCCGGAGAGTTCCCCCGATTCGGTTCGGGTTGCCGAGATGCACCGTGAAATGGGCATCGACCTGCTGACCAACCTGGCCGACATCCGCGAGAATCCGCGTCCGGGACTGGTGAACGCTCTCGTCGACCTGCGCATCGACGGCGAGCCGGCTCCGGACATGGAGCTGCTCGGCATGCTCGGGTTGATCATCGGCGGAGGCTTCGACACCAGCACCGCACTGACCGCGCACTCGCTCGAGTGGCTCTCGCAGAATCCGGACCAGCGTGATCGGCTCAGCCGCGAGCGGGACACCCTCCTCAACTCGGCGACCGAGGAGTTCCTGCGCTACTTCACCCCTGCCCCGGGTGACGGTCGCACGATCGCCGCGGATTGCGAGGTCGACGGAACCCGATTCAGGGAGGGCGAACGCCTGTGGCTCTCCTGGGCGATGGCCAACCGGGATCCCGCGGAGTTTCCCGATCCGAACGAAGTGATTCTGGATCGCAGGGGCAACCGGCACTTCAGCTTCGGCCTCGGCGTCCACCGGTGCATCGGTTCCAACGTTGCGCGCACCGTCTTCAAGTCGATGCTCACCGAGGTCCTGGACCGGATGCCCGACTACCACTGCGACCCGGAGGGCGCCGTGCATTACGACACGGTCGGCGTGATCCAGGGCATGCGGCATCTGCCTGCCACCTTCACCCCTGGCAGGCGGCTCGGACCGGGCCTCGACGAAACGCTCGAGAAGCTCCAGAAGATCTGCGACGAACAGCAACTCGCCGCTCCGGTCACGGTTCGCCGGGAGGCGGCCGACATCAGGGGCTTCTGATGAAGCGACTCCCCGACGGCACGTCGATGCCGATCATCGATGCAAGCGTGCACATCTTCTTCGCATCCAACACCGACATGCGCGCCCACTTGCGCGAGCCCTTCAAGAGCCGGGGAATCCCCGACGTCGAGATGGACTGGTACGGCGCGCCGGGCGGGGAATATGCCCAGGGCTCCCAGGGTCCGAACCGGGAGTATCCCGGCTCGGATCCCGACCGGGTGGCCCAGCATCTGTTCGTCGATCGTGGGGTGGACGTGGCGATTCTGCACCCGATGACACGAGGGATCCTGCCGGACCGGCACCTGACCACCGCGATGCTCTCCGCGCACAACGAGATGATGGTGACCCGCTGGCTCGACTCCGAGGCGCACGGCGAGCGCTTCCGCGGCACGATCCGGGTCAACCCCGAGGACATTCCCGGGGCGCTCCGCGAGATCGAGAGATGGCGCGATCATCCTCGGGTCGTGCAGATCGGTGTTCCGCTGCAGTCCCGCGAGCCATACGGCAAGCCGCAGTTCTGGCCGCTCTGGGAGGCGGCGGCGGGGGCGGGACTCCCGGTCGCTGCGCACATCGAGTGCGGCGAGAGCGTCGGCTTCCCGCCGACCCCGTCGGGCCACCCACGGACGTACGAGCAGTACCTGGGCTTCATGTCACTGAACTACGTCTACCACCTGATGAATCTCATTGCCGAGGGCGTGTTCGAGCAGCTCCCCGACCTCAAGTTCGTGTGGGCGGACGGCGGCGCCGACCTCGTGACCCCGTTCATCTGGCGGATGGACTGCTTCGGCCGTCCGCACCTCGAGCAGACACCGTGGGCACCTCGGATGCCGAGCGACTACCTGCCCGGTCACGTGTATTTCGTACAGGGCGGCCTGGACGGCCCTGGTGAGGTCGACTTCGCCGGAGACTGGCTGGCATTCACGGGCAAGGACGACATGGTGATGTTCGGGTCGAGTTATCCACACTGGCACTGCGGCGACGTCGACTCCCTGCCCCGGGCCCTGACCGCCGAGCAGCGCGAGAAGGTGTGCTGGCGAAATGCCGCCCAGCTCTATGGAATCGACATTCCAGCCCTTGCCGTCCAGTAGTCCCGCGTCCTCGTCGCTCGACGAGGACCGGTCCCAGCCGCCGGGAACGGCGGCAAGAAGGAGACCACGATGACCCTCTCGCACATCCACGAACGGGTGCCGTCGACGGAGTTGGTCGCCGTCCGGGTCGTGGACTCCGACATGCACCCGGTACCCCGGCGCCGCGAGCTCGCCGAATATCTCCCCGAGCCGCACCGAAGCAAGTACTTCCTCAGCCACAAGGTCGGCGACACGATCATCTACGACGCGCCCGACTACGCACACTCCTACGCGATGCGTATCGACACCTTCCCGTCCGGAGGCGAGTTCCCCGGCAGCGACCCAGACCTCGCCTTCAAGCAGCTGATCCTCGAGGCGGGCTCGGACATCGTGATCCTCGAACCGACCGTGAAGGCGGCTCGACTGCCCGAGGCGACCCAGGCCTTCGCCACCGGCATCAATCACTGGCAGGCCAACCACTGGCTCGACGGTCACAACAACTGGCACCAGCGCTGGCGTGGATCGGTCTGCGCCGCAGTCGACGACCCGCAGGGCGCCGTCCGCGAGATCGAGACCTGGGCCGAGCACCCGTACATGTCTCAGATCCTGATCAAGGCCGAACCTCGACCTGCCTGGGGCGATCCCCGGTACGACCCGATCTGGGCAGTCGCCACCAAGTACGACATGCCGGTCAGCTGTCATCTCGGCCGCGGCGCCTTCGAGACGATGCCGATGCCTCCGGTGGGCTTCCCCAGCTACAACCACGATTTCATGGTCAGCTACTCCCTGCTGGCGGCGAATCAGATCATGAGCCTGATCTTCGACGGCGTCTTCGACCGATTCCCAACGCTGCGCATGGTGTTCGTCGAGCACGCATTCACCTGGATCCTGCCGTTGATGTGGCGCATGGACGCGATCTACGAAGCCCGCAGGTCCTGGATGGACATCGGCCGCAAGCCGTCCGAATACGTCAAGGAACACATCAAGTTCACCACGCAGCCGCTGGACTATCCGGAGGACAAGACCGAGTTGACACGGGCGTTCGAGTGGATGGAAGCGGAGAAGATCCTGCTGTACTCCTCGGACTACCCGCACTGGACGTTCGACGACCCCCGCTGGCTCGTCAAGCACCTGCCGCCGGCCGCCCGCGAGCGGATCATGTTCCGGAACGGCATCGAGACCTACCATCTCCCGGAGACGGTGCCCGCACTGCCCGGCCAGGTTCGGGTGTTCTGAATGAGCGAGGAACAGCAGCCGTCGAGGCTGGCGCAGGGCCGCGAGCACGTCGTGGCCACTGTCGACGAAATTCCCCCCGGTTCGTCGAAGGTGGTGCCGATCGGACGGCACGGCGTCGGCGTGTACAACGTCAACGGCACCTTCTACGCCATCGCGAACTACTGTCCGCACGAAGGAGGCCCGCTCTGCGCCGGGCGCCCTCGTGGACGCAACATCGTCGACACCGGCGTGCCGGGGGACGCGGTGATGGTCCGCGATCTGGAGTTCATCTACTGCCCCTGGCATCAATGGGGATTCGAGCTCGCGACCGGGACAACCGCGGTGAAGCCGGAATGGAGCATTCGCACCTATCCGGTCCGGGTCGTCGGCGACGACGTCCTGGTGACGGCCTGACACGGAGGAGAACATCATGCCCTCAGTGGAGGTGAACGGCGGGAACGTCGTCTACGAGATTCTCGGTACATCAGGCAAACTCGTGGTGCTGACGCCCGGCGGCAGGTTCGGCATGGATGTTCCCGGGCTGCGACCGCTTGCTCAGGCGTTGGTCGACGGCGGTTACTCGGTTCTGTTGTGGGACCGCCCCAATTGCGGTGATTCGGACGTGCAGTTCTATGGCGTGTCCGAGTCGCACATGCGAGCGGAGACACTTCGCGGCCTCCTTTCGTCACTCGGGGCCGGTCCATGCATCCTCGCGGGAGGTTCCGGCGGAGCCCGTGATTCCATGCTGACCGCGATGCTGTATCCCGAACTCGTCACCGGACTGGTCCTGTGGAACATCGTCGGGGGCGTGTACGGGACCTTCAACCTCGGCGCCTACTACGTGTTGCCGAGCCTGCAGGTGGTGCGAAGCAAGGGTGTGGAAGGACTTCTGCACATGCGCGAGTGGCGAGAGCGCATCGAGAAGAACCCGGCGAACAAGCAACGGCTACTCGATCTTGATCGCGACGAGTTCATCAAGTTGTCCCTACGGTGGCTGAATTCCTACGTGCCCAGGCCCGGACAGACCATCCCCGGCGTGGATGACGAGATGTTCGACCGCATCCAGGTTCCGACCCTGATCATCCGGGGCGGCGCGAAGGATCTGGACCATCCGAAGCGCACATCACTCGAGGTCAGTTGCCTCATCGAGGGTTCCACGCTCATCGACCCGCCGTGGCCCGAAGATGCCTGGGAACGAGCCTTCGAAGAACGGTCGACGGGAAAGGTGGATCGACCCAACATGTTCGACACGTGGGTTCTGGCCGCCCCCGCGATCCTGGACTTCCTGGAAAGCCGATGACCGCTCACTCGCGGCCGGGAACGGCGCCGAACGTGCACTCACGTCGCCAGGATGCGGACCTCGCAGTTGAGCGCGGCCTCCAGTGCGGTGTGGACACGACTTTCGGGCACCCGGTCCAGGTCCTCTCGAGCCAGACGCACGTGCACGACATCGAGTCCGTCGGCGCCGAGCACACGCTCGATGTGGGCGGTGAGCCCGAATCCGGACAGCACACCGTGAGCGTCGTCGTCTGTTCCCCGGCTCACGTAGGTGACGACCCCGACGATCGGGCACGTACCGAATGCGTCGGCGCACAGTCGAAGTGCGGCCCGCTCGACCTCTTCCTGCTCGTCGCCCGCGATCAGCAACTGCACCTCGCGTCGTCCTGCGGGCAGTGCGCTGATGTCGTGATCGATCAGGTCGGAACCGGCATCGCGCGCGAGGGCTCGGAGGATTTCCGTGCCCTCGCGAAGTTGGCCGGGGGTCAGTTCGTCTCCCGGATCGACGCCGACGCGTACCACGGCAGTTCTCATGCGGGCGAGCATAACCGCGCGGGTCGTCACCGATACCCCTCGCGGAACGAAATCTCGGCCAGAGGAGGCGGCAATGCCAACGACCTTTGACCCGGCGACGCAGATAGCCGTCGCCGTGCTTCCGGGCAGAACGCCGCGGCTGCTGCGGGCTCCCGGCATCGCCGTGCCGCCACGCCCGGAGACCTCCTCCGAGTATCGCGACCAGGGCGGCTATCGCGAGATTGCGGCGACCGAGCCGTTGCTCGAACAGATCGAGCTCAGCGGTCTGCGTGGCCGCGGCGGAGCGGCGTTCCCCCTGAGCGTCAAACTGCGGTCGGTTCACGACGCCGGTCGCGACGGCCGAGGCACTGTCGTCGTCGCGAACGGAGAGGAGGGCGAACCGGCCTCGGCGAAGGACAAATGGCTGATGCGCAATCGCCCCCACCTGGTGCTGGACGGGATCCGGCTTGCCGCTCGGATCGTCGCCGCAGACCAGGCCTACGTCTACGTCTCGGATCCCGAGTCCGCTCGGAGCATCCACACGGCGCTGGACGAGCTCGACGACTCGATCCGCGGTTCGCTGTGCATCACCGTCGTGACAGTCGAGCCCGGGTACGTGGCCGGCGAGGAGACCGCGGCGGTCCGCGCGATCGACGGCGGACCCGCCAAACCGACCGACAAGCCGCCACGCCCCTTCGAGCGGGGAGTGGCGGGGAGACCCACGATCGTCAGCAACATCGAGACGCTGGCGAACCTTCCGTTCGTGCACCGACACGGCGGCGGAGCGTTCCGGGCGGAGGGCACTGCCGCATCACCGGGGACATACCTCGCGACGGTCACGGGAGCAGGTAAACCGGCTGCGCTGTACGAGATTCCGCACGGCCTGCCTTTCACCGAGCTACTCGCCCTACACGGGCTGGCGGTCGACGCGGTCCGCGGCGTACTCATGGGTGGCTACTTCGCGGGATTGGTCAACCGCGACGTCCTCGACGCAACCCTGGACCACGAGACACTGGCGCAGTTCGGCAGCGCACTGGGCTGTGGGGCGATATCGCTCCTCACCGACGAGTGCCCCGTCGCCGTCGCCGCCTCGGTGTTGAGCTACTTCGATCGGGAGAACGCCGGCCAGTGCGGCTCGTGCTTCAACGGGACGGCCGCGATGGCCACGGCCGTACGGGCTCTGCGCGAGGGCACAGCGTCCGCGGCGGACCTCGTCCGCCTCGAACGGTGGTCCGTGGTCCTACGCGGACGCGGCGCCTGCGCGACGATCGACGGTGCAGCCAACATCGCGGCGAGCTTGTTGAATCAGTTTCCCGAGGCGGTCGCGGATCACCTCGACGATCACTGCGAAGTATGCCGAGTCGGCGTGTTCAGCGCCGACCGCCCCTTCGAGGTGGAGACGGTGGGACACCAATGAGAATTCGCCTCGACCGCACCGTGTGCGACGGCTTCGGGATCTGCGCCCGACATGCACCACAGTACTTTTCGCTCGACGACTGGGGATACGCCTCGCTGATCGGTGACGGATCGGTGCCGCCCGAGGACCACGACGCCGCCATGCGGGCGCTCCTCGACTGCCCCGCGCACGCGATCATCGAAATGACCGGCGAGTACCCGGCGCCGACTACCGGTCGGTTCTCCGGCCGGCATGAAGCGCAGCCTCCCGACGCCCCGTCGGGCAATCGATAGGAGCGGGTCGGCCACCGCCCGCGCACACGAATGACCGCCCCGGCCCACCTGCAGGCACTCGGGCGCGGACATTCACTGCGGGCCGGCCCTACTCAGCCGGCAGGAAGGAGGTCGGCCACCACCGTACGGCGCGACATCTGCCCCGTACAGAAGGTCTCGGCAGGATCGACCGACGACACCGACATCGCCGCCGCAGCGAGAGCCTGCACCTTGAACGCGCGGGCGGCCATACTCAACCGGTGCTGGACGAGGCGGACGTCTCGGTCAAGTTCCGCAGGCCACCCTTCACCCCACATCGTCACCTCGGTCCGCCCATGCCCGAGTGCGTCGAGCACACCTTGACGTACGCGGGCATCGGTTCGGTACAGGGCCGCCGCGACCGCAACAGTCGTGGGGCGTCGCCCACTTCCATTGGCTGCCAACGTGGATTCCAGGTCTGCCGTCGTTGCGCCCAAGATCTCCAGGGGCCTGGGGTCGGAGTCCTCCGCGAGAAGGACCGTGACGTTCCACCCTGCAACCACCCGATCGAACACCCAACCTCCGGCATGTCGGACCACATCCGCGACGTTGGGGGCGACGAGGTCGAGTTGGTGGGGCGTCGCAGGCTTGGCGGTTCGGGCAGTCGAGTCGGTACCCACCCGAACGTCGTCCTGCCGGTGAACAGTGGCGAAGCGTCGAACAGTCATAGCGGATCCCTTCTGGCTGATCTGGCCGAATTCCCTCGATGGTCCACAACCGACGTGCATGCACACACAGAATCGAGCACCGGTACGGGGACACGGCGCCAAACGACCTCTCCAACCCACCGCGGACGGACAGCACTCCTCGCGAGGAGCACGGCGCCCTTCGCAAGAGGCATTCGCATCCTCACTTGACGAGAGTCACATATCCAAGGTGCGCCCACGAAGCCCCCAATGTCGCCCACGAACCTAGTGAACACACAGTAGGTTGGTTTTGGAGATGTGACAAGGCTCTCATCCGACACGATCAACCTGCCTGTAACCAGCGATAATACTCTTCTTTCAGATGGAGAATCGAATACACTTCTGCGAAGAGCAGCGGACGCAGCACGCGCGAACCACCGCTCCAGCGGGGCCGCGTGTGTCCTGTGCCCCCGATTCAGGGTCGACACATTTCCAGATGCCGAGCGCGACGCACTCCCCTGTCGAGATCGGACAAGCCACGTCTACAGAGGAGGCTCCGCGGTGGCGTACATCATCACGCAGCACTGTTGCAAGGACGCCAGTTGTGTGGCTGTGTGCCCGGTCGACTGCATCCGACCGAGTGCGGACGCGAGTGACACACCAGCCGACACACAGATGTTGTTCATCGATCCCGACACCTGCATCGACTGCGGGGCCTGCGCGGACGAATGCCCGGTCGACGCGGTCGTGTCCGAGTGGGACCTACCGGAGGAGCAGGAGCGGTTCCGGGACATCAATGCCACCTATTTCCGGAAGCATCCACTCGAACCCGGAATCATCGAGCCTCCGCGCCAGCGTCCCCCGGTGGAGCCCGGCTCGCTTCGGGTGGCGATCGTCGGGGCCGGTCCGGCGGCCTGTTACGCAGCCTCCGAACTCCTCACGATCAGGGGTGTCGAGGTCGACATGTTCGAGCGGCTGCCGACGCCGTTCGGCCTGATCCGGGCCGGTGTCGCACCGGACCATCAGCGAACGAAGTCCGTGGTCTCGATCTTCGAGGACGCCTTCGCCAGCAGCCGATTCGCCGGTCACCTCAACGTCGAGGTCGGCACCACGATCACCCATGCAGACCTGCTCGCCCACCACCACGCAGTCATCTACGGCGTCGGTGCCCCGGCCAGCCGCGATCTGGGCATTCCGGGTGACCAGCTGCCTGGCCATCATGCCGCCGCCGACTTCGTCGGCTGGTACAACGGCCACCCCGACCACGTGGGGCACGACTTCGCTCTGTCAGCGCGACGGGTCGTGATCGTCGGCAACGGCAACGTCGCGCTGGACATCGCACGTGTGCTCCTGAAGGGTCCCGACGAACTCGCCAGGACGGACATCGCCGAGCACGCTCTGAACGCATTGGCGGACAGCAACATCGAGGAAGTGGTCGTCCTCGGTCGGCGCGGCCCTCGCGAAGGCGCCTTCTCCGTCGGCGAGTTCGTCGCGCTGGGGAACCTCGACGAGATCGACGTGATCATCGACGGCGGAGACCTCGAGCCACGGCAGGAGGACGACGTGGAGACCGCGCTGAAGCTGGAGGTCGCGAGTGAATACGCCCAGCGCACGCCGCGCCCGGGCAACAAGCGGATCGTCTTCCGCTTCCTGTCCTCACCGGTCGAGGTGGTCGGTTCCGAGCACGTCGAGGGGCTGCGGGTGGTTCGCAACCACCTCGACGACACGGATGCGATCGTTGCGGGCGATCCGGCCGACGGGACCGACGTCTTGGACACGTCACTCGTCCTGCGGTCGATCGGCTACCTGGGTAGACCGGTCGACGGCATTCCCTTCGACGCGAGCAGGGGAATCGTCCCCAACGATCTCGGACGGGTGATCGACGAGGAGGGCCACCCGGAGACCGGCGTGTACGTCACCGGCTGGATCAAACGGGGGCCGCGGGGTGTGATCGGCACCAACCGCAGCTGTGCAGAGGAGACGGTCGCCCAGCTGCTGGGTGACTTCGACAAGGGTGCGCTGGCCAGGGACGTCGGCGACAGGGAGTCGCTGCGCCGAGTGATGATCGAGCGTGGGGCGGACCCGATCGATTGGCGCGGATGGCGCGCCATCGATGCCACCGAACGCCGGCGCGGCGCCGTGGAGGAGCGCCCGCGGGTCAAGTTCGTCTCGATCGACGAGATGCTCGCCACCGCCCGGGGTTAGCGCACCAAGCGTGACCGCCAACCTGGAACTGTTTCAGCGGCATGCCGATTCCCGGAATGCCGCCGAAACTGTTCACCCTGCTCGACACCGATCCGCTGTCCAATCGAGCCTGGGTGACCGACCGCGCCCGAAGTCAGTCGGCGACTCGCCGCTCGCCGTGAGCGCGCCATATCGACACCGAGAGGGTGGTCAGGTCGAGCGAGGGGCTGAGCGGGATCTCTCCGGAGGCAGCGCGCTCCCGGAATGCTCTGAAAACGGACTCCGCGTCCTCGTTCAGCTCGTACACCGCGAGATACCGGTGTGTCGGCGGATCGGACGCGGCTCGTCCGGGGACCGCCGCCGGCACGACCTCGAAACGCTGTCCGGCCACCACGCCCGGGACGGCCAGGACATCGGACATGTGCTTCGTGTCGTACCAATCGTTGAAGGCGTCCTCCTGCCCATCGACAGCATTGGAGTACACCAGCATCTTCGAATCAGTCACGTCCGCACCTTCTCGGGTCGTCGACAGGAGTACACGAAGTCCGTGCCAGTCGCCGTCCGACAGCGACTTGGCCACCTTCACGCTACCCCGCCAACCACAACTGGATGCCGCAATTCCGTTGCGAGACGGAAATTCCCCGCATCTGGACGCCATGACCGAACGCATTCATCACACTTCGATGCCGATCTCCGGCAATGGTGCTAGCTTCGTTCTCGTCCGGGGGGACCAGCCACAGGTACCGGGAGGTGGACATGGGGGAGGGACGTGACGGCCCGCCGCCGACCAGCGTGAACGAAACCGCTCGCACCGCCGAGTCATTGGCCCTGGAAGTGGCCGAAGCGGAAGCCGAGGCCGAGGCCGCGGAGGCCAGAACCGCTGCGGCACAGGCGCGTGCTCGTTCCGCACGATTGCGACGTCAGGCACTGGCCGCGGAGGCCGGCCCCGCGACGGGGGCGCGAGAGAGCTCACTCGACTCCACGGACGGCCCGGCCCCTCGGGACCTCCCGACGGCCGCGTCGGTCGCGGCCGGAAAGGCCGAGAACGAGGACGTTCCGGACTGCGATGGAGACGGACCCTCGCCATCGGACGGACCCCGGCTCCGCCCCGGCGGGCGGCGCCTGCCTCGGCCCGCGACAGTTCCGGACGCGCTCTGCGCACTCGTCTCCGGCGCTGCGCTTGCGGCGAGCGGATACCTGTTGTGGCATCACCACGATGTCACCGACCAGCAGCAGCGTGCGGCCGAGTTCGCCGCAGCGGCACGGCAGGGTGTCGTCACATTGACCACCCTGGATTCCGACAACGCCGAGGCAGACGTCCAACGCGTACTCGACAACTCCACTGGCGCATTCCGGGACGACTTCCAGGCCCGGGCAGGAGATTTCACCGACGTGATCCAGAAGGCCAACGTCGCGACCGAGGGCCGGGTCAACGCCGCCGCTGTCGAGTCGATGACCGAGGACTCCGCGGTCGTTCTCGTTGCCGCATCGTCCAAGGTGACCAATTCCGCAGGTGCGGAACAGGAACCTCGCGCATGGCGACTCAGCGTCACCGTGACGAGAGACGAGGGTCAACTCAAGATGTCGAAAGTCGAGTTCGTACCGTGATCACAGACCGCATACCTTCCGACGACACGGTCGAGCATGCCACCGCCGGACAGACGGCCTCGCGGAGCGAGGACACTCTGGGAGTCCCGGATCCCGAGCAGACCGCGGGCGCGGTCCCACGTGCGACCCGCCGTATCCGGATCAGACCAGGCGCGGGATTGCTGGCGCTGCTCGTCGTCGCCTCGACGGCGACGGCGGCCGGCCTGTACGTCTTCCAGTATCGGCCGGACACCCGTATCGACGCCTCCGCGGGGCAGGCGGCGCGTGAGGCCGCCGTGGACGGCGCAACGGCGCTGCTGTCCTATGCCCCCGATACCCTCGACCATGATTTCGCCTCTGCCAAGTCGTATCTGACCGGTGACTTCCTGACGTACTACACCCAGTTCACGGAACAGATCGTCGCACCGGCCGCACGCGAGAAGTCGGTGAAGACGACAGCCGAGGTGGTTCGGTCGGCGGTTTCCGAACTCCATCAGGACGCCGCGAAGGTGCTGATCTTCACCAATCAGACCACGATGAGCTCGGAAAAGCCCGATCCCACGATCACGGCGAGCAGCGTGTTGGTGACACTCACGAAGGACAACGACAGCTGGCTCATCTCGTCGTTCGATCCGGTCTGACACCTCTTCGCTCTCCTGCCGAACGCCAGGATCACGCGAGCATCGGTCACCGCGATGTTGTTCCAGCGCAGGGAGATCCGCCCCGTCTCGGGCTCGCCGGCGAGGGTGATCGGACCACATCAACCGCTCGATCAGGGCGCGAAAGCCGATGCCGGTACAGCAGCACGAGAGGCCACCGCCACCGACACCGGCCCTGCCCACCGATGAGCTGCCGCTACGCCGTCATCAGAAGTCGTCCATGCTCTTGCCGACCTCGGCAAGCGTCATCGGCGTCCCGTAGTCCTTCTGGTACTTGTAAGGCGGAATGTCGCATCGGTAGGGCCCGGTGTCGGGATGGAAGTCGGCCGGCTTCCAACCATCGGGTGTCGCCTGCTCGATGTTGAAGCACGGCTGCGGCGGAACCGGATTGGCGATGTTGGTCGCAGCGTGCAGGCCTCCACCCGTCCACGCTGTCTGCTCGCGGGCCGCGTTGTACACGCACTGGCGAGTGAGATCGTCTCCGCAACTCGCGGCCGACTTCGCGAACAACAACCACGCCGACATGGCACGCATCACCGGGAACGTGATCGTTGCATCCGGTGCGTACTCGGCGAACATGTCCGCCACCTGCTGGACCGCGGGAACCTCGTCGATGCTGCTCATCGCCGCGCTGCCGCCGAGGTCGACGAGATTGTTCTGGAATCCCGCGGACGGGCCCAGGAGTTCGAGGAACGCCGGGTTGTACGAGTTGTTGTTCGCGTCGATCCAGTCGAGCTTGTAGTTCATCGAGGTGAGAACGTCCTCGAGCTTGGCGAGCTGCCGGAAGTCGCCGAAGAACACGAGCCCCTTGACACCCTTGGCCTTCATGGCCTGGGCGTAGGGCGTCCAGTCCGAGACCCCCGCCAGCGGGTAGAGGTCGTCGTAGACGATCGTTGCGCCGGCGGCCACAAGGGCCTCAGCGGCCCCTTCGCCGAGCACCTTGGTGACGGGTGAGTCTCCGTTGATGAGGCCGACGGCTCCCGCCGAGGCGGGGTACGCCTCCTTCAGTGCCCAGGTGCGGAACCCGAAGTTCGGGTCGTAGCCGGGGGTTCGGCTCGGTGACGCGCTGATCTCCAGGTCCGCTCCCACGGCCTGCACCTGGGTGACCTGCGCGGGGAAGCTCGGCAGCATGCAGTTCAGCCGATCCTTGACTCCAAGCCCGTCCAGCGCAGCACCACCACCGACGAGGGCGAAGTCCTCGCGGCAGGCTTCGACCATCCTCGGGCGGACCTCCATCAGATTCGCGTCCCGCATCTTGTAGGCGAGTGGGCGTCCGTTGATGCCGCCCGCGTCGTTGCACCAGGAGGTGAAGACCTTTGCCGCGTCCTCGAATTCGTGATTCTTGTTGAACCCCATGTCTGTGAAGACGCCGACCGAGATCTCGTCGGCGGTGACTCCCTGAGCGGTTGCGCTGTCCGCATTGCCGGGTTGGCAGACATCGGTCAGATCACCGAAGTCCCCCGACGAGCTCGAGGTGACCGCTTCCCCGGACGCCTCCTCACCACTGCCACCGCTCTCACCGCGGCCGCTACATCCCGCGACGAGCAATGCCACCGCCGCAAGAGCGACAAGCAATCGCTGCTGTTTCACGTGATCCTCCTCCACTGGGCTACATCGGCCCGTCGGACTGGCAAGATCTCCGCTGTCGCGTCTGCCCAGGGTCCGATCCGGGCCTCTCCGAGTCGATCTGGGTATCGGGGAGCCATCTTCTCTGTCCGCGAGACACAACGTGTCCCTTTTGATCCGGCCGACAGCGCAATTCAGGCACTCACCGCACGGAGCGGCCTGCGGTCCCGCGCTGTCGACAGTCGTGACTCCGACCACCGAAGCCATTCCCGCGGTTGATCATTCACCTGCTGAGACGGCTGCGGATGTTGCGAACGGATGATCGTCGGCGTCCACACGGGACGCATCCGGTGCAGACACCGACGATCACCGCATTCCAACCCTACTGACAAGCGGGATTGGCCTCCGCGCCGCCCTGGATCGCCAGGAGCGCACAGAATGTCGTCGCAGCGACCTTCCACTGGCCGTCGACCTCCACGGCCTGGCCGGTCTGGTCGGGAAGCACCGGGGCACCACCCATGTAGATCGTGTACTTGACATCCGCGGTGTCGGCGCCGGTCATGGTGACCGACGAGACCGTCGCGGAGGTCTGACCGTTCGGGCTCGCCGCCATTCCCTCGAGTGGGGCCAGGAAGGCCTCGCCGCTCTCCACGAGCGCTGCACGTGCGGCCGGCGTGTTCGTCCCGTCGAAGAATGCGACGTAGGTGTCGGTGATGGCCTTTGTCGTCGCCTCGGACGCCTCGGCGGCCGCGGAAGTGGTCGCTGCCACGGATGTCGCCACCGTGGCAGCGCTGTCTGCTGCGCTGTCGTCGGAGTCGCTGCATCCTGCGACACCGGCAGTCGCGACGACCACCAGGGCGCAGACAGCCAGGGCTCGACGGGTTGTCCATTCGCGCATAGCGGATCCTTTCCTGTGGACGGACGGGTTCTGTCCGCATTGGTGTGTTCGAACCTTCACGGACTCGGCAACCGGCCAACGACTCGCACCGCCGGAGATCGGTCGCATGACCATCGAGTCCCATTCGCCTACAACGTATTCAGGTAATCACCAACCGTGTCCGGCGGCGCATCGACGGCACCCGGCCCAGCTCGTGGACTGCCGGGCCCATTCCAGCCAACCTCGACTTCACGAATTCTGTTGTGAGAGTAACGAACTGAATCATCGACGCGAGACAGGGGGTGGGATCGGCGCCGCGGTCGACAACATTCCGATTCAGCGTGGGTGGGCATTCATCGGCCGTGACGTCGCGGACGGCGCCCCGCCCGAGGCGCCGATCGGAGTCGAGTTCGAAGTGCATCCGGATCTCCTTCTCGGAGCTGCATTCACGACTCGAGGAGAATAGCATTCTCGCCAGCTGATATGATCGATCTCGCGAGGTTGCTCCGCCGGGCAGGTAGCGGCACGTTCTCCGCTATAGTGCAAGCATGTTCTCCACATGCGGAGCGGGGCCGGCTCGGCAATGACCAGCCCCGGCGAAGAGCCCGCCTGGAAACAGCGCGCGGTCGAACGGTCCATCGGGCCGGCCAAGCTCCGCGCCGAGGAACGCGTGCAGCGCTTCCTCGATGCCGCCCAGGCGATCATCACGGAGAAGGGAAGCACCGATTTCACGGTGCAGGAAGTCGTCGACCGCTCCAAGCAATCGCTACGCAGCTTCTACCTGCAGTTCGACGGCAAACACGAACTACTCCTCGCACTGTTCGAGGACGCACTGGATCGTTCGGCCGACCAGATCCGAGCCGCCGCATTCGGTCAGAAGGACCCGTTTGAACAGCTGCGGGTCGCCGTCGAGCTGCTTTTCGACCTGTGCCGCCCCGACCCCACCGCGTATCGCCCGCTGTTCACCGAATTCGCTCCGCAGTTGCTGCTCACGCACCCGGCCGAGGTCAAGGTCGCGCACTCGGCAATGCTGACACTGTTCACGGAATTGATGGAGGCGGTCGCCGCGGCGGGTCGGTTGCGCGCGGGCGTCAACCCGCGACGGGCTGCGGCCATGACGATGCAGACCGCCATGTTCATCGCCCAGACCGGCGGCGCCACGGACAGCGAGGGTGCCAACCCCATCGACGCCCACGAGGTGTGGGACTTCTGTTCCAGGGGCTTCTCCGGCGAGAAGTGAGAACGACGCTCTCACGACCGAGGGCGCTCGGCGAGTTCGAAACGTGGATGTTCCGGCGTGCCGGTACGTTACGCGGGGTTCAGCGCTCGGCGTCCTCACGACGGGTGGCGAGCGTCTCCTCCGACAGCGGCGCCCGGAGCAGGCCCTCCCAGGCGTCGACGAGTGTGGACAACTCGGCCCGGCTCGGCGCCCCACCCGCCCGGTCGTAGCGGGCCAGCGTCCGAAGCGCGCTCTCGTACACCATCGAGATGCGCGGCCGGCGCAACTCCTCCGGAACGTCGGCGAGTGCTGCCTGCAGTGCCCGGTCGATCGCCATTCCGCTGGCGGTCATGGTGGGGTCCGCAGACTTGAAGGCGTCGCCCAGCAAGTCGGTCTCGATCAAACGGTCGAGCAGACCCACGTAGTGGTTGCCCTTCCGAAGGCTGTCGGCCAGCGGCTGCACGAATCCCCACAGCGCCTCGCGCAGGGTCAACCGGCGTGCACCCGCACTCATCCGGCGAACGAGAGCATCCCGGTCGGCACCGATCGCCGGCAATCGGTGCTCGAAGACTGCGCGCAGCAGGTTCTCCTTCGAGCCGAAGTAGTAGCTGATCACGGAAGCATTGTTCTGGCCTGCGGTACTGCGGATCTCGGCGAGGGTGACGCCCTCGTACCCGCGCTGCGCGAACAGCCGTTCGGCCGTCTCGACCAGCAGCACCCGCGTTTCCTCACCCGCGCTGTAGCGGCCACGTCTGGCGGTCATGGGCGACCACCGTATCGCAACGCCGCAACCCGTCCTCCCCGAACAACCCGTCCGAAAACCCTCCGTTCCAGCGCATTACCGCAGATCCGACGACTTGTAAACGGTTCTTCGCATCCGGATCGGATGCGTTCGCAAATTAATGGCCGTTGATTACTTTTGCGTCATCCAGTCCAGCCCGAGAGACCCGAGGACGCGACGATGACGACGCTCGAACTGCCCACCCTGACCATCGTGCCGCTGGCCGGCGCGATCGGCGCCGAGGTGCACGGCCTGCAGGTCGGCAACCTGAGCGATGCCGACATCGCGGCGGTCAAGGACGCCCTCTACACCCACCACGTGCTGTTCTTCCCCGGCCAGGGAACCGATCCCGCCGTCCACCGGGCCTTCTCGCAACACTTCGGCGAGATCGTGTACCCGCACGAGCACCTGGCGAATCTCGGCGACGCGGGATACCGCGAGATCAGTGTCATCAGCACCGACAACGGCAGTGCCTACCAGGCCAATCGCTGGCACTGTGACGTCGCGTGGCGCGCCGCCCCTTCTCGGTTCAGCGTCCTGCACATGCAGGTTCTGCCGGAGGCAGGCGGCGACACCCTGTGGTCGAACCAATACGCCGCACTGGACACGCTGTCCGCTCCGATCCGGGAGGCGCTGTACGGGCTGACCGCCACGCACCGGATCGCCCCGCAACCGGGAGTGCCCGAGGCATCCCACCCCCTGGTGATCCGCCATCCCGAAACCGGCCGCGAGGCGTTGTTCGTCAACGACCTGTTCACCGCACGGATCAACGAACTCTCCGACGACGAGAGCAGCGCGCTGCTCGGTCTGCTCAAGTCGGTGTCGATCCGGCCCGAGTTCACCGTCCGGCGCCGCTGGAGCGTCGGGGACATCGCGATCTGGGACAACCATTTCGTGCAGCACAACGCGATCTACGACTACGGCGACGCGCCGCGCCGCATCCATCGCATCGAGGTCGCCCCCGAAGCGCCCGTCCCGGCGCGCTGAATCGGCCCGTCCACTCCCATTCCCGCTCGCACACAGGAGAACCCGTGACCACCACCGAGATTCGTCCCACCACCGCAGCCGACATCTACGCGGCCGGGGGCATCACCGTCACCAAGCTCGGCGAGAACATCGGCGCCCTGATCGAGGGCGTGCACGTCTCCGGGGACATCCCCGCCGAGACCGCCTTCGCGATCCGCTACGCCCTCGCCGCGAACAAGGTCGTCGTCTTCCGCGGCCAGCACCACGTCACCGACGACATCCAGTACCAGTTCGCCGGCACCCTCGGGTCGCAGACCACCACCCACCCGACGCTGACCTCCGAGGACAACCGCACGCTCGTCATCGAGGGCGCCGCCAACAGCTGGCACACCGATGTCAGCTTCATCGACCGGATCCCGAAGGCATCGATCCTGCGGGCCGTCGACATCCCGCCCTACGGCGGCGCCACCACCTGGGCCTCGACCACCGCCGCCTACGAGCAGCTTCCCGCTCCGCTCAAGGCCCTCGTCGACAACCTGTGGGCGGTGCACTCGAACGAGTACGACTACGCCGGCGTGCACGCCGATCGCAAGGGCATTGCGGTCAACCGCCACGAGACGATGCAGAACTTCACCCGCCTGAAGTTCGAGACCGAGCACCCGGTCGTGCGCGTGCACCCCGAGACCGGTGAGAAGGCACTGCTGGTCGGCCACTTCGTGAAGAACTTCGTCGGCCTCAAGACCAACGAGTCGGCCGCGCTGTACCAGCTGCTGCAGGACCGGATCATCAAGCTGGAGAACACCCTTCGCTGGGCCTGGACCCCGGGCGACCTGGTGATCTGGGACAACCGCGCCACCCAGCACTACGGCATCGCCGACTTCGGCGAGGGCAAGCGCAGTGTGCACCGGGTGACCCTGGCCGGCGACGTCCCGGTCTCCGTCGACGGCGAGACCAGCCGCATCATCGAAGGCGACGCCTCGCACTTCTCGGTCGTCGACACCCCCGACCGCTTCCCCGGCTTCGACGCCTGACCCTCCCCACCCGATCCGCGGCACCGGCCGCCCCGCCCCTCGTGGCGGCCGGTGGCGCACCCTTCGAAAGGAACCCTCCCGTGTTCAGCCGCTCATCCTCCCGCCTGCGTCGCCCCGTGCTCGGTGCGATCGCGATGTCCCTCGCCGGTGCACTGGCCGTCGCGGGATGTAGCTCGGCGGTCGACCAGGCGGCGGCCGATGCCGGCGCCGAGGTCACCGAGGGCGGCGTCCTCCGGATCGGCGACGGCGGCGACCTGATCCCGGCCACGATCTACGCGGGCGCGCTCGCGCAGGCCACCGTCACCGGGCTGGTCTACGACACCCTGGTCCGCTACCCGGCCGAGGGCCTCGACGCACAGCCGGATCTGGCGAAGTCCTGGGAAATCTCCCCCGACGGTCTGACGGTGCGGCTCGCACTGCGCGAAGGCGTGACGTTCCACGACGGCAGGCCGCTCACCTCCCAGGACGTCGAGTTCAGCCTCCGCAACTACGCCGACCCGCGCCGCGCCGGACAGCTCGCCCGCACCGCCGCGCTGATCAGCGCCTACGACACCACCGACCCGAACGCCATCGTGCTGACCCTGTCCCAGCCCGCCGCGAACCTGCTCGACCTTTTCGACATCGTGCCGATCATCGACCGCAACACGATCGCCGACTTCGAAACCGGCAAGGCGTACAACGGAACCGGGGCGTTCCGCTTCACCGGGTGGAAGCCCGGATCGTCGATCACCTTCGAGGCCAACAAGCAATACTGGGACGGCGCACCCCACCTGGACGGCGTCGAGTACGTCATCGTCCCGGACGCCCAGACCCGTGTCTCGCAACTGCGCTCGGGCCAGCTCGACCTGCTGCTCACGGCATCGCCGCGGGACGCGGACCAACTCGCCTCGGACCCGAACTTCCAGGTGATCGACCAGCACGGTGTCGAACGCACCTGGTACGTCGGCGCGGATGTGGCGGCACCCGGGCTGAGCGATGTCCGCCTGCGCAAGGCGATCGCCTATGCCATCGATCGCGAGCGGATCCTCACCGACGTGTACCAGGGGCACGGTTCCACCGGCAGTCTGCCGTGGCCCGAGTACTCCCCGGCGTACGACGCCGAGCTCGACAAGACCTACACGAAGGATCCGGAACGGGCGAAGGCTCTGGTCGCCGAGATCGGGACCGTCCCGGTCATTCCGATCTCCTACACCACCGGATCCACCGAATCCGAGGCGACCGCGCAGATCATCCAGGCAGATCTCGCTGCGGTGGGGATCCAGACGACGCTGACGCCACTGGACCAGGCGACGACCCTCAAGAACCTCATCGGCGGCACCTACGGCGGGCTGTGGATCACCGCCCACACCTACGCCCAGTACACCCCGGTGACGCTGCCGACCAGCGCGTACCCGTTCAACGCGAACAAGAACACCTCGAACTTCGTCGACCCGGACTACCAGCGCGCGGTCGAGACGGCGTGGAGGATCGTCGATCCGACCAGCGCCGAGGCGGAAGCCGCCTACCGGACGCTGAACACCGAACTGCTCGACAACGCCTTCGTGATCGGCCTGCACAACAGCGAGGCGCAGCTCGCGGCCGGCTCCGACGTCCACGGTGTCGCGTGGTCCAAGAAGGCCGAACTCGACCTGAGCAACGCCTATCTGGGCGGGTGATCCGGACATGGTGCGCTACACCCTGCAGCGGCTACCGTCCGCGCTGATCGTCCTCGCCGTCGGATCGGTGGTGATCTTCACCCTGCTCCGCCTGGTGCCCGGTGATCCGGCCCTCGTGCTTGCCGGCCCGGACGCTTCCCCCGAGGCCCTTGCCGCGTTGCGAAACGATCTGGGCCTGAACGGCTCCCAGATCACCCAGTACTTCTCGTGGATCGGCGGGATACTCTCCTTCGACCTCGGCAAGTCGCTCATCATCGGCGGCGACATCGGTACCCTCCTGCTCGATGCGCTGGGCAACACCCTGGTCCTCGCGCTGTCGGCGCTGGTGCTCGCCATCGGCATCGCCTTCACCCTGAGCACCGTGTCGGTGATCGTGGACCGCAAGTGGCTCAATTCGGCGGTGACCGCGTTCGGCACGGTCGCGGTCGCGATCCCGAACTTCGTCACCGGCGCGATTCTCGTGGTGCTCTTCGGTGTCGTGTGGGCGGTGCTGCCCGCCGGCGGCATCCCTCGCAAGGGTTTCCTCGACGACCCGGGCATCTCGGTGCAGTACCTGGTGCTGCCCGCGGTCTGCCTGGCGCTGCCGATCGCGGCCGCGCTCACCCGGTTCCTCAGCGAGGGTCTGCGCAGCCAGCTCGCCGAGCCGTACGTGACGACCGCACGGGCGCTGGGTATCTCGCGGCGCCGCATCGTCCTCACTCAGGCGCTGCCGAACGCGTTGCCCGCGACGATCACGGTGCTGGGCATCCAGATCGGCCACCTGCTCGGCGGCGCAGTCCTCGTCGAGGCAATCTTCGCCTGGCCCGGTCTCGGACAGCTGATCGAACGCGCGATCTCCAGCCGTGACTACCCGGTGGTCCAGGTGATGCTGCTGTTCTCCGTCGCCCTGTTCGTCGTCATCCAGCTGGTCACCGACCTCGTCAACGCGTGGCTCGATCCGCGAATCCGGCTGGGAGGTCGGGCATGAGCGCAGTCACCGACATCTCCCGCGTCGAGGACGACTCGACCGACGCCGATCGCGACAGCCGGTGGGCGGCCCTGCGCAGTGGACGCGGCCTGGTCGGCGTGATCCTCGTCGGCGTCGTCGTCCTCGCCGGCCTGCTCGCCCCGTTGCTCGCGCCTTACGCACCGGACCAGCAGATTCCCGGCGCCAGCCTCCAGGGACCCAGCGGCGAGCATCTGCTCGGCACCGATTCCGTCGGACGCGACGTGCTCTCCCGCACCCTGTACGGCATCCGCATCGATCTGCTGGTGATCTTCCTCGCGGTGCCGGTCGGCGCGGCGATCGGATCCCTGCTCGGCCTCGCCGCGACCCGCTTCGGCTGGCTCGACACCGCGATGCAGCGTTCCTTCGACCTGATCCTGGCGTTTCCGACGATCATCCTGGCGATCGCGCTGACGATGGTGATCGGCCCCGGGGTGTGGACGATCGCGGCCGTGATCGTGCTCGCAGAGGTCCCGGTGTTCGGCCGGCTCACCCGCACCTCCGTGCTCACGGTCAGGCAGGCCCCCTACGTGGAGGCGGCCCGGACGATCGGCGCCGACGAGAACTGGATCCTGCGCCGGCACGTGCTGCCGAACTGCCTGGAGCCGTTGACCGTCCAGCTGGCACTCGCGATGTCGGTGGGCGTGTTCATCGAAGGCGCGATGAGCTTCCTCGGCCTCGGTGTCACCCCGCCGACCCCCTCCCTGGGATCGCTGATCAAAGAGGGCACGCAGAACGCCTACCACTCGCCTGCCTTCGTCGTCGGGCCGCTGGCCGTGGTTCTGGTCCTCGTTCTCGGTCTGCTCCTGATCTCGCAAGCACTGGCCGCCCGGTCGCGCCAGCGGTGATCCCTCCACTGAAAGGCAAGGACCTTCCCGTGACCACAGCCCTGCTCACCGTCCGTGGCCTGAACATCGACTTCGGCGGCGCTCGGCCCGCCGTCAAGGACATCTCCCTCGAAGTCGAGCGCGGCGAAATCGTCGCCCTGGTCGGCGAATCCGGCTCCGGCAAGTCGATGACGGCCCGAGCCGTCCTCGGCCTGCTACCCGAGACCGCGACCGCGGGCGGCTCCATCCTGCTCGACGGCACCGAACTCCTCGGCGCGAGCGAGGTGGAACTCAATCGGGTGCGCGGCACCAAGGTGGCGCTGATCTTCCAGGAACCGCAGAGCGCCCTGAACCCGGTCCGCCGGATCGGATGGCAACTGCGCGAGGCGATCCGCGCGCACCGCACGATCTCCAGAGCCGACGCGCGGGCCGCGGCGATCGATCTGCTCGAGCAGGTCGAGATCCCGGACCCGGGGCGCCGGGTGGACTACTTCCCGCACCAACTCTCCGGCGGGCAGAAGCAGCGCGTCGCGATCGCGCTGGCGCTGGCCGGCGATCCCGACCTGCTGATCGCCGACGAACCGACGACCGCGCTCGACGTGACCGTGCAGGCGGAGATCCTCGCCCTGCTCGACCGGGTGCGTGCACGCACCGGGATGGGTGTCCTGCTCATCACCCACAACATGGGCGTGGTCGCACAGCACGCCGACCGCGTCGTGGTGTTGCGCGGCGGCGATGTCGTCGAAGCCGACAGCACGCATTCCCTGTTCGACTCCCCGACCCATCCGTACACCCGGGCGCTGCTCGCGGCGGTACCGCGGCTGCCCGAGAACTCGTCACCGGTCGTTGCGGCGGCCGCGGGGCCGGCCGGTGGGTCCGTCCCCGCCGGGGACGTGGTGCTCGAGTTCGACCGGGTATCGGTCACCTTTCCCGCAACCCGCGGCAATTCCGCCTTCCCTGCGGTGGATTCGGTCGGTCTGACCGTCCGGCGACGCGAGGTGCTCGGGCTCGTCGGCGAGTCCGGCTCCGGCAAGACCACCCTGGGCCGGGTGGCCGCCGGTCTGGTGTCGCCCACCGACGGCCGGGTGCTGGTCGAGGGCCAGGATCTGGCCACGGTGGGTTCCCGCCGGCTGCGTGAACTCCGCCGCGACGTGGCGGTCGTACAGCAGGACCCCGCGACCTCGCTCGATCCCCGACTGTCGATCGCGGCGAGCATCCGCGAACCGCTCGACGTGCACAGAGTCGGCTCCCCCGCCGAGCGCCGCCGCCGGGTACTCGACCTGCTCGACTCCGTCCGGCTGCCCGCAGCGTTCGCCGGCCGCCTGCCGCACCAGCTCTCGGGAGGTCAGCGCCAGCGGGTTGCCCTTGCGCGGGCTCTGGCCCTGCGTCCGCGTCTGCTGGTCGCGGACGAGCCCACGAGTGCGCTCGACGTCTCCGTCCAGGCCGAGGTCCTCGAACTGTTCGCCGAGATCCAGCGCGACCTCGGCTTCGCGTGCCTGTTCATCAGCCACGACCTCGCGGTCGTGCACCAGGTCGCGGATCAGGTGGCGGTGCTGCGCGCCGGGGCCGTGGTCGAGTCAGGCTCGGTCGAATCCGTCTTCGCCGCCCCGCGTGATCCGTACACCCGCGCGCTGGTCGACGCGGTGCCGGTCCCCGACCCGGCCCGGCGATCCGGCCGCACCGAGGACCGTCGCCCCCTCGCGGTGTGACCGCCCACCCCTCCTCCGGTCTCGTGAAAGGACCCCCTCCGTCGATGACCACCACGAAGGCACCCGACGGCGCCCCCAACGTCGTCGTGATCCTGTTCGACGATCTCGGCTTCGGGCAGTTCGGTTGCTTCGGCTCCGACATCGCCACGCCGAACATCGACCGTCTCGCTCAGGGCGGACTGCGGTACAACCGATTCCACGTGACCGCGCTCTGCTCACCGACCCGCGCCGCACTGCTCACCGGGCGCAACCACCATTCCGTCGGCATGGGATTCCTGTGCGACGTCCCCACCGACGACCCGGGCTACACCGGGAAGATCCCGGACTCGGCCGCTGCGCTGCCGCGGGTGCTCCGGGACGCCGGCTGGAACACCATGGCGGTCGGCAAGTGGCACCTGCTGCCCTCCGGTGAGCGGTCCGCCGCGGGACCATACGACCGCTGGCCGCTCGGGCTCGGATTCGAGCGCTACTACGGCTTTCTGCGCGGCGACGCGAACCACTGGGCGCCCGAACTGGTCCGCGACAACTCCTACGTCGATCCGCCTGCCGGGCCGGACGAGGGCTACCACCTGACCGAGGATCTCACCGACGAGGCGATCCGGATGGTGGTCAACCAGCAGCAGTCCGCACCGGGCAAGCCCTTCTTCCTGTACTTCGCGCCGGGCGCCATGCACGCCCCCCATCACGTCGAGAAGTCCTGGGCCGACGCCTATTCCGGTCGGTTCGACCTCGGCTGGGACCGGTGGCGGGAGCAGGTCTTCGAGCGGCAGCTCGCCGAGGGTGTGGTCCCGGCGGGCACGACGCTGACCGAGCGGCCGTCCTGGGTGCCTGCATGGGACGACCTCACCGCCGACGAGCGGCGCCTCTACGCCCGCATGCACGAGGTGTACGCCGGATTCCTCACCCACACCGACGCCCAGATCGGCCGGCTCCTGGACACTCTCGACGATCTCGGAGTCACCGACAACACCCTGATCATGGTGATGTCGGACAACGGGGCGAGCGCCGAGGGCGGCGTCGCGGGCACCTACAACGAGCACCGTTTCACCCACCGCATCCGGGACGACCTCGCCGACAACCTGGACCGGCTCGACGACTGGGGCGGGGTCGACGGGTACCCGCACTACGCGTGGGGCTGGGCGTGGGCCGGCAACACCCCGTTCCAGTTGTGGAAGCGGTACACCTGGCTCGGCGGTACCCGTGTTCCCCTGGTCGTGCATTGGCCGCGCGGCATCGCCGAATCCGGTTTGGTACGGACACAGTTCGCGCATGCGGTCGACATCGCCCCCACTGTGCTGGCGGCGTGCGGGGTGGCCGCACCCGAGGTCGTGGGCGGCGTGCCACAGCAGCCGGTGGATGGCGCGAGTCTGCTGGCGACATTCACCGATCCGGCCGCCCCGGCGCCCCGGTCCAGCCAGTACTTCGAGATGCTCGGATCCCGCTCCATCGTCGCCGACGGCTGGAAGGCCACAACCAACCACGTGTCCGCCGGGGTCCTGGACGAGGAGCTGCTGATGACCGGCAGCCGCGACTTCGCCGAGGACCGTTGGGCGTTGTTCCGGACGGACGAAGACTTCTCCGAGGCCCACGACGTCGCCGACGAGCATCCCGACGTCGTGCTCGATCTCGAGGCACAGTGGGAGCGCGAGGCCGAGCGGCACGGTGTCCGGCCTCTCGCGGACAACCTGGTCGCGCGCGTCGTCCGGGTCACGCCGCGCGCATATCCGCCGGGTCCGTCCGTCACTCTGCGCCCGGCGGGCGGCGCGGTGTCCGACGAGGCGCTGCCCCGGCTACACGCCGGCGGCACCCTGCGGGCATCTGTGGAGGTGCCCGAAAACGGCTCCGCTGGTGTGTTGTTCGCGCTCGGTGACCACAACGGCGGGTTCGCCGCCTACGTCATCGACGGGACCGCCTCGCTCACCGTGGCCTCGGCGGGCGGCGAGATCACGGTGACCGCCCCCGAGCAGCTTCCACCGGGCAGTCACGAACTGTCCTGGCACCTGGAGCCGCGCCCGGACGGCGGCCTGCGCATCGGCTACGCCCTCGATGGCGTGCCGGTGGCTGCCACCGACAGCCCGCACGCCCTGCCACACGCCTGGCAGCACGGGGGCACGTCGATCACCCTCGGCCACGACCGCGGACTCCCGGTCTCGGACCGCTACCGGCCTCCGTTCCCGTGGACCGGAACGCTGCACACGGTCACCGTCGAGACGCCCCGGCCCGCCCCGCTCGACGAGGCGGATCTGCGCATCGCGCTGCAGGTGGAGTAGTCCGCTGTCGGGGCAATGCGCAGCCCGAGTGCCGGTGATTCCACCCGTGTGGCCGAACCACCGGCACTCGTCAGGCCCGGGACGCGGCGTCGCGTCCGGCCACCCGACCGAACGCGAGGGCGTCGGCGATGTGGAATCCGCCATCCTTGGTCCAGCTGTAGGTCGAGCTCACCTCGCCCGCCGCGTACAGGCCGTCGATGGCGACGCCGCGGGTGTCGACCACGCGAGCCCGGCCGTCGCGGCGCGGTCCGCCGTTGCTCCACCCGAGCAGAGGGGTGACGTCGAGGACGTAGAAGGGCGCCTGCGACACCGCCCCGAGGGTCTGCGGGTCGCGGCCGAAGTGATCGTCGGAGCCGGCCGCACAGGCCGCGTTGTATTGCGCGATCGTGGCCTCGAGCGTCGCGGCGTCAAGTCCGGCGAGCTCGGCCAGCTCGGCGATCGAGTCCGCACGCCGGATCCAGCCCTTCTCGATCTCCTCGCTGTTGTCCGAACTCCACCGAGTTCCCTTCATGAGCATGTTCCATCCGACCGGCAGGACGTCGGGAGTGGGACTCAGCGGGCCGGCTGTGCGCATCTGCTCGTCGAAGATCAGACGGAACGGACGCAGCGGGAACAGTTCGTAGGCGCCGTTCCGGAGGATGTGCCCGTGCTTGGGGGCGGCCGTCTCGTCGACGAAGCGGCGGCCGTCCTCGGACACCCACAGGTAGTTGTGCGCGTTCCACAGCGCGAGGTAGTGGCCGAACTCGTCGTCGCCGCGCACACCGGTGATGGTCATCATGTTGCCCATGTGCCACAGGTCGGCGCCGACCGCCTGCGCCATGCGGTGACCGTCGCCGGTCGATGCGGGTGAGCCCCACAGCACGTGGTCCTCGACCCGCAGGTAGTCGCGAACCATCGCGGGATCAGCCTGGAATCCGCCGGTGGCCAACACCACCCCGCCGCGCGCACCGATCCGACGCCGCCCCTCGGCGCCCTCGACCTCGACACCGACGACGGCGCCGCCGTCACTGATCAGCTCGACTGCCGCGGTCCCGAATCGGGTCTCGATGGCACGCTCGTCGACCGCGCCGCGCAGGAAGTCGTAGAGCAGCACATTGCCCATGCGGCCGCCGACGGTGTCCATGCCCGCGTAACAGTCGCTGCCGTCCAGCTCGAGATACTCCGGCTCCGTGTGATAGTCGGGGCTCAGCGCGACGTCGGCGCCGAGTTCCTCGAGCCACCGCGAGTTCTCGGCGGTCTCGGTGGCCCACGCCGCGACGACGTCGTCGGCCACCGGGAAGGGCGCACTGAGCGAGTTCAGGAAGGTGCGCGCCCGTTCCGGGTCGCGGTTCACCCACCAACCGCCGCCGGAGACTCGCGTGTTGCCGCCCGCGGTGTCCGCGTCACACTTCTCGACGATCAGAACGCTCGCTCCCGAATGGTGCGCACCGAGAGCCGCAGCCGAACCCGCCGCCCCCGATCCGACGACGACCACATCGAATTCCTCATCGAAACCCGCACTACCCACGTTCACCCCTCTCGGCCCATGTGATCTGCATCTCAACCACGATTCGCTATGATGCAGGTCATTGTCGAGGAGTGGCGTGCGGGGAGCGAGAGGCCTCCCACACAACGGGACACCACACGGGCCGCCGGGATCTGGCCAGGCCGGACCGGACCTTCGACCGGGGTCTCGGCACGCGGGTCGACAGCCAGCTGTCCGCGGGTTCGTTGCGCCGGTGGGCCATTCGGCCGAATCGACCGAGCGCTACCGGTCGCGCCGGATCTTGCGAAAGTCCCAGCTGACCACCCGTCGCGGCGTCACCCGCAGCCAGCCGTGCCTGCCGTCGGCGGTGAACTCGTCCCTGCCCTGGTACTTGCGGGCATACCGGCGTTCCGGGTCCGCGAGTGCCACGTTCGGTTCCGTCCCACGTGGGGTCTCACCGACGACATCCACGGTGCCCACGATCTCCACGCCGCGGAGCTCGCCGTACCCCTCGCCGCCGTCGACGACGACGGAGACCCGCGGGTCGCGGCTCAGGTCGGTCCAGCGCCGGCTGCGCACCAGCGAGTTGAGCCACAGGTGCGTCCCGTCCCACACGAACCACAACGGCGTCACGTGGGGCTGTCCGTCGCCGTCGACCGAGGCGACCCGGCAGGTCCGCTCCTCGGCCAGGAAGTCGTCGATCTCGGCCGCGGTCATGGCGATGGCCCGACCACGACGCTGTGTCCCCAGGGCACCCGGCATCGCAGGCTCCTCTCGATCGTTCCGGTCGCCGGGTCAACCGGGAAGGTTGTCCGGCACCCAGTTCGGTTCACGCTTCTCCATGAAGGCACGCATGCCTTCTCGAGGCTCCGGCGACGTCTCGAGCGCGGCGTTCATGGTCTGGTAGTCGATCAGACCGTACCGCTCGTTGAGCATCCGCTTGACCTGCACCCGGGCCTCGGGCGCGGTCTGCAGCACCTCGCGGGCGGCGGTGAGCGCCGCCGTGCGCAGATCCTCGTGCGGCACCACACGGGAGATGACACCGAGCCGCTGAGCCTCGGCGGCGTCGAACCGGCGGGCGGAGAGCAGCAGATCCCGAGCGACCGCCATGCCGACATGGGCGGGCAGCGCGGCCGCGAACGTCGCGTCCGGAATGCCTCGCAGCAGCTCCGGCACTCGGAACGTCGCGCGGTCGCTGGCGACGGCGATGTCGGCCATCATCGCCACCAGCAGCCCGCCCGCCTGGCAGATGCCGTTGACGGCGGCGATCACCGGCGCCCGACTGTCGCGAATGGTCAGGAACGGCAGGATGTCGTGCCCGAGCCCGTCCGGAAGCCGGTCCCCCGGCTCCGCGCGGCCGCCGAGATCACCGCCGGCCGCGAACACGTCGCCAGTGCCGGTGATGATCAGTGCCGCCAGATCCGGATCCGAGTTCACCAGGCGGACGGCACGTCTGAGTCCGTAGTACATCGCCGGTGTGAACGCGTTGCGGGCCGCCGGCCGGTCGATGACACACCAGCCGATCGGCCCCTGCCGTTCGAAGCGCAGCCCCGCGGCCCCCAGATCATCTCCCACACTTGACGACACAGCAGGTTCTCCGATTCTGGTCATTCCGTGACCTCCAGGGGGGCAAGGCACTCGTCGCATTCGAGACCGAACCGACGTCAACCTATTGCCACACAATGTAAATCATGTTCTCTTGGGACACCACAGTCTTCCAACGTCCGTGGCAGCCGCACGACGACCACGGCCAGGGTGAACGGATGTCCACGACATGAAATTCTGGTGCGGTACCGCATTCATGAAGACGGCGGAGATGCCCACAGTGGCAAAGATGCTGGACGAGAACGGCTATCACGGCATGTTGGTCTCGGACCACCTCACGTACCCCCGACAGCTCACCACCAGATATCCGGCAAGCGCGGACGGAAAGCCGTACTGGCAGCCAGATACCGAGTGGCCGGATGCCTGGGTGCTCATCGGCGCCTTGGCCGCGGTGACCGAACGTCTCCGGTTCGGAAACAACGTGTACATCGCCCCGGCCCGACCGCTTCTCGAAGTGGTCAAGCAAGTCGGGACGGCGGCCGAACTGTCCGGGGGACGAGTCTCGATCGGACTGTCCGCCGGGTGGATGCGTGAGGAATTCGACATGATGGGGCAGGAATTCGACAATCGTGGCCGCCGCCTCGACGAGATGATCGAGGCGCTGCGGGCCCTGTGGAAGGGCGGGTGGGTCGCGTGGAAGGGGGAGCACTACGACATCCCCGAGCTGATGATCGAACCACATCCCCCGGCGCCGGTCCCCATTCTGTGCGGCGGAGAGTCCGCTCCCGCACTGCGGCGGGCGGCACGCCACTGCGACGGTTGGGTGGGCACCGCTTACACACTCGAGGATGCGGAACAGTGGATCGGGCGGATCAATCGGCTCCGCCGCGAGTACGGCCGCGACGGAGAACCTTTCGAGTTCGTCATGGGCCTTCGAGACCGGCCGTCGCCGGACCTGTACCGGCGAGCGGAGGACATCGGTGTCACCTCGGTGATGTGCAACCCGTGGGCGAACTGGGAACTCACCCACTCCGGTGACCACGACCACCTCAGGGCACCCGCCGAGCAGTACCGCGCCCCGATCGAGAAGTTCGCGGACGAGATCCTGTCGGTCTGTGGGTAACCCGGCACGGCGGGGTCTCGAGCTCACCGAGACCCCGCCATGTGCGGTGCACCACCTGCTCGCTGGGGTCAGCTCTTGACCGCGGTGAGCCGGGCGATGTTGGCGCGGAAGTCCTCGGTCTGGAAGGACTGGTCCTCGGCGGCGTTCGCGTAGTCGAGCGATGCCAGGACGGCGCGTTCGATGTGCAGATTCAGCATCCGCTTGGTCGCCTCGACCGCCTGCTGCGGTTGAGTGGCGATCTTCTCGGCGCAGGCGAGCGCCTCGGCGAACGGGTCGGCGACCACGTGATTGGCCAGTCCCAGTTCCCGGGCCCGCTCCGCGGGGATGCGCGCGCCGGTCAGGGCGAACTCCTTCGCGAGGAGCAGGCTGATCTGCAGCGGCCAGGTGAGCGGTCCGCCGTCGGCGGCGACCAGACCGACCTGCACGTGCGGATCGGCCAGGTAGGCCTTGTCCGACATGTACACGATGTCGCTGAGCGCGACGAGACTGCAGCCCAACCCGACCGCGGGCCCGTTGACCGCCGCGATCACCGGAATCCGGCACCGCGCCATGCCGAGCACGATGTCGCGGCCGTGTGCGATGGTCTTGGCCCTCAGGTCCGGGTCCTCCGCCAGTTCGGCGAGGTACGCGAAGTCGCCGCCGGCGGAGAACGCCTTGCCGCTGCCGGTCAGCACCGCGGCACGCGCCCCGCGGTCCGCGCTCAGCTGCGGCCACAGCCGCGCCAGGCCGCTGTGCAGTTCGTCGTTGACGGCGTTGAGCGCGTCGGGCCGGTTCAGCGTGATGATCCGGAGCGAGCCCTCGGCGCGGACGTCGACTTCTGCGGGCATGTCGTACATGTCAGACTCCCAATCCGAGGATGCGTGAGGCGATGATGTTCTTCTGGATCTGCGAGGTCCCGCCCATGACGGACTGCGCGCGGCTGTAGAGGTAGGAGCCGAGCATCTCCTCGTCCCGGGTGCCGCCCACGGTCAGCGCCGCGTGCCCGACCGACTGGTCCACCCACGTCATGAGCAGCTTGTCGAGCGAGCCCTCCGACCCGTGGGTGACGCCGTCGAGCTGTTCGGACAGCCGCCGGCGCACGTGCAGCCGGAGCATCTCCGATTGCACCGCCGCCCAGGCCAGTTCCTCCGGAACCCTGCCGTCGACCCGGGCCGCGAGCTGCCGGACCAGCTTGCCGTAGCGGGCGGCGTAGCCGAGTGTGGACGGCTCGCGTTCGTGCCCGACGACGGTCATCGCCAGCTTCCAGCCGTCACCGGGCGCGCCGACCATCTGATCGGCGGGCACCCGGGCACCGTCGAACAGGACCTGGCCGAACTCCTTGGTGACACCGCTGATCATCTTCAGTGGCCGTTGCTCGATGCCGGGCTGGTCCATCGGGACGATGAACCCGGAGATTCCCTTGTGCCGCGGCGCATCCGGGTCCGTGCGTGCGAGCAGCAGGCACCAGTCCGCGACATCGGAGTAGCTGGTCCAGATCTTGTGGCCGTTGATGACGTAGTCGTCGCCGTCACGGGTGGCGGTCGTGGTCAGCGAGGCCAGGTCGGAGCCGGCGCCGGGCTCGGAGAAGCCCTGGCACCAGCGTTCGGTTCCGTTGATCATGCCGGGCAGGAACCGGGCGGCCAGGTCCTTGCTGCCGTGGTGGCCGAGGCCGGTGACGAGGTAGCCGAGGCTCGGTCGCGGCGGCGCCCCGGCGATCGCGAGTTCCTCGTCGAGGATCACGTCGTAGACGGGCGGAAGCTCCTGTCCGCCGTACTCCTTGGGCCACGACAGTCCGAAGAACCCGGCGCCGTACAGCGCCTGGTGCCACTCCCCCTGCCGCGCCCAGTACTCGTCCCCGGAGGTCGGGAACTTCTTGGCGTTGTCGGTCAGCCAGGCGCGCAACCGTTCCCGGAATGCGGCTTCGTCCGACGAGTCACGAAAGTCCAAGGTCGATCTCCTCCAGGCTCACGGGGAACAGTTCGGTGGACGTCAGCGCCCGCCGCAGGTAGACGTGTTCGAGGCACTCCCAGGTGTTGCCGATGCCGCCGTGCACCTGAATGGCGCTCTCGCACACCGTGCGAGCGGCCCGGGCGGAGTAGAGCTTCGCGATCCGCGCGGCGCGCACCGCCTCGGCCGGCGGCAATTCGTCGACGGCCCAGGCCGCGTGCCGCAGCACACTCACCGATCCCTCGATCAGGGCCTCGCTCTCGGCGAGCAGGTGGGCCACGGCCTGGTACGACCCGATCGTCTTGCCGTACTGCTCACGCACCTTCACGTAGTCGCAGGCCGTCGCCTGCGCGCCGCGGGAAGTGCCGACCAGGTCGGCACAGGTGGCCACGAGGGCGAGCGCGTACCACCGCTGTCCGTCGTCGTCGGACACCTCCCCGAGGTGCTCGGGCGGCGCGGCGAGTTCGGCGAACTGTCGGGTCAGGTCGGCGGCGGGGGCCACCGCGCCGACCCCGGTGGAGGTGACGACGTTGTCCCGCAACGTGACCACGCTGTCGAGACCACGGGCGTCGAAGGCCTCGCCGTTCACCCCGATCGCCCGCGACTGCTGACCGTCGGCGACGTGCCGGTAGAGGTCGTCGGCGAGGACGGGACCGAGGAACGGCACATCGATCAGGCCGCGGCCGAACTCCTCGGCCACGATCGCGACCTCCACGCCGGAGGCTCCGTCGGAGCGGAGGGACCGCCAGCCGGTGGTGTCGACCGTCTTCTCCAGCCGGGCGATCCTCGCCGCGTCGTCCAGATCCAGGACCGATCCCGGTCCGAGGTCGTCGGCCAGTTTGGCGGCCGCGTCACGCAGCTGCCGTTGTTCACTCGTCAGACGTACGTCCATGGCGCTCCTTGAGTTCTCGGCGCAGCACCTTGCCCGAAGGCAGGCGCGGGATTTCGGGCACTATCGCGATGCGGCTCAGCCGCTTGTAGGTGGCCAGCCGTTCGCCGGCGTACGCGATCAGCTCGGCCTCGTCGATCGCCCCGGCCGTCTCGACCGCGGCGACGATGGCCTCCCCGCTGACCGGATCGGGTACGCCGAACACTGCACAGTCCACGACGGCGGGATGGCCGTGCAGGACCGCCTCGATCTCGGCCGGCGCAACCTGAAAACCCTTGACCTTGATCATTTCCTTGAGCCGGTCGGTGATCCGCAGCCAGCCGTCGGCGTCGAGATAGCCGACGTCGCCGGTCCGGTACCAGCCGTCGGCGAACGCGTCGGCGGTCGCCTCGTCCGGCAGGTACCCGACCATCAGCGACTCGGACCGGGTCTGGATCTCGCCGATCTCACCGGGGCCGACGGGCTGCCCGGATTCGAGGGACGCCACCCGGACCTCGACACCCGGCACGGGGCGGCCGACGCTGTCGAGTCTGGCGCCCTCGACGGGATTGCACGCGATGACCGGCAGTTCGCTGGCGCCGTAGGCCGGCATCCAGCCGACCCCGGTCCGCTGCGTGACCTGCTCGGCGACGCTCGGCGTGACCGGTGTTGCGCCCCACATGATGTAGCGCAGCGACGACAGGTCGTACGACTCGAGGTCCGGATGCGAGGCGATCGCCAGCGCGATGGGCGCGACGGCCATCTCCACCGTGATCCGGTCGGCCTCGATGTGATGCAGCATCCGGTCGAGGTCGAATCGCCGGTGCAGGCGGAGCCACGCCCCGCAGTCCAGCGCGGTCGCGATGTTCAGCAGGCCGAGGATGTGCGAGGGCGGCGTGACGATCTGCATCCGGTCCGTGGACGAAAGGTCGAGCGCCTCCCGCCAGTGTCCGACCGCGGCGGCGAACGAGCCGAAGGTGTGCCGGACCGCCTTCGGCATCCCGGTGGTACCGGAGCTGAACACCAGGACGGCATCCGCGTTCGGGTCGGGCTCGGGGAACGATCCGTACTCGGGGACGATCGGCTCGTCGAGGTGCAGCATGGGGGCGAGCTCACCGAGGACGGGGTTGTCCCCCACCGCGTAGGTGGGTTGCGAGACGGCCAGGGCGTGCTCGACCTCGTTGCGTTTCCAGGCCGGACTGATCAGCACCACCGCGGCGCCGAGCCGCCAGATCGCCCGCACGGCCACCACGAACTCCGGCCGATTCGAGGACATCAGTGCGACCCGGTCGCCTGCGCGTACCCCGCCGCGGGTCATCGTCGCGGCCAGTCCGCCGGCCAGCGCGTCGAGGTCGGCGAGCGTGTACTCCCGGTCCTCGAACGCGAGCACCGTCGGTCCCGTTTCCGCATCGTCCGGCCGAACCGCCACCGAGGCGTCGCCCGCGTTGTTCGAATTCGACATTGAGAAGATCCTATCTCGTCAGAGAGAATAGTATTCTCTGATTGCTAGAACCTTAATACCAGGAGGCTACGGTCCATGGCGAGACCCCCTTTGTTCCAGCGCGCGACCGTGACGCGGATCGTCAAGGAGTGCGCGGACGCACGTACGTACGTCCTCGCCCCGCACGACGGCCCGTTCTCCTACCAGGCCGGGCAGTTCTGCACGTTCAAGGTGCGCGTGGACGGCCAGGACCTGTACCGCTCCTACTCGATGTCGAGCGCCCCGGAAACCGACGACGAACTGATGACCACCGTCAAGCGGGTGCCGGGCGGCCGGGTGTCGAACTGGCTGCACGACAACCTCGTCGAGGGCGACGAGGTGGAACTGACCACCCCGGCAGGCACCTTCCTGTTGCAGCCGAGCGAGGCGCCGTTGCTCGGTTTCGCCGGCGGCAGCGGCATCACCCCGATCCTGGCCCTGGCGAAGAGCACCCTGGCCACCACGAACCGCCGGGTCCGGCTGCTGTGCGCGGACCGTGACGAGGCGTCGGTCATCTTCGAGTCGGTTCTCGCCGAACTGGTCGAGCGGTACCCCGACCGGCTGTCGGTGACCCGCCACCTCGACAACCGCGGCGGATTCCTCGACGCGGGTGCCGTGCGGGAGTTCGTCGGCGACGACGTGGCCGCGGACAGCTACCTGTGCGGCCCCGAGCCGTTCATGGCCCTGGTCGAGGCCGCCCTCCCCGGTCCCGGGCGGGTGTTCAGCGAGAAGTTCGGCACCCCGGCGGAGGAACCGGTGGCCGAGGCTCCCGCGCCCGCCGCCGACGCGACACCGGCCCAGGGCACCGTGTCCGTCACCCTGGGACGACAGAAGGTCGCGGTCCAGCGTCAGGACGGCGAGACCATCCTGGAGAGCGCCCGCCGCGGCGGCCTGACGCCGCCGTTCTCCTGCGAGGCCGGCAACTGCGGCACCTGCATCGCCACCCTCACCGAGGGCACCGCGACCATGCGGGTGAACGACGTGCTCAGCGACGGGGAGATCGCCGACGGTTACGTCCTGACCTGCCAGGCCGTCCCGGACTGCGCGTCGGTCACGGTGGTCTACGAGGACTGAGCCGGAACGAACCAATCGGGGGCCACCGTCCGGTGGCCCCCGATTTCGTGTCCCCGCCTGCGTCTCACGCGTCCGGCTGGACGCCCTTGACACGAGGGCGCCCCGCGGCCTTGCCCGCCGCCCGCTCGGCCGCGTCGACGGCCTGCCAGCGCGCCTTGTCGATCACGCCCGGCACCCGTCCGGTCACGAGCGCGGCAAGCGCGTCCCGGTCACCCTCGGGCGCAGTGAGCCTGCCTGCCTGGAAATCCTCCAGCAACGCGGCGACCGTCTCTTCGGAGTCCGTCCGGTTGGTGCCGATGACGCCGCGCGGCCCCCGCTTGATCCATCCGGTGGTGTAGATGCCGTCCGCCCCCTCGACCCGGCCGCGGTCGTTCGGGAGCACGGCCCGCGCCTCGTCGAAGGGCAGTCCGTCGACCGGACGCCCGCGGTAGCCGACCGACCGCAGCACCAGCGCGGTCGGGATCGTCTCGATCTCCCCGGTCGGCACCGCGTTCAGATCCTCGTCAAGGGTGTTGCGCACCAGCGAGATCGACTCGACCCTGCCGTCGCCGTGCAGTTCGGTGGGCGAGGCCAGGTATCGGAACACGATCCGCTTCCCTGCCCCCGAGCCGCCCGCCGCTGCGTACTCGCGGGCGAGGTCCATCTTCAGCCGCACCGAGGGTTCCGCCTCCGGATCATCGACGATCGCCGCACTCGCCGCGTCCAACTCCAGTTCCGTCTCGTCGACGACGACGTCGACGCCGGGCAGGTGCCCGAGCGCGAGGAACTCCGACGACGAGTACGCCGCCTGCGCCGGTCCCCGCCGACCGACCACGACGACCTCGCGGATGTTGCTGTCGCGCAGGGCCTTCAGTGCATGGTCGGCGATGTCGGTGCGCGCGAGCTCGTCCGGGTCCATCACCAGGATCCGGGCGACGTCGAGCGCGACGTTGCCGTTGCCGATGATCACCGCCCGTTCCGCGGTCAGGTCGAACTGCCGGTCCGCGTGGTCGGGATGGCCGTTGTACCAGGCCACGAACTCGGTTGCCGAATGGCTGCCGTCGAGGTCCTCGCCGGCAACGCCGAGACGCCGGTCGCCGGGAGCGCCGACCGCGTAGACGACGGCATGGTGGTGTGCGCGCAGCTCGTCGAGGGTGACGTCGGCGCCGATCTCGACGCCGAGGTGCATCCGCACCGCATCGGACCGGAACGCCGCCGAGAATCGGTCGGTGACGCTCTTCGTCTCGTGGTGATCCGGGGCGACGCCGTTGCGGATCAGACCCCACGGCGTGGGCAGGCGGTCGAAGATCTCGACCTCGACGTTGCCGTACCGGAGCAACTGCTCGACCGCATAGCAGCCCGCCGGACCGGAACCGACGATCGCGACACGGAGCGTGCCGAGCTCCGCGGGCAGACGGCGCGGCGCCGACGGCGGGACGAGGAGGGAGTTGTCGAGCGGGTGCCTCTCGAAGTACGCGCGGTTGATGTCGGTGAACCGTTCCAGCGACGCCGGCAGGTCGAAATCGGAGTAGATCGCGTCCACCGGACAGGCCTCCGTGCACGCACCGCAGTCGATGCAGGTGTCCGCGTCGATGTAGAGCATCTCGGTGGTGCCGAAATCGGGGTCGTCCGGCCGCGGACGGATGCAGTCGACCGGGCACTCGGGAACGCAACTGGCGTCGTTGCAGCAACGCTGCGTGATAACGAAGGTCATGGGAAATCCTGGGCATCTCGGACGGATCAGCATCGCGATTCGAACGGCTGCGGTCCGCCTTCCACAACGGCGTACCGAGCTGCCTCACCAATCGCGAGAATGACGTTTCTGATATTGTAGAACATTGTTTTCACCCGAACAACGGACAAACCGGGCGCAAGTCGTGCACCGATAACAGGTCGACGAGACCGCCGGAATCCGCTTCCGCTCCGGCCGTATCGATCTGGCGCCGACGCCCTCAGCTGGCAGACGCCAGACCCACATCGCCCGGACCGCGACGCAGATCTGTCCAGATCGACTCCGTCACCCCCGCCGCCGCGACCGACTCCGACGCCGCGGCGAGGGCCCGACCCTTGAACGCCCGAGCGGCACCACTGAGCCGATGCTCCCCCGGCCGGAACCACTCATCCAAATCCCCCGACCACGCCTCACCCCACATGCTGATGCTCAGGTCACCTTGCTTCGCGAGGAGTCCCAGCAGACCACTTCGCACCCGTTCGTCGCTGACGAACAAGTCCACCGACACGGCGAGCTCGTGCGGATACGGACCTGCCGGCGTCGCGAGCGCCGCATCCAGATCCAGTGTTCGAACACCGAGAATCTGAAACGGACGAAGATCCGGATGGTCGGCGACGACAGCCGTGACATCCCAACCCGAGGTCACCCGATCGAACATCCACCCACCGGCCAGTCGCACCACATCGCGCACACTCGGCCCGAACACCACCAGTCGCTTCCTGAGGCTGTGCTGACGGGCGTGCGCCGTCGACTGAGCCACCGAATGAACACGGTCGAGACCTCGTCGCGAGGTGCCGATCGATCGAGCAGCCATCATGTCTCCGTTTCTCCGAGGAAGCGCGAGCCTTCAGCCACCGGCAGTAACCGGGTTACCGCAGGAAGGTAGCAAGGCGCCCCACCCGCGGCAAGGAAATCCACGAAGTTGGGGAACGCCGAGGCAAAGGGCGGGCCGCGCGGACCGTCACCGCGCCTCGGCGCCGCGAATGTGTCCTTGACCACATACCGGCGCTGGTGCTAAGCATGTGCCCAACAAATGCTGATCGAGTGCTCAGCATTGGGGGTTCGTAGACACTTCACAGGAGGCTGCGGTGACCGACTTCGAAACGATCGACTACTTCACGGATCCGTCCCTGGTACCGGATCCACACCCCTACTACGACCATCTGAGATCCAAATGTCCGGTGACGCGACTGCCGGTGTACAACGTGATCGCGGTGACCGGATACGACGAGGCCGCCGAGATCTTCCGCGACGCGGACACCTTCTCCAACATCATCGCGCCGATCGGGCCGTTCCCCCCGCTGCCGTTCGAGCCGGAGGGCGACGACATCAGCGCCCAGATCGAGGCGCATCGCAGCGAGTTCCCGATGTCCGAGCACCTGGTCACCTTCGACCCGCCGCAGCACCAGCGCACCCGGTCGCTACTAGGAAAGCTGTTGACGCCGAGGAGGATCCAGGAGAACGAAGAATTCCTGTGGGGCCTGGCCGACCGGCAGATAGACGAGTTTCTCGCCAACGGCCGGTGCGAACTGATGAAGGAGTACGCACAGCCGTTCGCGCTGCTGACGATCGCGGACCTGCTCGGTGTGCCGGTCGAGGACCGCGAAGCGTTCCGCATCCACCTCGGCGCGCAGAAGCCCGGCGCGATGAGCGAGGAAAACGCGCTCGCGCACAACCCGCTGGAGTTCCTCGACGGCAAGTTCAGCGCCTACCTCGAGGACCGCCGTAACTCCCCCCAGGGCGACGTCCTCACCAGCCTCGCCGAGTCCACCTACCCCGACGGCTCGATGCCTGAGGTGATCGAACTGGTCCGCCTGGCGACCTTCCTGTTCGGCGCCGGCCAGGACACCACCGCCCGGCTGATCACCGCCTCGCTGCAGAAGATCGGCGACGACCAGCAGTTGCAGAAGCAGTTGAGGGAGGACCGGTCCCGCATCCCGAATTTCGTCGAGGAGATGCTGCGGATGGAGGGCACCGTCAAGAGCGACTTCCGGCTGGCCCGCCGCACCACCACCGTCGCCGGGGTCGAGATCCCGGCCGGCACCACCGTGATGATCAATCCCGGTGCCGTGAACCGGGATCCGCGCCGCTTCGAGGATCCGCACGAGTTCGATGCCGACCGGCACAACGCCCGCGAGCACCTCGCCTTCGGCCGGGGCATCCACTCCTGCCCCGGTGGACCGCTGAGCCGCACCGAAGCCCGCATCACGATCGAGCGCTTCCTCGACCGCACCGAGGACATCCGGATCTCCGAGGAGCACCACGGCCCCGCCGGCTCCCGCCGCTACACCTACGAACCGACCTACATCCTGCGTGGCCTGACCGAACTCCACCTCGAGTTCACGCCCGTTTCCTGATCCGCCCCACGAGAGGACCTCATGAGCACCGACAACACCGCGGCGGCCGGCCGCGTTGCCGTGATCACCGGCGGCGCTTCGGGTATCGGCCTGGCCGTCGCCCGTCACCTCGGGGAGGCCGGACACCCGGTCGCCCTGTTCGATCTACCCGGCGAGACCCTGCAGCAGGCCGCCGAGGGCCTCCGCGGCGACGGGATCACCGCACTGGCCTGCGAGGTGGACGTCACCGACCGCGGCGCCGTCGACAAGGCGATGGATCAGGTGCGCGGCGAGCTCGGACCCGTGCGCATCATGGTCACCAGCGCCGGCATCGAGACCACCGCGCCGTTCGGCGACATCGCCGCCGACGACTGGGAGCGGGTCCTCGCCGTCAACCTGACCGGCACGTTCCACAGTGTGCAGTCGGCGCTTCCGGACATGAAGGAGAGCGGTTGGGGCCGGATCGTCACGATCTCGTCCTCGAGCGCCCAGTCCGGCGCCCCCGACCGCGCGCACTACGTCGCATCCAAGGGTGGCGTCATCGCGCTGACCAAGGCGCTGTCGTTCGAGCTGGCACCGCTCGGCATCACCGCCAACACCATCCCGCCGTCGATCATCGACACCCCGATGGCGCGCGAAGGGGCGAAGCACGACGCGATGATCAACCTCGACGCACTGGCGTCGATGACGCCGGTCCGGCGGATCGGCACCCCGGACGACGTCGCCGCTGCCACCGCGTTCCTGTGCACGGACGCCGCCGGATTCATCACCGGCCAGGTCATCGGCGTCAACGGCGGCTGGTACCTCTGATGCGCGTCGTCGCCGACTTCGAGCGGTGCGAGGCCAACGCGATCTGCGTCGGGTTGGCCCCCGACATCTTCGACCTGAACGACGACGAAGAACTCTCGGTGGCGCCCGGACCGGTTCCCGCTCACCTCGAGCGGGCCGTCCGGGACTCCGTCAACCAGTGTCCCCGAGCGGCCCTTCGCGAGATCGAGTAGCACTGCGACCAACGGACACGAGAGCAGCTGAGCCACAACACGATGCGGGGCCTGCCGGACGACGATCGTCCGGCGGGCCCCGCACTTCGTGTTCATGCGCTGGGAGGCTCAGGCCCGGGTCGGCACCTCACCGTGCTCGCCGAGGCGCGGCGGCGGTCCGTACTCCGGCTCGAAACCCTCGACCCGGATGGGGCTTCCGATCAGTCTGAAGTCCCCGGCGCTCACCACGACCTCCGGCGTCTCCGCCAGCGCCTCCGGCAGCGTCCGCACCGCCGCCGCCGGAACCCCCAGCGGCCGCAGGCGTTTCTCCCAGCCGAGCGCGGTGTCGGCGGCCAGGGCGGCGGTCACCACGGCCAGCACCTCTTCCCTCCGCTGCGCGCGTTCGGCCATGGTGGGGAATCCGTCGATCCCGGCCTCCGCAGAGAACGACCGCCAGAACCCGTCGTGGGTGACGAACAGGGCCAGGTGACCCTCGGCGGTCGGAAACAGCTGCGCCGGAACATAGTAGGAATGCGCACCGTTGGCCATTCGCTTCGGTGTCGTTCCCTCGTTCAGGTATGCCGAAGCGCGGTAGTTCAGTTGGGACAGCATGACGTCGCGCAGCGACACGTCCACCTGCCCGCCGCGACCGGACACGATCTGCGCGAGCAGGCCGAGTGCGGTGGTGAGACCGGTGGAGTTGTCGGCCGCCGAGTAGCCGGGCAGCGTCGGCGGGCCGTCCGGGTCACCGGTGAGTGCGGCGACGCCGGTCTGCGCCTGGATGACGTAGTCGAATGCCGGGTCGTCGCCGGCGTCGAGTCCGTATCCGGTGAGCGCGACGCAGACGATCTTCTCGTTCCACCGGCGCAGGGACCCGTAGTCGAGCCCGTACTTGCGGATCGCCGACGGCTTGAGGTTGACGATCAGGCCGTGCGACTGCGCGGCGAGTTCGCCGAGCCGGCGTTGTCCCTCGTCGGTGCCGAGGTCGAGGCAGATGCTGCGCTTGCCCCGATTGAGGCTGGCGAAGTAGGCGTCGCTCACCTGCCGGGAGAGATCGCCGGTCGGTGGCTCGATCTTGGTGACCTCGGCGCCGAGGTCGGCGAGCATCATGGTCGCGTACGGCCCGGCCAGGATGTGCCCCACCTCGAGGATCCTGATGCCCGACAGCGGGCCCGCCGTCGTCATCGGAGGTCCTTGACCAACTCCGCCACCACTTCCCGGGTCCGGTACTTGGATGCGACGAGCTCGTCCCGGGTGTCACCGATCGGCAGCAACCGCATCGAGATGTCGGTGGCGCCCGCCTCCGCGTACCGACGGAAGCCGGCCATGATGGCCTCCTCGTCCCCCGCGATGCACAGGTCGCCGACGTCCCGGACATCCCCGTGGTCGAGCAGACGCTGGTAGTTCGGCGAGACCTCGGCCTCCGCGAGGATACGGTTCGCGCGTTCACGGGCGGTGTCGACCTCGGACGGCCGGCACAGGCACACCGGCAGCCCGGCGACGATGCGCGGCGCCGGGCGGCCGACGTCGGCGGCGGCCTTGGTGATCTTGGGCGCGATGTGGTCGGCGATCGCGCGGTCGTCCGCCATCCACAGCACAGTGCCGTCGGCGCGCTCACCGGCGATCTTGAGCATGACCGGCCCAAGGGCCGCGACGAACACCGGCATCGGGGCCACCGGCGGCAGGTCGAGCGGATTGTGCACGGCGAAGGTGCCGTTCTCGACGTCGACGCTGCCCGATCCCGCCAGCGCGGCGTTCAGGACCTCGAGGTAGTCGCGGGTGTACCCCGCCGGCTTCTCGTAGGGCAGGCCGAGCATGTCCTGCACGATCCAATGGTGCGAGGGCCCGACGCCGAGGGACAGCCGGCCACCGATGGCGGCGTGCACGGACAGCGCCTGACGCGCCAGCGCGATCGGGTGCTGCGCCTGCAACGGCACCACCGCGGTTCCGATCTCGATCGTCGAGGTCCGTGCACCCATCAGCGCGACGGCCGTCAACGCGTCGAAATCGTTGGGCACCTGCGGCACCCACACGGTGTCCAACCCCGCGGATTCCGCCCACTCCACGTCGGCCATCATCCGGGCGACCTTGCGCGCGGAGTCCCCCCGCTCCGGCCCGACCATCACACCGATCCGCACGTTACCTCCAGGTTTGACGAGATGAATTGTCTTGCACTGCGCGAAACCACCCTGACCGAATGTGGGATTCGGTCACGTGAACCGACCGAATCCCACATTCGGTCAGGACGGGGACGGGGACCCGGTGAGCTTGCGCACCTCGGTCACCAGCACGTCCAGCGGCGTGCTGGTCGGGAACACCGCGGCCGCACCCGCCTCGAGCAGACGCGGGACGTCGGCCTGCGGGATCGTGCCGCCGACGATCACGTCGATGTCTCCGGCGTCGGCCGCCCGCAACGCGTCGACGACCCGGGTGGTCAGTGCCACGTGCGCACCCGAGAGGATGCTCAGGCCGACGACCGCGACGTCCTCCTGCAGCGCGATCGAGACGATGTCCTCGACCCGCTGGCGGATGCCGGTGTAGATCACCTCGAATCCGGCGTCGCGCAACGCGCGAGCGACGATCTTGGCGCCGCGGTCGTGACCGTCGAGTCCGGGCTTGGCGACGAGAATGCGCGCGGTCATCAGAACACCACCGGCTGCACGAACTCGCCCCACACGGCCTTGAGCGCGGACACCATCTCGCCGACGGTGCAATACGCGTTGGCGCAGTCGATCAGGGAATGCATCAGATTGTCGGTTCCTTCCGCGGCGCGGGACAGGGCGGCGAGGCTGGAGCGGACCGCCTCGGGGTCGCGTTCGGCCTTGACTTTCGCGAGCCGCTTGAGCTGTAGTTCGCGGCCCTCGGCGTCGAGCTCGTACGTTCCGATCTCGGGTGCGGGCTCGTTCGAGGTGAACTTGTTGACACCGACGACCGGGCGCTCGCCGGCCTCGATCTCCTGGTGCAGCTTGTACGCCTCGTCGGCGATCAGGCCCTGCAGGTAGCCGTCCTCGATCGCACGGACCATGCCGCCGTGCTGTTCGAGGTCGGCCATGATCTCGATGATCCTGGCCTCGGTGGCGTCGGTGAGCGCTTCGACGAAGTAGGAGCCGCCGAGCGGGTCGGCGACGCGCGTCACGCCGGTCTCGTACGCGAGGATCTGCTGGGTGCGCAGCGCCAGGGTTGCCGACTCCTCGCTGGGCAGCGCGAACGGCTCGTCCCAGGCGGCGGTGAACATCGACTGCACGCCGCCGAGCACGGAGGCCATCGACTCGTATGCGACACGGACCAGGTTGTTCTGGGCCTGCGGCGCATACAGCGAGGCGCCGCCCGCGACACAGCCGAACCGGAACATCGACGCCTTCTCGGTGGTCGCGCCGTACCGCTCGCGCACGATGGTCGCCCAACGCCGCCGTCCCGCACGATATTTGGCGATCTCCTCGAAGAAGTCGCCGTGCGTGTAGAAGAAGAAGGAGATCTGGGGCGCGAACTCGTCGATCGTCATCCGGCCGCGCTCGACCACGGTGTCGCAGTAGGTGACGCCGTCCGCGAGGGTGAAGGACATCTCCTGCACCGCGTTGGCCCCGGCGTCACGGAAGTGCGCTCCGGCCACGGAGATCGCGTTGAACCGGGGCACCTCGGCCGCACAGAACTCGATGGTGTCCGCGATCAGGCGCAGCGAGGGCTCCGGCGGCCAGATCCAGGTGCCGCGAGAGGCGTATTCCTTGAGGATGTCGTTCTGAATGGTGCCCGTCAGCTTCTCGCGCGGCACGCCCTTGCGTTCGGCGGCGGCGACGTAGAAGGCGAGCAGGATCGCGGCGGTCCCGTTGATGGTGAAGCTGGTGCTGATCTTGTCCAGCGGGATCCCGTCGAACAGCACCTCGGCGTCGGCGAGCGTGTCGACGGCGACCCCGACCCGGCCGACCTCCTCGCTGACCTCGGGGTCGTCGGAGTCGTAGCCGCACTGCGTCGGCAGGTCCAGCGCCACCGACAGCCCGGTACCGCCCTGCTCGAGGAGGTAGCGGTAGCGGCGATTGGACTCCTCGGCGGTGCCGAAGCCGGAGTACTGCCGGAAGGTCCACAGCCGGCCGCGGTAGCCGGACGAGAAGTTGCCGCGAGTGAAGGGGAACTGGCCCGGGGCAGGCGGGTCGACACCGGTGTCGGTCGGCCCGTAGACCGCCTCCAGCGGGATGCCCGACGAGGTCTCAACGTTGTCAGTCACGGCGACAACGATACTTGCAGAAAATGAGAATGCCAATATCATCACCGAGAATAGACTGATCAGACCTTGACGGGAGAACGATGTCCAGCCGAGAGAACACCCTCACCGACCGCACCATGGTCATTTCCGGGGCCAGCCGCGGAATCGGCCTGGCCATCGCGGTGGCCGCGGGCAGGCAGGGCGCGAACGTGGTGCTGCTGGCCAAGACGGCGGAGCCGCACCCGCGGCTGCAGGGCACCGTCCACACCGCGGTCGCCGAGATCGAGGCCGCGGGCGGCAAGGCGGTTGCGGTGGTCGGCGACGTCCGCAACGAGGAGGACGTGGCGCGCACCGCGGCAACCGCCGTGGAACGGTTCGGCGGCATCGACATCTGCGTCAACAACGCCAGCGCGATCGCCCTGGAACCGACCGAGCAGCTCTCGGGCAAGAAGTACGACCTGATGCAGGACATCAACTGCAAGGGCACGTTCCTTCTCACCCAGGCGTGCCTGCCGCACCTGCGCGCATCGTCCAACCCGCACGTGCTCACCATCGCCCCGCCGGTGAACATGAACCCGCGATGGCTCGGCGCGCACCCCGCCTACACGCTGTCCAAGTACGGAATGACCCTGCTGTCGTTGGGTTTTGCCGACGAGTTCGCCGACGCCGGCATCGCCGCGAACTGCCTGTGGCCGCAGACCTACATCGCCACCTCCGCCGTCGCGAACATGGTCGACGGCGAGAACCTGCTCTCCTCGTCGCGGTCCCCGGAGATCATGGCGGACGCCGCGGTCGAGATCGTCTCCCGGCCCGCGCGCACGACGACCGGCAACTGCTACATCGACGCCGACGTGCTCACCGAGTCCGGGGTCGCCGACCTGTCCCGCTACGGCGGCGGCGACCAGCCGCAGCTGGACCTGTTCCTCGACTGACCCGTTCCCCAAGGGGAGGTAGCCGTGTACATCTGCCTGTGCCACGCCATCACGCACCACACGGTCGACGAGGCCGTCGCCCGCGGCGCACGCACCTCGAAGGAGGTCGCGGCCGCATGCGGCGCGGGCTCGGACTGCGGACGGTGCCGCCGCACGGTGCAGGCGATCATCGCCGCGGCGGCGGGCGGAGCCACCGGGCCGGCGGCGGACCGGGGGCGACCATCGCCACCACGCATGCCCGGCGGCATCACGCCCCCGCACGGTGACCCTGCTCGGTGGCGCCCTCCCGAACGGAGGGCGCCACCGAGATCACCCGCCTCGACGGATCACTTGCCCTTGGCGAGGACTCGATCCGCGGCCTCCCAGTGCGCGTCCGCCACCCACAACCGGGCGAACGCCGCGACCGCCTCGGACTCGGAGGCGCCACCGATCACCTGCTTGATCGCGCCGGACGACGGGTTGGCCAGCGACCTCGCCAGCGTGCGCCAACCGTCGGCGAACGACTCGCGCGGAAGCACCCGGTCCACCAGACCGACGCGCTGAGCTTCGTCGGCACCGAGGACGGCCCCGGACCCGGCCAGCATCAGCGCGCGACCGCGACCGACCAGGGCGGCGAGCCTCTCGGCGCCACCCCAGGCGGGCATGATGGCCAGGCTCACCTGGTTGAAGCCGATCTTGATGTCGTCCGCGGCGACCCGGATGTCGGCGGCGACGGCGACCTCGGCACCACCGCCGAGGGCGTGGCCGTTCAGCGCCGCGACCACCGGGGCCGGGAAGTTCGCGATCCGGTCGCAGATCGACCGCATCCGCCACGCCATGTCCGCGGCCTGCTCCTCGGTCCGCAGCCTGCTCAGCTCCTTGAGGTCCCCACCCGACACGAAGGCCCGGTCGCCCCCGCCGGTGACGACCAGGGCCTGCGCGCCCGCCGCCTCGTCGAGCGCCTTGTCCAACTGGTCCATGGTTTCCGGCGCGATGGCGTTGCGGGCGTGCGGACGGTCGATGGTGATGACCGCCAGCCCCTCGTCGAATTCGAGGTCGACCATCTTTCATTCTCCCAACTGATATTGGCATTCTCTCACTACGAGAATAATCTATCCGCAGTTGACGGAACATCGGCCGGACCGACCCCGCCGGCACGATGCCCGGGTGCGGCGCCGACATAGGCATTGGAGCTCGCCACATGCGGAACATCCCCAGCGAACTGGTCACCCGTTACGAGTCGGAGGGGTGGTGGACCAAGGACACGATCGGCGATCTGCTCACCCGCGGCCTGGACGCGGCGCCCGACACCGAGTTCCGCGTCCACTCCGCGGTCCGCCCGTACACCGGCACGTTCCGCGACGTCGAGCTCGTCGCCCGCCGCCTCGCCGCCGGCCTGCGCGAGCGCGGCGTCGGCCCCGGCGACATCGTCGCCTTCCAGCTGCCGAACTGGATGGAGGCGGCGGCGGTGTTCTGGGCGTCGTCCTTCCTCGGCGCGGCGGTGGTACCCATCGTGCACTTCTACGGCCGACGCGAACTCGAGTTCATCCTGGGAGACACGAAGCCGAAGGTCTTCGTCACCACCGAGAATTTCGGCCGCACCGAGGTGCACGAAGACCTCTGCGCGACAGTGCCGATCGTCGGCGTGGTCGGCTCCAACATTTCCCGAGGCTCCGCCCGAGGTGACAACTTCGACGACCTGCTCGCCACCGAGCCGATGCTCGGGCTGCTCCCGGTCGATGCGGCGGAGCCGGCGCTGATCGCGTTCACCTCCGGGACGACCAGCACTCCCAAGGGTGTGGTGCACAGCCACCAGACACTCGGCCACGAGACCCGTCAGCTCTCCGACCTGTACCCGCCGGACCGCGGCCATCAACTCACCGCGGCTCCGGTCGGGCACTTCATCGGCATGGTGAACGCCTTCCTGATCCCAGTGCTCGACGGCACCGCCGTCAATCTCACCGACGTCTGGGACCCGGCACAGGCGCTGGTCCTGATGCGTAGCGACGGACTGACCGTCGGCGGCGGCGCCACCTACTTCGTCACCAGCCTGCTCGACCACCCGGACTTCACCCCCGAGCACCTGCCGTTCATGCGGTACGCCGGCCTCGGCGGGTCGTCGGTGCCCGCGGCCGTGACCACCCGACTGGAGGATCTCGGCATCACGGTGTTCCGCTCCTACGGCAGCACCGAGCACCCGTCGATCACCGGGTCCCGGCACACTGCCCCGACCGACAAGCGGCTGTTCACAGACGGCGACGCGCTGTCCGGGGTGGAGATCCGTCTCGCCGAGGACGGCGAGATCCTCAGTCGCGGACCGGAACTGTGCATGGGGTACACCGATCCGGAGCTGACCGCGAAGGTCTTCGACGAGGACGGCTGGTATCACACCGGCGACATCGGAGTGCTGGACGAGGACGGTTACCTGACGATCACGGATCGCAAGTCCGACATCATTATTCGCGGCGGCGAGAACATCAGCGCGCTCGAGGTCGAGGAGGTGTTGCTCACCGTGCCCGGCGTCGCCGAGGCGGTGGTGGTGGCCGTTCCGGACGCCCGACTCGGAGAACGCGCGGCGGCCGTCGTCCGAATGCGCCCCGGAAGCGAAGCCCCCTCGATGGACGGCCTGCGCACGCACTTCGACCGGGCCGGACTGGCCAAGCAGAAGTGGCCCGAGGAGTTGCACCAGGTAGACGACTTCCCCCGCACCGCAAGCGGCAAGATCCAGAAGTTCGTCGTCCGGCACGATATTGCGACACTCAAGTAGAGAGAATAGTATTCTCATAAATCGAGAAGGAGGATCACATGCCTGCGAGCAAGCTGCCCTACCCGTTGTTCGACGCCGACAACCACCTCTACGAGACCGAGGAGGCCCTGACGAAATACCTCCCGGAGAAGTACAAGAACGCCATCAGGTACGTGCAGGTCGACGGCCGGACGAAGATCGCCATCAACGGGCAGATCAGCGAGTACATCCCGAACCCGACGTTCGAGGTGGTGGCCCGGCCCGGCGCGATGGAGGAGTACTTCAAGAACGGCAATCCCGAGGGCAAGAGCCGGCGGGAGATCTTCGGCGACTCGATGAAGGCCATCCCGGCCTTCCGCGACCCCGCGGCCCGCCTGGAACTCATGGACGAACTCAAGGTCGACCGCACCCTGATGTTCCCAACACTCGCCAGCGTGGTCGAGGAGCGCATGCGTCACGATCCCGAACTGATCCACGCGGTCACCCACGCTCTCAACGAATGGCTGTACGACACCTGGTCCTTCAACTACAAGGACCGGATCTTCACCACCCCTGTGATCAGTCTGCCGATCCTCGACAGGGCGATCGAGGAGCTCGAGTGGGTCGCCGAGCGCGGCGCCCGCGCCGTTCTCATCCGCCCCGCCCCGGTTCCCGGGTTCAAGGGCCCGCGGTCCTTCGCGTTGCCCGAGTTCGACCCGTTCTGGAAGCGCGTCGTCGAACTCGACATCCTGGTCGCGATGCACTCCTCGGACAGCGGTTACGCCCGCTACACCGCCGAATGGGACGGCAGCGACACCGAGATGCTGCCCTTCCAGACCAACACCTTCAGCATGATCAACGAGTGGCGTCCGGTGCAGGACACCGTGGCCTCCTGGGTCTGCCACGGCGCCCTGTTCCGCTTCCCGGACCTCAAGATCGCTGTCATCGAGTCCGGCGCCAGCTGGCTGCCGCCGCTGCTCGACTCGCTCGCCGACACCTTCAAGAAGGCCCCCGAGGGCTTCGGCATGCAGGACCCCGTCGAGGCGATCAAGCGCAGCATCCACGTCAGCCCGTTCTACGAGGAGGGCGTCGCCGACCTGATCGAACTGGTCGGCGTCGACCGTGTGCTGTTCGGATCCGACTACCCGCACCCCGAGGGGCTCGCCCAGCCGACCCACTTCGCGGACATGCTCGACCACCTCCCCGCGGAGGACCAGGCAAAGATCATGGGCGGCAACCTCGCGAGGTTGATGTCCCTATGACCTGGCAGACCATCCCCGAGATGGTCCTGAGCGTCGGCGATCGCTTCGGTTCTGCCGAAGCGATCGTCGACGGGCAGACGCGGATCACCTTCAGCGAACTGACCGACCGGATCCGCCGCGCCGCAGGATCATTCGCCGACGCAGGCATTCGCAAGGGCGACCGGGTCGCCCTGTGGGCACCCAATTCCGCCGAGTGGATCGTCGCCGCCTTCGGCCTGCTCACCGCCGGCGGCGTCCTGGTACCGGTGAACACCCGGTACCGCACGGAGGAGGCCACCGACATCGTGCGGCGCAGCGGCGCGAAACTGGTCCTCACCCAGAAGGGCTTCCTCGGACTCGACCACACCGTCGACGCCGATGTCCCGGTGATCGACCTGAAGTCCGACTTCCTCTCCGCCGGTGAGCACTTCGAGTGCGAGATCGACGGCGATGACATCGCCGACATCATGTACACCTCCGGCACCACCGGCCGCCCCAAGGGCGTGATGATGAACCACCGTCAGACCCTGCGGATGTTCGCCGAGTGGTGCGACCTGGCCGACCTGCGTCAGGGTGACCGGTACCTGGTGGTCAACCCGTTCTTCCACATGTTCGGCTACAAGGCCGGGCTGATCGCCTCGATGATTCGCGGCGCCACCGTCTACCCGGTGCCGGTTCTCGACGTCGACGAGGTGCTGGATCTGGTGGAGCGCGAACGCATCACGATGCTTCCCGGACCTCCGACGCTGTACCAGTCGCTGCTCGCCGCGGATCGCAGTCGTGACCTGTCGTCCCTGCGCGCGGCGGTCACCGGTTCCGCGGACATCCCGGTCGAACTGATCCGGCGGGTCCGCGAGGAGCTGCCGTTCCAGACGATCATGACCGGCTACGGGCTCAGCGAGGGCGGCACCGCCACCGCGTCCCGCCCCGGCGACACGTTCGAACAGATCGCGACGACCGTCGGAACACCCTGTGACGGAATCGAAGTCCACATCGCCGACGACGGCGAAGTGCTGATTCGTGGCTACAACGTCATGCAGGGCTACCTCGACGACCCGGCGGCCACCGCGGAGGCGATCGACGCGGACGGGTGGCTGCACACCGGCGACCTGGGCAGCCTGGACGACGGCGGGCGGCTCCGCATCGTCGGCCGTAAGAAGGACATGTTCATCGTGGGCGGTTTCAACGCCTACCCGGCGGAGATCGAGGGTTTCCTGCTCGAGCACCCGGACGTCGACCAGGTCGCGGTCATCGGCGTCCCGGACGAGCGGCTGGGGCAGGTCGGCAAGGCGTTCGTCGTGCCGAAACGTCCCGTCTCGGCCGATGATCTGATCGCCTGGAGTCGCGAGCGGATGGCCGGCTTCAAGGCACCACGGTTCGTCGAATTCCTCGACGCACTACCGCTGAACGCCACCGGCAAGGTGGTCAAGGACCTGCTGCGCTGAACGGCGCCGGGCGGGCCCGACGCCCGCCCGGCCCACAACCTGAAGGGGGTACACATGACCAACGACGTCGCGATGCTCGCACATGCCCTGAAATGGCGGCACTGGAACGGCGGGGACGACGAGGACATCTTCGTCGAGTTCGGGGTGTCCGCGCAGCAGTACTACCACCGGGTCCGCCGGATGCTCACCGACCCGCGCGGGCACAGCCTCGAGCCGTCCCTCGTCGTCGAACTGATGACGCTGTGCAACAACCGGATCACCCCACCCGCCGCACACGCCAGCTGAGCGGCCTGCCCTTCCGCCCGTCCCTCGGGGCCGTTCCGGGCGGGAACGAACCACAGGAGAATCGATGAGTAAGCGGGTCGCCGGCAAGGTGGCACTGATAACGGGCGCCGCACGCGGACAGGGGCGGGCACACGCAGTCCGACTGGCGGAGGAGGGGGCGGACGTCGTCGTCGTCGACGTCTGCGCGCCGCTTCCGGACAGCGTGCGCTATCCGCCGGCGACCGTCGAGGACCTCGAGGAGACCGTTCGCCTGGTGGAGAAGACCGGGCAGCGAGCGGTTTCGGGAGTGGTCGACGTCCGGAATCTGGACGAACTGCGCTCGATCGTCGACGGCGCCGTCTCGCAGCTGGGACGGTTGGACATCGTCGTGGCCAATGCGGGCATCTGCGTCGCGGCACCCTGGTCCGAGGTCACCCCGCAGATGTACGAGGACGTGGTCGGCACGAACGTCACCGGCGTCTGGAACACCGTGATGGTGGGTGCACCGCATCTCGTCACCGCGGGTGGCGGATCGATCATCCTGGTCAGCTCCGCCGCCGGGCTCAAGGCGCAGCCGTTCATGGTTCCGTACACCACAAGCAAGTGGGCGGTGCGCGGCATGGCGAAGGCCTTCGCTGCGGAACTGGCCCGACACCACATCCGGGTCAACAGCCTGCACCCGACCGGAGTGAACACCCCGATGGTCACCGAGGTCGGGCCGGCGATCGCCCAGGCACTCCCCGACAACGCCCGGCTCGGCCCGATGATGATGAACATGATGCCGGTCGACATCACCGAACCCGAAGACGTCTCCGGCACCGTGCTCTTCCTCGCCTCGGACGACTCGAAGTACATGACCGCCCACGAACTCGCACCGGACGCCGGTGTCACCGAGTTCTGACGCCCGAGGAGAAGACGAACGTGGACAACGACATTCGCGATCGGCAGGAGATCGAGAACCTGCTGTACCGATACGCCCGGGCGGTGGACACAGATGACTGGGAGGGCTACGTCGACGTCTTCACCGAGGACGCCGTCCTCGACTACAGCTCGGCCGGCTACCCGCCGGGTGACCGGCACCAGATGGCGGCCATGTTCGGGTCGACCCTGTCGGTGCTGACGATGAAACAGCACTTCGTGACCAACGTCCAGGTCGAGCTCGACGGCGACCGGGCAAAGGTGACCGCGATGTTCGTCAACCCCATGCAGTTCCCGGGACTCGACGGGCTCAGCGTCTGTGGGGGCAACTACCACCACACCGTGGTGCGGACCCCGGACGGCTGGCGCAGTGAGCGCCTGGTCGAGGAGAACCTCTGGTTCGTCAACCGGCCGCCCCGGCCGGCCGCAACGGCGGGGGCCGCGAGCAGCGCGTGAGCGCGACAGTGGTGATTCCGGGTCCAGGACACAGAACAGGAAGCCGAACTCCGATGACCGATTTTCCCGACTTCGCCTCGCTGCGCGCCGCCGTGGGCACCACGGTGGGCACCAGCGACTGGATCACGATCAATCAGCACCGCATCGACGGTTTCGCCGACGCGACCGACGATCACCAGTGGATCCACGTCGACGCCGATCGCGCCGCCGACGGACCGTACGGCGGCACCATCGCACATGGTTTCCTCACGCTGTCGCTGTTGGCGCCGATCACCCAGCAGGTGATGACGGTCAGCTGCGCGCGCATGGCACTCAACTACGGCCTCGGCAAGGTCCGGTTCATCTCCCCCGTTCCCGTGGGCAGCCGCGTCCGCGGGACCGTCCAGCTGACCTCGGTCGACGATGTCACCGGCGGCATCCAGGTCACCCGCACCGTCACCATCGCCGCCGAGGGCGCCGAGAAGCCTGCCTGCGTCGCGGAGAATTTGGTGCGCTACCTGTCGTGACCCGCACCGCCTGCACCGCCGGCACCGGGTCCTGAATCCACCGCGAGATTCAGGACCCGGTGCCGAGTCGTTCTCAGCGCGTGACTACTTGAGGTTGCTCCCCGCGTCGACGGTGAGGGGAAGGCCCGTGACGTAGCGGGATTCGTCGGAAGCGAGGAACAGCACGGCGTTGCTGATGTCCTCGGGTTCCACCCAGCCGACCGGCAGTACGTGCATGAGCTGTGCGACGACCTTGAGGTCCTCCGGTCCCGGGTTCTCGAGGTCGGGGCGGAACATCTTCATCGCCCCCTCGTTCATGAACATCGGCGTGTTCACGTTCGTGGGGTGAACGGTGTTGACCCGAATCGAGTGCTGTCCCAGTTCGACCGCGAACGTGCGCATCAGTCCGACCACGCCGTGCTTCGCGGCGATGTACGGGCCCATGTTCGGGTAGGCCTTCAGCCCACCGACCGAGCTCGTCAGGACGATCGATCCGCCGTTTCCTGCCGCGATCATCTGAGGGACACCGGCTTTCACCGACTTCCAGACGCCGGAGAGGTTGATGTCGAGCATCTCCTGCCAGTCGAACTCGTCGGTCTGGTCGAGGGTGACGCCACCCGTCCCGATCCCGGCGTTGGCGACGATGATGTCGAGCCGACCCAACTGCTCGACTCCGTTGTCGACGGCCACCTTCAGGGCGTCGAAATCACGTACGTCGACCTCCGCCGCCACGATGCGACGGCCCAGACCCTTGACCAACTCCACGGTTTCGGCCAGATCATCCGGTCCGGACGGTTCGATCTGCGCGTTCTCCCTGATCGGTCCGCAGATGTCGATCGCGATGATGTCCGCGCCCTCCTGCGCCAGCCGCACCGCGTGACTGCGCCCCTGGCCGCGTGCCGCACCCGTGACGAACGCGACCTTGCCTTCAACTCGCCCTGCCATGACTTGCCTCTCTCGTCGTGCTTCGGGCGACTGCCCGATGCGGTGTCTGCCGAATTGCCTCTAACGGGTCGGGGTGAACTCGATGTGGAGTTCGGTGAGTCCGCGCAGCAGGAAGGTGGGCTCGTACGCGTACCGGCGGTCGTCCGCCGGCCCGTGCGCGCTCTCACTGATACCGATGTCGCTCATCCTGTCGAGCAGCCGGTTCAGGGTCACGTGACCTTCCACGCGGGCGAGCGGCGCGCCGGCACACGTGTGCAGCCCCCGCCCGAACGCGACGTGATCGTGTGCGTTCTTCCGGTCGAGCCGGAACTCGTTCGGGTTGTCGAACTTGCGGGGATCGCGGTTGGCGGCAGCGAGACCCAGCATCACGACCGTCCCGGCCGGGATGTCGAGATCGCCGATTCCGGTGGACTTGCGGGCAAGTCGGAAGTCGACCTTCGTCGGACTGTCGAAGCGAAGCGACTCCTCGATGAAAGCTCGGATGAGACTGCGATCCTCACGCAGGATCTGCTGGTACTCCGGCCGCTCACCGAGGACCCGCAGCGCTGAGCTGAGGAGCTTCGTCACCGTTTCCTGTCCGGCCGCGAACAGGAAGGTCGCCGGCCGCACCACCTCGAGGAGCGCGGGAGTCGATCCGTCCGGATACGTGGCCGAGGCCAGGCCGCTGAGGATGTCGCCGCGGGGCTCACGCCTGCGTTCGGCGATGTAGCCGCCGAACCGCTCGTCCAGGTATTCCAGCGGGTTGATCCCGACCGGCTCGTGATCGAGCGCTCCGACGCGGGCACCGGGTCGTGCGTCGGCACCCAGTGCCTGGCGGAACTCCTCGCGGTCCTCCTCGGGGACGCCGAGCAGGTCCGTGATCGCCAGGGTGGCGAACGGTTTCGCGTACTCGCCGAGAAACTCGCAGCGGCCGTTGTCGATGAACTCGTCGAACTGGCGGTCCGCCAGGGTCCACAGGAATTCCTCGTTCTCCTGCAGTCGTTTCGGTGTGAGCATCCGCCCCAGCAGCGATCGGGCCTTCGTGTGGTCGGGGGGATCCATCGTCACGATGTGCTCGAAGATCGGGAACTGGTGGCGGTGGGCTTCGATCTGAGCGGTGATGTCGTCGCCCTCGGGCACGAACGGCAGCGGGGGAAACGGTCCGCCGATCGCGTTGACGGCCGAGAGGGCTTCGGTGTTCTTGAACCCCTCGATCACCTCGTCGTGGCCGGTGACGACAACCACGCCGTGGTGCGGCTCACGGAAGACTGGGTTCCGGCCCCGGAGGTGGTCGAAGTACTCGAAGGGATTCTGCGCGACCTCTCCGTCGGAGAAGTAGTCGACTGATGCGAGATCGGTCATGGGATCACTGGCCTTTCGGGTGAACGAGGTGAGGTGGCAGGTGGGTCCTCGAAGAAGCTGACGGCCTGGCGCGGGCAGGCGCTGACCGCCGACCGCGCCTTGGGCCACAACGCTTCCGGCGGACTCTCGTCGCAAACGGCAACGTCGTCGTCGGCGAGAGTGAAGATCTCGGGTGCGATCTCGACGCACAGTGCATGCGCCTCGCACAGGTCGCGATCGACGTGTAGGCGCTTCGGTGATCCCGTCATCGGGCGCTCCCCAGGGTGAATTCGGTCTCGAGCGGCTGGGCGGACATTCACCCCACGGCCGCCGCTGGAGGTACTGTGAGTAACCGTGTTACCGGGAGCACGGTAACTCTGTTACTCACCGACGGCAAGGAAATTCGCAAAAATGGAGAACTCCGATGTTGTGGATGGGGTGGACCCGACTCGAGACCGACTCCTCGACACTGTCGTCGACCTCCTCGAGAACGAGGGATACGACGCGGTCCAACTGCGTGAGGTCGCACGCCGCGCCCGCACGTCTCTGTCGACCATCTACAAGCGGTACGCAACCCGGGACGAGCTGATCCTCGCCGCGATCGAACGCTGGATGGCGGGGAACCACTCCGGGCTCGTCACCAAGCCGCGCGACCCGAACGAGCCGCTTCACCCGGCGATGATGCGCGTGATCCGGGCCATCTTCGAACCGTGGGAACAGCACCCGGCGATGCTCTTCGCGTACTTCCGTGTGAGTGCCGCGCCCGGCGGCGAGGGCTTCGCCGTGCGTAGCTTCGACGCCGTCGTGCCGGTCGGCATGGCGGTCCTGTCCGACGTGGACCCCGACTTCGTCGCCGACCTGGAATCGATCCTCTCGAGCGTCGTCTACGGCCTGGTGGGGCGCTGCCGCGACGGGTTGATCGAGGTCACCGACATCATGCCGACGATCGACCGCACCGTCTTCTGGCTGACCACCGGCTATCAGGCGTCGCTTCGGGACCCGTCACTGCCTGCGCCGCCTCGACGCGAATGATCACGGCAGCAAGCCTCGCCGCCGCGCCTCGAACACCGCCTCCTGCCGACTGCCCACCTCGAGCTTGGCCATCAGGGTGCGCATGTAGGTCTTCACGGTTTCCACACTGAGGGAAAGCCTCTCGGCGATCTCCGCGTTGCGGCAACCGAGCGCGACGTGCGAGAGCAGGTCGAATTCCCGGGGAGACAACCTGATCGAGTCGTCTGCCGTGACGGGTGTGGTGAGCGATCGGAGCGATGCCTCCACCTCGCGCAGCTGCGCGGCCACCGTCTCGTCGCCGACCCGGTCGGCGAGCTCGTGCAGGGCCAGATAGCTCTCGGTGATCCGTTCCGACTCCGACGTTGTGCGGGAGGCCCGGGGCACCACGTTCGCGAGCAGCGCGACCCGTCGGTCCACCTCGTCACGGATCTCGATCTCACGCGCCAACCGCGACGCGGCCCTGAGCACCGGGTCGGTCATGGCGTCCCCGATCGGCCGCCGGGCCCGCAGCCCGCCGTACAGGGCGGCCCGCGTGACGCCGCGCACGACCACCGGCACCGCCAGCAGCGATTCGATGCCCTCCCCGGCGACCTGCACGTCGTACTCGTGGGTGATGTGGTCGGAGTCGAAGTAGTCCGGAGCGGCCTCGGGCCGCTGTTCGGCGACCGCCCGACCGCCGAGACCGCACCGGAAGTCGATGGTCAACCCGCGCAGGATCGAGCTGCGGGTGCCCGCGAACCCGGACAACAGCATCGCGCCGTCGGCGACGGCGCCACCGAACAGGACCGGGAACGCGCTCGACGTGCTCAGTGCCCGCAGCTCGGCGCGCAGCGCGTCCTCGTCGCTCGGCCGCAGCACCTCGTTCGTTCTCGTCGTCTCAGTCATCGCCTACCCACTTCGTAGGGTAGCGGCCCACCCGCAGTGGCCCCTACCGTCGGGGGGAACGCTTGTAAGCCCCGTCACACCCGACGGGCACCGTCCGGACCTGGAGAAAACCGCCCATGACCGCCGTACTCGCCCCCAATCACTCCCAGCTCAGCCCGCTGCGTTTCCTGGAGCGCTCGGCGGCGGTGTTCCCCGACCGCACCGCGATCGTCCACGGCGACCGCCGCTACAGCTACCGCGAGTTCGGCGACGAGGTGCAGCGGCTGGCGCGGGTGCTGCGGGCCCGCATCACCCCCGGCGACCGGATCGCGTACCTGTGCCCCAACACCCCCGAGATGTTGATGGCGCACTTCGCGGTGCCGCTCGCCGGCGGTGTGCTGATCGCGTTGAACTCGCGCCTGGCGGGCCCGGAACTGGAGTACATCCTCGATCACTCGGGGGCCTCGATCCTCTTTGTGGACTCCGAACTGCTCGGCTCCGCCGCCACCATCCGTGAGACGGTGCCGACGGTGCGCGAGATCGTCGAGATCCCCGACTCCACGAACATCGTCGACGAGCCCGTCGCCGGCGTCGCGACCACCACGTACGCCGAACTGCTCGCCACCGCGGTCGACGGCGCCGAACTGCCGTGGACGGTGGACGACGAGCTGTCCCCGATCGCGATCAACTACACCTCCGGCACCACCGGAAAGCCCAAGGGCGTCATGTACTCCCATCGCGGCGCCTACCTCAATTCGTTCGGTGAGACCTTCCACAACGGGTTCACCGGGGACTCGAAGTACCTGTGGACGCTGCCGATGTTCCACTGCAACGGCTGGTGCACACCCTGGGCGGTCACCGCTGCCGGCGGCACCCACGTGTGCCTGCGGGCGGTACGCGCGGACGCGATCTGGGACGCGATCGACACCCTCGGGATCACCAACCTGTGCGGCGCCCCGACCGTCTGCTCGATCATCGCCGACGCCGATCAGGCGCACCCGCTGGCGCACCCGATGCGCATCACCACCGCAGGCGCCCCGCCGTCGCCGACGATCATCGGCAAGCTCGAGGCGCTCGGCGTCACCGTCGTGCACGTGTACGGGCTGACCGAGGTGTACGGGCCGTACACGATCTGCGAGCCGCAGGAGTCGTGGGCGGCCCTGGATCCGGCGGAGCGGGCGGTGCTGATCTCCCGGCAGGGCGTCGGCATGCTGCAGGCCGAGACCGCGCGGGTGGTGGACCCCCAGATGAACGACGTGCCCGCCGACGGGGTGAGCCTCGGCGAGATCGTGCTGCGCGGCAACAACGTGATGCTGGGCTACTACCGGGACGAGAAGGCCACCGCGGAGGCGTTCGCCGGTGGCTGGTTCCACACCGGCGACCTCGGCGTCATGCACCCGGACGGGTACATCCAGCTCAAGGACCGCGCGAAGGACATCATCATCTCCGGCGGCGAGAACATCTCCACCGTCGAGGTCGAGCAGGCGATCGTCTCCCACCCGGCGGTCGCGGACGTCGCGGTCGTGGGCGTCCCGGACGACAAGTGGGGGGAGCGCCCGAAGGCGTTCGTGCTGCTCCGACCGGGTGCGGAGCTCACGGCGGAGGAGTTGATCGCACACACCCGGAGCCTGCTCGCCGGGTACAAGGTGCCGCGTGACATCGCGTTCGCGTCGGACCTTCCGCGCACCCCGACAGGCAAGATCCGCAAGAACGAGCTGCGGGCGGGCGGAAGCCCGGTTACCGGCGCGTAGCAGAATGGCCCACGACAAGATGACGAGCATTTCAGGTTTGGAGAGATGACTGTGCAGCTGATCGGAGTGATCGGTGGCGGCACCATGGGTGCCGGAATCGCCGAGGTGTGCGCGAAGGCCGGGAGCGAAGTCCTGGTGCTCGAGACGAAGCAGGAGTTCGCGGACGCCGCCACCGCGCGGATCGCCTCGTCGATCTCCCGCGGCGTCGCCAAGGGCAAGATCACCCAGGAAGAGGCCGACGCGGCCATCGCCCGCGTGCGGGTCACCCTCGACATCGAGGAATTCGCCGACCGGGACCTGGTCATCGAGGCCGCCCCGGAGATCGAGGCACTCAAGTACGAGATCTTCGGCAAGCTCGACAAGATCGTCAAGCCGGCCGGCATCCTCGCCACCAACACCTCCTCGATCCCGGTGATCAAGGTCGCGGGCGCCACGCAGCGTCCCGAGCAGGTCGTCGGCGTGCACTTCTTCAACCCGGTGCCGGTGATGCCGCTGGTGGAGATCATCTCCACCCTGGTCACCTCCCCGGAGACCGCCGCCGCGGTCACCGACTACGCGAGCAGCACCCTGGGCAAGACCACCGTGCAGGCCGGTGACCGGTCCGGGTTCATCGTCAACGCGCTGCTCATCCCGTACCTGTGCCAGGCGGTGCGGATGCTCGAATCCGGGTACGCGTCCGCCGAGGACATCGACGCCGCGATGAAGGGCGGCTGCGGCTACCCGATGGGTCCACTGACGCTGCTCGACACCGTCGGCCTGGACATCGCGCTGGCCGCGGCGGAGTCGCTGTACGCCGAGTTCGCCGAGCCGCACTACGCCCCGCCGGCGCTGCTGCGCCGCATGGTCGACGCCGGCCGTCTGGGCAAGAAGACCGGCCGCGGCTTCTACGACTACAAGTAGGCGTTACGCGCCTGTGCGCGCTTCCGGTGGCTGGGACCACCGGAAGCGCGCACAGGTGCCGCGAGTCAGCTGAACGCCGAGAGCGCACCGACCACAGCGAGGGTCGCGCCCACGCCACCGATGATCGTGCCCAGGCCGGATACGACGGGCTGGATCTGCTTGATGAGGGCGAGATCCTCTTCCGACGAACCGGCGCGGGTTGCACGTGCTACTGCCATTGAACTACTCCTCGAATGTGTGAGTGGGTGAGCGGGATGTATGTAACCGGACCACTCGGCCCGAATCGCCCTCCCGAGAACGAATCTCGCCCGTAACCGCAGGTGACGGGTTTGAATCCGGCTGCCGCAAATGTTCACGGCGTAGCCTCGACTCCATGACGGTCCAGCTGCGATCGCCAACCGGACGCGCAGTCGTACTCGCGACCGTGCTCGGTTCGTCGCTGGCGATGCTCGACGCGACGGTCGTCAACATCGCGCTGCCCCGGATCGGTGAGGACCTCGGCGCCACGGTCTCCGGACTGCAGTGGGTCCTGAGCGGCTACACCCTGACCCTCGCCTCCCTGATCCTGCTCGCAGGCGCGCTCGGCGACCGGCTCGGCCGTCGGCGCGTGTTCGTCTGGGGAACGGTCTGGTTCACGCTCGCCTCGATCGCGTGCGCGCTCGCGCCGACCATCGAAACGCTCGTCTCGGCACGCATCCTGCAGGGCATCGGCGCCGCCCTGCTCACACCGGGCAGCCTGGCGCTGCTGTCGGCGACGATCGACCCCGACGACCGGGGCACGGCGATCGGGTTGTGGTCCGGGTTCGGCGGCGTGGCGTCGGCTGCGGGGCCGCTGGTCGGCGGCTGGCTCGTCGAGGTGGCGTCGTGGCGTGCGGTGTTCTGGCTGAATGTGCCGCTCGCGATCGCGGTGGTGTGGGTGTCCGTGCGTCATGTCCCCGACAGCCGCGACCCGCAGGCGCACGGCCGGCTCGACCTGCCCGGGACGACGCTGGGCATCGTCGCGCTCGCCGCGCTCACCTACGGCCTGATCGCCGGGCAACCTCTTCCCGTGGGCGGCGGGATCGCAGTCTTCGCGGCCTTCCTCGTCGCGGAACGTCGCTCCCCCGACCCGTTGGTCCCACCGTCGCTGTTCCGCTCCCGGGTGTTCACCGCCGCCAATCTGGTGACGCTGACGGTGTACGCCGCACTGGGCGGGGTGTTCTTCCTGCTCGTCCTGCAGTTGCAGATCGTGGCCGGATACTCGCCGATGGCGTCCGGGCTGGCGACCCTGCCGATCACCGTGCTGATGCTGGTCCTGTCGGCCCGGGCCGGGCGCTGGGCGCAGCACCACGGGCCACGGCTGCCGATGACGGCCGGTCCGCTGATCGGCGCGGCCGGCCTGCTGTTGATGCTCCGGATCGGTCCGGACGCTTCGTATCTCACGGAGGTACTGCCTGCGGTTCTCGTCTTCGGGCTCGGCCTGTCCACGTTGGTGGCCCCGCTGACCGGGGCCGTGCTGAACTCGGTCCCGACCGAGCGGTCCGGCATCGCGTCGGGTGTGAACAATGCCGTGGCCCGCAGCGCTCAACTCCTCGCGGTCGCGGCCCTGCCGGGGCTCGCGGGAATCACCGGCTACAGCGACCCGGCGTCGTTCTCGGACGGGTTCCGGGTCGCGATGCTGATCTGTGCCGGACTGATGCTCGCCGGTGCCGCCATCGCCGCAGCGATGGTCCCTACAGCGAAGCCCCTTGCGGAACAGCCGGATTCGATCGAGTGCCGACCACATTGCGATGTCTCTGCGCCGGCGCTCGCACCGGAGGATTCCGCTCGCGGCGAGCGTTGACCTCGCTTCACCCCGCGGTGCGGCGACGGCGTGCGCAGTGCCGTGCCTTCCCGAACCTCGGAGGTCATCGTGGGCCATCAGTTCACCGACACCGTCTCCGTCGCCTGGCTTCGCGAACACCTCGCAGACCCGGCGCTCGTCGTAGTCGACTCGAGCACCCACCTGACCCTGGCGAAGGACGGGCCGTACTCCGTCGAACCGGGGCGGGCGACCTATGCGGCCCCTCCGACGTGGCCGTGTACGACGGGTCCCTGACCGCGTGGAGGCGGACCGGTCGCTACCGCTGGTGCTGGGCGAGAACCCCCGATAGCGGGCGGAGATCGGGACAGGTCACGGCCGCTGCTCTTTCCAAACGGGCCGCGGGCTGGAAACGTGAGCGGTGGACCTCGCCCGGCACCGGTTGCGGGCGGGGTTCCGCTGGACCGAATTTCCGCCGCGAAAGGACGTCACCATGCCCATCCGTTCGAGCTACCCGGAGGGTGTCCCCTGCTGGGTCGACCTGTGCGCGAGCGATCCCACTGCCGCGAAGGACTACTACTCCAGGCTGCTGGGCTGGGAATTCGAGGACATGCCGAACCCCGGGGGCGGGGTCTACTCGATGGCCCACCTGCGCGGCCACACCGTCGGCGCGGTCGGCGGGCAACCACCGGGCACCCCGGCCCGGACGCCGTCGCACTGGAACACCTACCTCGCCACCGACGACGTCACCGCGACGACGGCCAAGGTCGCGGCGGCAGGCGGGCAGGTGGTGATGGGGCCCGACGATGTCGGTGACGCCGGGCGAATGGCATTCGTGACGGACCCGACCGGCGCGGTCGTCGGACTCTGGGAGGCGGGCAGGCACATCGGCGCGACCCTGGAGAAGGAGACGGGCACCCTCGTCTGGTCCGAGTTGATCACCCCGGAGCCGGCGAAGGCGATCGCGTTCTACGCCGACGTGATCGGCGTGACCCAGACCTCCGCGCCGATGCCGGAGGGTTCGTACACGCTGCTGCACGCGGGCGGCGAGAACTTCGGCGGCTGCTCCACCCCCCGTGCACCGCAGGTCCCCTCCCACTGGCACGTGTACTTCGCCACGGACGACACCGATGCCGCGGTGGAAACGTCGACCGCGGCAGGCGGATCGGTGCTGGTCGCGCCGTTCGACGTTCCGAGCGCCGGGCGCATGGCGGTGCTCGCGGACCCGACCGGCGGCGTGTTCAGCGTCCTGCGACCCGACCCCGCACAACAGTAGGCGTGGCCGTGGCACTGGAGTGGCTCGCGCTGCTGCGCCGAGCCCACCACGAATTCTCCACTCGCATCGAGGCGGTCACCGACTGGTCCGCCCCGACCCCGGACACCGAGTGGAACGTCACCGCCCTGGTGCGCCACGTCATCGTCGAACAGCAGTGGGTGCCGCCACTGCTCAGCGGGCTGTCGATCGACGAGGCCGAGGGCCGGATCCGGCCGCTCCGCGACGACCTCGCGGCGGAGTGGGACCTCTACTCCGGGTTGGCGATCGCCGCCTGGGACGCCGCGCCGCCGGCGACGCCGGTGCACCTGTCCTACGCCACGGTGACGGTGGAACACTATCTGCGCGAGCAGGTTTCCGACGTGACGATTCACGCCTGGGATCTGGCCCGCGCCGCCGGCCTGGACGACCGCTTGGACTCCCGGCTCGTCGCCGGGGTGTGGGAGGTCCTGGACGAGCAACGGGACATGCTCGCCGCCAGCGGCCTGTTCGCCGATCCCGTCCCGGTGTCCGAGGACGCCTCACCGCAGGACCGCCTCATCGCACTGACCGGCCGCGATCCGCGACCGTCCGACAACCAGCCGCCCCGGGAGGTACGTGATGACGAGTGAGCACGACATCAAGCCCCGCAGCCGGGACGTCACGGACGGACTGGAGAAGACCGCGGCCCGCGGCATGCTCCGGGCCGTCGGGATGGGAGACGACGACTGGGGCAAGTCCCAGATCGGTGTCGCCTCGTCATGGAACGAGATCACCCCGTGCAACCTGTCCCTCGACCGGCTGGCGCGCGCGGTCAAGGACGGCGTGCACGCCGCCGGCGGCTACCCGCTCGAATTCGGCACCATCTCGGTCTCCGACGGCATCTCGATGGGCCACGAGGGCATGCACTTCTCGCTGGTGTCGCGGGAGGTGATCGCGGACAGCGTCGAAACCGTCATGGAGGCCGAGCGCCTCGACGGCTCGGTCCTGCTCGCCGGCTGCGACAAGTCACTGCCGGGCATGTTGATGGCCGCGGCCCGACTGAACCTCGCCTCGGTGTTCCTGTACGCCGGCTCGATCCTGCCCGGGACCGCGAAGCTGTCCGACGGCACCGAGAAGGACGTGACGATCATCGACGCCTTCGAGGCCGTCGGGGCATGCGCGCGGGGCCTGATGAGCCGCGAGGACGTCGACGCGATCGAGCGGGCCATCTGCCCCGGCGAGGGCGCGTGCGGCGGCATGTACACCGCCAACACGATGGCCAGTGCGGCGGAGGCGCTGGGCATGTCGCTGCCCGGGTCGGCCGCCCCACCGGCCACCGACCGCCGACGCGACGGTTACGCGCGGCGCAGCGGGCAGGCCGTGGTCGAGTTGCTGCGCCGCGGCATCACCCCGTCCGACATCCTCACCACCGAGGCGTTCGAGAACGCGATCGCGGTGGTGATGGCGTTCGGCGGGTCCACCAACGCGGTGCTGCACCTGCTCGCGATCGCCCACGAGGCCGGTGTTCCGTTGACTCTGGAGGATTTCAAACGGGTCGGGGCCCGCGTCCCGCACCTGGCGGACGTCAAACCGTTCGGGGCGTACGTGATGAAGGACGTCGACCGCATCGGTGGTGTCCCCGTGATCATGAAGGCCCTGCTCGACGCCGGCCTGCTGCACGGCGACTGCATGACAGTCACCGGACGCACGGTCGCCGAGAACCTCGCCGACATCGCACCCCCCGACCCGGACGGCAAGGTACTGCGGGCGATGACCGCACCGATCCATCCGACCGGCGGCATCACCATCCTGTCCGGATCTCTGGCCCCCGGTGGCGCGGTGGTCAAGTCGGCCGGCTTCGAGTCCGACGTGTTCACGGGCACGGCACGGGTTTTCGACCGCGAGCGGGCCGCACTGGATGCACTGGAGGACGGCACCATCACCGCCGGGGACGCGGTGGTGATCCGTTACGAGGGCCCGAAGGGCGGGCCGGGGATGAGGGAGATGCTCGCCATCACCGCCGCGATCAAGGGCGCCGGGCTCGGCAAGGACGTCCTGCTGCTGACCGACGGCCGTTTCTCCGGCGGCACCACCGGCCTGTGCGTCGGGCACGTCGCACCGGAGGCGGTGGACGGCGGGCCGATCGCCTTCGTGCAGGACGGCGACCCCATCCGGCTCGACGTCGCATCCGGCCGGCTCGACGTGGTCATCGACGAGGGTGAGCTGACACACCGCGCACAGGGGTGGGAACCGTTGCCGCCCCGGTACACTCGCGGAGTGCTGGCGAAATACACGAAGCTGGTGGGATCCGCCTCGAACGGGGCCGTGTGTGGCTAATCGGGCGAGCGAACGGCGGCAGGCCCGCGAGTTCGAGATGATCCAGGCGGAGGTCGAGCGGAACCTCCTCGGCGGCGAGATCAAGTACACCCGGGAGCAGGTCTCCGAGATCTCGGGGGTCCCGCTCCCCCGCGCGCAGCGCCTCTGGGTGGCGATGGGATTCGCCGTCGATTCCGATCCCGGCACCCCGATGTTCACCGACGCCGATGTCGCGGCCCTGCAGGCGATCACGTCGCTGGTGGACCGCGGCATCATCGACCCCGACCTCGAGGTGTCGGTGACCCGCGCCCTCGGGCAGTCGTTCTCGCGTCTGGCCGAGTGGCAGCTGGGCCTGCTCAACAGTCACATCGTCGATCGGGTCCGCAGCCACGGCGCCGACCAGGCGGTCGACGTGCACGCGGTCGCCGCGGAGGCGACGCTCGTGGCCGAGCAGATGCTGCCGACCTTGGAGAGACTTCAGTCGTACGTGTGGCGGCGGCACCTGGCGTCGAACGCCGCCCGCTTCCTGGACAACCGTGGCGAGGACGTCGCCAGCCGCGCCCTGACGATCGGATTCGCCGACATGGTCGGCTACACCAGCCTGACCCGCCGCCTGGACATCACCGAACTGACCGAACTGCTCGAGTTCTTCGAGTCGACCGTCACCAACGTGATCAGCCAGAACCACGGCTGGGTGATCAAGAACGTCGGCGACGAGGTGCTGTTCGCGGTCGAGGACCCGGCCGACGCCGCGCGAATCGCGTTGGCGCTACAGGACGCGGCGGCGAGCACCGAGGAGCTGCCGAACCTGCGGGTCGGACTCGCACGCGGCGAGGTGCTGATGCGATTCGGCGACGTCTACGGCTCGGTGGTGAACATCGCCGCGCGCCTGACCAGCGCCGCCCGCCCGGGCACCGTGCTGGTCGACGAGAACGTGGCCGAGGCCCTCGGGGCGGTCCGCGACTTCCATCTGCGGCCGCTGCGCACCCTTCGGGTACGCGGCTTCAGCCGACTCAAGGCGTACGCCCTGCGCCGCTGACCTCCCCTCGATTCCCGAATGGCCCATTGGTTCGGTCAGTGCGAACCAATGGGCCATTCGGGAACCGCAGAGGATGGGTGCCGGGCTACGCGCCCAGCGATTCCAGGGCGGTGCGAGCCTCCTCGAGCTGTCGGCTCAGCTCCTCGACCCGCTGGGCGGCGGCCTCCCGCGCAGCCGAGATCACCGATGCGACCGCTTCCTGCGCGGCCGGATCGCCGAGTTCGCGAACGGCCCGCTCGGCGGCGTCGGCAGCGACCGGGGCGGCCTTACCGGGCCGCTTGGCGCCGTGGGTGACGGTGACGGTCCACTCCCCGCCGGCTTCGCCGTGCAGGGTCACGCTGATGCCGGACGGTTCCTTCGTGCGGCGGGGACGCTTCGGCGCCGGGGCCGGTGGAGTGGTCGGCGGGACATCGGTTTTCGGTGCGGTCACGGCAGCCTTCGGTGTGGTTGTCGGGGCATCGGACTTCGGCGCAGCCGGGGCCTTCTTCGCCGGCGGGGCCGAGGCGGCCGAACGCTCCAGCGCGGACCGGGCCGACGCGGAGCGGGTGCGGGGTGCCGCGGGGGCCGGCTTGGGTTTCGGCTTCGCAGCGGGCTGCGCCGGATTGCGGGTCAACCGCAATTCGTCTGCCTCGAAGGGGAGTTCGTCGTTCACACCCTTCGGACGAATCAGCACGGTGGTGCCGTCCACCGACACCACCTTCGCCGAGCATCCGGCGGGCAGGCCGAGGCTCGGGGTCGCTTCGTTGAGGTACACGGTGGCCCGTTTGCCCGCGGAAAGTGCGGCGGCCAGGTCGATCAGATCCTGCTCGGTGAGGCGGTCACCGAGTCGTGCGCGAGGGGGCATCTGCGATCAGATGGGCCTGAAGCCCGCGCCGACACCGCCGTGCGCGTTCAGGTCCGCCATGATTATGTCGATGTCGGTTCCGAGTTCGGGGCCGAGACATGCGACCCCCACGTAGGCGTTCACCATGCCGACCAATGTAGTACCGCGCACCACCGGGCTTCCCGAGTCACCCTCGATCACACACATCTGGGTCCACGTCTCGTTGCTCTGCAGCAGGTCGCCCCACACGATCCCGCAGGTGTTCCCGGTTCTGAGCCCCTGCTTGCACACCACGTCGGGGAACGCCGCCGGCGATCCCACCGCGTTGATGGTCACCCCGCCGACCCTGTTGACGGGCACCACCTTGGCCGGATCGAACTGGATCACCGCGTAGTCGAGGCCTCTGTTCTTACCGACGATCTGACCGACCGTGCCGGCGTCCTGTCTCGCCTCGGACACGATCGAATAGCCGGGCTCACCGCAGTGGCCGGCCGTGATCCCGACCAGCCGGTTCCCACCGTCGTGCCCGATCGCCGTCAGCGTGCAGAGCGCCTCGTCGCCGACGATGATCCCCGACCCGCCCCCGAGCACCACCGGAGAGGCCGCGGCCGACGCACCGACCCCGAGATATCCGAACATCGCCGCGACCACCGCGAACACGAATGCAATCTTCTTGGCCATCGTCCGACCCTCCGGGAGATTCTCCGGCACCGGGCCTCACGCCCGGTCCGTGGGAAGACGAGCTCGGATTCCAGTATCCGCGCACCCTCAAGGGCCCCGCAGTCGAACGCGCCAATTCGAATACACATCGCCTCACCACCGAGGGAACCGGCGACGAGGCACCCGCAACGAGAGCGGTGGCAGCCCTACCCCGTGGCCCGGTTGGCGCGGCGGGCGGCGAGGAAGTCGTCGACGATTCGCTCGCGGGCCCGCGCGTCGAGCGGGGGCAGCGCCCCGAGCCGGGCGAACACCAGCGGACCGAGCAGCTGCGCGAGGGCGATCGCGTGGTCGTCCCGGCCGAGCAGCTCCCGGCCCTCCGCGCCGGCGAACACCCGGTCGAAGGGCTCCCGATACTGCTCGACGATGCGACGCCGCAGCGAGCGCAGTTCGGGGCGGTCGGCGTCGCCGTCGGAGTCCCCGAGTCCGGGCCCCATCCCGAGCCAGCACATGGCGGTCAGCTGGGCGGGGGCCTCGTCGATCAACCGGTCCTGCTCGGTCAGCAGCACGATCAGTTGCTCCCGCAGCCCCAGGTCGTCGGGGACCACCGATGCGGGCGGCAGCAGCCGCGCGAACGCCGCCGCCAGCAGCTCGGTGCCGCTGTCGAAGTGCCGGTACAGCGTCGCGCGGGCGACGCGCGCGGCGCCGGTCACGGCGTCGATCGTGACGGCCTCGATGCCGCCGCGGGCGAGCAGGGCGGTCGCCGCGTCGAGCAGTCGTGCCCGTGAGCGCGCCTTGCGCGGATCCTCCCGCCCGGGGTTGTCAGCGTCCACGGCACCTCCAATTCACGACCGTCACCGGAGAGGTTGTGAAACCACCGTCCCACAAACGATACTGGCAGTCTTGTTTGGCGGTGGGGAGGCCACATGAATGCACGCACCAGGTCCGGCACCGGCATGTCAGGCCGTGAGATCTGGACCCTGACGGTGGTGTGTGCGGGAGTGGCCCTGGTCATCGCCGCGATGGCCGCACTCAACTCGGCGCTCCCTGCGATCGCACTCGAGACCGGCGCGACCCAGAGCGAACTGACCTGGATCGTCGACAGCTACACCCTCGTTCTCGCGGCGCTGCTGCTGCCCGCAGGCGCGCTGGGCGACCGCTACGGTCGACGCGGGGTGCTCCTGGCCGGGCTCGCGATCGTCGCGGCCGCATCCGTCGGCCCGATCTGGCTCGACTCCCCGACCTGGCTCATCGCGTTCCGCGCCGTCGCGGGCGTCGGCGCCGCCCTCGTGATGCCGGCGACGCTGTCGTTGCTCACCGCCACCTTCCCGCCCGAACACCGTGCCCGGGGCGTCGCGATCTGGGCGGGGACCGCGGCGTCGGGCGGGGTCGCGGGCATGGTGGTCTCGGGGCTGATGCTCGAACACTGGCCGTGGCAGTCGATCTTCGTGGGGTTCTCCGTGGGCGCGGTCGCGCTGTTCGCCGCCACATGGACGATCACGGGATCCCGGGCCGAGAACCCACCGCCCATGGACCTGCCCGGTGCCCTGCTGTCCATCGGCGCGGTCGGCGGCTTCGTGCTCGGCATGCTCGAGGGCCCGATGCGCGGGTGGAGCGACCCGCTGCCGCTGTGTGCGCTGGTGGTCGGCGGGCTGTGCGCGGTGGCCTTCACGGTGGTCGAACTGCGCCGCGCCGAACCCCTACTCGACGTGCGCCTGTTCGGCAACCGCGGGTTCAGCGCCGGATCCCTGTCGATGACGTTGCAGTACCTCGCGTCGTTCGCGCTGTTCTTCCTGATCGTGCAGTACATGCAACTGGTTCTCGGATACAGCCCGTTGATGTCCGGACTCGCGTTGGCGCCGATTGCGGTGCCCGTGATGGCGGTGTCGGCCGTGATCCCGTGGTTGCTGCCCCGGATCGGCCTGCGTTGGCTGAGCGTGATCGGCCTCGCGCTGACCGGTGCCGGGATGCTCGCCTTCTCGACGGTCGAGGCCGACAGCGGCTACTGGGCCAGTGTCGCCGCCCTGATGATCTACGCGTTCGGTCTCGGACTGTGCACCGCCCCCGCCACCCACGCCATCATCGACAACACCCCGGACGACAAGCAGGGAGTCGCGTCCGCCGTCAACGACACCACCCGCGAGGTCGGCGCCGCCATCGGGATCGCCCTGGCGGGCAGCCTGCTCGCTGCCAGCTACAGCCAGGGCATCGCACCCGCCGTGGAGGCCGTGCCGGAGGCGGCGAAGGAGCCGGTCGGCTCGTCCCTCGCCGCCGCGCTCGAAGTCGCGAAGATGGCCGGACCGCAGGGCGATCAACTCGCTTCCTTCGCCCGGTCCGTCTTCATGGACGGGATGGCCGACGCGGCCCACGTGCTCGGCGCGATCCTGATCGTCGCGGCCGTCGCGGTCGGCATGATCGCGCCGGGGCGGATCCGCACGAAGTCGGCGCGGCTGGAAGAAGACACGGAACTGGTCGGCTCCGAGAAGGACTGACCGACTGAACCATCCGTTCATTCGATCTACTCGACTGAACGATTCCGTTCATGCGGAAGGCGGCACGGCGCGCGGGACGCTAGCCGGCGACGGTGAGCACGAGCAGGGCGACGTTCAGCGCGACGATCACCGCGGTGGCCGCCCACGCCGCGATCGTGGTGGCTCGACGGTTGACGTGCTCACCCATCAGCTCGGGCTCGGATGTCATCCGGACCAGCGGGATCAGCGCGAACGGGATGCAGAAGCTCAGCACCACCTGGCTGATCACCAGCGACATGGTCGGGTCGGCGCCGCTCGCGAGGATGACCAGCGCCGGAATCAGCACCAGAATCCGGCGCAGCAGCATCGGGATCCGGAAGTGCAGCAGGCCGGCCATGATCTCGGCACCGGCGGCGCACCCGACCGAGGTGGACGCCAACCCGGAGGCGAGCAACCCGATCGCGAACACCACCGCCACCGCAGGACCGAGCGCCGAGGAGATGGCGGCGTGCGCCCCCTCGATGGTGTCGGTGCCCTCGACCCCCCGCAGCGCGGACGCGGCGAGCAGCAGCATGGCGATGTTGACGGTGCCTGCGACGGCGAGCGCCGCCCCGACGTCGAGCTTGGTGGCCTTGATCAGGCGCGGCAGCAGGCCGGGCCGGATTCCACGGCCGTGCCGGTCCCGGGCCAGTGCGGAGTGCACGTAGATCGCGTGCGGCATCACGGTCGCCCCGAGCATGCTCGCCGCGAGCAGCACCGTCTCGGCGCCCTCGAACCGCGGGACCAGACCGCCGAGGGCGTCCCGCGACGAGACGTCGGTGAAGGCGAGACCGCTGACGAAGCCGAGGGTGATGATCGCGAGCAGGCCCATCACGACGAACTCGAAGGTCCGCTGCCCACGCGCCTGGGTGGAGAGGATGGCCATCGACACCGCGCCGGTGATCAGACCTCCGAGCCAGAGCGGCAATCCGAACAGCAGATTCAGCGCGATCGCACCACCGATCACCTCGGCGAGGTCGGTGGCGACGGCGGCGAGTTCGGCCTGCAACCAGAACGCCTTGCGCCGGCTCGGACGCAGGCGGTCGCCGAGCAGTTCGGGCAGCGACCGGCCGGTGACGAGCCCGAGTTTCGCGGACAGGTACTGCACGAGCACGGCCATCGCGTTGGCCATCACCAGGACCCAGACCAGCAGGTAGCCGTACTTGGCGCCGGCGGTGAGGTTGGCCGCGACATTGCCCGGGTCGACGTAGGCGATTGCGGCGACGAACGCGGGGCCGGCCAGCACGATCAGGCGGCCGAGGCTCCTCCACCTCCGCGTCGGAGGGGTGTTCGACTCGAGCGTGCGCACACTCACCTTGACTGGTCTCCCGTCCACGTCAACACCACTATTTGCGAAACCATATCAAAAAGTTTGGGTGTCCGAACTTTGCCGTCCCGACTCGCTGTGGCAGGGCGGATCCTACGGGCGCAATTGCATCTCCGCGCGCCCTCGCGACCACCGCGAGAAGGCGATCTTCCGGTGCTGCCGGCGCGGGCGCCCACGCGCGACAATGACGTCATGACCTCCCGACCGGCGCCCGATTCGGTGTCCACCCGGGACCGGATGAGTGCGCAACGCCGCCGCGACACGGTGCCGGAGATGGCGCTGCGGCGGGAACTGCACCGCCGCGGTCGCCGGTACCGGGTGGACCGGGCGCCGCTGCCGGGCGTGCGGCGCCGGGCCGACCTGGTGTTCCCGACCGCGAAGGTCGCGGTGTTCGTGGACGGTTGCTTCTGGCACCGCTGCCCGGTGCACGCGACCGCGCCGAAGAACAACGCGCAGTGGTGGGCGGACAAGCTGGACGGGAACGTCGCCCGGGACCGGGACACCGATGCCCGGCTCGCGGCGGCGGGCTGGGCGGTGGTGAGGGTGTGGGAGCACGAGGACCCTGTCGCCGGTGCCGACGCGGTGGAGGCCGCGCTGCGCGCGCGTCAGGAGTGCGCGGGCTCCCGCCGTTCAGAGCCGAGCCCGACCCGACGGACGGCCGCGGCCGCGACCGGGGTCAGCGCCACGGCGAAGGCCAGCGCGATGCACGAGCCGAACACCAGGCCCGCGGCGACATCGTGCGGGTAGTGCACACCACTGACCACCCGCGACGCCCCCACCACCAGGGCGGTGAGGGCGGCGACAACGCCGAGCCAGACGCGGCGAGCGGCGTACGCGGCAAGGACCACTGCCGTCGCCAACGCCGCGGAGATGCCGGAGTGATTACTGGGGAACGACCAGTCTCCGAGCGGCGGACACTCGGACAGCGCGTGGACACCGGGGATGGCGGTGCAGGGGCGCTCCTCGGTGACCACCGATTTCACCGCGAGGGTCGCGAGCGCCGAGCCGGCCGCTCCCGCCCCGGCCGCCAATCCGACCGCGAGGGTTCGCGTGTCGCCGCGTCCCCACCACAGCGCCAGCGCGAGCATGCCGGCCAGTGCGAACAGCCCCGCCTCCGCGACGAGGTCGCTGACTGTACCGGCCCCGGCGGGCCAGGACGCGGTCATCGTGTCGACGTCCCGGTACAGGGAGGTGGACCACCCGATGATCGGGTTGGTCGCCATCTCGGCCGGACCGAACACGGCGAGAATGCCGGCAGCGACGATCAGGGCGGCCAATCCGAGAGGCCAGTGCCGGGGAAGGAAACGGGTACGCACCCGGCGGAATGTACTCGGCGAAACTGGTAGGAAACTGAGAGCGGACCGCGGCGCAACCCTCGGCGGGTGAACACCCGGAAAACGTCACTGGACGAACGTCCAGTGCCTAGGGTCGTCAGGAACCTTCGTCCCCACGCATCACGAGGTGGCTTGTGGCCCTTTCCCCCGCCAACGTCTCCCGCCGCGCCTTCCTGGCCGGCCTGTCCGCACTCGGAGGCGCGGCACTGCTGCCCGCAGCCGCCGGCGCCACCCCTGTCCTTCGCCAGGCACCGGACGCAGGCCCCGGCCTGATCCGCAACCCGGAGTTCGGCAACGGCGTCATGGCCGGGGTGCCCCGCACCGACGGCGCGACCCTGTGGACACGGGTCGGCACCGACAGCGCAGGCACCGGCAGCATCGGGACCGGCAGCATCGGGACCGGCAGCGCCGGGAGCAGCGCGGCAGGCGGAGAACTGGCGTTGGTCGTCTCCACCCGCGAGGACCTGTCCGCCCCGGTGCTCGCCGAGCGGGTCCAGGTGCAGGGCGACGCCGACGGCACAGTGCATTTCGACGTCAGCGGCCTCGCTCCGGGGGAAACGTACTACTACCAGTTCCGGGGAACCGGGGGCGAGTCGCCCGTCGGACGGTTCCGGACGCTGCGGCCCGCCGACTCCAACGAGCCGGTCCGCATCGGCTGGTTCACGTGCCAGGGGTTCGAGGAGGGCTACTACGCCGCGCACCGCCACCTCGCCGCGGAGGACCTCGACTTCGTCGTGTGCCTCGGCGACTACGTGTACGAGTTCACCAAGCCGGGCGTGCGCGGCGTGGCCACCAACGCGTTCCCGCAGACGATCGACGCCATGCGGGACAAGTACCGCCAGTACCGCACGGACGCAGATCTGCGGCTGATGCACAGCAACCACGCGTTCGTGCCGCTCTGGGACGACCACGAGTTCCGCAACAACTACAGCAAGGACGGGTGGACGTTCCCGGTGATCTCGCCGATCGACGGTGCGGTCGGATTCCAGCAGAAGAAGCAGTGGGCCTGGCAGTCCTGGTTCGAGCACATGCCGGTACCCCGGTTCGCGGGCGACCCGACCCGCACCTACCGCTCGCTGCGGGTGGGCCGGACCGTGGAGCTGTTCGCGCCCGACACCCGCCAGTACCGGGACCGGCAGGCGTGCGGCGACTCGCTGGACCACATCGTCTGCGCCGAGGCCGATGCGCCGGGACGGACCATGCTGGGCGCGGCGCAGAAGCAGTGGCTGCTCGACGGCCTGGCCACGTCGGACGCTCGCTGGAAGGTGATCGCCAACCCCAACATGATGATGGGCATGGTGGTGGCGGACGACGGGACCCGCGCCTACATGGACACGTGGGACGGCTACGGAGCCGAGCGAGCCGAGATCCTTTCCACCGCAGCACAATCGGTCGACAACCTGGTACTGGTGACCGGCGACGACCACGACGGCTGGGCGGGCGAACTGTGGGACACCGGCTTCGGGCCGGGGACCCCGAGCGGAGCCCAGGTCAACGCGCCCGGCACCCGCCGCGCGGGGGTGGAGTTCGTCGTCCCGTCGGTGACGTCGTCCAACACCGGCGACGGCGCCTACACCAGCAGCGCCGCCGACCCGGCCGGGGCGCGCGCCGAGGAGGCGAGCCGGCTGGCGAAGAACCCGCACCTCCGGCACGCCGACATGGTCGGCCACGGCTACGGGATTCTCGAGGTCGACGCCGGCGAGGCGCGGTTCGCGTTCCGGTCGGTCGACAAGCTGAACCCGAACGCCGGGGTGGAGACGTCGAAGGCGCTGCGCGTCGGGTCCGGGGAGTCGGTGATCCACGAGGCGTGACCGCAATGTGACGGCCCCGAGCGGGTGCGGCGAAAACCTTTGTGCACAGGGTCATTGCTCCGCACACACAGGCTTTGCACGCACGAAGCCTGTGTGCACGCGCGAAAACCCCTGTGCACAAGAGTTCTGCACCAACAACACATCCGGCATCGCGCGCACCGTGCGTCCGCCCGCGAAAACCCCTGCGCACAAGAGTTCTGCACCAACAACACATCCGGCATCGCGCGCACCGTGCGTCCGCCCGCGAAAACCCCTGTGCACAGGGTCCATGCCCCGCGCACACGGGCTCTACACGCACAAAACCCCTGTGCACCCGTCAGGACCGGTGTGCACAGGGGTTTCGCGCGACGCCACGGAGGGTGTGCGTCGGCGTTCGAGAACTAGCCCCAGCGGGACTGGCCGCCGTCCAGGGGCATGGTCGAGCCGGTGAGGTACCGCGAGTCCTCGGAGCACAGGAAGACCACCGCGCGCCCGATGTCGGACTCCGGGTCGCCCACCCGGCCGAGCGGGATGCCCGCGACGAACTCCGCGGCCTCCTCCGGGTTCTTGTCCATCCACCACTCGAGCGCGGGCGTCACTGCATGCGGGGCAACGTTGTTCACGCGGATCCCGTCCTTGCCCCACTCGGCGGCGGCGGCGCGGGTGAGCACCCGCGTACCCTCCTTGATCGAGCCGTAGACGCCGTAGTTGCTGGCGTCCCAGCGCACCGCCGCCGACGTCACCAGGTTGACGATCGAGCCGCCGCCGCGGGCGACCATGTGCGGGTGGCACGCCCGCATGAACCGCAGGGTGGCCATCGGACCGGACGCGAACGCACGCTCGAAGTGCTCGTCCACGACGTCGAGCAGCGGACCGGGCTTGGAGTCGTTGGCGTTGTTGACCATGATGTCGACGCCGCCGAACTGCTCGACAGTGCTTGCGACGGCCGCCTCGATGTCCTCGGCGACCGAGACGTCGCAGCGCACCGGGATGGCCCGCCCGCCGAACTCCTCGATCTCCGCGACCGTCTTGTGCAGCTTCGACTCGGTGCGGCCGGCGACAGTGATCGCGGCACCCTCCTTCGCCAGGGCCAGCGAGATGCCCCGGCCGATGCCTTGCCCCGCGCCGGTGACGATCGCGATCCTACCGTCGAGAATTCCCATGCTCATGCTCCGATCAGGCTGTGTGTCAGTTGATTTCGGGGTGGGTGGCGAGGTAGCGGGCCGGGTACTCGCCGCCGCCGTGCACCGCCAGGTCGGCGCCGTTGACGTACGCCGCCAGCGGACCTCCGAGGAACAGGCAGGCACCGGCGATGTCCGAGGGCACCGCCATCCGGCCGATCGGCAGGGTCCGGGTGACCGCGGCACCGCCGTCCTCCCCGTACACCGACGCCGCGGCCTCGGTGCGGATCAGTCCGGTGGTGATGTGGTTGACGCGCACCTTCGGCGCCCATTCCAGCGCGAGGGCCTTGGTCAGCATCAGCAGGCCGGCCTTGGCCGCGGAGTAGGCGGCGGTGCCGGGCTGCGGGTCGTGCGCGGACACCGACCCGATGTTGACGATCGCCCCGCCGGTCTCCTGCTGCTGCATCACCGCGTTCGCGGCCTGTGCAACGTAGAAGGGCGCCAGCAGGTTCAGTGCGACGATCTTGTCGACGAACCGGGTAGACACGGTCGCGGCGTCCGCGTCCGGTGAGCCACCGGCGTTGTTGATCAGCACGTCCAGCCGACCCATCGCCGAGTTGGCGGCGTCAACCATCGCCTTCGCGGCGTCGGCGTCGCGGAGGTCGACCGGCAGGAAGCCTGCCTCGACGCCGTCGACCGCGATCGGGGCCTCCGGTGCACTGCGCGCACACACCGTCACCTGCGCGCCGGCCGCGAGGAACGTCTCTGCGACCACGCGCCCGATGCCCTTGGTGCCGCCGGTGATCAGGACGGCCTTGCCCGTGAAGTCGGCCGGGTTGTCCCTTCCCGGGAACTCGGCTGCGTTGCTCATCGCCTACTCCCCGAACCGGGCGTGGGCACCGGTGATGGCGCCGCCGACCTCGAAGTCGACGCCGGTCTCGCCGCGCCATGCACGGATCGGCAGCCGGTCACCCGGGAAGGCCGGGGCCGCGAAGCGTCCCGACAGCTGCACCAGATCCGCCGGGTGCGCTCCGAGCGCACCGGCCAGGGGCAGCGTGCTCGCAGCCAGCGTGCACAGCCCGTGCATGATCGGGCGGGGCTGCCCGATCACCGCGGCCGCGGCCGGGTCGATGTGGATGTGGTGCATGTCCCCGAGCAACCGGTACAGCGCCGTCTGGTTCTCGGCGGTCACCAGCTCCGTCGTGACCGCGGGGTCGCCGGTCGGGCCGGCAGGCTTCGACGGCCCACGCTCGCCGCCGAATCCGCCGTAGCCGGGCGCGAACAGCGACCAGGTGGCGACGAAGTACTCGCTCTCGACGACCACCTCGAACACCGCGGCGGCACCCTTGTCCCACACCTCGCCGACGCGCGCGGACAGCGTGACCTCACCGGAGCGCGGGAGCGGCGCGAGCACCGTCAGTTCCTGCGAGCCGTGCAGTGCGGTCTTGGTGTCGAAGGCACCGCGCGAGCCGAGTTCGTCGGGCGCCCACTGGGCGAGGGTCAGCGCGAACGTCGGCAGCACCCGCAGCCGGTCCTCCATCACGAGGTCCAGGTCGGTGGCCTTCGCACCCACGGCGAGCGCGTAGAGGATCGCGTCGCGTTCGGTGTAGCTCACGGTGCGGGTGCCGAGGTCGGCCCCCTTCCAGGCGCCGGCCGGCTTCTGCTCCACTGCCGTCATTCTTCGTCCTTCCAGGGCTTCTTGTGTCGGCTACTGCCGGGTCAGGCGGCGCCGAGAATCAGGCCGCTCGTGGGAACCGCGGTTCCCGCCGTGACGAGCACGTTCTCGACGCCGTCGGGCTGGTTGGTGGAGGTGCCCCGCAGCAACCGGACCGCCTCGGCGATCCCGTTGACACCGTGCAGGTACGCCTCCCCGACCTGACCGCCGTGCGTGTTGCTCGGCAGCCGTCCACCGATCTCCAGGTTGCCCTCGCGGATGAAGTCCTTGGCCTCGCCGGGACGGCAGAAACCGAGTTCCTCGAGCTGCGGGAGCACCAGCGGAGTGAAGTGGTCGTAGAGGATCGCCGCGTTGATGTCCTCCGGCGTCAGACCGGCCTGGCTGTAGAGCTGACGGCCGACCAGACCCATCTCCGGGATGCCGGTGATGTCGGGCCGGTAGTAGCTGGCCATCATGTGCTGGTCCTTGCCCGACCCCTGCGCGGCACCCTTGATGATCGCGGGCTTGTTGCGCAGATCCCTGGCACGCTCGGCCGAGACGATGACGAGGGCCTGGCCGCCGTCGGTCTCCTGGCAGCAGTCGAGCAGGTGCAGCGGCTCGGCGATCCACCGGGAGTTCTGGTGGTCCTCGAGCGTGATGGGCTTGCCGTAGAACCACGCGGCGGGGTTGTTCGCGGCGTGCTTGCGCGCCACGACGGCAACCCGACCGAAATCCTCACTCGTGGCACCGTACTGGTGCATGTACCGCCGAGCGAACATCGCGACCCACTGGGCGGGAGTGGCCAATCCCTGCGGGGTCAGCCATGCGTAGGCTGCGCGGTCCGCGGTCGAATCCATCGGGCGGTCGTGCTGGCCCGCACCGAAGCGCATACCGGAGCGTTCGTTGAACGCACGGTAGACCACCACGACCTCGGCGACACCGGTCGCGACGGCCATCGCCGCCTGCTGCACCGACGCGCACGCCGCGCCGCCGCCGTAGCCGATCCGGGAGAAGAACTTGAGCTCCCCGAGCCCGCAGTTGCGGGCGACGAGGATCTCGCCGTTGGTCTCCATGGTGAAGGTGGTCAGACCGTCGACCTCGGACGGGTCGATGCCGGCGTCGGCGAGCGCGGCGGTGACCGCCTCGCACGCGAGCTGCAGCTCGGAACGGCCGGACTTCTTCGAGAACTCGGTGGCGCCGATGCCGACGATCGCGGCGGCGCCGGAGAGCGGGCTGACGGCCATCAGGCGTCCTTCCCTTCGCTGGCGGGGTACGACACGCTGACGGTGCCGGAGAGGTGGTTGCCGAGGCTGTTGGCGCCCACGACCTTCACCTCGACGACGCCGTTCTCCTTGGACACGACCTCACCGGTCATCGTCATCGTGTCGCCCGGGTAGTTCGGGGCGCCGAGGCGGATCTTGACGCGGCGCACCGTCGCGAACGGCCCGGCCCAGTCCGTCACGAACCGCCCGGCCAGCCCGTTGCTGGTGAGGATGTTCATGAACACGTCCTTCGAGCCGCGCTCACGCGCCAGTTCGGGGTCGTGGTGCACGTCCTGGAAGTCGCGGGTCGCGAGCGCCGTCGCGACGATCAGGGTGCGGGTCAGCGGGATCGCCAGTTCCGGCAGCGCCTCGCCGACCGAGATGTCGTCGTAGCCGCGGCCCGCCAGCTCGATGGTGGCGGTCATGCGACCACCTCGACACCGGCGGCGAGCTGGGCGCCGAGGCGGGCCAGGTCGGAGGCCGAGCCGCCGAGGGTGGCGCCGATCTGCTTGCCCCACAGCAGGTGCCGGTGCACCGGGTAGTCGGTGTCGACACCCATGCCGCCGTGCAGGTGCGTGGTGCGGTGCACGATGCGCTGGCCGCCGTCGGTGGCCCACCACTTCGCGACCAGCACGGCGGTGCCGGGGTCGATGCCGTCGACGAGGTTCTGCGCGGCCTGCCACAGGGTCACGCGCATCGCCTCGAGGTCGATGTAGCAGTCGGCCAGCTGGTGACCCACGGCCTGGAACGTGGCGAGCGGGCGCCCGAACTGGTGCCGGCCGTTGAGGTAGGTCACGGCCTGCGCCACGGCACCGGAGCCGACGCCGATCTGGATCGCGGCGAGCGCGAGCTCGACCCGATCACGCAGCCACCGCACGGTGGTGCCGTCGGCGGCGCCGAGCAGCTCCGCGGGGGCCGACTCGAGGGTGACGTTGCCGCAGATCTCCCAGTTCGTGGACTGGGTCTGCTCCACCGAGACGCCCGCGGCGGCAAGGTCGACGACGAACAGTGCCGCACCGGTCTCCGTGGTCGCCGAGACGATCGCGCGGTCGGCGACGTGGGTGATCGGGACGACGGCCTTCGCGCCGGTCAGCATCCACCGGCCACCGGCCTCGGTGGCGGTGGTCTCCGGGTCGCGGTCGACGTACGGGCCGAACTCCTCGAGACCGATCGTCAGGAAGCTGCTGCCCTCGGCGACACCGGGGACCAGTGCGCGCTGGGCGTCGGTCCCGAACTCGGCGACCGCGAGCGCCGCGAGCGCCGACTGCCAGATCGGGACCGGGGCGACGTAATTGCCCTGCCGCTCGAGCAGAACGTAGAGCTCGGCCAGTCCGAGCCCGCCGCCGCCGAGGTCCTCGGGCAGCGCGATGCCGAGCAGCCCCGTGTTCGCGAGTTCGCGCCACAGGTCCCGGTCGATGCGCTCGTCGCTCAGTTCGACCTGCTTGACCCGGTCGATGTCGGCCTTGCTGGTGAAGACCTCGTCGGCGAGGGTGCGAATCGCTTCCTGCTCTTCGCTGTAGTTGAAGTCCATCAGGAGTCCTCCCGTGCGGCCGGCCGGAACGCGGGCAGCGTCAGATCCGGGTCGGCGTCGATCCAGTCCAGTTCCACCGGCATGTCGATCTCGACGTCCTCCGGCGCGATGCCGGTCATGTTCGCGATCAGACGGGTGCCCTCTTCGAGTTCGATCGTCGCCACGATCAGCGGGTAATCGAATCCGGGGATCTGCGGGTGGTGGTTGACGACGAAGCTGTAGACGGTGCCGCGGCCCGAGGCGTCGACGGTGTCCCAGTCGAGCGACTGGCACGCACCGCACATCGGCCCGGTGGGGTGCCGCAGGGTGCCGCAGGCGGTGCAGCGCTGGATCACCAGGCGGTGTTCCTTGGCGGCCGCGAACCAGAACGCGTTGTCGGCGTTGAGCGCCGGACGCGGGCGCAGCCCCTTCGGCTTGCTCTCCTGCTTCGGCTTGGGAGCGAAGCGCAGGGTGCGCCAGCGCTGGGTCGCGACGGTCTCGTCGTCGGAGTTGCGGTAGGTCTTCAGCGTCGTGACGAAGTGCCCGACGCCGAGTCCGGTCGCCTTCTCCTCCGAGACCGACTCGATCACCTCGGTGATCGAAACCCGGTCACCGGGACGCAGTTCGGTGAAGAACTCGAAATCCGAGTCGGTGGCGACGACGGAGGAGAAGCCCGCGTCGTCGAGGGTGGCGATCAGGTCCGTCCACACCTGGGACGGATCGTTGTTCGCCATCTTGTCGGTGAAGGTGCGCATGATCCACACCTGCGCCATCAGCGCGGGCGCGACGGCGCCCTCGCGGCCGGTGGCGCGGGCCGCCTCGTCGTCGAGGTAGATGGGGTTGGTGTCGCCCATCGTCTCGACCCAGTGCCGGATCATCGGGGTGTTGACCGCGTCCGGTCCCCACGTCTTCGGGGTGAGGGTCTGCCCCTCGAATGCCTTGAGTGTGGCGAGGAATTCGCTCACTTGACCCTCTTCTCCCGCACCAGGCCGAGGCCCATCGTCGCGACCATGTCGCGCAGGACCTCGTTGACGCCGCCACCGAACGTGTTGACCATGCCCTGCCGGGAGATCTGCTCGATCTGACCGGCCAGCAGCGCACCCGGGGACTCGGGGCGGATGCGGCCTGCCGCGCCCAGGATGCCGAGGAGGGTGCGGTAGACGTCGATGTGGGTCTCGGTGCCGTACGCCTTGGTGGCACCGGCGTCCGCGCCGGACAGCGTGTCCGCCGCGACGGCCGCCGTCATCTTCCAGTTCAGCAGCCGCATCGCCTCGAGCTTCGCGTGGGTACGCGCAAATTCCTGCTGCACCCACGGGATCTCGATGGCGCCGTTCTCCTTGGCCCAGGCCAGGACCTGATGCCACAGACCGTAGGTGCGGCCGCCGATCGCGGCCAGGCCGATGCGCTCGTGGTTGAGCTGCGCGGCGATCAGCTGCCAGCCGCCGTTGATCTCACCGATCACGTTCTCCTGCGGAATCCGGATCCCGCTGTAGTACGTCGAAGTGACCATCAGACCGCCGACGGTGGGGATCGGCGACCACGAGAAGCCGGGGTCGTCGGTGGGGACGACCAGGATCGAGATGCCCCTGTGCTTGGGCGCCTCCGGATCGGTGCGGCACGCGAGCCACACGTAGTCGGCGGTGTTCGCTCCCGAGGTGAAGATCTTGTTGCCGTCGACCACCCACTCCTCGCCGTCGAGGACGGCGCGGGTCTTGAGCGAGGCGAGGTCGGTGCCTGCCTCCGGCTCGGTGTAGCCGATCGCGAAGACGATGTCGCCGGAGAGGATGCCGGGCAGGAACCGGGCCTTCTGCTCCTCGGTGCCGTACTTCATCAGCGTGGGGCCGACGGTGTTCACGGTGACGAAGGGGAACGGCAGTCCGGCCCGCTGCACCTCGTCGAAGAACACGAACTGTTCCTCGATGGAGCGGCCCTGTCCGCCGTACTCGGTCGGCCAGCCGATCCCGAGCCAGCCGTCCTTGCCGAGCAGGCTCACGACCTCGCGGAAGTACTCACCGCCCACGCCCTGCTCGCCGGCCTTGCGCCGCTTCTCCTCCGGCAACAGGCTCGCGAAGTACGCGCGCAGCTCCCGTCGCAGCTCCTGCTGCGCCGCCGACTCCCTCAACTCCATCGTTGCTCTCCCATTCCTCGCGCGCCCGCACTCGAATGGACGCTCGCGTACGCACTCGAATGGACGCTCGCGTCCGTGCGAACTTCGGACGCTACGGAGAGATGCGGAGCCGGTCCTGCGCGGTCTCACTGAGCGGTAGGTCGCCGGGCTCCGACCTCGGGGACTCGGGGGTTTCGGCGCTGCCCATGCGGTCGCGCGGGATGAACACGCCGATGACGACCGCGAGCAGGGCCGCGCCCGCACCGATCCCGAACACCACCGCGTAAGCTCCCGCCGTCGCGAACTCCACCCCCGCGACGTGCATCACCGACGCGGTGGTGACCGCCGCGACCACGGCGCTGCAGGTGGAGGTGCCGAGCGAACGGGCGAGTGCGTTGAGGCTGTTCGCCGCCGCGGTCTCCGTGACCGGGACCGCGCGCATGATCATCGCCGGGATCGCGCCGTAGGCGAGAGCTGCGCCGACCGAGGTCACCGCCGTCGCGGCGATCACGATGACGAGCTGGTGCGGGATGACCGCGCGGGCGAGGTTCGCGAGCATCAGGATCGCGGTGCCGATCAGGAAGGTGATCCGCGGCCCCTTGGTGTCGGACAGGTACGCGGTCACCGGGGAGAACGCGATCATCATCAGACCCCCCGGCAGCAACGCGAGGCCGCTGAGCGTCAACGACATCCCGTAGCCGTAGCCGGTCTCGGTCGGCGCCTGGAAGATCTGTGCGCTGACCATGAACGAGGTGAACATCGCGAATCCGACGAGGACGGAGGCGGTGTTCGTCAGCAACACCTGGCGGCGTGCGGAGACCCGGAGGTCCACCAGCGGTTGCCGGACCACGTCGGCCCGACCGGGTGGGGCGAGCCGCAACTCGTAGACGCCCCACGCCGCGAACAGCACCGTCGCGGCCGCGAACAGGCCGAGGACCGGGACGCTGGTCCAGCCCCAGCCGTTGCCCTGGGTGATCGCCAGCAGCAGGCACACCAGCGCCGCGGACAGCCCGAGCGCGCCGACGAGGTCGAACTTCCCGCCGGAACGGACCTCGGATTCCGGGACGAGCCGCCAGATTCCGAGCATCCCGAGCAGTCCGAACGCCGCCGCCCCGCCGAACAGCCAGTGCCAGCTGAAGTGCTCGGCGACCACACCGGTGAGGGGCAGTCCGATCGCGCCGCCTGCGCCGAGGGTCGAACTCATCAGCGCGATCCCGCTCGCCACCCGCTCCTCGGGGAGTTCGTCGCGCATGATGCTGATGCCGAGCGGCACCACGCCCATCGCGGCGCCCTGCAGCGCGCGGGCGGCGAGCACGACGGCGAAGGCGTCGGACACCGCACCGAGGAGGCTGCCGGCGACCATCACCGCCAACGCGACGAGCAGCAGCCTGCGCTTGCCGTACATGTCACCGAGACGACCGAGGACCGGTGCGCAGACCGCGCCGGCGATGAGGTTGGCGGTGACCAGCCAGGCCGCGCCGCCGGGCGTGGTGTTCAGCAACCGCGGGAACTCGGGGAGCAGCGGCATCACGATGGTCTGCATGAGCGAGACCACGATGCCGCAGGACGCCAGGGCGAGCACCACGACACGGACGGACGCAGCGCGCACTGGCAACGGCACGAAACCTCCCGAACGACCTATTCAGCTATCTGTTCAACAAAGCGCTATTTAGCTTTGGACACTATGACATGCGGTCCCGCCGGAACACCCCCCGTTCCACCCAGCGGGTGCCGAAACCCCGAGCCGGGCCGGTGCCCGCATACTCGTGCCATGACTGATCCGTCGGACCTTGCCGGCCGATACGCGGTCGCGGTGGACGACCGCGACGCCACCGCCCTGGCCGCCCTGTTCACCGCGGACGCCGAGTTCGTGCAGCCCCCCGCCCTGACGCGCGGCGCCGGGGAGATCGTCACGGTCGGCGGCGACGCGATCGTCGCGGTCGTGCTGGACGGCACCGCACATCTGCACGCCACGCATCACGCCGTGCACCAGTCGGTGGTCGACGTGGACGGGAACACCGCGGTCGGGCGGGTGTACTGCCAGGCGCATCACCTGTACCGGGGCCGGGATGGGATGCGGGACAACGTGATCGCCATCCGCTACCGGGACGACTACCGACGGGTGGACAACAGCTGGCTGATCGCACGCCGGGAACTGGTCGTCGACTTCGCCGAGGACCGCACCGTCACCGTCCCCGGTACCTGATCGCCCTCCGTTCATGGTTCCCAAATGTCACAGTGGGTATCGCCAAGTGAGCCGATGTGACATTTGGGAACTTTCGCGGAACGGTCAGGGGAGGCCGAACAGTCGCAGGATCGCGGCGGTGGCGGCGGCGGCGAGGACAGCGACGACGAACGGCGCCTTCCGCCATGCCAGGACTCCCCCGACGAGCACTCCCGCGGGCCGCGCGATGCCCGCCGGGCCGCCGTCCTCGACCAGCGCCTGGGTCGCCGCGACCGCGACGAGCAGGACGACCGCACCGACCGCCAGCACCGCCTCGAGTCTGTCCGGGAAGATGCCCCGCGCGCGCAGCAGCGGTCCGGCGAACCGGAATGCGAAGGTCCCCGCGCCGAGCACCAGGACCGTCGCCACCAGCAACAGGGGCGAGGTCACGAGGCCACCGCCGCTTCCGGTTCCGGGTTCGTCTCGGCCACCCTGCCGGGTTTGAGCCAGACCAGGCCGACAAGGGCCGCGAGCGCCAGCAGCACCGGAATCCCGGCCGGCAGGAAGGGGGTGGCGGCGACGGCGATGACGGCCCCGAGAAGCGCGACCAGTGCGGTCGCCCGGTCCCGCAGCGCCGGGAAGACCAGGGCGAGGAGCACGGTCGGGAACATGGCGTCGAGACCGAAGGCGTCGATGTCGTGGATGAAGGTGCCTGCGGTCGCACCGATCAGGGCTCCGAGGGGCCAGCAGATCCCGATCCCGATCGCGCACAGCCAGTAGGCGGCGCGTCTGCGACGCGGCTCGGCCTGCCCGAGGGCGAACACCGTGCTCTCGTCGTTGAGCAGGTGCGCGCCGAGGACCCGTCGCCACCCGCGGCCGGCGACGTCGCCGACGGCGAGGCCGAACGGCAGGTGCCGGGCGTTGACCAGCAGCCCGCCGGCGAGCGCGGCGGCCAGGCTGCCACCGGCGGCGACGATGCCCACGAACAGGAACTCGGACGCACCGGCGAGCACGACCACCGACATCAGGACCGGGACCCAGGGCGCGAAGCCGAGACCGACGGCGATCGCGCCGTAGGAGACGCCGACGAGGCCGTCGGCCAAGGACACCAGTGCGATGTCCCGCCGCAGCCCCCCGTCCAGTGTTCGCCAGATCGAACGCATGATCTTTATAGTGAACACAGAGTGTCCGTTCGTCAAATCGAACAACTCCGCCGATACAGTGAACACATGGCATCGGACAGCAAGGCGCCCCTGGACGTCATCGCGGCCTCCCTGCGTCGGGAGCGCGACCGCGCGGGCCTGTCCCTGACCGAGGTGGCGAAGCGTGCGGGCATCGCAAAGTCGACGCTGTCGCAGCTGGAAGCCGGTGCCGGAAACCCCAGCGTGGAGACGCTGTGGGCGCTGAGCGTCGCGCTCGACATCCAGTTCGCGCAGTTGATCGATCCGCCGCGACCCCGGGTGCAGGTGATCCGGGCGGACGAGGGTCCGGTGTTGTACTCCGAGCGCACCGACTACCAGGTCACTCTTGTCGCATCGTGCCCACCCAACGCGCGTCGCGACATCTACCGCCTCGACGTGGAGCCCGGCCCCGCCCGCGAGTCCGAGCCGCACCTGCCCGGCACGGTCGAGCACGTCCTGGTCAGCGCCGGCCGCGCGCTGGTCGGCCTGCGCGACGACCCGGTCGAACTCGGCCCCGGTGACTACATCGCCTACCCCGGCGACGTCGCGCACGTCTTCCAGGCCCTCGAGCCCGGCACCCGCGCGGTCCTCGTCTCCGAACACACCTGACAGCCGGGCCGCGCGGACAATGGGGACATGACCGAGCGCAAGCCCTGGAACGTCCCGTTCGAGTCGTGGGTCGAGCGTCAGATCCGGCTGGCCCAGGAGCGCGGCGAGTTCGACAACCTCGCCGGCGCGGGAAAGCCGCTGCCCCCAATCGACGACTCCGACGAATTGTGGTGGGTCAAGCGCAAACTCGCGGCGGAGGGCCTGTCCACCGAGGCGCTGCTTCCGCCCTCACTGCAGTTGCGCCGCGAGGTCGAACGGCTGTCCGACGTCGTCGCCGACCTGCCCACCGAGCAGGCCGTGCGCGAGGCGGTCGCCGATCTGAACCGTCGCATCGCCGACTACCTGCGCGCACCGAGCGTCCCGGTCGTGCCGGTCCACAAGGTCGACGCCGACCGGGCGGTCGCCACCTGGCGCGGCCACCGTCCCGGCCGCTGACCCCACCCGCGGTTCCGTAATGTCACATCGGGGGTCGTCAAGTGACCCGATGTGACATTACGGAACTCCAGGGAAGGGTCAGACCAGCTGCATCCGCTCGGCGCAGGCGGCCATCTCGTCGAGGACGGCGCCGAAGGTGGTGGCGTGCCGGGACGCCGAGAGCAGGATGCGGTCGGAGCCGAGTGCGCGCGCCCACTCGACCTTGGACTCGTCCATCCGCGGCAGGGTCGCGCCGAGGACCAGGGCGACGTCGGCAGGGTCACGGCCGGCGTCCGAGGCCGCCGAGCGCATCGTCGCGACCGCGCCGGCCAGGTCGTCGCCGCCGAGCCCGAGCGGCTGGAATCCGTCGCCGACCCGTCCGGCCCGCCGGGCGGCGGCCGCGCTGTGCCCGCCGATGTACAGCGGAACCCCGCTCTCCCGGAACGGCTTCGGGAACGAGTAGGCGCCGGTGAACGAGGTGAACCGACCTGCGAAGTCGACGCCGTCGGACCCGCCGTCCCACAGCGCGCGCATCACGGCGATCGCCTCGTCGGTCGCCTTGCCGCGGCGGGTGAAGTCGCCGCCGCACGCCTCGATCTCCTCACGCATCCAGCCGACCCCGAGACAGATCCGGGTGCGTCCCCCGGAGAGCCGGTCCAGGGTGGCCAACCGCTTGGCCAGCACGACCGGGTTGTGGTTGGGCGCCACCAGGACTCCGGTGGCCAGGCCGAGCCGGGTGGTGGCGCCGGCGACGAACGAGAGCAGTTCGAGCGGATCGGGCAGCGGGCAGTCGTCGGGCAGGTGCGACTTGCCGGTCGGCGAGTACGGGTACTCGCTGCCGGTGTTCGCGATCACCACCGCGTGCTCGACCGCGGAGATCTCTTCGAATCCCAGCGTTTCGGCCGCCCTGGCGAATTCGAGAACCTGCTCCGGGTCCCCCGCCATCCCCAGTTCGACCGGCATCACCACACCGAGCTTCACCACGCCACGCACACCCTTTCCCGTTGTCCCGCAGCGCAGATCACGCAGCGATCGAGTCCACCAGCTTCGGAGCCCACACGACCTTACCGAGGAAACGGTCCGCATCCGGGTTGGTCGCCAGCCACACCGCCGCCTCGGCCGGGACCGTCGCGGGCACCGTGTCGAACCCGCTGTCGGTGATCGCGTCGGTGCCGCCGCGGGCGGCTCCCGACTCGGTGACCACGAAGCCCGGACTGAGGTTGAACGCCCGCACCCCGCGGTGCCGGTACTCGGCGTTGACGGCACCGGCGATCCGGCCGAACGCGGCCTTCGACGCCGCGTACGACAGCCCCCAGCCGCCCTCGCCGGGTGCCGCGGGTGGATCCATGGTCGCCGATCCCGACACCAGGTTGATCAGGACGCCGGACCCGCGACCGACCATCGCGGGCAGCACCCGCTGGATCAGCGCGAGCTGGTGCAGGTAGTTGCCGCGCATCATCACCGTGGCGTCGTCGAGTTCGATGTCGAGCAGCCGGTCCATGTTGCCCGCGGTCTGCGCGTAGGCGTTGTTGACGAGAACGTCCACGCGACCCCAGGTTTCGAGTACCCGATCGGCCGCCGCCAGTACCGACGTGGCGTCGAGCAGATCCATCGGCACGGCCAGCACGTCGACGCCGAGGGCCCGTACCTCCGCGGCGGTGGTCTCCAGGCTGCCCGGCACCGGAATCAGCTCACCGTGGGTGCGCGGCGACACCCGCCCGTCACCCTCCCGCACCGTCCGCGCGGTGAGGGCGACGTCGAATCCGTTGCGGGCGAAGGCGAGCGCGATCTCCCGGCCGATGCCGCGGCTCGCGCCGGTCACCAAGGCGACCGGGCGGCGACTCGGCGCGGTGGTCACGACGTCGGGCATCGGCTGCGAGCTGCCCGCATTCGCACTCACGACCGGTCCCCCGTCATCCCCGACTCGACCGAAACCACCACACCGAACTTCACGCCACGCACACCCTTTCCTGTTGTCCCGCAGACCAGTTCATGCCGCGAGCGGACTCGCCGACTTCGGCACCCACACCACGTTGTCGAGGAACCGGTCGGCGGCAGGCTGGGTGGCCAGCCACAACGCCGACCTGGCGACCATCCTGGACGGCACGCCGTCGCCCCCGGCCTCCTCGCCCGGTTCGGCGACCGCGGCGTCGGGGCCGAGGTTGAACGCGCGCACCCCGCGGTGCCGGTACTCCGCGTTCACCGCGGCGGCGAGACGCCGGAACGCGGCGTTCGACGTCGCGTGGGAGGGGCTCAGAGCGGTGTCCGTCCCGGCCGGTTCCGTCGGCTCCGGGCCCGACAGCAGGTTGATCACGACACCGGAACCCCGACCGACCATCGCGGGCAGCACCCGCTGGATCAGGGCCAGCTGGTGCCGGTAGTTCCCGCGCGTCATCAGGGTCGCGTCGTCGAGTTCGACGCCCTGCGCCCCATCGACGATGCCGGCGGGTTGCACGTAGGCGTTGTTGACGAGAACGTCCACGCGACCCCACGTTTCGAGCACCCGATCCGCCGCCGCCAGCACCGAGACCCCGTCGAGGAGATCCATCGGGATCGGCAGCGCGGCGACGCCGAACGCTCGAACCCGCGCAGCGGTGTCCTCCAGGTCACTGGGGACGAGGACGGATTCGCCGCGTGCTCGCGATCCGCCCCGACTGCCGCCCTCCCGCCCCGTCCGGGCGGTGAGGGCGACGTCGAATCCGCTCTGGGCGAATGCGAGTGCAATTTCGCGACCGATCCCTCGGCTCGCGCCGGTCACCAAGGTGACCGGGCGACCACTGGGCTCGGGCACGGTCGGCTCCGGCCTCGTTACCTCAGGCGCCGAGGAACCGCTGCCGGCCCGACGCCGCGAATTGCGCTTCCAGTTCACGCTTGTCATCATCGGACATTTCCACGTAGGTCGGCTCGCCTCGTCCCTGCCAGTGGAATACGGGTTCGTCGCAACGCCACAGTTGCGCCTGCAGCTCCCGCTTGAGCACCTTGTTCGATCCGGTCACCGGGAGGTTGGTTGACACCCGGACCAGGCGCGGGGCGGACTTGGTACCCAGATCGTCCTGTGTGCCGAGGAACGACGCGAACTCCTCGGGATCGAAGTCGGTGAGGTCCGAGACCTCGATCGCGGCCATCACCTGATCGCCGGACCGCGGGTCCGGGACCGCGTACACGCCGGTGGCGATGACCTTCGGGTGTCGGCGCAGGATCCGCTCGATCATCAACGCGGAGGTGTTCTCGCCGTCGACGCGGATCCAGTCGCCCTTGCGTCCCGCGAAGTAGATGAACCCGTCCTCGTCGATGTACCCGAGGTCGCCGGTCCAGTACCAGCCGTGCTTGATCCGGTCCGCGATGGCCTGCTCGTTCTTGTAGTAGCCCTCGAACCGCTTGGCGCCGCCCTTGTCGATCATCTCGCCGATCGCCTCGTCCGGGTTGAGCACCCGGCCGTGCTCGTCGAGCTTCGCGCGGACGCATTCCACGAGTGTTTCCGGGTTGACGATGGCGATCTCGTCGTGGGCGGGCCTGCCGAGCGCGCCCTCGGGGGCCTCGGGGTCCAGCTTCACCGAACCGGCGCCCTCGGAGGAGCCGTAGCCCTCGAACAGCTGCGCGCCGAAGCGGCGCACGAACTCGACCTTGTCCTCCGGGGAGGCCTCGGTGCCGAACCCGCGGACCAGGGTGTTGTCGAGGTCGTCGGGCTGCTCGGGGGTCGCCATCAGGTACGACAGCGCCTTGCCGACGTACGTGAAGAACGTGGCGCCGAAGAACTTCACGTCGGGCATGAACCCGGAGGCGGAGAACTTGCAAGCCTGCGGCAGGCAGACGGTGGCACCGTTGGCCAGCGCGGGCGCCCACAGCGCCATCAGCGCGTTGCCGTGGAACAGCGGCATGCAGCAGTAGTCGACGTCCTCGCGCGAGTGCCCGTACTTCGCGGAGTTGGCGTATGCGAGACGCGCGAGCCGGCCCTGGCTGCACCGCACCGCCTTCGACATGCCGGTGGTGCCCGAGGTGAACAGCAGGAGGAACAGCGAGGACTCGTCGATCGACGGGTCCAGGGCGGGCTCCGCGACGCGGTGCGCGGCGACGGTGTCCGCGTAGGCCGGGTCGTCGACGAGCACGAAGCGGTCCTCGTCGAGACCGAGGTCGAGGCCCTTGAGCTTCGCCATACCCTCGGCGTCGGTGACGATGAGCTGGCAGTCCACGTACCGGATCTCGGCCTCGAGTTCCGCACCGCGGCGGGTAGGGTTGATGCCGACAATCGTCGCCCCGGTCAGCGCGGCGCCGCCGAGCCAGAACAGGAACTCGGGAACGTTCTCGAGGAGCACACCGATGTGGAAAGGCCCCTCCCGGCGCAGCGACGCGGCCAGCGCCCCGCGCGCCGCGCTCTCACGGACCGTCTCGTCCCACGTCCAGTCCCGATCCCGCGTCCGGGTGCCCAGGTGCTCGTCTCCGAGGCGATCCAGCAGCATCTCGGCGATCGTCGCGCGTTCCAATTCCACTCCCGTTGTCTGCTTGTGCACTGCGACGGTCAGGGCGGAGGCACCGGCGAGGGGCGCGGGCTCCGGAGTCGGCGCACGGTCCAGCAATGTTCGACCGACGCTAACCAGGGCCCGAGAACCGAACCGCACCAGTCCCGGTCAGTGGAAAAGCCTTCCATGCACCCCCCTGGCCGTGTGATCCTTCTCGCCAATTCAAGTACAGGGAGGTCCCGATCTCATGACTGCATCCACCGATCCGCAGGCATACCTCGCGGCCGTCGTGTCCCGGCTGACGGGACCGGGGGCTCCTTTCGAGCTGGTCGACGAGGATGTCCGCGGCACGCGGATGCCGGTCATGCGGCAGCGCAACCACGCGGTGCACGAACTGCTCACCGCGTCGCTGGAGTACGGGGACCGCGACTATCTGGTCACCGAGGATCGGCGGATCTCGTTCCGTGAGCACGCCGAGCAGGTCGCGGCGTTCGCCGAGGCCCTCGCCGACGAGTACGGCATCGGTGTCGGCGACCGGGTCGGCATCCTCGCCGCGAACACCGTCGAGTGGGTGATCGCGTTCTGGGCCACCCAGTCGCTCGGTGCGATCGCGGTCGGACTGAACGCGTGGTGGGTGCCGCGGGAGATCGCGTACGGCATCGAGCTGACCACGCCGAAGGTGCTCATCGCCGACGCCAAGCGTGTCGCCCTCCTCGCCGAGGCCGAGACCGGTGTTCCCGTGCTCACGATGGAGCAGGACGTCCCGCGCCTGATCGAGGCCCATCGCGGTGCCGCACTGCGGACCGCGGAGGTCGTCGAGGACGACCCGTCGGTCATCCTGTTCACCAGCGGCACCAGCGGCAAGCCCAAGGGCGCCCTGCACTCGCAGCGCAACCTGCTGGCCGTGGCCGACTACCACCGCTACAGCGACGCACTGCTCGACGCGTTCGCCGGGCGCGAGTACGACCCGAACCGGCCCAGCGACCTGCGCTACCTGCTCACCTCGCCGCTGTTCCACATCGCGAGCCTGCACAACATCGTCGTCCCCCGCCTCGCCACCGGCAGCGCGGTGGTCCTGTACCAGGACAAGTTCGACGTGGACCGGGTGCTCGCACTGGTCGAGCGGGAGAAGATCACCAACTGGGGCGCGGTGCCGACCATGGCTGCCCGGCTGATCGAGCACGGCAACGTCCGCAAGTACGACACCTCGTCGCTGACCGCGTTCGCGCTGGCATCGGCCCCGTCGTCGGTGGCGTTCAAGGAGCGCCTGCGCGAGGAGGTGCCGTTCGCGAAGGACTCCCTCGTCGACAGCTACGGCCTCACCGAGTGCAGCACCGGCATCGCCGTCGCCACCCCGATGGACGTGCAGCAGTTCCCCGGCACCCTCGGCCGGCCGATCTTCGCGGTCGCGATGGAGATCCGGGACCCGTTCGGCGAGCGGCTGCCGGACGGCGAGGAGGGCGAGGTGTGTGTCCGCAGCCCGTACGTGATGCTCGGCTACTGGGACAACCCGGAGGCGACGTCGGCGTCGATCCGCGACGGCTGGCTGCACACCGGCGACTTCGGTCGCGTCGAGGACGGCCGGCTGCGGCTCACCGGTCGCCGCTCGGACCTGATCCTGCGCGGCGGCGAGAACATCTACCCCACCGAGATCGAGCAGGTTCTCGACGAGCATCCGGACGTCGCGGAGTGCGCGGTCGTCGGCGAGGCGCACGAGGACCTCGGCCAGGAGGTCGCGGCGATCGTCGTGGTGCGCGCCGGGGCGACGGTCGGCGAGGAGGAGCTGCGTGCGTTCGCCGCGGACCGGCTCTCCTACTTCAAGGTGCCCACGCGTTGGCGGCTGACCACCGAGCCGCTGCCGCGCAACGCGACCGGCAAGGTGTCCCGCGGTCAGGTCAAGCTGTAGGGGCCGGCCATGCTGGACATGCGGCACACGATCGAGCGGCTCGCCGCGACCGAGGCGATCCGGGACCTGGTCTTCTCGTACTCGCATCTGATCGACCGCGGTGAACTGTCCGCGGTGGCGGCTCTGTTCGCCGATGCCACCTACGGACAGTGCGACGGGGACGGCGTGCCGCTCGGTGGGCTCATCGAGCGGGACCCGGCGGCCGTTCAGCGCGCCAACGAAACGTTCGTCAAGATGCACGGCGACCCGCCGTCCCCGCGGACCAAGCACGTCACCACCAACGTCCGCGTGTCCGTCTCGGACGACAACACCGAGGCGAGCGCGGTCTCGTACGTGACGGTGCTGCAGGGCACCGCGGACCTCCCGTTGCAGCCGATCCTCGTCGGACGCTACTTCGATCGCTTCGAGTCCGTGGACGGCCGGTGGCGGTTCACGCAACGGCTGTGCTGCATCGACCACACCGGCGACCTGAGCGAACACGCGCAGAGGCTGCTCCGTCCGTGACGGCCCTGGAAGTGGGACTCAACATCCTGGGCGCCGAAGCGCTGTACGGCGGCCGGATCCAGCCGGTGCTCGACCTGGCCGCGCACGCCGATCGCGTGGGGTTCGATCTGATCTCGACCGGTGACCACCTCGGCTTCAACGAGGCCGCGCACGCCGAACGGGCCGCCGAGCACGGGTTCGTTTTCGCGCTGGACCACCCGTGGTACGAACCGATCTCGCTGCTTTCGGCGGTCGCCGCGGTGACCCGGCGGGCCCGGCTCGGTGCGTCGGTGCTCATCGCGACCCTCCGCCCGCCGCTGCTGTTGGCCAAACAGATCGCCACGCTCGACGCGATCTCGGGTGGCCGGGTCGCGATCGGGATGGGTGTCGGCTGGCAGGAGGCGGAGTACGCCGCGGCGGGTGTGCCGTTCGACGCCCGGTTCGGCCGAATGGAGGAGACCGTCGCGGCCTGCCGCGCATTGTGGGCGCCGCCGCCGGCGACGTTCACCGGTCGCGACTTCGCGTTCGAGGACTTCCACTCGTACCCGTTGCCTGCCCAGGACCGGGTGCCGGTGCTGTTCGGGTTCGGCCCGAGCAGGCGCAACTTCGAGCGGATCGCGAGGGTCGCGGACGGCTGGACCGTCAACCCCACCGACATGGCGGCCTTCGGCGAGTCGGTCGCGCTGCTCCGGGAATGCTTCGCCGAGCACGGCCGCGATCCCGATTCGGCGCGGATTCAGGTGTCGGTGACGCCGGTGCACGACGCGTCCGGGGCGGTGGATCTGGACGCCACCGCGGACCGGGCGCTGCAGTGGCACAAGGCCGGCGCGACGGTCGCGGTGTTCCGGCCGGTGGCGTTCGGCGCCGCCGCCGAGGACGTCCCGGACCTGCTCGACCGGCTGGTCGGGTTGAAGGAGGAGGCTCGATGACGGTGGAGTCGCGCGAACTACGAGAGCTTCTCGACAAGCAGGAGATCCGCGAGGTCGTGTTGCGGTACTGCCGCGGCATCGACCGGCTCGATCTCGATCTGGTGCGCGGTTGCTACCACCCGGACGGCATCGACCACCACACCGGATTCGACGGCACGGTCGACGAGTACATCGCCTGGGTCGGGCCGAAGCTGGAACTGCTCGGCGGCACCATGCACCACGTCGGGAACCATCTCGTGGAACTGTTCGGCGACGTCGCGATCAGCGAGGCCTACTCCACCAATGTGCACTGGGGACACCCGAACCGCGGCGACTTCACCAGTGGGGCACGCTTCGTCGACCTGATGGAGCGGCGCGACGGCAGGTGGGCGATCGCCGAACGCTGGGCGGTACGGGAGTGGACCCGATCCGACGACGGCCGGATGATCGCACCCGAGGCGGCCGGCCCGCGGGGCACGCGCGGCGGAAGCGATCTGCTCGACACGTTGCGCGCGCGGGTGGGTGCCGCGTCCTGACCGGACCGGCTCGTCAGCTGCCGAAGATCGCGCCCCCGCTGCCGGTATCCGGCGAAACAGCACCTCGCCACCGACCGGCCCCGCAGCTCGACGCCATGCAGCGGATCATCGGTCGTCAGGCTTCCGAAGCTCGTTCCGAGGGTCACCGGCACCCCGCCTGGGGGGTGAGGACCGTCGTTCCGTCGCCGTCGAGGCAGGAGGCGGAGACGGTGTCACCGCTGTCGAATTTCTGCGTATAGACCCCGGCGCCAGGACTGCCGAGGAGGAGCACCGGCGATCAGCTGGCGAACAGGGACGTGAAAAGACCGATGTTGTAATCGACGCTGAAGGCGAGTGTCGGCTCCGGCGTCGTGTTGACAAGGGGGATCTCTCCGTCCGCGTCGACGCAGGACGTGACGACCTTGTAGTTCCAGTTCGGATTGAGGGGCGGCGAGGTGTACGTACCGTCGCCCGGATTCCCGGTCAACACTACGTCGCCGTGGAAACTCTCCCGGCCGAACTCCTCCAGCACGTCCACGGAGCATCCACTCAGGGTGGGAGAACTGATACCGGTGAAATCGACCTGAATGGTGTCGGCGCTGGGCTTGAATACGTGAACCGAACCGGCGGCCGTGGCCGAGCTCAGTGCAGGGTTGGCGACCAGTGCGAGGGCGGCGAATCCGACAACGGCACCCACGCGGGTAACGCTCTTACGAGAAGTCTTCACAGTGATCCATTTCTTGACGGGTAACCGGCTCGCCGGAATGCGAGTCCATGACAGCCGACATCATGCACCCCCGACCCGGCCCGACGTCACACTCTCGGAAGACTGAACACAATCGAAATATACTGTCTAACAACATGATTGACCGAGCGATGCCGGATCATCACGCGGCAGCCGCAGAATCGGCACCGTGTCCAACCCTCAGGCCACACCCCCGCCGTCGCCGCGTTGCGCACGCGCATCGCGGGCGAGGTACCTACTCCACCAATGTGCACTGGGGACACCCGAACCGCGGCGACTTCACCAGCGGGGCACGCTTCGTCGACCTGATGGAGCGGCGCGACGGCCGGTGGGCGATCGCCGAGCGGTGGGCGGTGCGGGAATGGACCCGTTCCGACGCGGGTCGGGTGACCGATCCGGAGGCGGCCTGTCCGCGGGGCACCCGCGGCGGTGGCGACCTGCTCGACGCGCTGCCCGCCGGGTGAGCGATCGCGCCTGGCCCGCGCGGCGGGAGTGCCATGGCCGCTCACCTGCACGGTGAGCGGCCACGACCGTCAGCTGCCGAAGATCCGGCTCAGGCTGCCGGCGTCGAGGCCCAGGCTGCCGGTGTCGAGCGTGACGCTGCCGAAGCTGGTGGCGGAGCCGACGGTGACGGGCACGCCGTCGACGGGGGTCAGCGGCGTCGAGCCGTCATCGTCCAGGCACAGGGCGTGGACGGTGTAGTCACCGCTGTCCAGTCCCTGCGAGACGAAGGTCCCGGCGCCCGGGTTCCCGAGGATCAGTACAGGGTTGGCGGTGGACTCGGTGCCGCTCGCGTTGTCCACCCTGACCCAGCAGGCGATCAGTGACGGGGAGCTGACGTCGGCGAACTTGACGGTGATCGTGTTGCCGCTCGACGTCACGTTCGCGGTGCCCGCGACCGCGGCGGAACCGACGGCCGGGTTGGCGACCAGTGCCGCGGCCCCGAGGCCGGCGATGACGGCGAGTCGTGCGGTGCTCTTGCGGGATGTCCTCACAGCGTGTCCGTTTCTCGATGATGGTCGGGTGCGGATGGTGGTGCGCGCGGTGCGCACGCCGGCAGCCATCATGCACGACTCACACCCGCCGGTCAGGGCTTCTCGAAATCTGCCGCGTTCAATCAATCGTTCTGTCTAACAGCATCATTCGATTACGCCACGTCAGCGGCCATGCGCGCCCGGCGCGACAGTGTGCGGTGGTCGTAGTATCGGCACCGTGCCCAGTGCGGATACGACAGGCGCCGCCGTCGCGGAATTACGCTCCAGCCTCGACGGCGAGGTCGACGATTCCACCCGCCGTCGGGCCGAGTACTCCTCCGACGCCTCGAACTACCGAGTACCCCCGACCGCGGTCGTGTTCCCGCGCTCCGACGAGGACGTGGCCGCAACTCTCGCGGCCGGCCGCGCCCACGGCGTCCCGGTGACGGCTCGCGGAGCGGGGACGTCCGTAGCGGGCAACGCGATCGGCGCCGGACTGGTGCTCGACTTCTGTCGCCACATGAACCGGATCCTCGACCTCGATCCGGGCGCCCGGACCGCGGTCGTGCAGCCGGGGGTGGTGCTCTCCTCGCTGCAGCGGGCCGCCGCACCGCACGGTCTGCGCTTCGGCCCGGATCCGTCGACGCAGGACCGGTGCACCCTCGGAGGCATGCTCGGCAACAACGCCTGCGGCCCACGCGCCGTCGCCTGGGGGCGGACCGCCGAGAACGCACGCCGGCTGCGCATCCTGGACGGCACGGGCACGCAGCGCGTCCTCGCCGACGACCTGTCCGTGGTGCCCGGGCTGGACGCCTTCGTGACCGCAAACCTGGCGACGCTGCGCACCGAGCTCGGCCGCTTCGACCGGCAGGCGTCGGGATTCTCCCTCGAGCACCTCCTGCCCGAACGGGGGCACGCGCTCGCCAGGGCATTCGTCGGCACCGAGGGCAGCTGCGGCCTGATCCTCGACGCCACCGTCGACCTGGTTCCGGTCCCCACCGCGACTGCGCTCGTGGTTCTCGGCTACCCGGCCATGCCCGACGCCGCCGACGACGTCCCGGCGCTGATGGCGGCCCGCCCCCTCGCCGTCGAGGGTATCGACGCCCGGCTGGTCGACGTGGTCCGACGACACAAGGGCGCCGCCGCCGTACCCGAACTGCCCCGCGGCGAAGGCTGGCTCTTCGTCGAGATGGCCGGGGACACCGCCGAACAGGCGCTCGCCGACGCCGCGGCGCTGTGTGCGGCGTCGAACGCGGTGGATACCAGGGTCGTGGCGACCGGGCCCGAGTCGGCGGCCCTGTGGCGGATCCGAGCGGACGGCGTCGGGCTGTCGGGACGCACCCGGCGCGGGCGCCCGGCCTGGCCCGGATGGGAGGACGCCGCAGTGCCCCAGCACCGTCTCGGGGCGTACCTGCGCGACTTCGACGACCTGATGGGCGAGCACGACGTGGACGGTCTGCTGTACGGCCACTTCGGTGACGGGTGCGTGCACGTCCGACTGGACTTCCCGATGGATCGGGCGCCCGATCGCTTCCGCGCATTTCTTCTGGACGCGGCCGCACTGGTCGCCGGGCACGGCGGCTCGATGTCCGGTGAGCACGGCGACGGACGCGCACGCTCCGAACTGCTGCCGCTGATGTACTCCCCCGCCGCGCTCTCGGCGTTCGCGGAATTCAAGTCGCTGTTCGACCCGGACGCCGTGCTGAACCCCGGCGTGGTGGTGGACGCGGCACCGGTGGATGCGGATCTGCGGATACCCGCTGCCCGGCCGGTCACCCGGGCCGGCGGATTCGCGCTGCACGACGATGGCGGCGACCTCTCGACCGCGGTCCATCGGTGCGTCGGAATCGGCAAGTGCCGCTCGGAATCCGGCGGATTCATGTGCCCGTCGTACGTGGCGACCCGGGATGAGAAGGACAGCACCCGAGGCCGGGCGCGGGTACTGCAGGAAGCGATCAACGGCACGCTCGTGTCGAGCGGGTTCGACGCCGGAGAACTCGCCGAGTCCCTGGACCTGTGCCTGTCGTGCAAGGCGTGTTCTTCCGACTGCCCGGCGGGGGTCGACATCGCCACCTACAAGTCGGAGGTGCTGTATCGCCGGTATAGGCGGCGACTGCGCCCGCGGGGCCACTACACGCTCGGCTGGCTGCCTCGCTGGGCGGCCGCTGCGACCCGGGCACCGCGTGTCGTCAACGCCGCGACCGGGGTGCCGTTCCTGCGGCGCACCGGATTGCGGCTGGCCGGACTCGACCCGCGCCGCGGAGTACCGGCGCTGGCACGAGCGAGTTCGCGCCGATCCCTGCGCCGCAGATCTGCTGCACCGCAAGCGGAACGCAGCGTTCTGTTGTGGCTGGACACCTTCACCGATGCCTTCACCCCGGCGGTGGCGAGTGCCGCGGTCACGGTGCTGGAGCACGCCGGATACCGAGTCGAGCTGACCGAGAGGCGGTCCTGCTGCGGTCTGACCTGGATCACCACCGGCCAGTTGGATGGGGCGCGAAGACAACTCGCTCGTACGCTCGACCAGTTGCAGCCGCACCTCGATGCCGGCCGACCGATCATCGGGCTGGAGCCGTCGTGTACCGCGGTGCTGCGCTCGGACCTGGTCGAACTGCTCCCGGACGATCCCCGGTCGCACCTCGCGGCAGCGGCGACACACACCTTCGCCGAGTTTCTTTCCACCGCAACCCTTCCCGACGGCACACCCTGGCACCCACCGCGCCTGGAGGGCGTCGAGGTCGTGGTGCAGCCGCACTGCCACCAGCACGCCGTCACCGGATTCGCGGCCGACCGTGCGCTACTGGACCTGGCCGGGGCGACGGTGCACCAGCTCACCGGCTGTTGCGGACTGGCCGGCAACTTCGGAATGGAACGCGGACACCACGATGTCTCGGTCGCGGTCGCCGGCCACGCCCTGCTGCCCGCCCTGTCCGCGCACCCGGACGCGACGCTGCTCGCGGACGGCTTCTCGTGCCGCACCCAGGCCGCCCAGCTGGCCGGGCGCGAGGGCGTCCACCTTGCCCAGTTGTTCGCCACGCACACGACCTGAACTGCGCACCTCCCCCGATCGGTTGCTGTCGTGGGGCATCATCAGTCGACTCGGCTCACTCCCGAGCCGGGCCGACTCGAAGGGTTGGTGAGGTAGTCGTGCCCACAACTGCGCGCTGGAAGACAATGGCCGCGACCATCGCCGGGACGGCCACCGCCGTCCTCGCGGTGAGCGCGATGGCGGCGCCAACGGCGTCCGCCCAGATCCCGCCGCCCGCGCCACCCGCGATCAGCACGACGGTCGACGGCAATCACCTGACGATCAAGCTCTCCGACCCCAACAGCGGACTCGCGCAGGCCCTGACCTTCTGCACCGCGGCGCTGGTGAACCCGGCCAAGGCCGTCCCCCTGATTCCCGCGCTCGCGGGGGGAACCCTGCCCCCGCTGGATCAGATCGACCCCGCCGTGTTCCAGTGGGGACCGTCCGCGACCACCACCAACGCATTGGTCCGCGAACGGACGTACGAGGTCCCCGACGTGCCCGTCGGCGTCTACGTCGCGCTCGGCGTCTGCATCAACCCGAACATCACCAATCCGGCCGTCGACTTCGAGCCGGTGTTCGTCGGGAGCCCGATCGAGGTCGGGTCCGCGGTCCTCGACCTCGGCAGCGCCGTCGCAGGCACCCCCGGCGCGATCGAAGCCATCCTGGACCTGATCGGCGTCGACACCGGCAGCCTCGGCGGCAGCGCGGGGTAGCCGACCAACCGCCGGGCGGTGTCCCGCTGCCCGGGACACCGCTCGCACCCGCGTCGGCGTAGACGGAGGATGCGGGGATGACCAGCGAGTTTGTTCAGAACGAGGCACCCGCCGAAGCGATCCGGTCCCTCATCGCCCGCATCGCACACGCCGCCGACGAGGCGTCGGTCGAGACGTACGCGCAGCTCTACACCGACGACGCGGTGTGGGAGATGACCGGCACGACCGCGTCCGGCGCCAAGCCCCAGGTCTCCCGGGGGCTCGCGGAGATCATGGCGGCCGTCCGCGAACGTCGCGGCGCGGGCATCGCCGGACCCGGGACCGGCACCCGGCACCTGACGACGTGCGTCGCGGTCTCCGTCGACGGCCCGGACACCGCGCGCGCAGAGTCCGTCTGGCAGTTCTACGCCGAGACGGCCACGGCGCCGCGGTTGACGAGCATGGGCCGGTATCACGACCTGTTCCGGCGGGAAGACGGGCGCTGGCTGCTTGCCCAGCGCACCATCTCGGTCGGCTGACCCGGTCGGCGCCGCCTCAGTCCACCTGCGGCGCCCACTGCACGCCGTTGATGTGGCTGCCGCCGTCAACGAACAGCGTGTTGCCGGTGAGGTAGCGGGAGTCGTCGGACGCGAGGAACGCGGCGACGGTGCCGATGTCGTCGAGGGGATCACCGATGCGTCCCATCGGGTTCGCCGCCTCCTGCCCGGCCGCCATCTGCGGGTTCGCCTCGGCGACGCGCTGGTAGGCGGCGCTCTTCGCACCCGGGCAGATGACGTTGCAGCACACGTGCTTCGGCGCCCACTCACGGGCGGCGGTGCGGGTCATGCTGCGCAGCGCCTCCTTCGCGGCGTTGTAGTACACCGAGTACATGTGAGCGTTGACGCCGTTGAGGCTGCACATGTTGATGACGCGTCCGGTGCCGTGCTCGGCGAGCGCCGGAAACGCGCGCTGCATCGCCCAGAACGCCGACATGACACCCATGTCGAAGCCGATCCGCATGTTCTCCTCGGCGGTCTTCTCGAACCGCGCGTAGCCCAGCGGACGCCAGGCGTTGTTGACGAGGATGTCGAGACGTCCGAACTCCTCGGTGCCCGCGTCGACCATCGCGTGCACCTGCTCACGATCGGTGACGTCGGCGCGGATGAACTTCGCGCCCACGCCCCACTCGTCGGTGAGCCACCGAACGGTGTCGGCACCCGCCTGCTCGTCGATGTCCGAGACGATGATGTTCGCGCCCTCGCGGGCCATCGCGCCCGCCACACCGCGGCCGATGCCCATGGCCGCTCCGGTGATGACGGCAACCCGTCCGTCCAGCTTGCCCATACCTGCGCTCCTCCTGTGTGCTCGTTCCACCCCTCCCCGCTGACCGAATGTGGGATTCGGTCAGTTGAACCGACCGGATCCCACATTCGGTAGGACCGTCAGCGGGGGCGCGGAACCGTGGCGTCGATGAACAGACCGTCGACCGAGACGCACACCTCACCGGCGGCGTTCTTGATGTCTCCGACCGTGCGGATCTTGCGGCCTTCCACCGAGATCTGCTTGCCGGTGATCGTCAGCGGCTCGAACAGCGGCGTCGGCTTGTGGTACCGCGTGTTGAGTTGCGCGGTCATGCCTGCCTTGCCGCCCCAGGCGTTGGCGACACCGAGCACGTGGTCGAGGATCAACGCCGAGACGCCACCGTGCACGCACCCGGGCGGACCCTGGTACGGCAGGGTGAGCGTGACGACGCCCTGAACCGAACCGTCCTCGAGCCCCTCGATCACCAGCGGGGGCGCGATGGCGTTCTCCGGACCGGTGATCGGGTCGTGCCGGGTGACGCCCTCCCCGCTCCACATGTCGACCAGCCGCTCGGCCACCTCGGGGGCATGCTCCTCGAGGTGGTCGGCGATGCTGTTGAGCTCCTCCGCGACCCGGTCGAGGTTCGCGTTGCCGCGATCGGTGCGCAGCATCGCGTCGATCACCCGACGGGCCGCCGCGGTGGCGCGATCGACCGGGGTGTCCTGCGGCGCAGCCGTCAGCACCGTCCGGTGCGGGTGGGTGCGGACAGTGGGGTGGGTGTTGCCCTCGTTCACGACCGGACCTCCATCGTCGCGTGCGTGAGCACCGGCTGCCCGTCCCGTTCGGGGCAGGTGGCCACCAGGGTGAGGGTGTCACCGTCACGCCAGACGGCGGTCTCGATGGTCTCCCCGGGGTACAGCGATCCGGCGAATCGCACCGAGAACGACTGCACCCGAGTCGGATCCCCGTCGAGCACGCCGTCGACGACGGCCTTGCACACGACCCCGTACGACGCGAGCCCGTGCAGGATCGGCTGGTCGAACCCGGCCATCTTCGCGAACTCCGGGTCGGCGTGCAGCGGGTTCAGGTCGCCGCTGAGCCGGTACACCAGCGCCTGCTGGGTGCTCGTGGGCGACACCAGCACCGTGTCGGCGTCCCGCTCCGGCACCGCGTTCGACACGTCCGGTCCGGCCTCGCCGCCGAAGCCGCCCTCGCCGCGCGCCCAGATCTGCATTCCGGTGGTCCACAACGGGTTTCCATCGGAATCGCTGGCGGACTGCTCGAGCACGATCACCGCGGCCTTGCCCTTGTCCCAGACGTTCGCGACCCGCGACGAGATCGTCGCGGTGCCCGACGCCGGGATCGGGGCGTGCAGCGTCAGCGACTGCCCGCCGTGCAGGATCTTGCGCAGGTCGATGTCGATGCCCGGCATGTTCATCCCGACCGGCTTCAGTGTCCCGGCCGAGATGCCCTGGCCGGCGACCATCGCGAAGGTCGGCAGCACCCGCAGACCCTTCTCGTACACCCAGCCGAGTTCGGCCGGGTTCAGCGAGTCGACACCCGCGCCGAGGCCCAGGTGGTACAGGATCACGTCACGCTCGGTCCAGCTGGCCTCGCGGACGGTTGGGGCGGCCGACAGGGCGGCGCTCACGTCGATCGGCATTGGGGTTATGACTCCTTCGAGATGGTTCCGGACCGGTAGAGAGTGACGACGCACGCCCCACCGAGACCCAGGTTGTGTTGCAGGGCAACGGAAGCACCGTCGACCTGACGCGCGTCGGCCTGCCCGCGCAACTGCCAGTTCAGCTCCGCGCACTGCGCGAGACCGGTGGCACCCAGCGGGTGCCCCTTCGAGATCAGACCGCCGGACGGGTTGACGACCCAGCTGCCGCCGTAAGTGGTCGCACCGGACTCGACCAGCTTGCCGCCCTCGCCGGGCGCACACAGGCCGAGGCCCTCGTAGGTGATGATCTCGTTGATCGCGAAGCAGTCGTGCAACTCGATCACGTCGACGTCCTCGATCGTCAGCCCGGACTGCGCGAACACCTGCTCGGCGGCCGCGCGGGTCATCGGCGCGCCGACGACGTCGATCATCGACCTCTCCGCGAACGCCTCCTCGCCGTCGGTCGTGAGCGCCTGCGCAACGATCTCGATCGCCTGGTCCTCGAGGCCGTGCTCGCGCACGAACTTCTCGCTGACGACGATCGCGGCGCCGGCGCCGTCGGAGGTCGGCGAGCACTGCGACCGGGTCAGCGGCGCGTGAATCATCTTGTCGCCCAGCACCTGCTCGAGGGTGTACTCGTCCTGGAACTGCGCGTACGGGTTGTTCACCGAGTGCCGGTGGTTCTTCACCGCGACCGCGGCGATCTGCTCGGCGGTGGTGCCGTAACGCTCCATGTGCTCGACCGCGGCGTTGCCGAACAGCTGCGCCGTCATCGGGCCCTTGCCCCAGCCGAACTTCTCGATCATGATCTTGAGCTGGTCGTCGAGGGTGGTGACCTTCGGCATCTCGCCGGTGCCGGTCATCGACGTCTTGGTCATCTTCTCGAAGCCCACGGCCAGCGCGCAGTCGACGAAGCCGGCCTGCACCCACTCACGCGCCATCAGCAGCGCGGTGGACCCGGTCGCGCAGTTGTTGTTGACGTTGACGATCGGGATCCCGGTCAGCCCGGTCTCGTACAACGCCCGCTGCCCGGCGGTGGACGCCCCGAACACGTAGCCGGCGGCGGCACGCTGGACCTGTGAGTAGTCGATGCCGGCGTCCGCGAGCGCCTTGCCGACGGCCTCGGTGACCATGTCCGGGTACTCCCAGTCCCGGGACTCGATCTTCTCGAACTTGGTCATGCCGACGCCGACGACAAAGGTGCGGTTCATGTGACTACGTGCTCACTTTCCGGGTTCTGGATCGCGAGGCAGACCGAGGATCCGCTCGCCGATGATGTTCAACTGAACATTCGTCGTACCACCGGCGATGGACATGCACTGCGAATTCAGGAACATCTGTGTAGCGGACCTGCGATCCTGCTCGCCGAGCAGCGACGACGGACCCGCCCACTCCATTGCGACCTCCCACACCTGCTGGATGTGTTCGACGCCGAGCAGCTTGGCGATCGACGACTCGGCGCCCGGCTGCGCGCCGGTGAGCGAGCGCAGCGTGGTGCGCAGACCCATCAGCCCACCGGACTGGGCGTCGCACAGCACCTTGCCGAGCACGGTGAGCTGTTCGGCGTCCAGGCCGCCGGGCACCGTCGCGGCCAGCGTCAGCAGCGCCTCGCCGCCGGAGCCCAGCGAGGAGTCGTGCGAGAGCGAGACCCGCTCGTTCGCGAGGGTGGTGCGGGCCAGCTTCCATCCGTCACCGGGCTCGCCGACCAGGCACTCGTCCGGGACGAACACGTCGTCGAAGAACACCTCGTTGAACAGCGCCTCGCCGGTGATCTCCCGAAGCGGGCGGATGTCGAGACCCTCGGAGTTCTTGATGTCGATCAGGAAGTACGACAGTCCCTTGTGCTTGGGCACGTCGCCGTCGGTGCGGGCCAGGCAGATGCCCCAGTGCGCGTCGCGAGCCATCGAGGTCCACACCTTCTGGCCCTGCAGCTTCCAGCCGCCGTCGACCTTGGTGGCCTTGGTGGACAGGCCTGCGAGGTCGGACCCGGCGCCGGGCTCGGAGAACAGCTGGCACCAGACGATGTCGCCGCGCAGCGACGCCGGGAGGAAGCGCTGCATCTGCTCGTCGTTGCCGTGCGCGATCAGGGTGGGCACCACCCAGTTGCCGATGATCATGTCGTGCGGCCTGATCTTCGCGTCCCGCAGCTCCTCGGCGATCACGAGCTGGGTGACCGCGTCGGCGCTCTTGCCCCACGGGGCCGGCAGGTGCGGTGACGTGTAGCCCCGCTCCGCGAGGTAGGTCTTCTGCTCGGTACCCGCCAGCTCGGCGGCCGGCGCCAGCTCGGCGCGGATGTCGGCGCGGATCTGCTCGGCCTCCGCGGGCAGCTCGATGCTGAGCACGCGACGGGCGCCCTCGAGGGTGAGGTTCGCGACGCGGCGCTTCCAAGAGGCAGTGGAGCCCAACAGGATTCGCAGCGACTGCGCGCGCCGCATGTAGAGGTGGGCGTCGTGCTCCCACGTGTATCCGATGCCGCCGAGTACCTGGATGCAGTCCTTGGTGACCTGGAACGCGGCCTCTGGCGCGACCGCGGCGGCGACGGCGGCGGCCAGCGACGACTCGGCACTCGAGACGTCATCGCCGAGCGCGCGGACGGCGTCCCACGCGGTGACGCGGGCCTGCTCGGTCAGGCTCAGCATCCGGGCGGCCTTGTGCTTGACGCCCTGGAACTGGCCGATGACCCGCCCGAACTGCTGACGGACCCGCGCGTAGTCGGCGGCGGTGGTGGTGGCCCAGTCCGCCAGCCCGGCCGCCTCGGCGGCGAAGAGGGCCGCGGCGACGTCGAGGACCCGCTGAGGGTCCAGCGTCAGCACGTCGCCGTCGGCGAGGGCGAGGCCGCCGACCGTGATCTCGGCGTTGCGACGGATCACGTCGTAGCCGGGCAGTTCGGAGATGTCCAGGCGATCCCGCGAGACGACGACGAACGCGAGCTCGCCCGCGTCATCCGCGGCGAGCAGGAACACGTCGCCGACCTGTCCGCCGAGGACGTGGCTGGACGTGCCGGACAGCGTGGCCGCGCCGCCGTCGCGGACGATGCGCAGGTCGCCGGGCTGCAGCGCCACCGCACCGAACAGCGAGCCGTCTGCCAGGCCCTCGAGCTCGGCGTTGCGACCCGCTTCGTGCAGGACCTCGGAGACGACGACCGTGGGCAGGAACGGTCCGGGGACCATGGCGCGGCCGAGTTCCTCGGCGACGATGGCGGTTTCCAGGAGCGAGAAGCCGGCGCCGCCGACCTCCTCGGGCAGGTGCAGCCCGAGCATGCCGAGCTCGGCGAGCGAGCTCCAGTACTGCGGCCGGGTCTCGACCTTGGCCTCGACGGCCTCACGGATCACCTCGGGGGTGGCGTACCGGGCGGCCCAGCCGCGCACCGAGTCGCGGAGCTCGCGGTCCTCGTCGCTCATTCCAATGGTCATCAAAGGGTCCTTAAGTAGAAGAAATTCTAGTGCCGATCCCGGGCGCTCGTCCGAGTGAACGGAACATTCGGTCGAGTGGATCGAGTGAGCGCTTCCGTTCACTCGACCGGGAGGGCGGTCAGATGCGCTCGATGATGGTGGCGGTGGACAGCGCGCCGCCCGCGCACATGGTGATCAGCGCGGTGGAAAGGTCCGAGCGCTCGAGCTCGTGCAGCGCGCTGGTGATCAGCCGCGAGCCGGTGGACCCGACCGGGTGACCGAGCGCGATCGCGCCGCCGTTGACGTTGACCTTGCTCATGTCCGCCTTGTGCACCTGCGCCCAGGACAGCACGACCGAGGCGAACGCCTCGTTGATCTCGACGATGTCGATGTCCGACAGCGACATCCCGGTGCGGTCGAGCACGGCCCGAGTGGACTCGATCGGGCCGTCCAGGTGGTAGTACGGGTCGGAGCCGACCAGGGTGGACGCGAGGATCCGGGCCCGCGGCTTCAGTCCGGCCTCCCGGGCCTTCTCCTCGCTCATCAGCAGAACCGCCGCGGCACCGTCGCTGACCTGCGAGGAGTTGCCGGCGGTGTGGATGCCACCCTCGATCACCGGCTTGAGGCCGGCGAGGCCCTCGGCGGTGGTCTCCCGCAGGCCGCCGTCGCGGGTCACGGTTGCAACCTCGCCGGTGGGCTCACCCTCCTTGTTGACGACCGGGGCCTGCACCGGGACGATCTCGCGGTCGAAGCGACCCTCGGCCCAGGCCTGCGCGGCCCGCCGCTGCGACTCCAGGCCGAGGGCGTCGACGTCCGCACGCGTGATGCCGCGGTTCGCGGCGATCCGCTCGGCGGAGGTGAACTGGTCACCCATGTCGATGGTCCAGTCGTCCGGGTACGGGTTGCCGGTGCCGGGCGCGTTGGCCTGACCGAGGAACACGCGGCTCATCACCTCGACACCGCAGCCGATACCCGCGTCGACCTGCCCGGACGCGATCAGGCCCGCGACCATGTGCACGGCCTGCTGCGAGGAGCCGCACGCGCAGTCGATGGTGGTCGCGGCGGTCGTGAAGGGCAGTCCGGCGTGCAGCCATGCCTGGCGGGTGACGTTGTTGGACTGCTCACCGGCCTGGGTCACGGCGCCGCCGACGAGCTGGCCGACCTGGTCGGCGGGCAGCCCGGTGCGGTCGAGGAGCGCCTTCTGGGCGGCACCCAGCAGCACGGCGGGGTGCACCCCGGCCAGCTGACCACGACGACGGCCGATCGGCGTCCGCGCGGCCTCGACGATGACGACGTTGCTCATTGTTGCTCCCCTGAGAAGACGGTTTTCTGAAACGTATTCTATTTCCGCGAAGAGGGCAATGCCCGGGCCGTCCCACCGGACGAGACGAGCCGCCTCCAACGTCCGATGGACGGTGGGCGGCGGCTCGGTGCGGGAAGGTCTTGCGCCGACAGGCGCAGGTCAGTTCGGGGTGCCCGACAACTCGGCGAGCAGCAGGTCGCAGGCGATCCGCAGGTCGGACTCGATCTCGGGAATCGAGGTGCGGCTGTTGAGCCCGGACTGGATCAGCCCGAACCACAGGGCCACCACCAGCCGCAGCACCGTCACGTCCCGGATCGTCGGCTCCTCGATCCCGGCTGCGTCGAGGAGGAGCTTGTCGAACTGCTGGTCGATCTTCGCGACGTCGGGGATCGTCGCGGCGTTGGACGTGGCGGCGGACTGGATCATCGCGGTGGCGAGCAGCGGGGTGCGCAGCAGCGCCCGCGTCGCCTGCAGCAGTGCATCGAACACGGCGTCGGCGGGCGACATGCCCGTCCGCGACCGCCGGGACAGCTGGGTGCCCATCCGCTCGATCTGGTCCACCATGACCGCGACGAACAGGTGGGTCTTCGACGGGAAGTAGCGATACAGCGTGCCGATCGCGACGCCGGCGCGCTTGGCGACCTCCTGCATCTGCACGCGCTCGAGTTCCTTCTCCGCCCCCAACTGGGCGGCGACCTTCAGGATCCGGCCGTGCCGTGCCCGCTGCTCCACCGAGCTCGGCTCGGCTGCGTCGCGCACCTCCGCAAGCCTCGGCATCTCTGGTCCCCCACTTCTTCAACTTCCGACGGAATGAGGGTAGATCCTGACACCTGTAGAGGATGCCAGGACTCCCGTTCCGCTCAGTGGGAGCCGGCCTGTCCGGCCCGCCCGCCTGCGATTGCCTGTCACCCACACTCGATGTGATGGAGGTAGCTGGAGACATGCAGGACTGGACGGACGAATACGACGTGGTGGTGGTCGGGTCCGGTGGCGGAGCCCTGACCGGCGCCTACACCGCGGCCACGCGTGGCCTGCGGACGGTGGTGCTGGAGAAGACCGACCTGTTCGGCGGCACCTCGTCGTACTCCGGCGCCTCGATCTGGCTGCCCGGCACCCAGGTGCAGGAGCGCGCCGGGCTGCCCGATTCGACCGAGCTGGCCCGCACCTACCTGCGCGCGTTGCTCGGTGACGTCGAGAGCGAGCGGCAGGATGCGTACGTCGAGACCGCGCCTGCGGTCGTCGAGTTCCTCGAGCAGAACCCGAACATCGACTTCGAGTTCCGGGCGTTCCCCGACTACTACAAGGCCGACGGACGCCTCGACACCGGCCGGTCGATCAACCCGCTCGACCTCGACCCCGCCGACATCGGCGAGCTGGCCGCCAAGGTCCGACCCGAGCTGGACCAGGACCGCACCGGGCAGGGCCACGCACCGGGAAAGCTGATCGGCGGCCGCGCCCTGGTCGGGCGCCTGCTGGCCGCGGTCGCGGGCACCGGCAACGCGGACCTGCGCTCCGGCGTCGCCATGACCGGGCTGGTCGTCGAGGACGGCCGCGTCGTCGGCGTGGAGGCCGAGCAGGACGGGCAGCCGATCCGGATCAAGGCGAACCGCGGTGTCCTGATGGCCGCCGGCGGCATCGAGGCCAACGCGCAGGCGCGCGCGGCGAACGGCACCCCCGGCAAGGCGGAGTGGTCGATGGGTCCGATCGGCGCCAACACCGGTGCACCGATCGCGGCCGGCGTCGCCGCGGGCGGCGCGACCGCACTGCTCGATCAGGCGTGGTTCTGCCCGGGCGTCGAGCAGCCGGACGGCACCGCGGCCTTCCTGGTCGGCATCCGCGGTGGCATCGTCGTCGACGCGAACGGCGAACGCTACCTGAACGAGTCGCTGCCGTACGACCAGTTCGGCCGGGCGATGCACGCGCACAACGGAAATGGCGCGGCCGTGCCGTCATGGATGATCTTCGACTCGCGCGAGCGTGGCGGCCTGCCCGGCATCAGCATCCCGAACACCGCGCCCGCGAAGCACCTCGATGCGGGCACCTGGGTGCAGGGCGACACCCTCGAGGAGGTGGCCGCGAAGGCGGGCCTGCCCGCGGATGCGTTGCGCACCAGCGTCGAACAGTTCAACGACTACGCCAAGCACGGCGTCGACGAGTCGTTCCACCGGGGCGAGGACCCGTACGACAACTTCTTCTGCCCGCCGAACGGCAACCCGAACAAGGCGCTGACCGCGATCGAGACCGGACCGTTCTTCGCGGCCCGGATCGTGCTGTCGGACCTCGGCTGCAAGGGCGGCCTGGTCACCGATGTCGACGGTCGCGTGCTGCGCGCCGACGGCACCGCGATCGACGGCCTCTACGCGGCGGGCAACACCTCCGCGTCGCTGAGCCAGAAGGTCTACCCCGGTCCGGGCGTTCCCCTGGGCACCGCGATGGTGTTCTCGTACCGCGCCGCCCAGCACATGGCAGGCTGACGACGAACACCGAACGGCCCCGCTCGACCGACAGGTCGGGCGGGGCCGCTTTGCATTGTGGAAGCGATTTCGAGGACGTCTCGTTTCAGGGTGCCATGTCGACCCAGCCGACGAAGCCCGACGGATCGTGCCGGCCCATGACGGCATGCTCGAACATCCCCCAGCCCACCCGACCGTCGATGGTTGCCCTCGCGACATGGTCGATGGTGCTGTAGGGCAGCCTGCCGAGGAACTCCGGGCTCGTGGTGTCGAATGTCGTGGCCGACGACCAATTCTCTCCGCGCCATTCACCGTGCGTCCAGTCGGGATCGCCGCCGTACCCGGCGCCGTGACTGAGCGAGATGAAGCCGAGGTTCTCGATGTCCACGACGAGAGGCTCACCCGACGGCGTCGTCAGATGAAGTCGCGCGGTCTCCGGATGCCTTGTACCACTGCGATAGTTGACCTCGACCCGCGGCCAGCCGAGCTGCTCGACGCGTCCGTCGGCGAAGACACGGGTCGCGTGGTTGAGGGTCCGATGTCCGTCCTGGGATTCCTGAACGATCACCACGAGCGCGAAGTCGTCGAACCGCAGCGGAACGTAGGTCCAGTAGTGGCCACCGCGGGCCTCGTAGGTCATGCGCCCCTGCGGATCCGACTCACCGACGGGGCGGATACCCCACGAACGGTCGCGCGTACCCATCCACGTCTCGGGGTCGACGGTGAAGTCGCGCCCGCCCACCGACAGGGTGCCGGCCCAGCTTCCGACCTGCGCGAAACGCGACGCATCGAGAATCGGACGCGGTCCCGACATCAGGACGTGTGCCTCCTCGAGCACGGCGGGAAACGATCCGTCCCACGTGATGTCGCACGACAGTTCTTCGTGCTCGCAGATCAGCCGAATCCTCTGCAGCGGCTCGATCACCTCGAGCCGGTAGCCGCCCACCCGGCTCTCCATCGAGCGCTCCTCCAGCGCATCCGAGAAGCGCACCGCCACCTGAGTGTCCCCGTGGCGCACCGTGACGAAGGCGTCGGTGACACCGAGGTTCGGGTAGACGCCGAATCCGGAGATCAGGTACACATCACCGGTGCGGTCGTGAGCATTGAAGTAGTTGCGGTCGTAGAAGTTCCGGTCGGTGGACGCCACCCGCGCCATCGACAACGGCGATTGGTGTACCGGGTACTCGTCGAGCAGAACAGGCTTCATCGGGCCGCCTTCTCCCATTCGTATGTTTCGTCGATCAGCTGCGCGAGCATGGCGTGATGCAGCACATACTCGTCGGGGTTCGTGGGGGCTTCCATCTCCCCGAAGTGCACACGCCTGCGGGCGATCTGCGACATGACGGTTCCGTGGCGGAGCGCGGCGTACACGAGGTAGAAGTCGAGGTCACGCAGCTCCACGCCGGCGACCTTCTCGTAGCGGTCCACCACATCGGCGCGGGTGAACATCTCGGGCAGGCCTGGCAGCGAGAACTGCTCGGCGAGGTCCTGGAACATGCGGTGGAAGAAGAGGAACCACCCGAGATCGAGCTCACGAGGCGCGAGCACCGCCGACTCCCAGTCGAGTACCGCGGCCGGAACGGTCTCCGCGTACATGATGTTGCCGATCCGGGAATCGCCCCAGCAGAGCACGTCGGGCGACGGCTCCGCGGGCCAGTGCGCCTCGAGCCAGTCGAAGGCCCGCTCGAGCACCGGGATGCGGAGGCCGTCGTCACGGCGGGTCCACTCGTAGTACGCGCGCTCGTTCTCGAAGTGCCGACGCAGGCTGGACTCCCCGCCTGCCGCACCGAGAGACGGCACCTTCGCCGCCGGATCGTCGATCGCATGGATGTTCGCGAGAACCTGGATGGTGTTTTCCTGGAGGGACTTCCGCGCCTGGGTGTCGAACTCGTGCAGCCACCCCCCGAAGACGTACGGCGGGTTGTCCACCGGCACGGCTCCGCCCGCCCGATCCATCACCAGGAAGGGGGTGCCGAGCGGCTCGGCGGACGTCTCCACCCAGCGCACGTTCGGGACCGGAACCTCGCTGTGGTCGCGGACCGCGGCCATGACGCCGAACTGGTGCCGCAGATCGTAGCCGGGAAAGACCGGGAACGCGGATGCCTCGGGCGCGAGCCGGGCGACCAGCCGGTCCGTGTGCTCGATTCCGCCCTGCTTCCAGTCGAGGTCGAAAAGAACAGATACGCTGGACATTCCGGAGTGACCAGGGCGGCTCACGTTGTGGACGCGGGGCGGCTCGTCGGCTCCGAGCCGCTCCCCCAGCCATCCCTCCAGCTGCCGGCGCAGCTGCTCCAGGTCGGTCTCGGTGGTCTTGATGTTCTGTTCCGCGCCTTCCGGCATCGCGCTCTCGGTGGTCATGCCCGTATCTCCAGTTCTCACGATGAAGGGAGCCCGGGTCACATCCTCCGGACCTCGGACGGGGTACCGTCCGCCCCTCCTGCGGGGCGGACGGATCGAACGACGAGACCCGAATCGGCGATCTCGCATGTTCTGGGAAGTTCTCGATTCGCGCCGCGACGGTGGCCACAGTCCGCGATCCCGAGTCGAGTACAGCAGCTAATCCACTTGTACGTCAACGAAATTGGATCATCTCTACTGGTGTTCCGCGGGAGACCACCGCGAGACCACGACCGGCCGGGTCACAGTTTCGCGACCCGGCTCGATGTCACCGGTTCAGCCGGCCGACGTCACGGGTTCATCCTTCTGGCAGTCCGAGTTCCGGCCAGGCGCCACCGACCCAGGTCTGCAGGTTCCCCCAGCCGGTCGCACCGGTCTCGATGTCCCTGACCCGAATGACGCAGTCGCGGAACTGGTTGAGCGACGCCACACTCTCGGGGGTGGATGTGTCGGCGAAATAGCTTCCGTCGATGAAGAGCTCGCCCTTCCATGATCCCCCGCGGTCTCCGTTCGGTCGCAGGTAGTGGCCCGCACCCAAGTGGAAGCCGGTGTCGGACACCGGCTCGGCCTCCAGATGACGCTCACGTCCGTCGGCCATGGTGAGACGAAAGGTCCCACCGAGGAAGCGGTTGTTCCGGGAGTCGAATGCGATGATCGGGTCGATGTCCGTGACGAGGTCCCGGGGCCGGTCCGCGTACTCGAAGCCGCCCTGCGCCAGCTTGTGCGAGTAGCCGGGACCCTCGTAGCGCAGGAGGTACTGATGGAAGGCGTAGCTGCCGCCGTCCGGATGCTCGAAGTACAGCGGGTTCCAGACTGCCAGGACGCGCGGCGTGTGGCTCTCGGTGGGGTCCGGCGCCAGGTCGCCGATGTCGTCGCCGACCCCGGGGCGCACTCCCCACGAATGGTCACGCGTCATGATCCAGCCCTCGGGACCGACGTCGATGCGGTCACCGTCGACCTCTATCCATCCGCTCGCGACGATTCCGGTCTGGTGGTACCGGATCTGGTCCGCGGTGCGGCGATTGCCGGTGATGTTCCGACGATCCTCGCGCTCCTCTACGACGCAGGGCACGGCCCCCTCGAGGAGCAGGTCGAACGCGACGGGTTGGACGTCGTTGGGTTCGAGCACGACGCGAATCCGTTGAAGCGGCTCGACGATCTCGTACCGAATGGGGCCCACGTCCACCGAGTCCGGATCGGCGGCCAGCGCGCGGCTGGCGCGTACCGTCCATTGCTCGACTCCGCGTGCCACACCGGCGTACGCGTCGACGACGCCCCGATTGACGTACTTACCGAAGCCGAATCCGATCTGCAGCGATCCGTCCTTCGCGGCGGCCATCAGACAGACCTTCTCGGTCCACGCGTGGTCACTCTGCGAAACCGTCGCGAAGGTGTCCACGATCTGATGGTTGAAGTGCTCGTCCGCCGCCACGAGTGGCCCGATCGATCCGCCCACTGGCGCCTCCTCCGAAGTCCGGGTTCGAAACCCGGGCCCGATGCCACCGCAGCCGCGTCGGCCACGACAGATCAGTTGATTTCTGGACTGTGAGGCTAAAGATAGACTCGCGTCTATCTTTCTGGTGCGGATTCGCGAAATTGGACACGGGCACGCCCGTGAGCAGAAACTGGCGGGTGCCACGCATCCCGAGCTGGCACCCCGAACCGGGCCGTGATCGCTCTCGGGTGGGGTGTCCGGAGGGGAGATGCTGGGAAAATGAACGAACCGACGACACTCGGCCGCCGCGAACTGAACAAGCTGCAGACGCGCGGCCGACTGCTCGACGCCGCCCGGACCCTGTTCGCTCAGCGCGGCGTCGTCGGCACGCCCGTCGACGACATCGCGGACCTGGCCGGCGTTTCCCGCGCCACCTTCTTCAACTACTTCCCCAGCAAGGACGACCTGCTGGCTGCCCTGTACGCGAGTCACATGAGCTCGCTGGCGGCGGTGATCGACGACCTCCTGGGCCGGGACCTGACGACGGAGGAGCGAATCGTCGGCGTCTTCACCGACTTCGTGCGGGCCACAGAGGACCTGCCCGGCTACCTGCGTGCCGTGACGGGCGAGTTCGAACGGGACCTCGCCTCGCCCACGATCAGTGTGGAGCGCACCGAACTGTTCAACGACGAACTCCTGCGGATCCTGAATCCGGGCATCGCGCGCGGCGAGGTCCGCACCGACTACCCGCCACGGTTCCTCGCGCAGATGGTCGCCGCGATCTACGTCTCGACGATCCGCTACTGGCGGCAGGATCCGGGCTTCGACCTCGCGGACAATTTCGTGAAGGCGGCGCGGTATGCGGCCGAGTCGCTCCTGCCCCGGGACTGAAGCGACTCTGCCTCCCGAGTCCCGCCGGCCCGCGACGGGCCGGCGGGACTGTCTGCGTCAGGCGCCGGTGGCGGGCAGGATGCGGGCGCGAACCTCGCCGAAGCCGATGCGCCCGCCGTTCGCCCCGGGTGCGGTCGCCGAGATCGACACCTCGTCGCCGTCCTGCAGGAAGGTGCGCTCCTCGCCCGCGACGGTGGCGGGCTCCGCTCCACCCCAGGTCAATTCGATGAAGGCACCGCGCTGGTCCTTCTCGGGACCGGAGATGGTGCCGGAGCCGAACAGGTCGCCGGTGGAGGCGGCGGCGCCGTTGACGGTGGTGTGCGCCAGCATCTGCGCGGGCGACCAGTACATCTGCGCGTACGGCGGACGGCTGACGACGTCACCGTTCCACTCGACCGCCAGATCGATGTCCAGGCCCCACTTCTCGTCACCCTGTAGGTACGGGAGCGGCGTCGGGTCCTGCACCGGGGTGTCGATACGGGCGGCCTCGAGGGCCGCCAGGGGAACGACCCACGCGGAGATCGACGTGGCGAAGCTCTTGCCCAGGTTCGGACCGAGGGGCACGTACTCCCACGCCTGGATGTCGCGCGCCGACCAGTCGTTGAGGATCACCGCACCGAAGCAGTGCTCGGCGAACTGATCCGGGGTGATGGAGGCTCCCATCGGCGAGCCGACCCCGACGATGAAGCCCATCTCGGCCTCGATGTCGAGGCGGAGCGAGGGGCCGAACGTCGGTGCGTCGTCGGACGGAGCCTTGCGCTGGCCGCACGGACGGACGATGTCCGTGCCCGACACGACCACGGTGGACGAGCGGCCGTGGTAGCCGACCGGCAGGTGCTTCCAGTTCGGCATGAGCGGGTCGGGGTTCTGCGGGCGGAACAGCCGGCCGAGGTTGGAGGCGTGGTTCTCGGACGCGTAGAAGTCGACGTAATCGGCAACCACGATCGGCAGATGCATCGTGACCGCGTCGACCGGCAGCACCGCGTCGTCGGCGATCTCACCGGCGACCAGGTCGGTGATCTGCGCACGAACCGCATCCCACCGCACACGGCCCTGCGCCATGAAGGCGTTGAGGGTCGGTTGCGCGAACACGTCGTCGCCGAGGGCCTTCGCGAGGTCGACCACGTGGTCGCCGACACGCACACCGACCCGCGGATCGGTTCCGGCCGTGGAGAAGACGCCGTACGGCAGGTTGTCGACGCCGAAGAGGGAGTCGTCGGGGATCGGGATGACGGTCATGCGGGGCTTCCTTCGTCGACTGCGGGGGATTCCGGGTCGGACACCAGGCCGAGGGCGGTCAAGTCCGAGAGCGGGTCTGAGATGCTGCAGGTGCCGTACGACCGGAAGCGGTCGCGCAGCGCGGCGACGGCATCGCCCGGGAGCGCGCCGAGCGCGGCGGCCAGTCGGGCGCCGTCCCGGTCCGAGAGCGCCGCGGCGATGGCGTCCGTACCCGCACCCGTCCCGGCGAGGTGGGTGGCGAGCATCAGGTTCAGGAACCCGTGCTGCTCGAATCCGGTGTCGGGATCGGTGTTCCGCACCGCATGATGCAGTCCGGCGGTCGCCTTGAACGGCACGCCGAGGGAGACGGCGTCGTCGATGGCCTTCGCCAGTTCCGCCTCGTCCGGGTAGGCGTCGGCGACGACACCGCCGGTGCGGAACTTCGCCCGGTACCCGGCGGCGGGCAGCGCGGCGAGGATATCGGCGCGGCGATCGTCTCGCGGAACCTCCACGTAGATGTCCACTCCCGGTGCGGTGGAGGAGATTTCGTGCAGGCTTGCGAACAGGTCCGCGACGGACTGGTCGATCGGCACCGCGATCTCGAGGGCCACCAGGTGTGCACCGTCGATCGCGCGCAACTGTTCGATCGCCTGCGGCACGAAGTCGGTGCCGCCCGGCACCGTCAGACTGACCGGTAGGGTGCGTCCGCCACGGTCGGCGAGCACGGCCGGCAGTTCGACCAGCCGGGTCGCGGGAAAGACGAACGGCCCCACCAGGTCGGCGTGCGCGCTGTCCTCGTGCGCGAAGTGCGCGGGTACCGCGGACTCGAGGGGTGCGTTACCCGGGGGGAACAGCGCGGCGTCGTCGCAGAGCCCGGCCAGGAGCGGGGAGATCGTACTCACTGCGCCCCCTCCCCCGCCTGCGGTCCGCGCCCGGCCCAGGACCACGCGTACGCCTCGTCCTCGCAGGCCAGGGCGCCCTCGCCGAGTTCGAGCGGGCGGAAGGTGTCGACCATGACGGCGAGTTCGTCGAAGAACTCGACGCCGATGCTGCGCTCGTACGCGCCCGGCTGCGGGCCGTGGGCGTGGCCGCCGGGGTGGATGGAGATCGAGCCCTGCCCGATGCCCGATCCCTTGCGCGCCTCGTAGTCGCCGCCGCAGTAGAACATGATCTCGTCGGAGTCGACGTTCGAGTGGTAGTACGGCACCGGGATGGACAGCGGGTGGTAGTCCACCTTGCGGGGCACGAAGTTGCAGATGACGAAGTTGTTGCCCTCGAACGCCTGGTGCGCCGGCGGCGGCTGGTGCACGCGGCCGGTGATGGGCTCGTAGTCGGAGATGTTGAACGTGTACGGGTACAGGCAGCCGTCCCAGCCGACGACGTCGAACGGATGCGTCGGGTACACCATGCGGGTGCCGACGATGCCGTGGGACGTGCGGTGCTTGACCAGGACCTCGACGTCGGCACCCTCGGCGACGAGCGGCTCGGCGGGCCCGTGCAGGTCCCGCTCGCAGTAGGGCGCGTGCTCGAGCAGCTGACCGAAGCGCGACAGGTAACGCTTCGGCGGGACGATGTGGCTGTTGGCCTCGATCGCGTACGCGCGCAGCGGTTCCGTGCCCTGCGGCAACCATCGGTGGGTGGTGGACATCGGGATGAGCACGTAGTCGCCCTGGCGTGCGTGCAGTGCGCCGAACACGGTCTCGACGATCGCCTCGCCGGACTCGACGTACACCATCTCGTCGCCGATCGCGTTGCGGTACAACGGCGATTCCTTCGCGGCCACCACGTACGAGATGCGCACGTCGGCATTGCCGAGGATCAGCCTGCGGCCGGTGACGACATCGGTTTCGGCCCAGATCTGCTCGGGAAACAGGTCGTGGAGCTTGAGGTGCCGGGGCTTGAGCGGATGGTTCGGGGTGGTGGTCTGGTCGCGCAGGTCCCACACCGTCGCGTCGACGATCGCCGACGGAATGTTGCGGTGGTACAGCAGCGACGAGTCCGAGGAGAACCCCTCCTCGCCCATCAGCTCCTCGAAGTAGAGCTGCCCGTCCTCGTCGCGATGCTGGGTGTGCCGCTTCGGCGGGACGTTGCCGAGCTGTCGGTAGAACGCCATGACGGCCTCCTGGGTCTGAGATCTCCCCGGCTTCCACTCTGGCGGGCACCGGTCTGCTTGTCGACGCATCGACGGAGCCGCGTGCGGCCGGCCCCCGGCTCACGTCATCACGTTAGTAAACACATTAACTATTTCGTGGGCACGGGTGCAACCACGGACGCGCAGTCGGGGTCAGTTACGGCCGCGGACGTCGAACTGACTGCGGTTGGTGATCAGCTTGTCGAGCAGCATGACCAGCACGTGCTGCTCGGCCTCGGTCAGCACGCTCGCCCACGCGTACTCGCGTTCGTTGTGCTCCCGGTAGGTCGCGGCCATCTCGGCGCGCCCCTTCTCCGTGAGCGACAGCTGCACCGAGCGACCGTCGCGCTCGTCCGGCGTCCGCTCGAGCAGGCCGCCCGCTTCCAGGGTCTTCGTCAGGTTCGACACGGCCGCACGGCTCATACCGGTCAGCTTGGCCGCGCTCTTCGGTTCGATCGGGCCGGCGAGCCAGGTCACGAACATCAGCCGGAACGCCGACCACGAGAGCCCGCGGGGCCGATGCACGGAGGACTCGAGGTCGTAGGTGACCACGTTGGCGGCCCGGTTGAGCGTCAGCAAGACCTGCGTGGCCAATTGGTGCGTGGCGCCGAACTCGGTGCTCAGCCGCCGATTGGCGAGGTCGATGAACGACCAGAAGTCGAGTGAGCCGGGGGACGCCGTCGCCGACTCCCCTGCCCCGCCGCGCGCTTCGTCCCCACTCATGGGGCCAACACTATCCCGGTGGCGGGCGGCGCCCCGCTCGTCTCATCAGTCACCCAACTAATATATCTGTGAATCATTTTTCGGCGCTCGCTCGCCGCCTGCCGGCGCGGGCGTTCACGGCGGCGAGCCGCCACGCCCCAGGGGTTACCGCCGCCACCGAGAGAGTCTGTACAAAGGACTCCTACCGACTTACCGGCGACGATCCGAGAACAGGACGCAACATGAGCACGCTGCAGACGCTCGACCGTGGGTTGCGCGCGCTCGACATCGTCGCCCAGTCGCCCTCCGGCATCTCGGTGGCCGATCTGTCCCGGGAACTCGACGTCCACCGGGCCATCTGCTACCGGATCGTCGCCACCCTCGAAGAGCATTCCCTCGTCGCGCGCACCGCCGACGGCCGGATCCGGCTCGGTGTCGCGGCTGCGGTGCTCGCCTCACGATTCGAACCACAGTTCGCGAGCGACGTCCAGCCCCTCCTGCACGCACTCGCCGACGAGACACGCGCCACGGCGTTCGTCTCCGCAGCTCAGGGCCAGAACTGTGTCGTGATCATGGTCGCCGAACCGGAGGACACCCTGCTGCGCGTCGGCTACCGCGTCGGCAGCAGCCATCCACTGGACCGGGGCGCGGCCGGGATCGCGATCCTCGCCCTGCGCCCGGAGGCACCGGGCGAGACCGATGAGGTCCGCCGGGCCCGGGCCGACGGCTACAGCCTCACCCGCGGACAGCTCGAACACGGCGCCGTCGGCATCGCCGCGGGCATTGCACTGCCGCAGGGCGCGGGCTCGAGCACCGGCCTCGAGCGCAGCGTCGGGGTCGTCGCGATCGACGGTCTCGACACCGACCGAGCCGCGGACGCGGTACTACGCACCGCCCGCGAGATCGAACACCTCATCAGCGTCTGACGCTCCCACTCGGGCCCGCCGCGGCCTGATCGTCACACCTTCGCCAGGCCTTGCCCTGCGCCCTCCCTGCGGCCGGCCGACGCCGGCAGAACAACGCAAAGCCGCAGAACGGACCGCCTGCGTTGTTCTCCGGACCGCACTTGACCCCGAATGTGACCGCACTTACTCTGTGCGAAGTTCGCTCACCGATACAGGTTGTGCGTTATTAGTAACTTCGCAGTTCAGAGCGAGTTCAAGACCAACGGAGATTCAAAGTCATGAGCGCGTGCCCGATCGATCACAAGGCCCTGCAGAGCGCAGGCTGCCCGGTTTCCCCGAATGCCGCCGCCTTCGATCCCTTCACCGGTCCGTACCAGGTGGACCCCGCGGCGTCACTGCGCTGGTCGCGCGACGAAGAGCCGGTGTTCTACAGCCCCGAGATCGGCTACTGGGTCGTCACCCGATACGAGGACGTCAAGGCCGTCTTCCGCGACAACATCCTGTTCTCGCCGTCGATCGCGCTCGAGAAGATCACCCCCGTCTCCGACGAGGCGACGGCGACGCTCGCCAAGTACGACTACGCGATGGCGCGCACCCTGGTGAACGAGGACGAGCCCGCGCACATGCCGCGCCGGCGCGTGTTGATGGACCCGTTCACCCCCAGGGAACTGGTCCACCACGAGCCGATGGTCCGTCGCCTCACCCGCGAGTACGTCGACCGCTTCATCGAGACCGGTGAGGCCGACCTCGTCGACGAAATGCTGTGGGAGGTCCCGCTCACCGTCGCGCTGCACTTCCTCGGCGTGCCCGAGGAGGACATGGACGAGCTGCGCAGCTACTCGATCGCGCACACCGTGAACACGTGGGGGCGCCCGGCGGTCGAGGAGCAGGTCGCGGTCGCCGAGGCCGTCGGCAAGTTCTGGCAGTACGCCGGCCAGGTGCTCGACAAGATGCGCAAGGATCCGTCCGGCCACGGCTGGATGCCGTTCGGCATCCGGGTCCAGCAGGAGCAGCCCGACGTCGTCACCGACTCGTACCTGCACTCGATGATGATGGCGGGAATCGTTGCGGCACACGAAACCACAGCAAACGCGTCGGCCAACGCCTTCCGCCTGCTGCTCGAGAACCGCAGCGTGTGGGAGGAGATCTGCGCCGATCCGAGCCTGATCCCGGGCGCCGTCGAGGAGTGCCTGCGACACTCCGGCTCGGTCGCCGCGTGGCGCCGCCTCGTCACCGCCGACACCACGATCGGCGGCATCGACATCCCCGAGGGATCGAAGCTGCTGATCGTCACCTCGTCCGCGAACCACGACGAACGTCACTTCGAGGGCGCCGACGACTTCGACATCCGTCGCGAGAACTCCAGCGATCACCTGACGTTCGGCTACGGCAGCCACCAGTGCATGGGCAAGAACCTGGCCCGCATGGAGATGCAGATCTTCCTCGAGGAGTTCACCAAGCGACTCCCGCACATGGAACTGGTCCCCGACCAGAAGTTCACCTACCTGCCCAATACGTCGTTCCGGGGTCCGGATCACGTTCTGGTGCAGTGGGATCCGTCCGAGAACCCCGAGCGTGCCGATCCGTCGATCCTGGACAACCGTCAGCCGGTGAAGATCGGTGAGCCGTCGAAGACCAACATCTCGCGTACCGTCTCGGTCGACGCCATCACCCCGGCCGCCGACGGCGTCGTGCGTGTGATGCTGTCCGATCCGTCGGGCAGGCCGCTGCCCAAGTGGACCCCGGGCTCACACGTCGACCTCGAACTCGGTGAACTGTCGCGGCAGTACTCGCTGTGCAGCGACCCGAACGACCTGTCGCACTACGAGATCGCCGTGCTCGAGGAGCCCGAGAGCCGCGGAGGATCGCGCTACGTGCACCACACCCTGCAGGCCGGCGACGTCCTGAAGATGCGTGGCCCGCGCAACCACTTCAAGCTCGACGCGGACGCCGAGCGCTACATCTTCGTCGCGGGCGGCATCGGCATCACCCCGGTCATCGCGATGGCCGACCACGCCAAGGCGGCCGGCAAGGACTACGAGATCCACTACTGCGGACGCGATGTCGCGACGATGGCACTGCTCGACCGGCTCACCGCCGATCACGGCGACAAGGTCGAGATCCACTCGAGCGCCGCTGGAACCCGCCTCGACATCCCGGCGCTGCTCGCGACGCCGGCCCCCGGCACCCAGATCTACTCGTGCGGACCGGAGCGTCTGCTCTCCGCACTCGAGGAGGCCACCGTGCACTGGCCGGAAGAGTCCCTCCACGTCGAGCACTTCACGTCGAACCTGGCGACGCTCGATCCGGCCAACGAGCACGCGTTCGAGGTCGAACTGCGCGACTCGGGGCTCACCGTCCAGGTGGCGGCCGACCAGACGGTTCTCGACGCCCTGCGCGCGTCGAACATCGATATCCAGAGCGACTGCGAGGAGGGGCTGTGCGGATCGTGCGAAGCCCCCGTCCTCGACGGCGAGGTGGATCACCGCGACATGGTGCTCACCAAAACCGAACGGGCTCAGAACAAGTCGATGATGACCTGCTGCTCACGTGCGTGCGGCAAGAAGATCACCCTCGCGCTCTGACCCACCTCCCCTCCAGAATCTCCAGCACCCGAAAGGATCCGTCATGGGATCTCCGACCGTCACCGGGGTCGCCGTGCCGCCGGGCACGACCGACACCGCCCAGCCACCCAAGTCGAGCTTCAAGCGCGTCCTGACCGGCAGCATGGCCGGCGCCGTGCTCGAGTGGTACGACTTCGCGATCTACGGCATCCTCGCCGCGACCGTCCTCGGCCCGCTGTTCTTCCCGGGCGACAGCGGTGTCGCGAAGCTGCTGCTGGCGCTGGCCACGCAGGGTCTCGGCTTCGTCGCCCGCCCGTTGGGCGGCATCGTGTTCGGTCATCTCGGTGACAGGTTCGGCCGCAAGCCGATGCTGGTCGTCACGTTCATCATGCTGGGCACCGCGACCGCCGCGATCGGCCTGCTGCCGACGTACGACCAGATCGGCATCTGGGCGACCGTCATGCTGGTGGCGCTGCGCATGATCCAGGGCTTCGCGCTCGGCGGCGAGTTCGGCGCCGCGGTGCTGCTGGTCAGTGAGTACGGCGAGCCCAAGAAGCGCGGCTTCTGGGCGTCCTGGCCGCAGGCCGGGGCCCCGATGGGCACGGTCCTGGCGACGATCGTGATCACGGTCATCGGAGTGTTCCTGTCCGACGAGGCGTTCGACCAGTGGGGCTGGCGTGTTGCCTTCCTCTTCGCGATTCCGCTGCTGGTCATCGGCTTCTGGGTGCGCCGCGGAGTCGAGGAGTCCCCCGTCTTCAAGGCCGCGCAGGCGCAGGCCGAGAACACGCCTGCCGCCCGGGAACGGTCGAGCATCCTGGAGGCCCTGTCACATCCCCGCCCGGTCCTGATCGGCCTCGGCATGCGCCTGGGCGAGAACATCGCCTTCTACGTCTACACCGTGTTCGTCATCGCCTACGCCACCACGTATCACGGCTTTCCGCGTGGCGACGTCATCCTGGCCGTCACGTTCGCGTCGCTGTTCCAGTTCGTGGGCATGATCGGCGGCGGCGCCTGGTCCGACCGGGTGGGCCGCCGCATCGCGATGCTCGTGCCTGCGGTGGTCCTCGTCGTGTGGGCCCCCGTGTTCTTCTGGCTGGTGCAGCAGCAGAGCCTGACGCTGTTGTGGGTCGGTGTCTGCGTCGGCGCCTTCTTCCACGGCATGCTCGCCGGCCCGGAGGCTGCCTGGATCACCGAGCTGTTCCCCACCCGCTACCGCTACGCCGGGTCGTCGCTGGTGTTCCAGGGTTCGTCGATCATCGCAGGGGCCCCGGCCCCGTTCATCGCGGTCTGGCTGATCGAGAACTTCGGCATCGGCACGGTGATCGGCTATCTGGTGGTCACGATGGCGATCACGGTGACCGCACTCCTGTTCAGCAGGGAAACGAAGGGCGTCGACCTGGACGAGGTCGCCTGACCGCATTTCACCCGGTCGGGCATCCGATACGGCAGCGCCGGCACCCACAGGGTGCCGGCGCTGTCGTCATCATCGCTCCAGAACTGTTGCCGGTCAGGGGTTCCCCGTGAACACCGGGTCTTCGAGGGACCGACGGGAGCGAACCCAGTGGGAGTCGAGGCCGTCCTCGATCTCCTCGGTCACGGACTCGTCGAACACGACGATGCGGGCCGCGATGCGCCACTGCCCGTCGCGCCGTTCGAATCGGTCGACATAGCGGCACTTGACGGTGGCCCGCGCCTGCGTGCCGCCCGGAACCCGGGGAACCTGCCGCAGGTAGCACAGGCAGTACGACTCGACGTTCGCCGTGTCGCCGTCCAGCTCGATCAGCACGTTGGTGACGTAGTGCAGGGACGAGTCGATGGTGGCGTGCCGGGACTTCATGTCCTCGATCAGGCCGTCCACGGTGCCGACGTATCCGCCGTGGTTGTCGATCGCGTCGGGGAAGTAGCAGTCGGCAACGCGGTCGAAGTCCTTGCGGTCCACCGCCCGTGCGTAGCGGTACAGGACCTCGGTGATCTCCTGCTTGTCGCTGAGCGACATGCGCAGCTCCTCTCGTGCGAACGGGCCCTGCCGGTGTCGCCACCGGCAGGGCCCGACGGGACCGGACTAGTCGACGCGGAGCTCGATGCCCTTGGTCTCCTTGACGAAGAAGATCGCACCGAGGGTGAGCAGCGCACAGAACACGAAGTAGAACGCCGGCGCGAGGTTGTTGCCGGTGATGTCGATCAGCCACGTCGCGATGAACGGGGCCGTGCCACCGAGCGCCATGTTGGTGATGTTGTTGCCCAGGGCGAGGCCGCTGTAGCGGACCGATGCCTTGAGCATCTCGACGTACGTCACGTACGACGCACCGTTGACCACCGACACCGCGATGAACAGGACCGACTGGCCGACGACCGCCTGCCAGATGCTGCCGCCCGCCATCAGCATGAACATCGGGATGCCCAGGACGACGGCGGCGACGGTGCCGGTGAACAGCACGGGCTTGCGGCCGTAGCGGTCGGCCAGGTAGCCCGCGATCGGCAGCGTGATGACACCGAGCACCAGGGCCAGCGACGTGGACAGGAACGCGACGGTGGACGACTGGCCGCCGGCCTTCTGCAGGTACGTCGCGGCGTACACGGACGCGATGTAGTAGCCACCCGTGATGAGTGCACCGAGGAAGATGATCTTCACCAGTGCCGGACCGGAACTGGTGAGCAGTTCCTTGACCGGCACCTTCGCGGTCTCGCCCTTGTCCTCGAGCTCCTTGAACTGGGGCGTGTCCTCCATGTGGTTCCGGATCCAGATGCCGATCACGCCGATGACGACGGACAGCAGGAACGGGATACGCCACGCCCACGACATGATCTGGTCGTGCGTGAACACCGAGGTCAGCGCCAGCGCGGTCAGCGACGCCACGAGCGATCCGAGGTAGGTGCCCGAGTTGACCATCGAGGTCTGGAACGCGCGCCACTTGGCCGGAGCGGACTCCGACACGAACGCGTTGGCGCCGCCCAACTCGCCACCGGCCGCGAAGCCCTGCAGGCAGCGGGCCAGCACCAGGATCGCCGTTGCCCACACACCGAGCGTGACATACGTGGGCATCATGCCCATCGCCGCGGTCGCGACGACCATCAGCAGAATCGTCCAGGACAGGGCGTTCTTGCGGCCGTACTTGTCGCCGATGTGGCCGAAGAAGATGCCGCCGGGCACCCGCAGGAAGAACGCGACCGCGAACGTCGCGAACGTACCGAGCAGTGCGGCGGTGTCGTTCTCCGAGACGAAGAACAGCGACGCGATGATGGTCGCCATGTACCCGTAGATGCCGAAGTCGTAGTACTCGACGACGGTGCCGACGATGGCCGCGCGCACCACCTTGACGGTGGATTGCTTCGGCTCGGTCTGGGTCTGCACGGGATCCGGTCCTCGGGCGGGCCCGGGGTTACGAACCGCGGGCTCCACAATGTCGTTCGTTGTCATGGATGGTCCTTTGTAAGTGTCTGGTGCGCAACACGCTCGGTGTCAGATTCCTGCAGTTGTCAGTGCCGTCGATGTCGTCGACTCGCCGCGTGCGGTGCGCGCGGCGTTCATTCCGGCGATCCGGCCCATCGTGAGGGCGTTCGCCACGGCGTTGCCGCCGCCCACGTACCGGAGACCGAGGATGCCGGCTCCGGCCTCGCCAGCCGCGAAGAGTCCCGCGACCGGACGACCGGTCCGATCCAGTACCGATGCGTTGCTGTCGATCTCGACCCCCGCGTGCGTGCACACGAGTTCGGCGGGCAGCAACCGGGCGGCGTAGAACGGGCCCTGGTCGATCGGGTCCGGGTGGGCGGTCGATCCCTTGTTCGAGAGGGTGCGATGACGCAGGAAGTCGTCGTCGACACCGTTGGGGAGTTGGTCGTTCCACCGCGCGACGGCCGCCTCGAAAGCATCGGCGGGCACGCCCATCACGGCGGCAAGGTCCCCGAGCGTGTCCGCTCGGAGAGTGCGTCCGGCGTCGGCCTCGTCGAGAATCCGCTCCGGAGCCCAATCAGTATATCCCACAGGAAGATTCACGCGAGCATTCTCATCGAACACGACCCAGGCGCCGTCCGGCTGTGCGTCGATGATGCCGGTGGACACCGCGTACGACGCGTCCTCGTCCATAAACCGGCGGCCGTCGCCGTTGACGTAGATCCGTGACTTGGGCGGGAAGCCGGACTGCCAGTGGTGGTGGCGCTGGAAGTAGGCCGTCGGGAGCGTCAGGCCCCAGCCCTCACCGGTGACGGCGGCGTCGACCTGCTTCCCGAAGGCCAGATGATCGCCCTGACTACCCTCCGCGGCCACGACGAACAGCGAGTCGCCGCCCCGGTTCGCGAACGGATAGAGCTTGTCGACCAGGTCCTTGTTCTGTGCGAACCCGCCGCTGGCGATCACCACCGACGACGCGCGGACCTCGATGTCGTCGGCGACGACACCGGCGACCAGGCCGTCCTCGACGAGCAGCGACCGCACGCGGGTGTTCAGGACGACCTCGACACCCTGGTCACGGCGAGCCCTGTCGAGCACCTGGACCAGCCCGTAGCCCTGGTCCTTGGGCACGTGACCACGCCAGACGTCCTCGACGCCCGCCTGAGCCAGACCCGGCATGTGCGCGTTGGCCGACTCCCGGGCGGGGATCTCGACACCCAGTTCGATGAGCCACTCCAGGGTGGGACCGGCGTTCTCGCAGAACGCCCGGACCAGACCCGGCTTGAGCATCCAGTGGTTGAGATCCATGTAGTGCTGGAAGAACTTCTCGGCGGTGTCCTCGATGCCGAGGCCGCGCTGGACACTGGTGCCGGCGGCGGTGAACAGGCCCGCCGACAGCTGCGTCGAGCCGCCCAGTTCGGTCTGCGACTCGAACAGCAGCACCGATGCGCCCTGCTCGGCCGCGGACACCGCGGCCGCGAGTCCCGCTCCGCCGCCGCCGATCACGACGACGTCCCAGTTGTCTTCACTCATGAGAGGACTCCTTCCGTTTCGGCGAGGATGCGGTGGTACAGCCCGTTGGACACCAGGCCGCCGTCGACCGTGACCTCGCTGCCGTTCATGTACGTCGATCGGTCGGACAGCAGGAACAGCACCGCGTTCGTGATCTCGTCGACGGTGCCCATGCGTCCGGCCGGAATGCTCTCCAGCGAGGCCTTGACGAAGGCGTCGGCTCCCCCGACGAGAGCGGTGCCCACCAGTCCGGGGTGCACTGAGTTCACCCGGATGCCCCACTGTGCGAACTGTCCGGCCGCCGACTTCGACAGCCCGGTCAGCCCCCACTTGCTCGATGCGTATGCCGGCGAGAAGTAGCCGACCTGGCCGGAGATCGACGAGATGTTCACGATCGATCCGCCGCCGCTCTCCCGCATCAGCGGTGCGGCGGCCTTCATCCCGTAGAACGGGCCGAACAGGTTGATCCGCATGGTCAGTTCCCAGATGTCGTCCGGGGTGTCCATGAACTCGCGCCGACGGCTGATGCCGGCGTTGTTGACCAGGCCACCGAGTTCTCCTGTGACCGATCGGATCTCGTCGATCACGCGAGTCCATGCGGCGGAGTCGGCGACGTCGAGGTCGTGCGCCGACGCACTGCCTCCGGCGGCCTCGATCTCGGCCGTGACCGCGGATGTGTCCGCGACGTCGGCGACGCACACGTGCACGCCGCGCGCGGCGAGCGCCTTCGCATGATTGGCGCCCATGCCGCCGGCGGCGCCGGTGACGAGGACGACTCCGGGGTACGAAACAGCATCAGACATGGCGCGACCCACCGTCGACGGCGATGGAGTGGCCGGTGACGTAGCGGGCGCTGTCCGAGAGCAGGAACAGCATCGGACCGAAGACCTCTTCGGGCGAACCCAGCCGGTGCAGCGGCACGGAGTCCAGGGCGTTCGCCAGGGCGACGGGATCCTCCTGGACCCAGCGGGTCATCTCGGTGTCGATGTAGCCGGGGGCGATCGCGTTGACGCGGATTCCCTTGTCGCCCAGCTCGACCGCGAGCGATTCGGTGAGGTGCGCGACGGCCGCCTTCGACGTGCAGTACGCGCCGCGTCCGCGGCGGATACGCAGCGCGGACACCGACGACATGTTGACGATTGCACTGCCGGGCGCCATGTGACGTGCCGCGGCCTGCGCACCGAACAGCACGCCTTCGACATTGACGTCGAGGACGGCGGCGATCTGCTCCGCGGAGATCTCCTCGACCGGCGCGAACGGGAAGATCCCGGCGTTGTTGATCCAGAAGTCGATGCGGCCGAACTCCTTCAGCGCGGTCTGCGCGAGGGCCTCGTGCTCGTCGGCCTTGGTGACGTCGACGCGGGCACCGACGACACGGCCCGGAACGTCGGCGATCGAGGTCGCCGCGAGGGCGTCGTTGATCTCCTGCGCGGTGGCCGCCATCTGCTCTTCGTTGATGTCGGCACCGACGACGTCGACGCCGCGGGTGGCGAGACCGGCGGCGAAAGCCGCGCCCATCCCGCGGGCGGCGCCGGTGACGACGGCGACCTTGCCGGCCATCTCCGGGTATCGCGCGGTCATCTGAGACGCGTTGGTGCGGCCGGGGTTCTGGGTGTCAGCGTTGTCAGCCATGATCGGGTGTTCCTCCAAAAGCAATGTTCTACAATAGGTTCGAGGCACTCGCATACCGAGGCCTCGCAGGGGTCGACGGTCAGGCCGGTCGGGCCTGGTCGTCTCGCCGGACGGTGCGGCGCGCGATGCGCCACTGGCCGTCCTCTCGCACCACACGGTCCGTGACAGTGGTGAATCGCACGAGGCGGGACTCACCGCCGATCCGCGTCGCGACGATCTGCAGGTAGGCGCGGACGTCGAGCTCACCGTCTCCGCCGGGTTCGACGTCGATGTTGGTCAGGACGTGCCGGTGCGCCTCGCCTGCAGCGGCCGCGTTCGCGACGAACCCGTGCGCGAACTCGGTGAGGGCGACCGTGCCGACGACCGGGGCCGGGTAGCTGGGCGAGTGGAACTCCCCCTGCGCTGTGAAGGTGGCCGCCCACCGAGCCGCGTGCCCCTCGTCGATGAGGTGACTCTGGCGACCGTAGAGCTGGTGGATCTCCACGAACGCGGCCGCGGCGATGTCGGCAGCGCCAGTGATACCGGTCCCGGTCATTGAAACGAACTCCTCGGTCATTCGCCGGTACATCCCGATCGGGATTGCACCGTCACACGATGTGTGCGATAATCGAACGGCTAGTGCGATTAAGGTGAAGCGTAGGTGGCTCGTCTCACATGCGTCAAGGGAGGGATCCATGACATCGGCTCGTTCCGATGAGCACACGACCGAAAATGCAAGGAGAACGGGAGCCGTCCCGCTCGACTCGCGCATGTCGAAAACGCTGTACAACGGCCTCGAGATCCTCGAACTGCTGACGCAGCACAAGTACGGGTTGACGATCACCGAGATCGCCGACGGCATCGGGGTGCACCGGACCGTCGCGGACCGCCTCGTCCGCACCCTGGAGGCCCACCGGGTCTGCCGACGCACCGACAACAAGCGGATCCTGCTCGGCGCGGGACTCGTCACGCTCGCCGGCTCGGTGGAACAGGATCTGCGCGAGCTCGCACGTCCGGTGCTCGAGGAACTCGCCGACGTGACCTCCGCGACCGCCCACCTCGCCGTCCGGGAAGGTGTGGACGCCGTCCGCGCACTGATGGTCATCGAACCCCGCAACTCCCGCGCGCACGTCGGCTTCCATCCGGGTCAGATCGACCCCATCAACCGCGGATCGGCGGGTCTGGCGATGCTCGCGGTGCTCCCGCCGCGGGACGGCGAACGCCCCGAGGTCACCCGCGCACGTGAGCGCGGGTTCGCGGTCACCTCGGGCGAGGTGACCCATTCCGTCACCGGCATCTCGGCGGCCCTTCCGAACCGTCGCCCCGCCGACCTCGTCAGCATCGGCGTCTCGGTGTTCGACTCGTCCGACGAACAGAAGCTGGGCGAGGCCGTCATGGGCGCCGCCCAGAGGCTGGGATCCTTGCTGCTGCGCTGACCCGGTGCGGTGCGCGTCAGCGAGAATCCCTGACCCGCACCGCGACACCGGCGGCGACACACACCGCAGCGGCGGTACCCAGCACCAGCGGACTCATCGCCCAACCACCCACGTGTGTGGCGACGAACGCGACCGCAGGCGGGCCCACGATCGAGCCCACGTTCGACATCTGCACCACCAGCCCGTTGACCGGACCGATCTCGCTCGGTCCGGTCGCGGCCGCGGGCACCGCCGCGAACACCGCGGCCGGAAGGTGACCACCGAGCAGGGCGAAAGCCACCGCGGCCGCGTAGGTCAACGCGAACGGCGCCCAGCCCGCGTAGACCACGACGGCGGCCAGGCCCATCGATGACGCCGCGACCGCGATCAGCGTTCCGGGCCGCGCGCCCCGGTGCAGCAATAGCCCGGCGCTGACGTTGCCGACGATGTTGCCGAGCACCACCAGCGCCGTCAGCACCGCGGCCGACGTGTCCGCCCACCCGCCGGCGGCGTACATCGTGGGCAGGAAGCCGATCACCGCGAGATACTGCAACGAGTAGGTCCCGAACGCGATCGCAAGGAGCATCGCGGCCGAGTTGCGCCAGACCGGTGCGGATTTCGTGACCGCGGACGCCCCCGATGCCGCAGCCGGGGTTGGCACGACCGCGAGAACCATTGCCGCGCAGGCGAGCAGAGCCGCGGCGTTCACCGCCCACAGCCCGCGCCACCCGAGCGCGCCGATCGCCGCCGGCCCGGCGAGGATCGCGACGAACTGGCCGAGCGGCATGTAGATCCCCCACACACCGAGAGCCAGGCGTCGGTGCCCCTCCCCTGTAGCGGAGGTGATGAGCGCCGGAGCCGACACCGCCACGCCCATGAAGCCGAGCCCCTCGAGGATCCGGGAGAACAGCAGGACGGGTGTCGCGGGACAGACTGCGCCCAGGGCGGCGCCGGCCGCCAGGACGACCAGAGCGAGCGCGAGCATCCGCCGTCGTCCCCACCGGTCGACGTATCCTCCTGCGGCACTGCCCATCAGGGCGCCGACGAACGTGTAGGACGAGAGCAGCACCGCCGACGTTGTCAGGCTCATCCCGAGGTCGTCCCGCACCACCGGCAGCGCGACGATGACCTTGCCGACCTGACTCGCGGCCAGCACGCCCGCGCTCAACGCAACCGCGACGACGCCCCACGAAGACGCGGTCGGGGCCGCCGGCGTGCGCCGTGCGGCCCCGATCGTGGGGGCCCTCTCAGGCACCGATGGTGGCACCCGTGTTCTCGTCCGCCGGAACAATGAGGGACGGATCCGCGGCAGCCGCGACGGCTTCCTCGAACTCTCGCTGCCCGACCTGCGATCCGAGCACGAGCGCGAGGCGCGCCAGGAAGCCCTCGCGGTCCGATTCGGCGACCTGGTCGAGTGCGTCGGACAGGCCCATCCACACGTTCTCGCGGCGCAGTTCGGCCGGATCGATCTGCGGTCCGCTGTCCACGGCGGCGGACGCGCCGGCCGGGGCATCGCCCTGGCCGAGGTGCCGCGCGACGTCGTCGATGCGGTCGACACCGTCGATGCGGCACAGCAGCACGCCGTCGGGGCGGATGACGAAGATCTCGCCGTCACGGGCGCCGAGCGCCGCGGCCACCTGCCCGTCCGCGTCCGGCAGGACCGCGACGGAGGACGCGGATGCGTCGGCGCCGACGAGAATGGCACGCACCGACTCCGGCGCGAGCGCACCTGCGAGCGTGGCGGCGGCCGCCGCGAGGGCGGCGGCGTCGACGTTCACGCCGAGCACCGCGAACCCGTTGCCGCGCAGCACGTTCAGCGACGTCTCGACACCGTCGGCGGTGGTCACCCGGCGATCCTCGACCGGGTCGCCCGCAGCGACACCCGAGGCGTCGGCCGGGGTCGGCCACGTGAGCGGCGAGATCCGCGCGTTGGTGGCGCTGGACTGACGCGGGTTGATGAGGTGGCTGAACTCGGGGCGGGTCACCGACAGGGCGAGGATCGCGTCACGCGTCGTGAGGTAGCCGTGGCTGCCGGGCGACATGATCAGCGTGCTCTTGCCGGCGTTCGCGACGTTCTGCCGCCATGCGTCGTGGCGTTCCACCGAATACGCCTGCAGCAGTGCGGCATCTGCGTTCCCGTGGATCACCGCCGCCAACTGCCAGGCGAGGGTCTCGGCGTCCTCCATGCCCGAGTTGAGGCCGCGGACACCGAAGATCGGCACGAGGTGCGCCGCGTCGCCGGCGAACAGGATCCGGCCGTGGGTGAAGTTCTCGAGCGCGAGCGCGCGGGCGCTGTAGAAGCCGTGCCACTCGAGCGTCCACGGCAGGTCGTTCTGCAGCCACTCGAGGTGCTTGGTGATGCGATCGCGGATGCGATCTTCCTGCGTCTCGATCTCGGCGTCCTCGGACGGATCCAGCTGGTAGTCGATGCGCCAGATGTTCTTCGGCTGCTTGTGCATGATGATCGTCGAGCCGGGGTTGCTCGGCGGATCGAACCAGACCATGCGCTCGGCAGGCAGTTCCGACTCCCAGTGGATGTCGGCGATGACGTAGCGCCCGTCGTAGTTGTTGCCCTGCAGGCGCAGTCCGGCGAGCTCGCGCATGCGGCTGCGCCCACCGTCGGCGGCCACGACCCAGCGGGCGCGCAGGTGGCGCGTGCCTGCCGCGCAGTCGACCTCGAGAGTGACCTCGTCGCCGGCGCGCAGCACGCCCGCGATGCTCGCGGACCAGTGCAGCGTGATGAGCGGGTTGGCCTCGATCGTGTCGACCATGATCTGCTCGAACTCCGACTGGGAGACGTTGATCATGGGCGGGCGGACGTCGTGATCGGCGTTGCGCATCTGGAAGTGCAGCACCTGCTCGTCCCGATAGAAGCTGCGGCCACCGACCCACGGCAGCACGATCTTCTCGAGCTCCGCACCGAAGCCGAGGCGCGCGGCGGCCTCGAGGCTGTGCCGAGAGATGCAGATCGCGCGGCTGCCGAACGAAACCTGGTCGGCCGCTTCGAGGATCGTGACCGGGATGCCCCGCTGCGCGAGACCCAGGGCGACGGCCATGCCGACGGGGCCTGCGCCGACCACCACGACCGGGAGGGCCTCGTCGGTGGGAGTCATCGACGCGAAGTCCGATGCCGGGTACTTGCTGGGCTGGTAGTAGGTCGACATGCTCAGACCGCTTCCTGCTCGATCGGACGGGAGGGCTGGGCGCCGGGGACCTTCAGCACGAGGATGCTGGCGAGACTGATCAGGGCGATCAGCACGAAGTAGCCGGTGATCGCGAGCGAGGTGCCGAAGCCGGCGAACAGCGCGGTGGCGACGATCGGTGCCAGGCCACCACCGAGGATGGCTCCGACCTGGTAGCCGAGCGAAGCCCCGGAGTACCGGATCGCAGGCGGGAACAGTTCCGCGAACAGCGCGGACTGCGGGCCGGCGCAGCAGCCGAGGATGAAGCCGAGACTGATCATCGCGGCGGCCATGACCGGGAGAACGGCGGTGTCCATCAGCGGGAAGAACACGGCGGCGGCGATCACCAGCGCGATCGAGCTGCGGACGTAGACGGTGCGGCGGCCGAGCGTGTCGGACTTCCACGCGCTGAAGGCCATGCCCGCCATCCAGAAGGGGCAGGACCCGATCAGCAGGAACAGCATCGTGGTCTTGCTGAAGCCGAGTTCGGTCTCGCCGTACTTGAGCACGTAGACCATGTAGGCGTAGGCGATTCCGTTGGTCGCGATGAACGTGCCACCGGCCAGCAGGACCGTCTTCCAGTGCTTGGTGAGGACCTCCATGATCGGCAGCTTGGACGACTGCTCCTGATCCTTGGACTCCTGGAACTCGTTGCTCTCCTCGAGCCCGAGGCGGATCCACATCGCGACCAGGACGAGGACGGCGCTCAGCAGGAACGGGATGCGCCAGCCCCACGCCTTGAACGTCTCGTCGCTCATGAACGCGGTCAGCGGCAGGTAGACGAGGTTCGCGAGGAGGACACCCGCGGGCACGCCGATCTGGGGTGCGGCGCCGTAGAGACCCTTGCGGCCCTCTGGGGCGTTCTCGGTGGCGACGAGCACAGCGCCGCCCCACTCGCCGCCCACGCCGAGGCCCTGGATGAAGCGCAACGTCACCAGCAGGATCGGGGCGAGGACACCGATCGCGTCGTAGTTGGGAAGCACACCGATGCCGACGGTCGCGAAGCCCATGAGCAGCAGCGAGATGACGAGCATCGACTTGCGGCCGACACGGTCACCGAAGTGCCCCATGACGACGCCACCGATGGGGCGCGCGATGAATCCGACGGCCAGAGTCGCGAACGACGCCAAGGTGCCTGCGAGGTCCGACGAGTTCGGGAAGAACTGGTGTCCGAGTACCAGTGCGGCGGCGGTGCCGTAGATGAAGAAGTCGTACCACTCGATCGCGGTGCCGACGAAGCTGCCCAACGCGGCCTTGCGGGCCTTGTCGTGCAACTCCCGCGGCGGAGCCGCGGCCATGGTTGCAGTCATGGTTCGGTGCCTTTCAACTCTTGATGCGTACACCGGACGAGCCCAAACTGCACGCGTGCCGATAACCGGCCTGCAGGACATCTTGACCTGGATCACATCGCGTGAAAAGCGCAAGAAGTCGAGATTGAAATGCAGAAATCCTGTGGTTCAGAACGGAACGGACTCGCCGTCCGCCGCGAACTGGACGAATGCGCGCGCCGCCCGGCTGAGGAGCGCGTCCTGGGACCACACCAGCAGGATGTCCACGGGGTCGATCGGCGGGTTGACCTCGGGCCGGACCGCCAACTCGAGACCCTCGTAGGTGACGTCGAACTGGGGACGCTGGATCAGCAGGGTCCAACCCAGACCGCGGCCGACGAGTGCGCGCGCGGTTTCGAAGTTCTTGGGCCGGTATCGGATTCGCGGGGTGAAGCCGGCTTGGCTGCACATCTGCAGCGCGTGGAACGAGCTGGGCGGGGCGTCGAGCAGCACCATCGGCTCCTCCGCGAGCTCGGCGAGCTCGAGCACCGGCCGGTCGGCAAGCCGATGCCCCGGAGGGAGCAGGATCGCGGGCCGGCGGGTGTCCATCCGGACGCGGCGCAACTCCGGCGACAGGTCGAGGTCGTAGACGATCGCGAGGTCCAGCTCGCCCGACGTCAGCCGGCGGGTCAGGCGGTCCTGGTTGTCCTCGACGAAGTCGACGCCCACCCTCGGGTGCTGCTCGCTGAACTCGTAGAGCAGCCGCGGCAGCAGCGTCGGCCCCAGCGAGGAGTAGCACCCGATCGCCAGCGGTCCGGTCAGCTCACCTTCCGCCCCCGCCGCAGCGGCCTCCAGGTCACCGGCCTGCTCCAGCAGGGCCCGCGCCCGCAGCAGGACCCGCTCGCCGGTCGGGGTCAGCTGGACGCCGTGCGCCCGTCGGCGCACACAGAGTTGGGCGCGCAGTCCTCGTTCGAGCTCGGTGACGGCGAGCGAGACGGCCGACTGGGACACGTGCAGCCGTTCGGCTGCCTCCCGGATCGTGCCGGTCTCCGCTACCGCGACGAACACGAACAACTGCCTCATCGTGTAGGCCGGGGGCCGCGCCGCGCTGGTCATCGTCACCTCCCGGCCACCGATTCTCGCACCTCGCCGGAACGGCCGGCGCGGCGGCAACTCGGGATGCTCGGGCGTTCAGCCCTGCTCCGGCTCGACCTCCACGAGTTCGCCCGGCAGCCACGACCCGTCGAACCAGGGTTGCAGGGGTCCGTAGAGCCGGAGCATCGGGAACCAGCTCTTGGTCGGGAGCGTGCGGATCCAGTTCGCGTCCCGTCCGGGGGGCGGTGTCGGCCCGAACCACAGGACGGTCGAACCATCGGATTCGGGCTCGACGGTCCCGCTCAGGCTCATCAGGCTCGGGTAGGGGTTGTCGGTCTGGATCAGTGATCTCGTCTGGGTGTCGTACAGGTCCACCGACCAGAAGTTCTTCGCGGGCGGGTTCGGAGGCAGGGTGAGGCGGTAGAACTTGCCGCCGTCGAGGATCCGCCCCTGTGAGTCCTCGGCCGTGTAGGCGTACGCGGACCCGGCGCCGATCTGCGCGTGCGCCATCGCCGGGGTGATCACGGTGGCGAAGTAGTGGAACTGGGTCCGCGCGTCCAGCAGCCGGGCGTGGTTGTGCAGGAACTCGTAGCTGCCACCGACGAACGCCTGCTTCCACGAGGAGCCCGCGCTCACGAAGCTGTCCGGGTCGCGGGGGAAGTAGACGAGCGCCCGGCTGATGCCGGCTGCGGTCCGGGCCGCGGTGTCCAGGATTCCGCGCAGCCTGTCGTCCGGGGCGAAGCGACTGCCGTGCCTGATGCCGATCGCCGCGAGCTGGCCCGCTCGTTCGGGATCGAGCGACTCCGCGGGCTCCTCCTGGACCAGTTCGTCGATCTCCTCGAAGAAGGAGAAGTCGTTCGCGTGCACCGTGTTGAACTTCTTGTCGGCGACGTTGACGAAGTTCATGTCGGGCGGGTTCGCGGCGTCGGAGAGCCGGTAGACGCGGGTCTGCTTGATCGCCTCGACCCCGCCCAGCGCCCGGAAGACGGCCCAGTTGGTGAAGGTGGGCGTGCGGTGGACGAAGTAGCCGTCCGGCTCGTCGCCCTCGTAGTCGGGCGGAAGGAAGAGATATTTGCCGCCCTTGCCCTTGTCCGGCCCGGCGATGCCCATGTCGGCGACGTAGCGGAACCAGAAATCGTCGACCACACAGAGTGATTCGGTGGGCGGCTCGACGACCACCGGTCCGTCGCGCAGATCGAGGAACATCGTGGCGTAGGTGGTCTCGGTGTTCGGCGTCAGGAAGTAGCTGCCCGAGTTGGCCCGCGGGTCGGTGTAGGCGAGCGTGCTCAGGCCGTCGATGCCCACGCTGCGAAAACCGCGCCGCATTGCGACGAGCGAGGCACCCGGCACGGCGTTCAGGAAGACTTCGACGCCGCGCAGGAAGTCGAGCCCGTCGTACAGCCTGGTCGTGGTCTCGGGCAGTGGGACCCCGTCGAAGAATTCGAACGTCCCGATCGGCGTCCGGACCCGGTCGGGTACGCCGATCCCGGCGAGGGCCTGCGCGAGGGCGTCACCTGCGTCGTTCACATGATCTCCCTGTGGTGCGGATGCGTGGGTTTCGACACCGACGCTAGGTACACGCCGGCACCGGTCACCTCATCCACAGGGGGTGAGCCGACCCCGGCGGCCGGCGCACCGCCCCGTACCGGTGGGCCCTTCCGATCCGAGGCCGGGCGACAAGGACTCGCCGGGAGGGCTACCGCAAACGCGCAGCGAGGGGAATACTCGCCAGTAGGCTTTCAGCGATGTTCCCGTCGAGGAGGGGATCATGGTGTCATCGGCCCAGGTCAGCGAGGAACAGGCACGCGCGGTCGCCGAGGAGGCCCGCGAGAGCGGCTGGGAGAAACCCTCGTTCGCCAAGGAACTGTTCCTCGGCCGGTTCCGGCTCGACCTGGTGCACCCGTTCCCCCGCCCCACCCCGGAGGAGGGCGCCCGCACCGAACAGTTTCTCGTGAAACTTCGCGACTACTGCGAGGGCCTGGACGGATCGGTGATCGAACGCGACGCGGTGATCCCCGACGAGTACGTCCGCGGGTTCGCCGAGCTGGGCTGCTTCGGCCTGAAAATCCCCGAGGAGTACGGCGGTCTGGGGCTGTCCCAGGTGGCCTACAACCGGGTCCTGATGCTGGTCGGATCGGTGCACCCGAGCCTCGGCGCCCTGCTGTCCGCCCACCAGTCGATCGGCGTTCCCGAACCCCTCAAACTGGCCGGCACCGACGAACAGAAGCGGAGATTCCTGCCGCGCTGCGCGCAGGGCGCACTGTCCGCATTCCTGCTCACCGAACCGGACGTCGGATCGGACCCGGCACGGATGGCCTCGACGGCCACCCCGACCGAGGACGGGACCGCGTACGAGATCGACGGTGTCAAGCTCTGGACCACGAACGGGGTGGTCGCCGAACTGCTGGTGGTGATGGCGCGGGTGCCGCGCAGTGACGATCACCGCGGCGGGATCAGCGCGTTCGTGGTCGAGGCCGACTCCCCCGGCATCACCGTCGAGCGCCGCAACGCCTTCATGGGCCTGCGCGGCATCGAGAACGGTGTCACCCGGCTGCATCGGGTGCGGGTACCCGCCGAGAACCTGATCGGACGTGAGGGCGACGGCCTCAAGATCGCTCTGACCACCCTGAACGCGGGGCGGCTCGCGCTTCCCGCGATGTGCACCGCCGCCGGGAAGTGGTCCTTGAAGATCGCCCGCGAATGGTCCGCGGAGCGCGTGCAGTGGGGTCGTCGGGTCGGCGAGCACGGCGCGGTCGCGGCAAAACTCTCCTTCATCGCGGCCACCACCTTCGCACTGGAGGCGACGCTGGAATTGTCGGGCCAGATGGCCGACGAGGGCCGCAACGACATCCGCATCGAGGCCGCGCTGGCGAAGCTGTGGGCCAGCGAGATGGCCTGCCGGATCGCCGACGAGCTGATCCAGATCCGCGGCGGCCGCGGTTACGAGACCGCGGAGTCGCTGGCCGCCCGCGGGGAACGCGCCGTGCCCGCCGAGCAATTACTGCGGGATCTGCGTATCAACCGGATCTTCGAGGGCTCGAGCGAGATCATGCGACTGCTGATCGCGCGGGAGGCCGTCGACGCGCACCTGAGCGCCGCCGGCGACCTGGCGGACCCCAAGGCCGACATGCAGCACAAGGCGAAGGCGGCACTGGGGGCCAGCGGCTTCTACGCCAAGTGGCTGCCACACCTGGTGTCCGGCAAGGGCCAACTGCCCAACTCGTACGGCGAGTTCGACACGCTGGCAACACATTTGAGATTCGTCGAGCGCAACGCGCGCAAGCTGGCGCGGTCCACCTTCTACGGGATGGCCCGCTGGCAGGCCGGCATGGAGAAGCACCAGGTGTTCCTCGGCCGGGTCGTCGACATCGGCGCCGAGTTGTTCGCGATGTCCGCGGCCTGCGTGCGCGCGGACATGGAACGCACGCGCGATCCGGCCCGCGGCGCGAGTGCGATCGAGCTGGCCGACGCGTTCTGCCAGCAGTCCCGGCTGCGCATCGACCGCCTCTTCGCCGGCCTGTGGGAGAACACCGACGAACTCGACCACCGCGTGGCCGGCAACATCCTCGGCGGCGAGCACACCTGGCTCGAAGCCGGGGTGCTGGACCAGAGCGAGGGCACCGGACCGTGGATCGCGTCCTGGTCGCCGGGACCGTCGACCGAACCGAACCTGGCCCGCCGGTTCGCGAACGCCCCGGTCGAAACGTGACCCGGACCGGTCAGATCATGTTGTCCTCGACCGGCAGCCCGAACGCGCCGCGCCCGTAGAGGCTCAACGCCCGTTCGAGGTCGTTGGCGACGTGCACGCCTCCCGCGTGCGCGTCCCGCCACGCCCGCTCGACCGGGTTGCCTGCGTCGAGGGAGTTGCCACCGGACATCTTGAACAGCCGGTCGATGGCGTCGAGGGCCCGTTCGGTACCCATCACCTGGTCGCGCCGGGCCCGCAGCCGCATCTGCATCGGTATCTCGGCGCCGGCCGACGCCACGTCCATCAATGCGCGCACATTGCGGTCCATCTGCAGGATCGATGCGTCGATCTCCGACGAGGCACGGGCGATGCCCACCTGCGCGAATTGGTCCTCCGCGAACCGCCCGCCGCCGAGGCTCAGCCGTACCCGGTCCCGCATCCGTGCCAGGAACTCCTCGTAGCAGCCGTAGACGACGCCGAGCACCGGGGCGGCGATCGTGGAGGTGAACACCGTCGCGAACGGGATCCGGTACAGCGGTCCCGTGTTCACCTTCTGTCCGGGGCCTCGCAGCTGGGAGAACTCGTAGTTTCGCATCACCCGGTGGTCGGGCACGAACGCCCGTTCCACGAAGATCTCGTTGCTGCCGGTGCCGCGGAGCCCGACGGAATCCCAGACGTCGCGGATCTGGTAGTCCGACCGCGGCAGCAGCATCGTGGTGTTGTCGATCGGGTCGCCACGGTCGTCGACGAGCATGCCGCCGAGCAGCGCCCACCCGCAGTGGTCCACCCCGGACGAGAACCGCCAGCAGCCCATCACCTCGTAGCCGCCCTCGACCCGAACCATCGTGCCCACCGGGGCGTACGACGACGCGATCAGCACGTCGGGGTCCTCGCCCCACACGGCGGCCTGCGCCTCGTCCTCGAACAGGGCCAGGTGCCACGGGTGCACGCCGAGCACCGCGGTGACCCATCCGGTGGAGCCACACGCCCCGGCGATCGCGCGAACCGTCTCGTAGAAATGCACCGGGTCGGACTCGAAGCCGCCGTACCGGGTCGGTTGCAGCATGCGGAACACCCCGGTCTCGACCAGTGCCGCGATCGTCTCGTCCGGCACCCGGCGGGCATCCTCCGTGGCGCGAGCCCGTTCCGCGATGGTGGGGAGCAACTCCCGCACCCGACCGAGTACCTCGTTGTCCATTTGACCAATGTTATCGGCTCGTCCTACGTCGAATCGTCCGGCGCACGGCCAACGGTCCCGGCCAGTGAGATCCCCGCGGGTGCCCGATTACCGGCGTCGTTAGCGTCCGAAGTCATCAATCGTGTCGCCCGGAGGCGGCACCGCCCGACGGGAAGGATGAACCGTGACCAGCACGCAGTCCGCGCACGACGAAGTTCGCGTGATCGAGGCCGGGGCCGCGCCGACGAGGTTCGCCCGCGGCTGGCACTGCCTCGGACTCTCCGAGAGCTTCCGCGACGGCAAGCCGCACAGCGTCGAGGCCTTCGGCACCAAGCTCGTCGTCTTCGCGGACAGCGAGGGCAAGCTCAGCGCCCTCGACGCCTACTGCAGGCACATGGGCGGCGACCTGAGCCAGGGCACCGTCAAGGGCGACTCGATCGCCTGCCCCTTCCACGACTGGCGCTGGGGCGGCAAGGGCAAGTGCACGTCGATCCCCTACGCCCGTCGCGTGCCCCCGCTCGCCCGCACCCGCGCCTGGACGACCCTCGACCAGGACGGCATGCTGTTCATCTGGCACGACCCCGAGGGCAAGGCGCCGACCGAAGAGGACATGTACATCCCTCGCATCGAGGGCGCGCTCAGCGACGAGTGGACCGAATGGGTCTGGTACACGACCGAGGTCGACACCAACTGCCGCGAGATCGTCGACAACATCGTCGACATGGCGCACTTCTTCTACGTGCACTACTCGTTCCCGACGTTCTTCAAGAACGTCTTCGAGGGTCAGGTCGCCAGCCAGTTCATGCGCGGCGTGGCCCGCGAAGACATGCGTCCTCACGCCGCGAACACCCCGAAAATGCTCGGCAGCCGCTCGGACGCCTCCTACTTCGGCCCGTCGTTCATGATCGACGACCTGGCCTACCAGTACGAGGGCTACGACGTGGAGTCGATCCTCATCAACTGCCACTACCCGGTCTCGCCGGACAAGTTCGTGCTGATGTACGGCATGATCGTCAAGAAGTCGCCGGTCCTCGGTGACAAGGCGCTGGAGACGGCGCAGAAGTTCGGCGAGTTCATCGCCAGGGGCTTCGAGCAGGACATCGAGATCTGGAAGAACAAGACCCGGATCGAGAACCCGCTGCTGTGCGAGGAGGACGGCCCGGTCTACCAGCTGCGCCGCTGGTACGACCAGTTCTACGTGGACCGTGCCGACGTCACCACCGAGATGGTCGACCGCTTCGAGCACGAGATGGACACCACCAAGGCCGTCGCCTCCTGGCAGAAGGAGGTCGAGGCGAACCTCGAAAGGGCCCGCGAGAATGCAGCCGCTGGAGTGTGACGCCTGCGGGGCCTGCGTGCAGGTCCTCAAGCACAGCTGGGAACACACCGCCGTGCAGTGGACCGAGACCGCGCAGGACACCTGCCGGGAGATCCACGAATGGACCGGCCGCGAGGGCCGGCCCGGTGCGCCGGTGATGCGCTGCGAGGCGCTTGCCGCGTCCATCCAGCGCGCCGCGCTCGACGGACGTCTCTCCATCACCAACGAGGACCCCGTCCCGACGCCCCAAGTGGCACACTGACATCGCCTGAATCGACGACAGGATCCTTCATGATCGACATCAACCAGTACGGCCCGTGGGCCGTCATCGCCGGCGGCTCCGAGGGCGTCGGCGCGGCGTTCGCGGACGAGCTCGCCGGTGCGGGCTTCAACCTCGTGCTGATCGCCCGTAAGCCGGGCCCCCTCGAGGAGACCGCGGAGAAGGTGCGCTCGCACGGCGTCGAGGTCCGCACCCTGTCCCTGGACCTTCTCGCCGCGGACGCCCTCACCCAGATCCGCGCCGTCACCGACGACGTCGAGGTCGGGCTGCTGATCTTCAACGCGGGCGCCAATTCCTACGGGCACGAGTTCGTCACCGGCGATCTCGACGGCTTCCGCGGCGTGATCGACCTGAACATCACCAAGCAGCTCGAGCTCTCGCACCACTTCGGCGCACTGATGAAGGAGCGCGGCCGCGGCGGCATCATGCTGCTCGGCTCGCTGGCCGGCTACATGGGCTCCGAGCACCAGAGCATCTACGCGGCGTCGAAGGCTTTCAGCCGGGTGTTCGCGGAGAGCCTGTGGCTCGAGCTCGAGCCGCACGGCGTGCACGTCGTCGAGCTGGTCCTCGGCGTCACCCGCACCCCCGCGATGATCCGTGCCGGACTGAACTTCGACGTTCCCGGCATGATCGTCCAGGAGCCCGAGGACGCGGCCCGCGAGGGTCTCGAGCACCTCACCGACGGCCCGGTGTGGGTCGCCGGCGGCAACTACCAGGGCGCCGTCAAGCGCGCCGGCTTCCCCCGCGACAAGCTCGTCAAGGGTGCCGCGGAGACCATGCGCAAGCTGCTCAATCGCAAGTAGAACCGCGAAAACGCCTGTTCACGGCGGTGGCCGCGCCCCTACCCTGGGGTGCGGCCACCGCCGTTTCTCGTCGGGTCGTTGACATTTCGACCATTCGCCCCGGCAACGGTCGCCGCGCACGGTAGGTTCGGCGCACCCGCCCAGCGACCGCCGAGGGAGAACCGATGTTCCGTGCCGGACCGATCCGTGCCTGGCAGCGCCACGCCCTCCGCGTCGGGGCGCTCGGCGTGTCCCTCGCCGCGCTGGTGGCAGCTCCTGTCGGACCGTCCGGTGCCGTGCCCGACACGGGCAGTATCGGCGGGGGCAGCGCCGCCAGCTCCGACGGCGGCAGCGTCAGCGCCGGATCGGCGATTCCCGGCCCGCTGCAGCAGCAGCCTCCGGCCCCGCCCGCACTGCGCGACGACATCACCGTGCCCACGATCGTCCGGGAGAGCAGCCGGTCGGGACAGTACGTCCGGTTCGTCGTCGCGTCCCCCGCACTGCGCCGCGAGGTCGGCGTGGAAGTGCTGCTACCGAAGGATGATTCGGCACCCCGGCCGACCATCTACGCCCTGGAAGGCGTCGACGCGCCCGAGGGTTACAGCGGCCTGCGGGACCTCGGCGGCGCCCGGGAGTTCTTCGCCGACAAGAACGTCAACGTCGTACTGACGAACGGCGGTGTGGCGAGCCTCTACTCCGACTGGGAGCAGACCGATCCCACTGTCGGACTGCACAAGTGGGAAACGTTCATCACCGAGGAACTGCCCCCGCTGATGGACGCCCGACTGAAGACCAACGGCGTCAAGTCGCTGCTCGGCGTGTCGATGGGCGCACAGGGCGCGATGATGCTCGCTCACCGCCATCCCGGCATGTACCGCGGAATCGCGGTGCTCAGCGGCTGCTATTCCACGATGGATGACGTCGGCCGCCTCAGCGTGCTCGAGACGATCTCATCCCGCGGCGGGGACCCGGCGAACATCTGGGGCGAGATCGGCGGGCCGGGCTGGGCCGAGCACGACTCCGTCCTCGGCGCGGAAGCGTTGCGGGGCATGGAGATCTACGCATCGGCGATGACCGGAATCCCCGGACGCCACGAGGATCCGGCCTCGACCGACCTCACGGACCGCGTGCTCATCGGCGGCCCGATCGAAGCGGCGTCGAACACCTGCACCCGACGTCTGCAGTCGCGGCTACGGGAACTCGGCATTCCCGCGACGTTCCGCTACGAACCCACCGGCGTGCACGCCTGGCCCTACTGGAAGGACCAGCTCCCGGACACGTGGCCGACGCTTGCGCACTCGCTGGGTCTGAGCAACCCCTGAGGGGCACCCGGAAGACGACCAGATAATGTTTTCTGCTGGGATCGGTATATTGTTTGCATGGCGCGTACAGACAAATGGGCTTCACTCAGCACGCAAATACGGGAGGCCCTGCGCGCGGACCTCCTGAGCGGGAAGTGGGAACCCGGAAGAAGGCTTCAGGTCGGCGAGCTCTCCAAACGATACGACGCCAGCACCACCGTGATGCGCGAGGCCCTCACCAGGCTCGCTGGCGAGCAGCTTGTCTCCTTCGTTCCCAATCACGGCTTCTTCGTCGCTCAGTTGACGCTTGACGAACTCCAGGACCTCACCGAACTGCGCTGCCGGATCGAGGGGTTCGGTGTTGCTCTCGCCATCGAGCGTGGAAGCCTCGCTTGGGAATCGGAGCTGATCGGCGCTCACCACAGGCTGGAGCGAACGCCTCGCCGCAGAGTCGACGACCCGCATCACATCAGCCCTGAGTGGCTCGAGGCCCACCAGGACTTCCATGCAAAGATTCTGGAACCGTGCCGCGTCTCGGCGCTTACCGACCTGGCGGCAACGCTCGCCGATGCCACCGTTCTTTATCGGCAGTGGACTGCACCCTCGCAGGCTGCAGAATCACGCGATATCGAAGCGGAGCACCGGGAGATCCTCGAGGCCGTGCTCGCTCGTGACGCGGCAACCGCCGAGAAGCTGTTGCGCGAGCACTACACGAGCACGACAAGGGTCATCGCACAGTCGCTCGGCTGATCCCGCGAGAGCGCAACCACCCGGACACGGTCGACCGGGACGAACTTCAGACGCTGCGGGTGGCCCCGCCGTCAACGCGAATGTTCTGTCCGGTGATGTAGCTCGACTCCTCGCCGGCGAGGAAGCGCACGGTACAAGCAATCTCCTGCGTGCTGGCAGCCCTGCGCAGCGGGATGCGCTGGGTCCACTCGGGTGCGACCGTGGAGGGGTCGGCGACGGTCCACCCCGGAAGGACGTTGTTCATGCGAATACCCGACGGCCCGTACTCGTCGGAGTAGAGCTTGGTGAACGAGGCGAGCCCGGACCGGAATGTCGCCGACACCGGATACCGCGGGTTCGGCTCGAACGGCGAGCTGGTGGAGATGTTCACGATGCTGCCACCACCGGCCTCGAGGAAATGGGGAGTCACCACTCGGGCCATCCGGACGACATTGAGCAGGTAGCCCTCCATGCCGTCCTGCCAATCGCTGTCGGTCAGATCGAGCACACCACCGGTGGCGCCATGCCCCGAGTTGTTGACCACGGTGTCGATCCGGCCGAACTCCGACAAGGCCAAGTCGACGACGGCCCGCAGGTCGTCCTCGGAACGGTTCGTTCCGTCGACTCCCACACCGCCGAGTTCCTCGGCGAGTTTGCGACCGCGCCCGGACGGCGACAGGATCGCCACCTGATAGCCGTGTTCGTGCAACTCCGTGGCGACGGCGGCACCGATGCCCGAGCCACCTGCGACAACAACTGCTGCCCTCTGCGTCATGAGTTTTCGTCCTTGCTCAGTTCATCGGCGCGGCGCGCGATGAGCGCCTCGACGGCGGACGCCGACAGATCGGCGAATTCGGCGAAGTCGATTCCGTCTCCGGCACACGCCGCGATGTAGAAGCCGTCGGTGAGGGCACGACCGAGCACGACCATCTTGCGGCCGAACTCCGGATCTGCGGCGAGGACCTCGGCCGGGATCTGCGGCTCCACCCGCTGCACCATCAACTCGAACATCTGCTCACGGACCTCGAGGTACTTCTGCCGCGCCTTGTTGTCCTCGAGACGACGTTCCAAGGCGAACATCAGGGCGAGGATCCAGAACGCCTCGGCCTTGTTCTCCGGGTTGGCCGAACCGCCCGCCGATCCGGCGATGCTGCGACGCAACAGGTCACGGTTCGTCGGACCGGTGTGGTCCTGCTTCCAGATCTCGAAACAGAATTCGATGAGCTTGGCGAAGAGCTGTTCCTTGTTCTCGAAGTGCCAGTAGACCGAGCCGATCGGCAGCCCGGACCGCCTGGCCACCTCGGCCATCGTGGTGCCCTCGTAACCGGCCGTGACAGCGAGACTCAACGCCGCCTCGAGAATCGCCCGCTCGTTCTCCGGGGTCGATTGGTGAATCCGACGTCTCGCCATTCCACTCTCCTCACCGCATTCACAAACTACGAAATACTTCAATATCGTCCCGACCCGGCACCGACCAAACCTATCGGTCGCTCGCCTCCATAACGGCCAGGTCATCAACAGGAACCGTGCGAGCGCCGCTCTCCTCGACCGCGAGGAGGCGCGGACTCGCCGACTGCCACACGGGAGCAGTGCCGGCACCGTCACGGACGAACGGGACGATCGCGTCCCGGAATGCCGCCCGCACGCACTCGAAGACGTCCCGATCGAGGCCCTCCATCATCGGTGCGTCCCGCCAAGCGTGACGATCCCCGAAGAGGAACGGAAGCGTGAAGCAGTGCGGCGACAGGGCCCGCTCCAGAGGACTGCGCACACCGAGCCGCATCAGTCGCGTCGGAACCGCCGCGTACTGCGCAAGATCGTATGCCACCGACTGGAATTGCCACCACGTCATCGCGGCCACAGCCTGCTCGTACCCGGGCTTCCGGCCGGCGGTGTGCTCGAGCACCGATTCGGGCGCACGGAAGGAGCGCGTGACGAAGTCCTCCAGTGCCGCCCGTGTGAACTCCTCCGCGGGTTTTGCCCTGAGGAATGCCGCAGACTCGTCGGCGGTGGTGAGCACCAGCAGCGCGGAGGTGTGCAGGTGGGCGGCGCTCGACCTCGGCGCGCCCAGCCATCCGGGTGCCTGGGGCCCGGCAGCCGGAGCAAAGGCGAAGCCCGCACCGCGGTAGCCCAGCACCGTGGCGCGCTGCGCTGCCAGAACGGACTCGACTGGGGCAGTGGCGATCCGCTCCGGTGCCAGCGCCGAAGCGAACGCCACACGCCGAGCCGCGTGGTCGTCCGCGGACAACGGTGCGAGGCGCGGGACGCTGACCAGCAGCGTGCGGGCGAACATCCCCCGGGTACCGGGCAGAACGCTGAGCGCATGCGCGTACCACGCACCAGCGGAGTCCCCGGCAATCGTGACATTGGCGGGATCGCCGCCGAACGCGGCAATGTTGTCCCGCACCCAGCGAGCCGCCCCCTCGAGATCTCGAAGGGGCCGGGCCGAGGCGGCGGCATCGCCTGCGCCGCAGAGATGTCCGAGCGCACCGATCCGATAGCTGACCGTGACGAGCACGATCCGTCCGCTGCGGACGAGATCATGAGCGTCGTACCAGCGTGACTCGCCGGAGCCGGTGGTGAATCCGCCGCCGGGGACGAACAGCAGCACCGGCAGGCCGACGGCGTCGACAGGTGCCTGGATCCGCAGCGAGAAGGCATCCTCGTGCTTGGGCAGTTCAGCGAGCGCCGGTCCGAGGATCCCGTCGAGCACCCCACTGACCTGAGGGAATGCGGTCGGCGGCGACTGTGCGACGGTCGGCGGCCCCAGCTCGGAACCACGATCGGCCGGGTCGAGCCGCGCCCCGTACCGCACACCGCGGGCGTCGATGACCCCGTCGGCGACGTCGGCGCGGACAACGCCGCTGCTGACTGCGAACTCCCTGATGTCCGCACTCACGGAGGTCACGGCAGGAAGGTGTAGTCGTCCGGGTCCACGCGCTCGGTGATCTTCCAGTATTCGGCGTTGGTGTAGGGCCACACCTGCGAGACCCTGCCGACACTGTTCTGGTACCAGCTACGCACGTAGGGCTGGCCCCACGCCATCTGGCGGTTCTCTCGGTCGACCCACTCCACGAAACGATCCAGCGCCTCGGGGGTGACGTCGAGGGCCTTGACGCCGCGTTCGAGGACCTCACGAACCGCCTCGAGCGAGTACTCCGCCGCGCGCTCGAGCATGAAGTGCAGGCTGCCGGCGACGACACCACCGATATTGGGGCCGTACAGCATGAAGAAGTTCGGGTAGCCCGGCACAGTGATGCCGTTGTAGGCGCGAGCGTCATCCTTCCAGTACTCGTGGATCTCGGCCCCACTGCGACCGGTCACCTCGATACCGTCGAGATAGTCCGACGGCTTGAATCCGGTTGCGTAGATGATGAGGTCGACCTCGTGATGCTCGCCGTCGGCAGTGCGAACACCGGTCTCGGTCAACTCCACGATGCCGTGCGTCGACACCCGGGTGTGTTCGGCCATCAACGCTTTCGCCCACACACCGTTGTCACGCAGCATCCTCTTCGCTCCCGGTGGGTAGGACGGGATCGCGATCTCCAGCAGGTCCGGCCGGCCCTCGAACTGCTCGGTCAGCCGGGCGATCAGCTCCTCACGCACCTGCTGGTTCTTCACTGAAACACTCAATGACGCACCGTGCCAGTCTTTTTCGGCACGAACAGTGTGGAACCGACCCGGGGTTCCCTGCGTGATCACCCACAGTCGGTACCACTGCCCGTAGTAGGGCACCTTGCGCACCAGCCAGGCGAACGCCTCCGAGTGGTTGTCGTGGTAGGTCGGCGCGGGAAGCATCCACGGCGCGCTGCGCTGGAAGACGGTCAGCGACGCCACCTCGTCGTAGATCGCCGGCACGATCTGATAGGCACTGGCACCGGTACCGATGACGGCGACCCGCTTGCCACGCCAATCGTAGGAGTCGTCCCACTCCTGCGAGTGCATGGTGACACCGCGGAAGCGTTCGGCCCCGGGGAAGTCTGGGATGTTCGGAATATCCAACTGCCCGACCGCGCTGATGATCGCTTGGAACGTTCGGGTGCGTTCGACGCCGTGCGAGTCGCTGGTCACCACCACCCACTCGCCGGCTTCGTCCCAGCGTGCACTCACCAGTCGGGTACCGAACTCGATCAGCTCGGTGAGCCCGGCGCGATCGGCGACCGTGCTCAGGTAGTCGTCGATCTCCCCGCCCTCGGCGAACTGGTGGGGCCAGTCGACGCGCTGCGCGAAGGAGTAGGAGTATCCGAAAGTCGGTGTGTCCAGGCGCACTCCGGGATAGTGGTTCTTCTGCCACGTGCCGCCCATCCGGTCGGCGGTGTCGATCATCGTGAAGGGCACGCCGGCCTGACGGAAGCGGTGCCCGGCGGCGATACCGGAGACGCCCGCACCGACTATGAGCACCTCGAAGCGGCGTCCCGCGGCGATGTCGTCGTACCGCCAGTCCGGAGCGGCGCCCTTGTCCTCGGCCAGGTCGAGTTCGTGCTTGAGCGAGTCGACCCAGTCGGGGTTGCCGCCGGTGAGATAGCCAAGCACATCGGCGACGGCAGGATCGGACAGCATGTCGACACGCGTGATCCGCTCGTCGCGGATGCGGCGCAGCCCTTCCGCGACGAGCTCGCGGGCCCGGTGCTGCTGAGCCTCCGACATGCCACCGTGCGGGTGTCCGATCGTGTCGACGGGCGTCAACGGTGGGCGCAGGTCCTCGGTGAGGATGGTGGTGTCACCGGTTGCGGCAGCGATGGCCACCAGCAGCGAGGGAAGATCGGCCTTGTGAGCGATCTCCTGCAGGAAGTCGTCGGATTCGGTGATCGGCTCGTACTCGTCGCGCCAGAACAGGTCGTCGTAGCGGTCGATACCAGAAGTGCTCATCTGCTCTCTTTCCTCCGGGAGCGGTCGACGCTGCGCGAGAAGTCGACGTAGGTCCGTAGTGCGGCGACCACCCGCGCCTCGTCGGCAGCGGTGAGCACAGCCGCGACGTAGCGGTCCGGGCGAACGACGACGGCGTGGGGCACGCCGAGCGGGCGGGTCGGGTCGACAAACGCGCCGCTGAGATCGGTCAGATCGCAGGGACCCGCCTCCTCCGGGCCACGGTGGTGGCCGCGTGGGAGAAGGCGCACGCGCGGAACTCCGTTCCAGAACGGATCACGTGCGACCCGACCGGTCCCGAGTTCGAGGATCGCCCATCCGGTGCCGAGATGCGCGTCGAGGGGCGAGGTGGTGCCCTCGGCGGTCTCGACCGTCGGCTGGCTCATGGCCTTGCCGACGGCTTCTGCGAGGCTGCGGTCCACCTCACGTCCCGGCTTGACGGCGACACCGTTCGCATAGTCCGGCGGGGTGATGAACCGCATGGAGGACAGATAGGCGTGGACCGGCGGGAACAACCGAGCCACGGTGAAGACGGCGTCGCGGGCGACGGCGGCGACACCGCGGGCCATGACGATCGAACCGGTGACGTGCGAGATGCGCACCATCTTCTTGGCGTGGGTGCGACGTTCGGACTCGTAGCTGTCGAGAAGGCGCTCGGTGCCGACACCGTCGAGCACGGCCCGCAGTTTCCATGCCAGGTTCGACGCGTCGCGCAGACCGGCGTTGAGTCCCTGGCCCGAGAACGGGGGCATGAGATGGCCGGCGTCACCGACGAGGAACGCCCGTCCGACCCGGTAGGTCTTGGCGAGCCTCCGGTGGGCGACGTAGACGACTGCGCGCCGGATGTCCTCCGGGGTCACCTGTGGGTGGAACGGAAGGACCAGTTCGCGGATCTTGTCCGGGCGGGTGATCTCCTCGGCGTCATCGCCGGGGAGCATCATGAATTCCAGACGCAGTCGTCCCTTGATGCCGGGGACGTAGACGTACGGCCGGCTGCCGTTGCCGTGGAACTCGGCGTAGGGCTCTTTCGCGCGGGTGGTGTTCAGCAGATCGATGACCACCCAGCGTTCTTCCTGGGTCGATCCGACCAGGGGCACGCCGAGGGCATCGCGGGTGAAGCTGCGGCCTCCGTCCGCGCCGGCCAGCCACGATCCGACGACGGTCGAGGTGACACCTTCCTCGGAGCGGGTGGTCACCGTGACGGTGGTGCCGTCCTGGGTGATCGCGACCGCGCGTTGGCCCATGCGAAAGTCGATGTCGGGGTGTTCGACCGCCCTGTCCCACAACAACTGTTCCAGTACGGGTTGGTCGAACTGCGACTTGGCGGGGTGTCCGGTGCGGGACGCAACGGGCTTGGACTGGGCGAGCATGCGGTCGCCGAGGCCGAAGTAGCGCGCGCCGGTGTCCAGATAGGACTCGGCTTTGAGGTCGTCCGCCAGCCCCAGACGGTCGAGAATGCGGAAGGACTCGTCGGCGATGCTGATTGCACGGGGCAGGTCCCCGGGTACGGTCATCGGTTCGATCACCGAAACCCGGGCGCCCTCGTCGGCGAGGAGCAGGGCAAGGGTGAGCCCCACGGGGCCACCGCCGACGATGACCACATCTGCATCAATATTCTTCTGCTGCATATTCATTCGAGATCACAACACCGCGGGCTGATGCGAGGTGACCATTCCGCCCTTGTTGGTCTTCGCAATCTGCACCTGCTCGTACACATGTGCTCGCAGCTCGCTGAACCGAGCGAGCGAGCGCGTCGCGAGCTGGTCCCGGTCGTCCGGCAGGTCGATCGTCAGATCGTCCTGGATCACCGTGGGCGAACTCGACAGCACCAGGACCCGCTGCCCGAGGTAGACGGACTCCTCGATGTCGTGGGTGACGAACAGGATGGTCATGTTGTGTCGCTTCCACACCGAGCGGACCAGATCTTCGAGGTCGGCACGGGTCTGCGCGTCGACCGCGGCGAACGGCTCGTCCATGAGGAGCACGCTCGGGTGCGTGGCGACCGCCCGAGCGATGGCAACACGTTGCTGCATACCGCCGGACAGCTGCCAAGGGTAGCTGTTGCGGGCCTGTTCGAGGCCGACCGACTGCAGCGCCTCGTCGACCCTCTCACGGCGCTCCGCCTTGGGCAGCTTGGCGACCTTTAGCGGCAGCTCGACGTTGGCGGCCACCGTCATCCAGGGATAGAGGCTGCGGCCGTACTCCTGGAACACCACCGCCATACCCTTGGCCGGGCCGTGGACGGGTTTTCCGTCCAGCACAACCGAACCCGAGGTCGGCTCCATGAGACCGGCGATGCACTTGAGCAGCGTGGTCTTACCGCTACCCGACGGACCCACGAGGCAAGCGAACTCACCCTGGTGCAGGTCGAAGGTGAGAGACTTGACCGCTTCGAACTCGTTGCCGTCGCGGCGGTAAACCTTCTTCACCTTGTCGACATGGAGTCGAACGTCTTGGTGGTCAGTCATTCGCACTTTCCTTCAATCCTTCGTACCATCCGAGGATCCGGCCCTGGACGATCTGGAACAACACGGACAGCGCCACGCCGAGCAGGCCGAGCAACACGATGCCGCTCCACATTTCGGGGATGTCGATCCGATTCTGGAAATTGATGATGGCGTAGCCGATTCCTTCAGTGGCCGCGAACATCTCCGAGACAACCATCAGGACGAGTCCGACTGCGAGACTCTGTCGGATGCCGGCGAAGATCTGCGGTGAGGCGGCCGGCAGCACGAGATAGCGCATCCGGTCGATGCCGGTGAGTCCGTAGACCCGGCCGGTGTCGCCCTGGACCTCGTCGATGGAGGCGACGCCCTTGACGGTGTTCAGGAGGATGGGCCACAGGCATCCGAGGACGATGATGGTGACCTTCATGGCGTCGTTGATGCCGATCAGAAGGAGCAGAACGGGGATCATGATCGTCGACGGAATCGCGCGGAGAAACTCGAGCAGAGGGCTGAACAGCCACCGCACCCAGTCGATCGAGCCGATGGTGACACCGAGCGCCACCCCGAGCACGATGGAGATCGCCAGACCGATCAGAAGACGCACGACGCTCGGGAGGGCGTCTTGTGTCAGCCCGTCGCCGAGCCACACGGTGCGGAACGCGGTGACGAGTTGCTCCGGGTCCGGAACATAGAAGCTGCCACCGTCTTTCGTGGCGGCAGACCACCATGCGATCAGCACGACCGGCAGACCGACGAAGTATCCGAAACTCTTCAGCATTTTCACGACCGCACACCTCCACGCACAGACGCGTGCCAGAAGAGAACCTTGCTTTCCACCGTTCCCATGAGCCAGTTGACGAGCATCCCGAGCAGACCGCTGGTGACGATGAGCGCGTACATCGCCGGCGCGTCATCGTTGATCTGTGCGAGTGCGACATCCAGTCCCAGACCGGGTGTACCGAGGATCAGCTCGACGCCGACGGACAGGATCAAGGCGACCGTGGCGGCCAATCGCACACCCGTCATGAGGTAGGGCAACAGGGTCGGGAAGATCAGATGGCGAACCCGCTGCCAGAAGTTCATCTGCAGGGTCAGGGCGGTATCCGTGGCGACCTTGTCGACGTCGGCGACGCCGTAGAGCACCTGGACCAGCACGATCCAGAAGCAGGCATAGACGACGATCAGCAACTCGGCGCTGAGGGCCGGACCGTAGAGGAGCGCCGCCAGCGGAATGAGAGCGACCGCTGGGATAGGGCGCAGGAACTCGATCGTCGAATGGGTTGCCCGCCGCAGGAACGCACTGGATCCGATGACCACGCCGACCACGATCGCGGTGACGCTGGAGATCACCAGGCCGATCAGCCACGCCCGAAGGGTGTAACCGACTGCGATCCAGAAGTCCGGGTCGGAGAGGTTCTGGATGAATTCCGAGAAGACCACCGTCGGTGGCGGCAGATAGTGCGAACTGACCGGTCCGACGGCAGCGAATACCTGCCAGATCAGGAGAAAGCCCAGAATGCCGGCCACACCCAGGAGGAGTGGCTTGTACGGGGCGATTGCATTGGGCGTTCGGGAACCGACCCGTTGCGGCCGAACCGCGATGGGGCTCTCCCGTTCTCGTTGTGCCACGCTCATGGCAGGCAACCTTTCGAGTGTTACAGAAAAGGGGGGCGGGCCGGGCCTTGCGGCCCGACCCACGCGGTCACTTGGTCCAGACGACGTTCTCGCCGGGCTCCTTGTTCATGACGCCGTACTTCACCAGCAGGGTGCTGAACTGGTCGATCGCGTCGACGTCCAACGCCGCGTCCCACTGAATGAATTCGGTCTTCGCCGCGACCGCGGGGTCGGTGCCGATCACCTTCGGCAGCAGGGCACGGACCTCATCCTGATGCTCTTCGGCGTAGGTGAGGGTTTCGTCGAGGGCTGCGGTGAACCGTTCAACCAGATCGGGGTTGGCGTCGACGAGCTTGCGGCCGCCAACGATGACCAGCTCGGCTCCGCCGAGGCCCGCAGCGGGGATGAAGTCGCTGACGATGGTGCCGCCGCTGCTCAGAATTTGCCCCATGAAAGGAGGGCCCGCCATCCCGGCGTCGATCTGACCGCTCGCGAGCTGCGCGGCGACCTGGTCGAAGCCGAGCTGGACGAACGTGATCCTGTCAGGGTTGCCACCATCCTGCGCGACGGCCTCCTTGATCCCGATTTCGCCGATGCTACCGAGGGCGTTGATCGCGACGCGCTTGCCTTCGAGATCCTTGGCCGACTTGATGTCCGAGCCCGCGCCGACGAGGACGGCGACGGAGTCGTTCACGGTGTCGGGACGATTCTTGGCGTAGCCGGACACGATCGGGACATCGAGGCCCTTGCTGCTCGCGACCAGGGGCGTGGTCGGACTGGCCAGGACGAAGTCGAGGCCTCCGGAATTCACGGCCGGCAGCTGCGCGGCGCTCGACTGGCCCATGACCAGCTCGACCTCGATGCCGTGATCGGCGAAGAAGCCCTGCTCCATACCGATCTCGAAGGCACCGACCGCCGATGAGGGGAAGAGCCCAACCTTCACGACGTCGAGGCCACTGTCCGATTTCGGTGGGGCGCCGTCGTTCGAACCGCTGGAGCACGCAGTCAGCGCGAGCGCCAGGGCCGCGCTCCCGGCAAGCACAGACAAGGTCCGCTTCATGAATTCCTTCTTCCCTGAATCCGACTGTTCCCGGCGATCTTGATCGGCCGTGCAGGTGTGACGCCCGCAACATCGACTATGTCACATATTTCACATTAATCAAGCATTAATGCATTTCTGCTAGAGAATGCATTCTCAGGTCAACTGCAGACGAGCAGTGGAGAACACCGACTCCAGAGTCGAGTCGAGGTCCTGAGCGAGACACTCGGCCGCGATGACATGGTCCGGTCGCACAATCACCGCCGAGAACGGCCGCTGATGGAACCAGGACTTGATCACGCCCGACGGATCGCCAACTACGTTCACGCCGTCCCCCGCGTTCGCCGCCGCCCACGAAAGCTGGGCAGCAGGTACCAGATGCACCAGGCGAGCGCCGAGCGACTCCCACCGCTCCGCGTTTTCCTTGTCGATGAGCTGCTGTGGATCGTTGTTCCACACGAAGATCCGCCAGCCGGCCCCCGTCACATCGTCGAGCAACTGATCGGACGCGGTCGTGGTGCACACCCGCGGCTGCGGGAAGAGCGTACCGACAGCCGACTTGAAGTCCTCTGCAATGGGTACCGACTTCAACTGCCGCACCCGCGCCGGCACCACGACGCCACGCTCGTAGCGCGGCATGGGTTTGAACCCCTGACCGGAAACGTACGCCTTGAGCCGCGGCAACCTGTCGACGACCACTGCCGCGGCATCACGCGCGGCAGAACGCAGTTTGCTGCGGTTGGTGACCAGGTTGGCCATGCCGACCGACAGATCGACCATCGCCTTCACATGGTCGCGACGCTCCTCCGCGTAGGTGTCGAGCAACGCGTCGTCGGCTCGCCCCTTCACGACAGCAGCAAGCTTCCAACCAAGATTCATCGCGTCACGAATGCACGAGTTCCACCCCTGACCCGCGACCACCGGCATGACGTGGGCCGCGTCTCCGGCCAAGAGAACCGGCCCCTCCCGGAACCTCGCTGCCAGTCGAGCGTGATGGGTGTAGACGCGTCGACGGATGATGTTGAGTCGCCTCGGATCGGGCACGTGCTCGGCAAGGAGGCCGTAGATGAACTCGTCCGATTCCACCAACTCCTCCCCCTCGTCGTCGAGCATCATGAATTCCCAGCGCCGAATACCATGCGGGAGACCGAGAGTGGCGTAGCCACGCGTCGGATCGCCACCGAATACTGCATGCGGTGTGCCGAGCGGGTCGTCGGCGACATCGATCACCAGACCGCGCTGCTTGCGCGTCTCGCCTTCGAACTCGATACCGAGATGGGTCCGGGTGAAGGACCGACCACCCTCACACCCGACGACGTAGCGCGCAGTGATCTGCGAGGTCTCTTCGCCTGATCTGACCGTGACTGTCGCCTCGCTGTCGTTGTACACGAGGTCGATTGCCTCGGTCCCGAGCCGGACGTCGACCGTTTCGAAACGCTCCAAACCTGCCAACAGGACCTGGTCGACCAACGGCTGTACGAAGCCGTTACGTCGAGGCCAACCGAATTCGCGTGTCGTCGGGTTGATCTCCGCAATGATCTTCATGTCCCCGTTGACGATCCGGACCTGCTGGTCGGGGACCGTGTGCGGCAACACCTTGTCGACCAAGCCGATCGACTGCATCACCCGCAGCGCCTCGTCGTCGATTCCGACCGCACGCGGATAATCGATGAGCTCCTCGAGTGCCTCGATCAGCACAGTGCGCACACCTTGCTGCCCAAGCAAGTTCGCGAGCGTCAGCCCGGTGGGGCCCGCGCCGATGATCAGGACGTCCGTGTTCACGATTCACTCCTCAGGGTTGCGATGTTCTGCCGTGCCTGGGCGCCGACCATGAGGAGGTCGATCCCGAGCCCCACGTAATCGATCAGTTCCGCACGAGCCAGATCACCCGCGTAGACGGGGGAACTGGAGTAGATGCCGCAGGTCCGCCCGTGTGCCCGAGCCGCCTTCGCGACTTCGACGATCGCGTCGTACACCGGGCCGTCCGTCCAGTCGGCCCCGCCACCCAGACCGAAGGACACGGCCAGATCCGCCGGTCCGATGTACACGGACCCGACACCCTCCACCGAGAGGATCTCCTCGGCGGAGTCGAGCCCACGGCGCGTCTCGATCTGCACGATGCACTCGACCGCTTCGTTCCCGGCCTCCGTGTAGCTGCTGCCGGAATACAACTGGGGGCGGCTGGGCCCCAGGCTGCGGCGGCCGAGCGGCGGATACTTGGTCGCCGCCACGAGGGCGCGGGCCTCGTCGGCACTTTCGATGGTCGGGGCGATGATGCCGCGCGCGCCGCTGTCCATCAGGCGACCGATCGCACCCGAGTCGATGCGCGCCACACGCGCATAGGCGTACCCGACGTCGCGCGGAATCGCCCGCAGCATCGTGCAGGCGGTCTCCAGCCCGACCTCACCGTGCTGCAGGTCGATGACGACACCGTCGTACCCGTTGAACAGACCGCTTTCGACGATGCTCAGAGACGGGGTGGCGACATGGAGAAGGGCGGGGATGTTCGTCACTTGCCACCCTCGGCCAGTCGACGAGCGTGGGCGGCTGCGTTCTCACCACCGAAGACCGGAACGATCTCCCGGCGACGGATACGCCATTCGCCGTCCACCTGGACGTACTCCTCGCGGAACTCGCCGACGCTTGCGGGCCGCAGCGGATCGTCCTGCGTGCTGCGGAAAGTCGTGTAGTAGGTCGTGCCGGTGAGGACCCCGTCCTCCCAGGCCAGGCGGGTGCCGCCGGAGAAGTGACGGACCGTGCCCGCGTCCTGGGTGACGCGGCGCTCGCCCCACGCCTTGATGGCATCGCGGCCGTTCATGGTGCCGAGCGGTCCGAAAGAGACTGCGTCCTCGGCGTAGAGCGTGTAGAGCCGGTCGGCATGACCGTGGTCGATCATCCAATGGTGCTCTGCCACCAGTTGTTCGATCGCGACGCGGATTTCGGTGCTGACAACGGGCGCAGTCCCAGAGACGTTCTCGGTGATTCCGGTCATCGCTTCATTCCTTCGAGTCGAGGGTTGCGCGAACGCAACCGAGTCCGGTGATGGTGGCGGTGCATTCGACGTCGGCCGGCCAGGGCTCGATGTATCCGATGGAGCCCGAGAGCAGGATCTCGCCGGCTCGCAGCGGCTGGCCGATCCGCAACGCCGTCTCTGCAAGCCACTGCACCGCGTTGATCGGGTCGCCCAGCACGTTCCCACCCACGCCGCGGGTGATTTCGGAACCGGCCGCCGTGGTGATCACCATCTCGACGTCGGCCAGTTCGATTTCGCCGTAGGCGTGTCGTTCCTCGCCCAATACGACCCCGTCGCACCCTGCGTTGTCGGCGATGGTGTCGACAATCTGACCGACGTTGCCTGCGTAGCGGAAGTCCACGAGCTCGAATGCCGGAGTGACGTAGTCGATTGCGTCCTTGATCGCCTCGAGCTCGGCGTCGAGGATGTCCTTCGCCAGTACGAAGGCAACCTCGGCCTCGATTCGCAGGAAGTTGTGCGCGGACGCCGGCCGCACCACACCCGAGGTGTGAACCATGTCGTCGTGGATGATGCCGTAGTCGGGCTCGAAGACCCCGACCCGCTTCTGCACGAGCGGATTGGTCAGGCCGACCTTGCGGCCGACGCGACGCACGCCGAGTTCGGCCTCCCGCCGGGTGGCGACGAGCTCGGAGATGCGGTACGCCGCATCCAGATCGCGCTCGGACAGCCGCGGACTGACGAAGTCCATGGTCGTGACCTCGCGGCGGGCGCAGTAGAGCTCATCGGCGATCTGCTCGATGACGCTGGTGTCTGTCATGGTTCAGCCTTTCCGTGCGAGGAAGTCGAGGGCGGCGGCGTTGAAGGTCTCGGGGTCCTCCCACTGCGGCCAGTGCGCTGCGTTCTCGATGAGCAGGAACTCGCCGTCCGGGATCAGTTCGGCGAGTTCTTCTCCCACCTCGGGGCCGCCGCTGGGTTCGTGGTCGGTCCACACCAGTAGTGCCGGTACGGGGATCGCCGCGAAGTCCTCGTCGGTAACCTGGTTGCGGAAGCGGGTTTCCGGCTGACGCAGCACCGCGATGTGGCGCATGGAGTCGCCGAAGCCCTCGCGGGAGTAGACCGCCTGCCGGATGTGGACCAGCTCGTCGGTGATCTTCTCGGGGTCGTGGATGACGACCTGCAGCCGCTGCCTGACATTGCCGAAGGTCGGTTCGGTGACGGCCTGCCGGCTGACGGACTGCGCGCGGTCCACCCGCTCGGCGGTCGTGACGCGACCGCCCGGCGCGCTGAGGATCACCGTACGCACCCGCTCGGGGTGGCGGGCGGCGAACTTGATCGCGATCCATCCGCCGAGGGACTCGCCACACAGGTGCGCGCGCTCGATGCCGAGCACGTCGAGCAGTGCGAGCAGGTGTTCCTCGTACTCGGGGATCTCCAGGTCGTGATCGGTCAGAGTGGTGAAGCCGTGGCCGGGATAGTCGTACCCCACCACGCGGTACTTCGACGCCAGGGCACGGATGTTCTGGGTGAAAGCCTCGATGTGCCCCGTGGTTCCGTTGAGCAGGACCACGGTCTGCTCATCGGGCCGGCCAGTGCCGCCGACCGTGAGCACACGGGTGCGCCAGCCGTTCACCTCGACGTAGTCGAGGCGGTGCGGCAGGTCTGCGATTGCTGCCCAAAAGGTCTTGAACTCGTACATGTCATCACGCTCCGATCGCGGCCTGGATACCGAAACCGGCGCCCCAGGTCTGCACGGGCCAGTAGTGGTCGACGGCAATGCGGTAGGGACCGGCTGTGGAGAGCGCAGCGTATGCCGCGATCCAGCTGCGCATCTCGTGCGCAGCGCTGCCGCCCTCGGCCACAAACCAGTCGTTGGACCATCCGTCGACCGTGGACAGGTCACCGGAGCGGAACACATCAAGGACCAGCTCGTCCCAGGCTTCGTTGAGGGGCGCGCTCGAGGCCTTGCCGTCCGCGATGGCCTGGATTCCCGCGACGATCGCCTGCTCGCGCGCGGCGCGATCAGCTCGGGTGGGGGCGTATGCGATGAGACGCTCCCGCAACGGTTCCGGGGCGCCTTCCCAGCGCGGGACAGGCGGGTTGTGCGAGATGCCGCCGGAGGCCACCAGCAAAACTCGCTTGTCGAGTTGTTGCGCCGCCCTACCGACTGCTTCCCCGAACAACCGGACACGCTGCATCGGCGTGAGCGGGAAGCCGAGAGCGTTGACAAAGATGGGAACGATGGGTCGGCTCAGCGGGTGGCCATAGATGAACTCGAGCGGCTGCAGGATGCCGTGGTCCACCGTCATCCGCTCGGACCGGCCGATGTCGATTCCCTGTTCGAGGACCAGGGCGTGCAGGGTGCGGGCAGTGTCTCCGTCGACGGGCACCGGGCCTGCCGTGGTGCCGTAGTCACCGACGCCGACGGCCTCGGCTCCGATCGCCCAGGAAGTGATGAGCGAGTACAGCTGGCCGTTGAAGTGATCGGGGCCGAAGACGACGACCACCTCAGGGTCGAAGCTCTCGACGAAGGCACGCACCTCACCGATCGCGGCCTCGATTTCCGCCATCATCGTGCCTCCCGGGTCGACATTGCCGAATGACGGCGCATGGGACATGGCAGCGACTGCCAAAGGCATGCCAGCAGTTCCTTTCATCAGGGGCACCCGCAGGAGGCAGGGTGGGTCGCCTGCAACGAGGCGAATCTAGTATCTAGAATCATCATTCTAGTGATGCCAGACACAATTGTCCATGATTATGATTTCGGCTCGAGTGGGTTCCACTCAAGCGCAGGGCACGAAGGCTCCGCCCGAGAACGGGCGACTGCGGCACAGGGACAACTCCGCGAAGCCCACGCCCGCCCGGCGCCGGCGTGGGCAGCGATCCGAGGGTGACCAAGTCAGAATCGACACTCGAACAGCTTGTGCCACAACATGAACAAGGCACATGCGAATCACGGATTGAGCCAACCATCCGACCCGGGCGATCAAGCCCAGCCGATTACCGGCTGTCGATCCCGGCAAAGTCTGGCCGGTGGAACTCGAACGTGGGCGAGCAGATCTCGGGAGAACGGCTGGGGCTGCGGTTCGCAGACAGCCGGAGCGGGATCAGTGGAATCCTCGTCGATGCCGCAACCCGGTCACGGTACGGCCACCCCGACGGACAGTTGACTTGCCCGCACGGGGTGGCCCGACGAGCAGCACACTCGTGCGACCCGAGAGGCCGGCAGATCAGGAACCGACAGGATCGGTCAGCATGATGCCGAAGCCGGTACCCCATTCGTGGACCGGCCAGTACCAGCGGCCGGCAACCGTCGGCACTGCGACCGCGTTGGCGGCCGCGAAGGCCGCGACCCAAGCGCGGATCTCGTGCGCCGATCCCCCGCCCTCGCGCACCATCCATTCATTGGCCCAGTCGTCGACCTCACCGAGCCGACATTCCGCCAGAGTGTCCATCACCAGTTGATCGAACTGCTCGTTGAGCGGCTGTTGACCGGCTCCGTTTCGGCCGTGGGCGAGCGCGGCGTCGATGACCCGCCGCTGCCGCTCCTGCCGTTGCTCGGTGGTGTAGTGGCGTCCGCCGATCAGGCGCTCTCGCACCTCGGCCGAGGCACCCTGCAGCTTGGGGACCGGCGGGTCGTGTGAGAGGCCTCCGGAGCCGACGACCAGGACTCGCTTGCCCCACAGCGCGGCCTCGCGGCCGATCGCCTCACCGAGCTTCCTGACCCTCCGCATCGCCACCAGTGGCAATCCCACCGCATTGACGAAGATCGGCACGATGGGACGCTCGTAGTCTGCACCGAACAGCATCTCGAGAGTCTGAGCCATGCCATGGTCGACGTACAGCCTCTCCGATTGAGCGACATCGATTTCCGCGTCGAGCGCCGCCCGCACGAGCAGACCGGCGCGTTCGCCGTCGACGGGGAGCACGCGCTGCTGCGTGCTCCAGTCGCCGACGCTGACAGCCCCCGAGCCGATGCAGAAGGCCGGCATCATGTCGTAGAAGACGCCGTTGAAGTGGTCCGGCCCGAAGACAACCGTAACGTCAGGATCGAATGCCTCGATCGCGCTCCGAACCTTGGCCATCACCGCGTCGATCTCGTCCAGCACTCCACCGGAAGGCTCGACCTCTCCGATGAGCGGCGAGTGCGACATCGTGCAGACCGCGATCGTCACGGCTACTGCTCCGCGACGATCTCGTTACGAAGGACCCCGAGGCCGGTGATTTCGACCTCGACGACGTCGCCGGGGCTCAGCAGGCCCGGCGGGTCCATGAAAAGTCCCACGCCGCCAGGTGTTCCGGTGACGATGATGTCGCCGGGAGCGAGCGGGGTGAAGGTCGAGATGTGCTCGATCAGACGATCGATCGGGAATCGCATGTCCGCGATCGTCGCCTTCTGGCGCTGCTCACCGTTGACCCGTGTCTCCAGAGTGCAGGAGTCGAGATCAGCCACGTCGGCAGCCGGCACGAAGTACGGACCCATCGCCCCGGTGCCCGGGAAGTTCTTGCCCGGGGTCCACTGAGTGGTCGCGCGCTGCCAGTCGCGCACCGTGAAGTCGTTGTAGATGCTGTATCCCGCAATCACCGAGGACGCATCGGCAGCAGGGACCTTGAACGCCCGCGCACCGATGACCACGGCGAGTTCGCCCTCGTAGTCGAACTGGCCTGCGACCGCAGGAATCTGCACGGGGACGAGGTGGCCGGTCTGGGAGTCGGCAAACCGCGTGAACAGCGTGGGCGCGCCGGCTTCCGCCCGGCCGGTCTCCTCCTGATGAGACCGGTAATTGACGCCGACGCAAATGATCTTCGTCGGATTCGGCACGGCCGGCAGGAACGACACCTCGGACTCCGAGCCGACAGGCTCCAGTCCATCGATCAGGGAATCGCGAAGCAGATTTCCTTCGATCGCGTCTCGCAGGGTTGCGGCCACATTGGCGCCGCCCGACCCCAAGTCGTAGACCTGCCCATCGACCACGGCACCCCAGCTCGGCAGGTTCTCCGAGACCTCGAAACTCACGTACTTCACAATCACTCCTTCGAAGAATGCATTCTCAATGCGAGAGTACTTCAGTAGTGAGATAAAACATAGCCTGACGAACCATGAAACCGACCCAGGCGCCGTCGGGCGTCACCACTCCGACATCACCACATCGCGCGGGCGGCGAAGAGCGCTCCGCTGTTGCGACACATGACTTTCGAACTCCGCGTCGCCGATAGCCAGCACCCCTTGCAGCGGCGCGTCAGCCCTGTTCGGGGTTGCGGCCAACCCCCTTTGGTGAGCAGATTCCGGTGATCGGCGAGCTGCCCGTTCGGCCGACAATCGCGGTGCGGGACGGCGTGGGCTCTAGCGCAGCTGCTCGCGACGGGAGATGGTGCTGCCCAGGCCCGCCGCGGCCGCCCTGACGGCCGCGACCTGGGTTTCGGGCCGGAACCGTCCCGTGGGCCCGGTGACGCTGATCGCCGCGACGGTGTCCCCTCCGGGACCGACGACGGGGGCCGCGACGCAGTTGATGCCGAGCGCGGATTCCTCGTGCTCGAAGGCGACCCCGGTTTCGACGATCCGGTCCAGCTGACGCCGCAGGATCCCGGGAGCGATGATCGTGTGCGGCGTGCGCCTGACCAGCGGCCCCGCCAGGACCTCCTGCTGCAGGTCGGGCGCGGCGTAGGCGAGGAGCGTCTTGCCGATCGCGGAGCAGTGCAACGGAATCCGGCCGCCGGTCCGGGAGGGGGACTTGGCCTGCCTGTGGCCGCCGATCTTGGCCACGTAGACCACGTCGTGGCCGTCACGGACCCCGAGGTGCACGGTCTCGTGGGTCCGCTCGTACAGGTCCTGCAGGAACGGCATCGCCATCTCCAGGAGGCTGCGTTCGAGAGAGGCGAGCATCCCGAGTTCGAAGAGCCCGCCGCTGAGCCGATAGCCGCCGTCCACCCGGTCGAGGAGCCGGTTCGCGACCAGCTCGCCGGCGAGCCGGTGCACGGTGGCCTTGTGCAGGCCGGTCCGGCGGACCAGTTCGGCGAGGGGCAGGACCTGATCCTCGGGGCGGTAGGCACGCAGGATGGTCACCGCCTTGCCGAGCACGGTGTCGAGATTCGCGGCGCCGGTCACATGGACCAGCGTATCGCTGAGTGAGACGTTGGGCTGGTCCCCTCGCGCGAGTGCCGTAACAGTAGTGCCCATGAGCCAGCCCACGAATTCCATCGCGGCGAGCGAATCCGACATCGCCGCTGCCGCGGACCGTCTCGCGTCCGCCGCCGCGGCCGGTGCGCCGTGCGCGCCGATCCGGGACCTGATCGGCGAGGCCAACCTGGAGGCCGCCTACGCCGTCCAGCAGCAGTTCAACGATCGGCGACTGCAGGCCGGCGCCCGCATCGTCGGTCGCAAGATCGGCCTGACCTCGAAGGCCGTGCAGGAGCAGCTCGGCGTCGGCCAGCCCGACCTCGGCGTGCTCTTCGACGACATGGACTTCGCAGACGGGTCCGACATCCCGATGTCGCGGCTGATCCAGCCGAAGATCGAGGGCGAGGTCGGCTTCGTCCTCGGCAAGGACCTGATCGACGGCCCCCTCGACGTCGCGCAGGTGCGCGACGCCATCGACTACGCGGTCGCCGCGCTCGAGATCTGCGACAGCCGGATCCAGGGCTGGGACATCCGCTTCAGCGACACCGTCGCCGACAACGCCTCGTCCGGTGTGTACGTCCTCGGCTCCGAGCGCCGCACCCTCGACGAGGTCGAACCGGTGGACGTGACCATGTCGATGAAGGTCGACGGCACCGAGGTCTCGACCGGCAACGGCGCCGCCTGCCTCGGCGACCCGATCGAGGCCGTGGTGTGGCTGGCGCAGACCGCCCGCGAGCTCGGCCAGCCGCTGCTCGCCGGACAGGTGATCCTCTCCGGCGCGCTCGGCCCGATGGCGCCCGTCGGCGCCGGCAACACCGTCACCGTCACCGTGTCCGGTCTCGGCACCGTGACCGCTCGTTTCGTGGAAGAGAAGGAAGCATGAGCAAAGTCAAGGTCGCGATCATCGGATCGGGCAACATCGGCACCGATCTGATGATCAAGGTGATGAACCACTCCGAGTACCTGGAGATGGGCGCGATGGTCGGCATCGACCCCGCCTCGGACGGACTCGCCCGCGCCGCCGCACTGGGCGTCCCGACCACCCACGAGGGTGTCGAGGGCCTGGTGGCACTGCCGAACTTCGACGAGATCGAGATCGTCTTCGACGCCACCTCCGCCAAGGCGCACGTGGTGAACAACGAACGCCTCGGTGCGCTCGGCAAGCGGATGATCGACCTCACCCCGGCCGCGATCGGACCGTTCGTGATCCCCGCGGTCAACGGCGACGAGCACCTCGACGCCCCCAACGTGAACATGGTGACCTGTGGTGGTCAGGCGACCATCCCCATGGTCGCGGCCGTCTCCCGGGTCGTCCCGGTGGCGTACGCCGAGATCGTCGCCTCGATCGCCTCCAAGTCGGCAGGCCCGGGCACTCGCGCCAACATCGACGAGTTCACCGAGACCACCTCCTCGGCGATCGTCTCGGTCGGCGGCGCCAAGCGCGGCAAGGCGATCATCATCCTCAACCCGGCCGAGCCGCCGCTGATGATGCGCGACACGGTGTTCTGCCTCGTCGACGCGTCGGACCCGGCCACCCACGACGAGATCCGCCAGTCGGTCGAGAAGATGGTCGGCGACGTCGCCGCCTACGTGCCGGGCTACCGGCTCAAGCAGCAGGTCCAGATCACCGAGATCCCGGCCGACCAGCCCGTCGAGACGCTGCTGGTCGAAGGCGCCACCCGCCCGACCCACCAGGTCTCGATCTTCCTCGAGGTCGAGGGCGCCGGTCACTACCTGCCCACGTACGCGGGCAACCTCGACATCATGACCTCCGCCGGACAGCAGATCGCGGAGCGCATCGCCCAGAAGAAGGAAGCCAGCCGATGAGCACCAACCCCACCATCTTCGTCCAGGACGTCACCCTCCGGGACGGTATGCACGCGGTGCGCCACCGGATCACCCCGGAGGACGTCAAGCGGATCGTCACCGCCCTCGACGATGCCGGCGTCGACGCCATCGAGGTCGCCCACGGTGACGGCCTGGCCGGCGGTTCCGTCAACTACGGTCCCGGTTCCAACTCCGACTGGGAGTGGATCGAGGCGGCCGCCGAGGTGCTCCAGCACGCCCGGCTGACCACCCTGCTGCTGCCCGGCGTCGGCACCATCGAGGAACTCAAGCACGCCTACAAGCTCGGTGTGCGCTCGGTGCGCATCGCGACGCACTGCACCGAGGCCGACGTCTCCGCGCAGCACATCGAGACCGCCCGCGAGATCGGCATGGACGTCTCAGGCTTCCTGATGATGAGCCACATGGCCCCGCCGGAGGAGCTGGCCAAGCAGGCCAAGCTGATGGAGTCGTACGGCGCGCACTGCGTCTACGTCACCGACTCGGGCGGACGCCTGACCATGAACGACGTCCGCAATCGCATCCGCGCCTACAAGGACGTCCTCAACGACGGCACCGAGATCGGCATCCACGCGCACGAGAATCTCTCCCTGTCGGTGGCGAACAGCGTCGTCGCCGTCGAGGAGGGCGTCTACCGCGTCGACGCCTCGCTCGCCGGACACGGCGCCGGTGCGGGCAACTGCCCGATCGAGCCGTTCATCGCGGTCGCCGACCTGTACGACTGGAAGCACAACTGCGACGTCTTCAAGCTCCAGGACGCGGCCGACGACATCGTCCGTCCGCTGCAGGACCGGCCGGTCCGCGTCGACCGCGAAACCCTGACCCTGGGCTACGCCGGCGTGTACTCGTCCTTCCTGCGGCACGCGGAGATCCAGTCGGAGCGCTACGGCGTCGACGTGCGCACCCTGCTTCTCGAGGCAGGCAAGCGCAAGCTGGTCGGTGGCCAGGAGGACATGCTCATCGACATCGCGCTCAACATCGTCGCCGAGCGCGAGGCCGCCGCCAAGAAGTAGGCGCTCCCCCGCAACACGGCAAAACCCCTGTGCACACACCTTTTCGGGAGTGCACAGGGGTTTTCTGCGTCGAATGCCCGTGTGCGTGCTGCAGAAGCCGTGTGCACGGGGTGAGGGAAGGACGATGACCGCGGGCCCGGTGGAGTCGTCCACCGGGCCCGCGGTCGTTGTCATGCCGGCGGTCAGACCAGCTCCGCAACCTTCTCCTCGGCCACCGGCCGCGCGGGCGCAGTGTTCCGCTTGCGCCCGGTGAACCATTCGATGGCGATCACGCAGACCAGCGCGACGGCCGCCCAGATCAGGAACGTGACCGCGTGGCCTCCCACGCTGTCACCGCCGAAGTAGAGGATCGAGCGGGCGGACTCGACCGCGGCGGGCATCGGCAGGATGTCGTGGAGTGTCCGGAAGATCTCGGGCGACAGGTAGATCGACATGCCACCGCCGGAGGCGGGGACGCCGAGGAACATGACCACCAGGATCACCGGCAGCACCGCGAGCATGCCGAGCAGTCGCGCGAACACGGTCGTGAACATCGAGATGGTGAACGTCGCGAGCGCACCGATGCCGATCAGCTGCCAGGCGTGACCGGAGACGGCCCCGACGATCGGACCTGCGATCGTCCACACCACGACGGACATCGCCAGCGCCCAGCCGGCCGCGATCGGCAGCAGCCTGCGCAGGGCCAGCAGCTCCGGCGCCGCCGTTCCCATCACGATGATCAGCATGAACCCGGACATCATCCAGCCGATCGCCAGGTACATGCTCACGGTGCCCATGGTGTCGTTCGAACCGAGCGGGGTGACGTCCGCAGTGGTCAGCGGCATGCCCTGCTGCTGTGCCACCTGCGTGAACACGGTGGTGACGGTCTGCTGCTGGCTCATGCCCGCAGCACCTGCGGTGATCAGCGTCGCCGTCGGGTTCTCCGCACTCGGCAGGACGAACGCACCGACGACCGTCCGGTCGACGACCAGCTGCTCCGCCTCGTCGGGTGAGGCGACCCGGAAGTCGAACATCCCCTCCATGGACTTGTCGAGGCCGGCGGCCAGCTGCTCAGCCTGCGCCGGGTCCGACGCGGCGACGGCGACGGGCAGTTCGCGCGGCGACGGCTGGTACATCGACGACGTCATGATCGACATCATCATCGCGACCATGGCGAGCGGGAACAGCGCGATGGTGGCGTAGCGGGCGCGGGTCGACTGCGGCCGGTTGCCGGTGAAGGAGGCGAGCGTCGGTTCGGGCAGCGCCGCCTCGGGGTTCCTGCGCCGCTTGAGGGCGTCGACGAGCACCGTCAACGCGACGGCGACCAGGGCACCGACGGCGAGGACGACGAGGTGGCCGGTCAGTCCGTTGCCCCCGAAGTACAGGACCGAGCGCAGTGCCTCACCGATGGCGGGCGACGGCAGGAAGTTGTACAGGACCGAGAAGATGCCGGGCATCGTGTGCACCGACATGCCCAGGTTGGAGGCCGGGATGCCGAGCACCATCAGGAACAGCATGCCGACGAGCACGGCGAGCGGCCCGAGGATGCGGGTGAGGAACAACTGCACGCACGAGATGGCGAACACGCCGAGCCAGCAGATGCCGAGGACCGCGGCGGTGTGCCCCTCGATGGCCCCGAGGATCGGGTCCGCGATGAACCAGACGACGGCGGAGATCAGTGCGGCCCAGCCCGCGAGCAGCGGGTAGATGCGGCGCTTACGCAGCAGTTCCGGAGCCGCCGAGAGGATCAGGCTCAGGGGCATGTACCCGGCGAGCACGAGTGCCGTCGTCATGAACATGACGCCGAGGCCTGCGCTGTCGTGGGCGGGCAGCGGTGCCAGGTCGTCGGTGGCGACGGTGGCGTCCTGAGATGCCGCGAACGGCACCAGCAACTGGTTGACGGTCGATGCCTGGGAGGCACCCGCCGCGCCTGCGGTCAGGACGGTGGCCTCGCCGGAGTCGGAGAACACGACGGCACCGACGACCTCACGGTCGGTGACGAGCGCCCGTGCCTGGTCGGCACTGTCGGCGACCCGGACCTCGAGGGCCGACGGGTTGGACGCCTCCAGTGCGTCCGCGAGTCGGGCGGCCTCGACCTGCGATGTTCCGACGACGGCCACCGGCAGGTCGTGCGGTTTCGGCGCGTGCATCGCCCCGAGGTAGCCGCTCACCATCATCGAGACCATCAGGAACGGGAAGATCAGCATCCCGACGTAACGGGCGATCTTCTCCTTACGGGCCCGCGCCGCCTCGGCAGCTGCGGGATCCACCTGGTCCACCCCCTCGACCGGCGGTTGCACCTTCTTGCTCACGGCCACTCCTCGTCTGCGTCACTGCGTTCCCGGCTCGAACCGAGCACCAGTCAAAATTACGCCACGTGACTTAAACTGGACAATGTGACGCGTGCATGACGTTGGTCTCACCGCACGCGAGATCATGGGTCCGGGTCACACCGACGGAACCAGCAGCCGGTTCCACCGACGACAGGAGCGAGATGGCGCGCAAGAGCGAGCTGGCGCGGACAGCGCTGATGGACGCGGCCGAGGAACTCTTCGGCCGGTACGGCATCGACCAGGTCTCCAGTCGGCGCATCGCCGAACACGCGGGGGCCGCCAACCACTCGGCGGTCGCCTATCACTTCGGTGACCGCGACGGCCTGATCCGGGCACTGTTCGAGCGACAGGCCGAGACCACCGACGCGCTGCGTTCCGCCATGTTCCGCGAGATCGGCGCCGACGGGAGCCTGACCGACTACCTGCGCTGCATGATCCTTCCTGCGACACAGTCGTTTTCGGCGCTGCCGATACCGTCGTGGCGGGCCCGGTTCATCAGCCAGGCGCGACACAACCCGACCGCGGTGAAACTACTCACCGAGCGGGCAACGACCGTGTCGTCCGAATCAGAGGAGATTCGCGCGCTGACCCTCACCCACCTCGGCCACCTCGACCGCGACGTGATGATCGGCCGGGCCTGGATCCTGAGCCGCATGATCTTCGACGTCTGCGCCGAATACGAGGCGTCCGTCGCCGCAGGCAACCGCGAGGCCGCGTGGGAAGCGCTGGGCAATTTCCTCACCGACGCCGCCGCCGGCCTGCTCGGAGCCCCGGTCTCCGAGCCGAGCCCGTTCCACCCGGACCCGGCTACGCTCTAGCCTCCGGAACCGGCCTGACCTCCGGAACCGTAGGGCCGGGTGAGGATTTCGAGGTAGTGCCCGTCCGGATCGAGGAAGTACACCCCACGACCGCCGTCGTTGGTGTTGTACTCGCCGGGCCGGCTCTGCCGCGGATCGGCCCAGTGGTCGCGTCCCTCGGCGACGATCCGCCCGTAGATGGCGTCGAAGTCGTCCTCCGAGACCAGGAATGCGTAGTGCTGCGGCACGATGTCGACGTGACCGGGCGGCTGCGCATAGTCCAGCGTGACACCGTTGGCGAGCGTCACGGACAGGAAGTGGCCCGCCGGGACCGGATCGGGCAGACCGAACAGCGTGGTGAGGAAGGTGGCCGAGCGCTGCTTGTCGCGCGCCCCGACGATGGTGTGGTTGAACGAGATGGTCACGAAGAACCCCTCAGGTACGACGCCTCCATGCCTGACGCAGTCCGCCATCGACACGCGACGTTGCCCACCACCTTGCCCGAGGAGCCACGGCGGCGCAACCGGATTCAGCGGTAGTCGGGGTTCGGGAACGTCGGGGCACAGCCCGCGTCCCACAGCGAACGCTGGTTACCGTGGGCGGGAATCCCGCCCGCGGCCTTGATCATTGCGGCCATGTGCATGAGGTTGTACGTCATGAACGTCGTGTTGCGGTTGGTGAAGTCGTTGTCCGGCCCACCCGATCCCTCGTCCAGATAGGACGGACCCGGTCCGGCCTCACCGATCCACCCGGCATCGGCCTGCGGCGGGATCGTGTACCCGAGGTGCTGCAGGCTGTAGAGCACGTTCATCGCACAGTGCTTGACGCCGTCCTCGTTGCCGGTGAACAGCGCGCCTCCGACCCGGCCGTAGTACGCGTACTGCCCCTTGTCGTTGAGGATCGCCGAGCACCCGTACAACCGCTCGATGACCTTCTTCATCACGGAACTGTTGTCGCCCAACCAGATCGGACCGGCCAGCACCAGGATGTCGGCAGCCAGGACACGCTCGAACAGTCGCGGCCACTCGTCGCTCGACCATCCGTGTTCCCGCATGTCCGGGTACACGCCGGTCGCGATGTCGTGGTCGACGGCCCGGATCTGGTCGACCGCCACCCCCGCGTCCCGCATCAGCGACACGCTCCGGTCGATCAACCCCTGCGTGTGGCTCAGTTCCGGCGACGGCTTGAGGGTGCAGTTGACGTACACCGCGAGCAGACCGGTGAAGTCGGGTCGCGGCTCCGAGGACGAGGGACTGGACATGGGCACCTCCATGTGACGGCGGTACGCCGGCCGTGCAGTCCGGTGAGCGAACGCGGGCCGTCAGGCCGGCGTCGGCGATCCGAGAATCCACGATAGGCGCCGCGGGCCTCGCCCGTGACCCGAAGACGCCGAATGCGGCGGTCGCCTCGTGAGCGACCGCCGCATTCGGCGTCGGTGGGCCGGAGCCCGAGGAATCAGGCCTTCGGCGTGAACGCCGCGAGCGGCTCGGAGGCCGACCAGTCGTGGCCCCAGTAGCTGTCCGCGGTGATTTCCTCCGCGGTGTAGTGATCCTCGTCGACGAGCATGCCCTCGGTGCCGAACTCGATGTCCCAGCCGCCGGGTGCGCGCACGTAGAACGAGACCATCTTGTCGTTCGTGTGCCGGCCCAGGGTCGAGGACAGCGAGAAGCCGAGCTTGTTGATCCGGTCCAGGGCCTGACCGACGGCGTCGAGGGTGTCGACCTCCATCATCAGGTGAACCATGCCGGGCGCCTCGGTCGGCGGCGCCGGGCAGATCGCCAGGCTGTGGTGCCGCTGGTTGACGCCGAGGAACCGCACCCGCCGCGCCGGACCGGGGGAACCCGGGCCGCCGAGCCGGATCGCGCCACGCGGACGGAACCCGAGGACCTCGGTGAAGAAGTCGTAGGTCTCCTGGAACTTCGGCGTCGGCAGCACGACGTGACCGAGACCGGCCGCACCGGTGACGAACCGTCCACCGTGCGGGGTGACGACCGGGCTGTGGTCGAGGACCGGACCGAAGAAGACCTCGGCGACCGTGCCGGACGGATCCTGGAACGTGATCGCCCGCTCGACGCGCAGGTGGTCCGCCTCGTCCTGCGTCATCTCGCGGACCTCGATGCCGGCCTTCTCGACCTTCTCGCGCACCGCCTGGAGCGCGAACTGGTCACGCACCTCCCAGCCGACGGCGAGGACCTTGTCGACGTCGCCGGGCAGCACCTGCAGTCGCGACGTGCGCTCGTCGACGCGCAGGTACAGGCCGTTCTCGTCCGGTCCGGTGCCTTCGGCCATGCCGAGTCCGTCGATCACCAGTTCGCGCCAACGGGCCAGATCCTGCGACTGAACCCGCAGGTACCCGAGGGAGTGGATGTCGGTCATGTCTCTTCCCAATCCTTCCGGAATCAGATCATCGAGCGGTGGATGCCCTGCGGCTCACCGCCGAGCTGGGTCAGGGCCGATGCGTGGTTGATCGAACCGGGCACGTGGATCGCATGCGACAGGCCGACGTGTGCGTCACGCCAGAAACGCTGCAGCGGCAGCGTCACCTTCATCGCACCGCCACCGGCGCGGGCGAAGACCTCGTCGAGTGCGCTCACGGCGCGCCATGCGGCGTTGGTCTGGGTGCGGCGACCGATCGCACGCTCTTCGAAGGTGATCTCCTGCCCCTTCTCGGTCTTGTCCCAGAAGCGATCGACGGTCTCGAGGATCGCCACACGGGACGCGTTGATCTCGTCCGCGGCCTGACCGATGGCGTACATGACGTACGGATCGTCCTTGATCGGGACGCCGGTGACCGCAACCCGCTCCTTCTGCATGGCGATGTACAGTCCGAGACCGCCCTCCGCCATACCGATCAGCGACGAGGAGATGCCGAGCGGGAAGATGCACGAGAACGGGAACTTGTACAGCGTCTCGTCGCGTCCGGCGTGCGCGGCGCCGTTGCCCTGCAGGACGATGTCGGCGTCGATCGTGCGGTACTCGGGCAGGAACGCATCCTTGACGACGAAGTCCTTCGAGCCGGTGCCGCGCAGGCCCACGACGTTCCAGCTGTCGTCGTCGACCGTGTAGTCCGACTTCGGAACCAGCACGTGCAGGTTCTTGCCGGTGCGCTTGCCGTCCTTGTCGCCGAGGGCGGCGCCGATCATGACCCAATCGCAGTGGTCGTTACCGGTCGAGAACGACCAGCGGCCGTTGAGGATGTAGCCGCCGTCGGTCGGGACCGCGACACCCATGGGTGCGTAGGGCGACGCGATCCAGGTGTCGACGTTCTCGCCCCACACCTCCTGCTGGGCCTTGGGATCGAAGAAGGCCATCTCCCACGGGTGCACGCCGACGATGCCGGAGACCCAGCCGGTGGAGCCGTCGATGGCACCGATGCCCATCGCGGTCTCTGCGAACTCACGCGGGTGCGCCTGGAGGCCGCCGAACTCCTTCGGCTGCAGCATGCGGATGACGCCGGAGTCACGCAGCCGCTTGGCGTTGCCGTCCGACAGACGCATGAGCTTCTCGCCCTCGATGCCGCCTTCGCGGATCTCGTCCGCGTGCTGCATGATCCGGTCCAGGACCTCTCCCATGACTTCCCTCATCTCTGCTGATGATCCGGCGGCGGGGCCGCCTCTTGTGTCTGAACGTCCCAGCCTCAGGCGGACGCGGCTTCGCTGCTCTCGCTCAGTGGGAGCGTGTTCGCGGCGGCGTACTTGGCGGCGAGGTAGCCGAACACCATCGACGGACCGATGGTGGCGCCCGCGCCCGCGTACTCGTTGCCCATCACCGATGCGGTGGTGTTGCCGGTCGCGTACAGGCCCGCGATGGCGGAGCCGTCGCCGCGCAGCACCCGGCTGTTCTCGTCGGTGACGAGACCGCCCTTGGTGCCGAGGTCACCGGCCTCGCACTTGATCGCGTAGAACGGGCCCTTGACGATCTCGTCCATGTTGGGGTTCTTCATGGTGGGGTCGCCGTAGTACCGGTCGTAGGCGCTGTCGCCGCGGCCGAAGTCCTCGTCCTTGCCGGACCGGGCGAAGCCGTTGAACCGGTCGATGGTCGCGAGCAGCTTGTCGGCCGGGACCCCGATCTTCTCGGCGAGCTCACGCAGCGTGTCGGCCTTGTGGATGACACCGGAGTCGTAGAAGCCCTGCGGGAACGGCATGTTCGGCAGCACCTGCGCGAACGGGTAGCGGTTCTTCGCCTTGGTGTCCATGACGAACCAGGCCGGGACGTGACCGCCCTCGAGCTGGTCGTGCACGAAGTTCACGTACGGCGACGATTCGTTGGTGAACCGCTCGCCATTGGCGTTGACGATCACCGACGGCGGGATGCACCGCTCGGAGACCAGCGGGATGACCGCGCCCATCGGGTGGAACACCGACGGCATCCACCAGGCGTCGTCCATCAGGTCGACCGCGGCGCCGAGCTTCTGGCCCGCCAGGATGCCGTCGCCCTTGAGCTCCCGGGCACCGGCGCTGGCATTCGCGCGGCCGTGCTCCGGGAGGTACTTGTCGCGCATCTCCTGGTTGTGGTCGAAGCCGCCGGTCGCGAGCAGCACGCCGCGGGTGGCGCGGATCCGCACCGTCTTGCCCTCGCGCTCGGCGACGACACCGATCACGGTGCCGTTCGCGTCGGTGACCAGTTCCGTCATCGAGGTGCGCAGCCACAGCGGGACGCCGTAGTCCTTGAGCACCATTCGCATCCGCGCGGCCAGGGCGCGACCGCCGGTGGACATGTGCCTGCGGCGAACCGTGTTCGACGCGACGCGCCACGCGGCGACGAGCGAGGCGCGGCGGCCGGCCCAGGTGCGCTTGACCAGTGCCAGGTCGTGGTAATCCTTCGACGTCACCCACAGGCCGAGCGGGCCCTTCATGCTGTTGGGACGCTGGAACTGCTCGTCCTCCTTCAGCTTCCGGGTGTCGAACGGCAGGCACTCGATGGTGCGGCCCAGCGGGCTGCCGCCCTTCTCCTCCGGGTGGTAGTCGGAGTAGCCCTTCACCCAGTACAGCTTCATGTTCTTGTTGCGGTCCAGCAGCTCCATCAGCTTCGGGCCGTTGTCGACGTAGGCGTCGATCCGGGCGTCGGAGACACCGGAGCCCTTGGTCAGAGTGCGCAGGTAACCCTTGATCTCGTTGGGGTCGTCGACCTGCCCCTTGCGGGTGAGGGTGGGGGCGTTGGGGATCCAGATGCCGCCGCCGGAGATGGCGGTGGAGCCGCCGAACTTCTTGCCCTTCTCGATGATCAGGGTGTTCAGGCCCAGCTCGGCGGCGGTGACGCCGGCGGACATGCCGCCGCCGCCGCTGCCGACGATCAGGAAGTCGACGGTGGTGTCCCAGTTCTGGTCGGTGGTCATTCTCAGCTGTCCTTGCGGGTCAGGAAGGCGAGCACCGCGGAAGTCCAGGCCTCCTTGGCCTCGATCATCGTCCAGTGCCCGCAGTTCGGGAACACGTGCAGTTCGGCGTTCGGGATGTCGCGCATCGGCAGCATCGCCATGTCGACGGGGCTGACCCGGTCGTCGCGACCCCAGGTGAGCATCGTCTGGGCCTGCACCTTGTGCAGCTGCGCCCAGTACGGGGTGGCGCCGGAGGCCTTCGCGGCGGCGGCATTGGCGGCGAACGCCTTGCTGCTGTACATCCGGGCGGCGATCTCGAGGGTGAGCGGCTCGGTGGCCAGCGCCCAACGCTCCTCGATCAGCTGCTCGGTGACCACGGCCGGGTCGTAGACCATCGAGTGCAGCCACCGGATCAGGCCCTCACGGGTCGGGTTGTCGGTGAACTCCATCAGCAACTTGATGCCCTCACCGGGCCCGGGGGCGAAGACGTTCTTGCCGATGCCACCGATGGTGACCAGCTTGTTCACCCGCTGCGGCGCGTTGATGGCGACGTTGGTGGCGACGATGCCGCCCATCGAGTTGCCGATCATGTGCACCGGCTCGTCGATGCCGAGCGCGTCGAGGAACGTCCCCACGGACGCGCCGGCCATCACCATCGGGTGCCCGTCGCCCGGGTCACTGACGCCGAAGCCGGGGAACTCGAGAACGAGGCAGCGGAAGTGCTCGGCGAAATCGCCGAGGACGCCGCGGTAGTTGCGCCAGCCGGTGACGCCGGGGCCGGAACCGTGCAGGAGCAGCAACGGCGGGCCGTCACCGGCTTCGTGGTATCGGAGCACGCCGAGGTCGGTGGCGACCTCCCGCTTGGTGCCCTCGTAGGTCAGTTCGCTCGTCATGGACCCGACGGTGCCAGGTCAGGCATCCCGCTGGGAGTGGCTTTCCCGATCAGCGAGATTGCCGGGCGCCGCCCGACCGGCGTGGCGATGGCCCTCACGACCTGCCACCCGGGACTAGCATGACCCACACCACGACCCGGAACGGGAGTAGACATGGCGAAAGCACTGAAGTCCCTGGACGAAGCAGAATTCCTGCTGATTCGTGAGACCAAGAAGACCGAGATGGCCGACCTCGACGAGGACGACCTGATCGTCCTGCACAGCCGGATCCGCAAGGCCCGCAACAAGTACGTCGGAAAGTACCGCCGCGCGGGCGCGAAGAAGGTCGTGGAGAAGGGCGGACGCGGCGCAGGCAAGAGGGCCAACAAGATCAACGCCCGCAAGGCCGAACTCTTCGAGGACGCCCTGGCCCGGGTCAGTCGGCGGCTGGCGGTCGTGGCCGAGCAGACCGCACTCGAGCTCAAGCAGGAGCGGCTGGCGCGGGCCCGCAAGGACGCGCCGTCGTTCGGTGGCGTCGACACCGACACCGGGAAGGTGTCCTCCGCCGGGGTCCAGCGCGTCGACCAGACGCGGCAGTCCCCGGGCCGGATGAAGTACGAGGCCTCCACCATCGCCGCCGGCGACCGTCGTCAGGCGGCGAAAGACAACCGCTGACGCCCACCGGCTTTCAGCACTCGGGCCCGGTCACGCCACTCGTGACCGGGCCCGAGTTCCGTCCGTCCTAGATCCAGCCGCCCGCGCGGCCACCGAGCACCCGGGTCCGCGCCTCCGGCGACCAGGTGTCCGCCGGGACCGGAACCGCCGGCTGCACGGCACGACGGGTGGCTCCGAGTTCCGGGTACAGGGTGCGGCCGATCTCCCGTGCCGCGTCGACGACCAGCGGCGCAACCCGCTCGAGGGAGGCGGTGCGCACGTCACCGCTGAGCGACAGCGCCGCGACCGGCCCCTCGGGACCGCGGATGGCGGCGCCCACGCACGCGACACCCCGGGCCGATTCCTCGCGCTCGAAGGCCAGCCCGCGACGCTGCCGGATCCGGTTCAGTTCCAGGTGCAGGGTGCCGAGGTTGGTGATCGTGTTCGCGGTGGCCCGGGCGAGCCGGCCGGTGCACACGGCGTCCACCCGCTCGGGGTCGAGCCAGGCGAGGAACGCCTTGCCCGCGGCGGTGGAGTGCGCGGGCACCCGGCCGCCGACACGGGACGGGATCGCGCTCGCCATCCGGCCGCCGACCTTGTCGAGGTAGACCATCTCGTGGCCGTCGAGGAAGGACAGGTGCACGACCATGCCGGTCTGCAGGTGCAGTTCGTGCAGCAGGGGTGCGGCGGCCTCACGGATCTCGGCGTGCCCGCCGTCCCCGCCGGTGCCGAGGGCCCGCCGGCCGAGCCGGTAACCGAAGGAGGCGTGCTCGACCCAGTTGAGCTTGACCAGCGAGTCGAGGATGCGGTGGACGGTCGAACGCGGCAGCTGCGAGCGGCAGGCGACCTCCTCGAGCGTGAGCCGGGCGGCGCGGCCGTCGAACGCGTCGAGGATCAGCGTCATGCGTTCGACCATCGAGGGCGGAACCTCGCGACCGCCCTCGGGGGTCTTGCGGCTTGGCGCTTCGGTGACGACCGTCATGACGACTCCTGAAGGTCCGGGGGATCGACCATCCGATCCAAAACTGAAATCAATTCTGAAACTGTAGCAAAACCGGACAGTGATGTGGAACACCCCACTCGAATCACCGGTCCCGGTGACCGAGAGGGTCCCCGCACGCACACCCCGGGTGATGTAGAAACCGGTCGCGGGACCCGAAGTCCCCCGACAGACGGGAGCGAGAAGGTCATGCGAATCGGGATCGTCACCCCGGTGCTCATCCAGCACCCCGCCACCCGCGCGGACTGGGAAATCGGTGCGGGCATCGGCGACGTCGCCACCATAACCGCCGCCGCGGACCGGCTCGGGTATCACCACGTGACGTGCAGCGAGCATGTCGCAGTCCCGGTCGAGATCGCCGCCGAGCGCGGCGGCACCTACTGGGATCCCCTCGCCACCCTCGGGTTCCTCGCAGCCCACTCCTCCCGGATCAGGCTGCTCACCCAGGTCCTCGTCCTCGGCTATCACCACCCCCTCGAGATCGCCAAGCGATACGGCACCCTCGACCGGATCAGCGGCGGCCGCGTCACCCTCGGCCTCGGAGTCGGCAGCCTGCGCGAGGAGTTCGACCTGCTCGGCGCGCCCTTCGAAGGCCGCGGCGCCCGCGCCGACGACGCCCTGCGCGCACTGCGGGCGGCACTGGGCCGTCCGACGCCCGAGTACCACGGCGAGTTCTACGACTTCGCCGACATGGTCGTGGAACCGCACGCGGTCCAGGCCCGGATGCCGCTGTGGATCGGTGGCCGCACGCCGCGGTCGCTGCGCCGCGCGATCGAACTGGGCGACGGCTGGGTGCCGTTCGGTCTGCGCCTGGACGACCTGACCGCGATGCTCGACAAGACCCCCGCCCCCGAGGGCATGGAGATCGTGCTCGCCGCCGGCCGACCGCTGGACCCGGCAGGCGCCCCCGAGGGCGCGGCGCGCGCCCTGACCCGGCTGCGGGATGCCGGCGCCACGATCGCCGGCGTCACCATCGACGCGACCGGCGTCGACCACTACTGCGATCAGCTCGCGACACTGGCCGAGCTGGCCCGCCCCCTCGGCATCGAATTCGACTGATCCACCGCAGTACCGATCGACAACAGAGAGGCCCACAGATGACCGACACCGCCGAGCTCGTCGCACGGCTCGCCGACCGCGTCCAGCTGCTCGAGGACAAGCTGGCGATCATGAACCTCATCAGCTCGTACGGCCCGGCCGTCGACAGCGGCCAGGCGGAGAAGGTCTCCGGCCTGTGGACCGAGGACGGCCTGTACGACGTCGACACCGGCGCCATGCACGGCCGCGGCGAGATCGAGGCGATGGTCCACTCCCGCAACCACCAGTCCTACATCCACGGCGGCAGCGGTCACCTGCTCTACCCGCCGCACATCAAGCTGGACGGCGACACCGCGGTCGCGACCTGCCACTCGCAGCTGGTGCTGCGCGACACCGAGACCGGTGTGTACGGGGTCGCGCGGATCACCGCGAACCGGTGGGAGCTCTCCCGCATCGACGGCGAGTGGAAGGTCACCCGCCGGGTGGGCCGGGTGCTCAACGGCGGTGACGAGGGCCGCGGCATCCTCTCCTCCGGCGTCTGAACGCCCCCATTTCCGGCTGAAGGTCACCTTCGTGCGCTTCACGCGCATGCATGAAGGTGACCTTCAGCTTTTTCGTGGGGGCGTGGAGGATCAGGCGCGGGTGGCCTGCTCCTGCAGGGTCGCCTTGGCCCAGCGGTAGTCGGCCTTGCCCGCGGGAGAGCGGACGATCGTGTCGACCCCGACGACCATCCGGGGCGCCTTGTAGCGGGCGACCTGGGTGGTGACGTGGTCGATCAGCTCGTCGAGGTCGGGCACCTCGTGGCCGTCGCGGGGCTGCACGACCGCGCCGACCCGCTGCCCGTACCGCTCGTCGTCGACGCCGGCGACCAGGGCGTCCATCACGGCCGGATGGCTCTTGATGGCCATCTCCACCTCTTCCGGGTACACCTTCTCCCCGCCGGTGTTGATGCACATCGACCCGCGGCCGAGGAGCACGATGGCGCCGTCCGGCTCGACCCGGCCCATGTCGCCGAGGATCGACATCCGCACCCCGTCGACGACGGGGAACGTCGCGGCCGTCTTCTCCGCGTCACCCCAGTAGCCGAGCGGCACGTTGCCGGACCGGGCGATGTAACCGACCTCGCCGGAACCCGGTTCGATCGGACGCATCCGCTCGTCGACGACCCGCACGGTCGGCTTGGCGGCGATCCGCATCAGGCCGTCCGCGCCGATCTCGAGGTTCCCGTCGACGCCGGACTCGGACGCCCCGAACCCGTCCCGGACGGTCAGGTTGGGCAGATGCGAGACGAGCTGGTCGCGCACACCCTTCGAGAACAGTGCGCCGCCGGACCCGACGACCATCAGCGAGCCGAGGTCGTACTCGGCGCCGTGCTCGGCGATGGCGTCGGCGAGCGGGCGGGCCATGGCGTCACCGACCACGGTCAGCGTCATCACGCGCTCGCGTTCGATCAGTGCGAGGGCCTCGATCGCGTCGAACTTCGGCATCAGCACATGGGTCGTCCCGATGCAGAAGGCGGTGAACAGCGAGTACAGCGCCGCGCCGTGGATCAGCGGCGCGGTCAGCATCCAGGTCATCTCCGGGATGTGCGGGACCGCGGCGGCCACCGCCTCCGCACCGCTGTACGGCTCACCGAACGGGTTGCCGCCGGTGAGCGCGGCGTGGAAGAAGTCCTCCTGCCGCCACATCACGCCCTTCGGCATACCGGTGGTGCCGCCGGTGTAGATGATGAACAGGTCGTCGTTGCTGCGCTCGGGGAAGCCGCGGTCGGCGGGCTGCGCGGCGACGGCCACGTGGAAGTCGACGGCGGTGACGCTCCCCCAGTCCAGGTCCGCGGAGGCGACCGGACCGACGGTCACCACGTGCCGCACGGTCGGGGTCTGCGGCAGCACCGCGGCGGTGGTGGCCGCGAACTCGCCGTCGGCGACCACCGCGACGAGTTCGGCATTGCCGAACAGGTAGGTCAGTTCGGCGTCGACGTAGCGGTAGTTGATGTTCACCGGCACGGCCCGGATCTTCAGGCACGCGAGCAGCGCCTCGACGAACTCGGTGCTGTTGCGCATGTACATGCCGACGTGGTCACCGGGTCCGACACCCGCGCCGGTCAGGTGGTGGGCGAGCCGGTTGGCACCGGCGTCGAGCTCGCCGTAGGTGAGGCGGACATCCCCGCACACGATGGCGGCGCGGTCCGGAACGGCGTCCGCGGCGGCTTCGAACAGATCTGCAAGGTTGAGCGACATCCAGAGTCCTTCTGACGCGGGTGTGATCGGCGTCGCACACGGTCCCACGAAACGGGAGCGAGTGGCGCGCGTCACTCCCGAACAACGGGACTGCCGCCGTAGTGGGATGCGCCCTTGCAAGGAACTAGAATGAATACTAGTTTTCGGTTCATGGGCCGTCGGACGAACCGCGGCAACCGAACACGGGAGACATTCCATGGGTGAATCTGTCAGCTTGGCCGGCCGCTCCGCCATCGTCACGGGCGCCGGGGCGGGCCTGGGCCGCGCCGAGGCCCTCGCGCTCGCCGAGGCCGGCGCCGCCGTCGTCGTCAACGACATGGGCGATGCCGCCCACGCGGTTGCCGAGGAGATCCGCGCGGCGGGTGGCCAGGCGATCGCCGTCACCGGCGACGTCTCCGACTGGTCGCTCGGCGGCCGCATGATCGAGGAGGCCGTCAAGAACTTCGGCTCCTTCGACATCCTGGTCAACAACGCCGGCATCCTGCGCGACAAGATGATCTTCAACCTGACCGAGTCGGACTGGGACGACGTCCTCCGCGTCCACCTCAAGGGCCACGCCGCCACCTCGGTCGCCGCCGCCCAGTACTGGCGGAACCTGAGCAAGGAGTCCGGCGCCCCCGTTTACGGCCGCGTCGTCAACACCTCCTCCGAGGCGTTCCTGTTCGGCTCCGCCGGACAGCCGAACTACTCCGCCGCCAAGGCCGGCATCACCGCGCTGACCCTGTCCACCTCCCAGGGCCTGGCCCGCTACGGCGTCACCGCCAATGCGATCTGCCCGCGCGCGCGGACCGCGATGACCGCCGAGGCATTCGGTGACGCCGACGCCGCCGCCACCGGGCTCGACCCGCTCGCGCCCGAGCGCGTCGGCACCCTGGTCGCCTACCTGGCCTCCCCCGCCTCCCACGAGATCACCGGTCAGGTGTTCGTCGTGTACGGCAAGATGGTCGCGCTGATGGATTCGCCGAAGGTGGAGAACCGTTTCGACGCAGCCGGTTCCGCGTTCACCGTCGAGGAGCTCGATCAGCAGCTCTCGTCCTACTTCACCGGTCGCGGGAAGTACGACACGTACTCTGCGTACAGCGTCGCGGAGCTGGAGAAGCCCGCGCTGGCCGTCGACTGATCGACCCCAGTCAATCTCGGCTCGACTTCGAAGGAGCGTGACATGAGGCTTGCGGACAAGGTCGCGATCGTCACGGGCGGTGCCGGCGGCATCGGTCGTGGCATCGTCCGGGCGTTCACCAAGGAGGGCGCGAAGGTCCTGTTCGTCGACATCAACGACGACGCCGGCGCGGCACTGGAGAACGAACTCGGCGGGGCCGGGAAGTTCCTGAACGCCGACATCTCCAAGGAGGAGAACGCGGCCGCGATCGTCGCGGCCGCGATCGAGGCGTTCGGCAAGGTCGACGTCCTGGTCAACAACGCGCACGCGTCCCGGCAGGCGCCGCTGCTCGAGACCACCCAGGAGATGCTCGACCTGTCGTTCGGGACCGGGTTCTACCCGACGTTCTGGCTGATGAAGGCCGCGCACGCCCAGCTGGCCACGAACCAGGGATCGGTGATCAACTTCGCGTCCGGCGCCGGCATCGAGGGCCAGGTGACCCAGGGGTCGTACGCCGCCGCGAAGGAGGCCATCCGAGCGATCAGCCGGGTCGCCGCCAACGAGTGGGCGGTCGACAACGTCAACGTCAACATCATCTCGCCGCTGGCGGCGACCGAGGGTGTCAAGGCGTACATCGAGGCCAACCCCGGCGTCGAGGAGGTGCTGCTGGCGAAGACCCCGCTGCACCGGTTCGGTGACCCCGAGTCCGACATCGGCCGGGTCGCGGTGTTCCTCGCCAGCGCGGACGCGAGCTACATGACCGGCCAGACCCTGATGGTCGACGGCGGCAGCATCAAGCTGCGCTGAGCGCGGCCGCGCCGATCCGGACGAAAACGGGCCCCTGCTTCACGCAGGGGCCCGTTTTCGTCGTCGAGAATCAGCAGCTCGGCTGGACCTCGTCGCCCGCAAGTACCGCCGAGGCGAAGGCCTCCGCGTCGTCGAAGGAGGCATCCATCACGGCGCGGTGGTCGGCGCCCTCGTACTTCTTGTACTGGACCGGAGCGCCCTTGCCGCACAGCGTCTTCACGAGCCCGTCCGTCTGCGGGGCCGCCACGAGGACGTCCGCCGTGCCCTGCAGCACCAACAGCGGCACCGCCGGCGTTGCGTTCTCCGGTTCCTGCTTCTTCAGGTAGTCGGTCCACGGACCCAGATCGGCGTCCGGCCGGATCACCGAGTTGACCTGGATGTCACCGATCGCGGCCCGCACGTCGGCCATGCAGCCGGTCCGCGCCGCCTTCAGCAGCGGTTCGGCTGCGGGCGTGACGATCTCGTCGGGCACCACGGCCGGGTCCGCGGCCGCCGCGCCGAGCAGGGTGATCGGCAGGAACGCGAGGATGGGTGCCACCGCCTGGTTGCCGCCCTTGATGTACTGCGGGGTCTGACTCAGTCCGCTGCCGGGGGCCAGCGAGACCGCGCCGACCAGGTCGAGCTCCGGCGCCCGCTGCGTGCCCAGATCCGACGCGCTCACCGCGGCGGCACCACCCTGGCTGTGCCCCACCGCAATCCACTTGTCCCCGACCGAATCGTCGAGATGGCGGGCGGCCAGCACGAGGTCGGTCATCGCGTTCACCTCGGACTGCGCGTTCAGGTAGGTGTGGTCGCCGGGGGTGCCCATGCCCTCGTAGTCGGTGCGGACCACCGCGTAGCCCTGCTGCAGCCACCGGTCCAGCGAGGGCGCGGTGCGCGAGACGTAGTCGTGCGCGGCACCGTCGACGGTGTCGCCCGAGGGAGCACAGGTGTCCGCGATACCGGTCGTGCCGTGCGCCCAGCTGACCACCGGCCAGCCGCCCTCGGGGGCGGTGCCGGACGGGATCGCGATCGTCCCGGAGACGACGATCGGCTTGCCGTCGCCGTTCTCCGACGCGTAGGTGACCAGTTCGTTTCGGGCGGCACTGGGCAGCGCGGCGGCGTTGGTGAGCGGCGCCGTGGAGAGCAGGTCGCCGGGCTTCGGGGCGGCCGGGGAATCGTCGGTGTCGCTCGACGAGCAGCCACTCAGGACCACCGCGGCGACTGCCAGTCCCCCTATCATGCGGAACGGAACAGTGGGTCGAGCCTGGCGCATGATGCCTCCGGAAAAGATTGCAACGAGGCCCACGCCTCGCAAACGTTTAAGAAGGGTTTCTTAGTACCGTGCCGAAAGCGCAGCCGTCAAGGGGTAGGGACTCGCTCGTGGACGCCGCCGAGCGGCTCGTCGCCGAGCGTGGCCTGCACGGAGTCCGCGTCGCCGAGGTCGTCAAGGCCGCCGGACACAAGAACAACTCGGCCGTCAGCTATCACTTCGGGTCGTGGCAGGGACTGCTCGAAGCCGTCTGGCAGCGCCACACCGAACCGGTGAGCATCGATCGCGCGGTGATCATCGCCGGCGCGGTCGACCGCGGCGACTACGACCTGCCGACGATGGTCGAGGCGTACGTGCGGCCGTTGGTCGCCGAACTCGGCCGCCACCAGCCGAGCTACTGGGCCCGGTTCAACGAGCAGTGGCTCGCCACGATCGCCCTGGACATCTTCACCCTCGACGACGCGGCCGTGGCACGACAGCCGCGCGCCGAGGCGATGACGGTGGTGCACAACCTGTTCATCGACATCGCCGACACGCTGACCCACCTCGAGTACCCGGCCCGCACCCGGCGGGTGGCGCTGATGGCGCGGTACGTCATCGCCGCGCTGGCCGCCTGGGAGCGCGAGGGCGAGAGCGCACAGGCCCTGACCTATCTCGAGCACGAACTGATCAGCACGACCCTCGCACTGCTCCAGGCGCCGTAGGCGCCTGTCCGGCGTAGCCGCCTACCGGATGACCTTGCCCGGGTTCATGATTCCGTGCGGATCGAGGGCCAGCTTGACCGCGTGGTGCATGTCCATCACGAAGGGATCGAGTTCCTGCGCCAGACCGTCCATCTTGAGCAGGCCGATACCGTGCTCACCGGTGACGGTGCCACCGTATTCGATTGCCGCGTCGATGATCTCGGCGAAGGCGGCCTGGGCGCGAATCCGGGCGGCGTCGTCGTCGCGGGGGGTGATCAGCAGCGGATGCAGGTTCCCGTCCCCGGCGTGCGCGATGGACGCGATCGTCGTCTCGTGCCGCCGCCCGATCTCCTCGATACGTTCGAGCATCTCCGGCACAACGGCTTTCGGGACACAGATGTCCTCGGTGAGCACGGGACCGAGACGCTCCATAGCCGGATACGCGAGCCTGCGGGCGAGGAACAGCGCGTCCGCCTCCTGCTGGTTGGTGGACTGCGCGCTCCACGTCGCACCGGCACGATCGAAACAGGCGAGCATCCGCTCGGCCTCTGCGTCCCCGACGGCGCCTGGCGTGTCGATCCTCCCGAGTAGCAGCACGTTCGCGTCCGCGGACAGACCCATGTTCTTCCAGGCGTCGACGGCGACGAGGCACTGCCGGTCGATCAGCTCCAGCGCGGACGGGGTCAACCCGTCCTCGGCGACCGCCCGCACCGCGCGTCCGGCGTCAACGGTGGAGTCGAAGTAGCCGACGATGGTGCGCTGCGGTTCCTGCAGGGGGCGCAGTTTGACGGTGATCTCGGTGATCACGCCGAGGGTGCCCTCCGCGCCGACCATCAGGCCGGCGAGGTCGTAGCCTGCGACCCCCTTCGCGGTGCGCCGCCCGAGCCGAACCAGCTCACCGGTTCCGGTGACGACCTGCATGCCGAGCACGTAGTCGCGGGTGACGCCGTACTTGACGCAGCACAGGCCACCGGCGTTGGTGGACACGTTGCCGCCGATCGTCGACCACGCGGCGCTGGACGGGTCCGGCGGGTACCAGAGCCCCTCCTTCGCGCACGCGGCGCGCAGGTCGTCGTTGACCACGCCCGGTTCGACCACGGCGAGCCGTTCGAGTGGGTTGATCTCCTTGACCGCGTTCATCTTGTCGAAGGAGATGATCACGCAGCCGTCGGTCGCGTTGGCCCCACCGGAGAGTCCGGTGCCCGCGCCGCGGCTGACGATCGGCACACCCCGCGCGATGCAGGCGCGAACCACGACCTGCACCTCCTGCGCGGTGCGCGGCCGGACCACGAGCAGCGGGGTGCCGTACGGCGCCCACTCGGCCTCGTCGTGCAGGTACGGCTCGATCACATCGGGGTCCGTGACGACCCGGTCGGCGGGAATCGCGGACGTCAACTCGTCCGCGAGCTCGGTGATGCGGATCGAGGTGGCGTCGACAGTCATGCTCTCGACGCTAGTCCAGTGACGAACCCGAATCGACGGACCGAATCTCCGTGGTCCACGCAGACTGGTGGATGATGTCTCCATACTGTTCGGTCGACGAAGAAATGATGAGGCGCGATGCGGGACGACTGGTTGCACCTGCTCCTCGACGACGCGACCCCGGACCAACTGATCGCACACCGCGACCGGCTGCTCGCCGCGGAGCCCGCGCACCCGGCCGCGATCGAACACGACACCCAGGCCGCGTTCCGGCTGCATCTGCTGCTCGAGCAGCGCAGGCAGCGGGCCACCGAACTCGCCGCCCTCAACGACATCGCCGCCCAGCTGACCACCCTGCACGACCCGTCGACCCTGCTGACGGAGATAGCGGCGCAGGCGCGGAGGCTGCTCGGCGTCGACCTGGTCTACATCGGCCTGCTCCACGGCGACGACCTGGTGATCGAGGTCGCAAGCGGTGCCTACACCTCCCAGCTGATCGGGCTGTCGCTGTCCCGAACCGAGGGGCTGATGGGGCGGGTGATGACCCAGGACGCGCCCGCCTGGACACCCGACTACCGCGCCGACCCGACGTTCCCGCACACCGGACCGGCCGACGTCGCCGCCCGGGCCGAGAACATGCGCGGCCTGCTCGCGGTGCCGTTGCGGCGCGGCGGCACCCTGCTCGGCGCGGTGTGCGCCTGCAAGCGGCAGGAGCGGTCGTTCAGCGACGACGAGGTGATGCTGCTGTCCGCGCTGGCCGCGCACGCCGCGGTGGCGATCGACAACGCCCGCACGATGGTCCGCTCGAAGGAGACCGTCGCCCAGCTCGAGACCGCGAACGCCGAGCTCGCCCGCCGCACCGACCTGCTGGAGCGGACCCTGCGCTGGGACCGGGCGCTGACCCAGGTGGTCCTGCGCGGCGGCGGGGTCCGCGACCTGGTCGCCGAGGTGTCCGCGTCGGCGGGCTGCCCGGCGTACTTCGTGACGCAACCCGGCGAACGGCCCGCCGCACTGGACGCCGACGCGGTCGAGGCGGTGTTCGCCGCCCTCGACTCGGCCGCATCCGGCTCGCCGGTATCCGGCGCGAGCAGCCTCGGCGCGGCAACGGAGCAGGCCGCCGCCGCGACCGCCGCCGGCGGCCGCACGCTGGTGGGACGCGAGGTCCGGGCCTCCGGGGACCGGCTCGGCGTGCTGCTGCTCCTCGCGCCCACCGACCCCGGGGACCCGGTGATGCTGATCCTCGAGCGCGCGGCACCGGCGATCGCGTTGGCGTTGGTCGGGGAACGGGCGGCCACCGAGGCCGGCCGCCGCGCCCGCGACGCGCTGCTCGTGGATCTGATCACCCGGCCCGCCCCGACACCGGCCGAGGTCGAGCAGCAGTTCCGGCTGGCCGGGGTGAACCCGGACCGCCCGTACACGGTGGTGGTGGCGCGCCCGGAGACCGATGTCGCCCGCACCCGTGCCCGGATCGAGGAGATGGGGTTGCCGTCGGGAACCGTGGTCGCCGAGCACGGTTCGCGGGTGATCGCCGTGGTCCCCGGTCTCGACCCCGACGGGGTGCTCGAGCGCTGGGTGCAGCCCGAGACCGACCCGACGGTCGGGGTGTCCGACCCGGCCCGCGGAGGGCAGGCGCTGGCGCGGGCGTACACGCAGGCACAGCAGACGGTGGACGTGCTCGAGACGTTGGGCCGCGGCTCGCAGATCGCACCCGCGTCCCGGCTGGGGATCTACCGGATCCTGCTCAGCCGCACGGGCCGTGAGGAGCTGGCCGCGGTGACCGAGCAGATGCTGGGCCCGCTGATACGCGAGCAGGAGCAGCGCGGGGTGCCGCTACCCGACACCCTCGCGTCCTATCTGGAACACAACCGCAGGCACGCGGCGACGGCAGCGGACCTCGGGATCCATGCCAACACCCTCTACCAGCGGCTCGAGTCGATCGACCGGCTCATCGGGAAGCAGTGGCGTGACCCGGATCTGGCACTGGACCTGCAGCTGCTGCTTCGGCTCCGAGCGGGTGCGCAGCGTCTCGCCGGGCAGCCACCGCGTCACGACGACTGAGCGTGACGACGAGGACGGCGGCGAGCAGAAGCACAGCGCCCACCACCCAGAGGCCGGCCTTGGCGCTGCCGGTCAGGTCGGTGAGCCAGCCGGTGAGGTAGGGGGCGCCGAACCCGGACAGGTTGCCGATCGAGTTGATCATCGCGATGCCCGCGGCGGCCGCGACCCCGGACAGGAACGTGGTCGGCAGGTACCAGAACACGGGGATCGCGCACAGCACACCGATCGCGGTCAGCGAGACGACGGCCATCACCGCGAACGGCGAGTTCAGGTACAACGCGACCGGGATGGAGACGGCGGCGAGCAGGGCGGGCGCGGCGACGTGCCAGACCCGTTCGCCGGTGCGATCGGAGTGCCGGCTCCACAGCACCATCGCGATGCCGCCGATCACGAACGGCACGGCGACGATCAGCCCGGTCTCGAACACCGTGAAGTCGGTGTCGAAGGTTTCCTTGAAGCCGGCCACGATCGTCGGCAGGAAGAAGCTCAGCGCGTAGAGGCCGTAGGTGACGCCGAAGTACACGATGCCGAGCGCGATCACCCGCGGGTTGCGCAGCGTCTTCCACACCGGGGTGCCGTGTTCGTCCGCCGTGGACGCCTTCTCGGCCTCCATGGTCCGCACCAGCCAGTCGCGTTCCTCGTCGTCGAGCCACTTGGCCTGGTGCGGCTTGTCGGTGAGGTAGAACCAGGTGACGAGCGCGAGCAGCACCGCGGGCAGCCCCTCGACGAGGTACATCAGCCGCCAGCCGGAGAGTCCGAACAGGCCGTCGCCGAACTGCATGATCGCGGTCGAGAGCGGGGCGCCGATCGCCGACGACGCGGGCAGCGTCAGCAGGAAGATGCCCATCAGCCGCACCCGGTACTTCGCGGGGAACCAGAACGTCAGGTACAGCAGCACGCCGGGGAAGAAACCGGCCTCGGCGATGCCGAGCAGGATGCGCACCACGTACAGGCTGCCGACGTTGGGCACGAAAGCCATCGCGGCCGCGAGGATGCCCCAGGTGAACATGATGCGGGCGATCCACATCCGGGCACCGAAGCGGTGCAGCGCCAGGTTGGACGGCACCTCGAAGATCAGGTAGCCGACGAAGAACAGGCCGGACGCGAGGCCGAACATCGTCGCGGTCATGCCGAGTTCCTCGCTCATGGTGAGCTTGGCGAACCCGATGTTGGTGCGGTCGAGGTAGTTGACGAAGTACAGCACCGCGAGGAACGGGATCAGGCGGCGCGCGACCTTGCGCACCACGCGCTGTTCGAGCGCGGTGTCGTCGTGCCCTGCAGCCGGGGCGGCGGCGGTCGTCATGGGTGTGGCTCCTGGAGAACGCGACGGGGAAGCGGACATCACCCGTGACCGTGGGGAACCCTACGAAGCCACCGCGACGCCCACCACGGAGAAACTCTCCACAGTTTCCGCGTCGGTATGGAGATTTGGTCCACTCCGGCCTCGGCGGGTCAGTGGCGGCGGTGATCGGTGACCGCGGTCCGGGGTCCGAACTTGGGTTTGACGGCCTGCCCGCTGACCTCGAGCAGGCGGATCGCGCGGTAGCGGTGCGGCCGCAGCGGTTCGAGGTAGGCGACCATGCCGGGGTCGTCGAGCGGGCGCCCGAGCAGCGACCAGCCGACCATCGCGGCGAGGTGGAAGTCACCCACGGACAGCGCGTCGACGTCGCCGAGGGCCCGCTGGGCCACCTCCGCCGCCGTCCACACCCCGATCCCCGGCACCGCCCGCAGCCGCGCCTGCGCCTGCGCCGGCGTCATCGCGACGGTCTCCTCGAGCCTGCCCGCGACGGCGGCGGCGGTGACGATCGTGCGGGACCGTTTCGGGTCGACGCCGGCCCGGTGGTACTCCCAGGACGGGATGCGGCGCCACACCTCGGCCGGGGGCGGCACCCTCATCCCTGCCGGCGCAGGCCCGGGAGCGACGGCGCCGTACGCGGTGACAAGCCGACGCCACGACGCACGGGCCGCGACCCCGTGCACCTTCTGTTCCAGGATCGTCGGCACCAGCACCTCGAAGACGCGCCCCGTGCGCGGAATCCGCAGTCCCGGCAGCCGCCGATGCGCTTCCCTCAACTTCGGATGCTGGGGCGCGAAATCCGTTGCCGCGTCGCGTTCCCCGAGCAGATCCGGGAGGGTGCGCGTGAACTCGGCGGCCCCGTCGCCCCAGGCCCGGCACCGCACGGACGTCGCGTCCAGCTGGGTGAGCCGGTAGGTGACCGGACCGGTCGGCATCAGCGTCGTCCGCCACAGCGCGCCGTCCGGCGTGACCCGATGGCAGGGGTCCCCGCGCCCACGACCGAGCGTGGCCAGCGACGCAGTCAGCAGCAGGGGCCGGTCGCTGCGGTGGACGGTGTCCAGCGGCGCGTCGGCCTCGCCGGACGCGACGGCGGGGACGGTCATGGCCCCAACGATAGGCCCGCCCCGGGCGCGGCCGGGCGCGCAGTGGCGGAGGTCATGCGATTCGGCGTCCAACCCGGGACGTTCGACCCTTTCGCCGGGATCGCCGGTACCGGAAAGTGGATGCCGAGGCCTGCGAGGGCGCGGGGTGGATCGAAGGCGTGAACGAGGTGGCACTGTGAACAAGGGACTACGCGGCAAGGCGTGGTATCTCGACCCGGAACGGCACTGCGCGGAAACACCTGAAACCTGGTGGTTTCCGCCGCTCCGCGCCTCCCGGGAGTCGACCACCCGGGTCGCGGCGTTGTGCGTCGGCTGCCCGGTGCGCGCGCAGTGCGCGGACGACGCCCGCGTCTGCGACGACCGGCACGGCATCCGGGCCGGCGTCGACCTGGCCCACGTCGAGGGCTCGGACCGGCAGGCGGTGCTGACCCGGATCGCGACCTCGAACCGCCCGGGGTCCGAACCGATCGCCGTGGGGCGCGAAGGATTCCGAACCGCCCCGGCCCGCCTCATCCACCTTCTCCCGAATGATGCGGCGGTACCCGAGGATTCGCTGCTTCAGTCCGCCGCGTCCCGGTAGGTCGCCGCGGACCGGCCGTGCCCCGCCTCGCGGGTGATGTGGTCGACCAGGGGCTGGGTGCGGTACTTGATCGGGGTGGTCAGGGCAAGAGTGGTCGAGGTGTGCGCGACGCCGTCGACTCCCAGGATCCGTTCGAGCACATGCAGCAGCTCCTCGTGCGACGGGGCCGCGATGCGGATCAGCAGGTCCTCACGGCCGGTGGTGGTGTGGACTTCGAGCACCTCCGGGACCTCACGCAGGTCCTCGATCACCGCCTGGATCCGCCCCTGCACGGTTTCCGCACCGACGAACGCCTGCACCGGCAATCCGAGTGTCGGCAGGTCGACCTCGGGTCGGTAGCCGGTGACCACACCGGTCTCCTCGAGGCGCCGCATCCGGGAGGCGATCGTGTTGCGGGAGACGCCCAGTCGGGTGGCCAGGTCCATGATCTGCGCGCGCGGGTCGTCGCCGAGCAGCTGCAGCAGGGCCGCGTCGAGTTTGTCGATGCTGATCACGATGCTGACCTCCAGGGGGTGATGCGGGTCACAACTGATCATCATGCCACGCTATTACTTCAACTGTTGACGCTGCTGGCACCTCAGCCGACTATTGCTGCACCGAACGACCGATATTTCGGCAGTGACGATCCAGTGCCGAAGGACAGGGTGCCAGCGATGACCGAACTTGCCGACCGCCCCAGTACCTCCGTCGACACCGGTGCCACCGTCAACGCCGGCACCTCCGTCGCGACGTCCTACGACCTCGACGACCGCTACCGTCCCGGCGCCGGCCCGGTCCTACTGACCGGCGTCCAGGCGATCGCACGCCTGCTCGTCGAGCAGCACATGCGCGACCTGCGCGCCGGGCGCCGCGTCGCGACGTTCGTCTCGGGCTACCAGGGCAGCCCCCTCGGCGGCGTCGACAAGATGCTGCACGGTATGCCGACCGTGCTCGCCGAGCACGACATCACCTTCGTCCCGGGCCTGAACGAGGAGCTCGCCGCCACCTCCGTGTGGGGCAGCCAGGCCGACCTGGCCGCGTTCGGCGGCACCGCCACCCACGACGGCGTCGTCGGCGTCTGGTACGGCAAGGGGCCCGGCGTGGACCGCGCGACCGACGCGCTGCGACACGCCAACATGTACGGCGTCAGTGGCCGGGGTGGCATGCTGCTGCTCGTCGGCGACGACCCGGCGTCCAAGTCGTCCACCGTCCCGGCCGTCAGCGAACGTTCCCTCGCCGCACTCGGCATCCCGGTCCTGTTCCCGCGCAACGCCGCCGAACTGGTGACGATGGGCATGCACGGGATCGCACTGTCCCGCGCATCCGGGTGCATCGTCGCACTGAAGATCGTCGCGGACCTCGCCGACGGCGCATGGTCCGTCGACGGCTCGGTCTCGGACCTCGACATCACCGTCCCCGAGATCGAATGGGAGGGAAGGCCGTTCACCTACCGGCAGCGCCCGATGGCGGTCCCGACGGACAGCGTGATCGCCGAGGCCGACCTGTACGGACCGCGCGCGGAAGTGGTGCGCGCCTACGGCGCCGTCAACGACCTGGACGTCATCGAGGTCGATCCCCGGTCCGCGCGAATCGGGTTCGCCGCCACCGGCACCACCTTCGACGCGCTCCGGCAGGCCCTGCTGGACCTCGGCGTCGACGAGCAGACGATGCACCGCGCCGGAATCCGGTTGCTGCGCATCGGGATGCCGACTCCACTCGGGCCCGACCGGGTGCGCGAATTCGCCGCAGGCCTCGAACGGCTCGTGGTGGTCGAGGACAAGACCGCGTTCGTCGAGACGCAGATCCGCGAGATCCTCTACGGCACCGACAACACGCCGCGCATCGTCGGCAAGCGGGACGACGGCGGACGGCCGCTGATGCCGGTCGACGGGGAACTGACCGCCGGGCGGCTGCTCGGACCGCTGCGGCGGGTGCTCCGCGACGTAGTGGAGCTGAAGAGGCCACTGCCGCCGCAGCTCTCGCTGGAGGTACTGCCAACCAAGCGAACCCCGTACTTCTGCAGCGGCTGCCCGCACAACCGGTCCACCGCCCTGCCCGAGGGCTCCATCGGCGGCGGCGGCATCGGCTGCCACACCATGGTCACCATCTCGAACCGGGAGGACAGCAAGGTCACCGGGCTCACCCAGATGGGCGGCGAAGGCAGCCAGTGGATCGGCCAGGCCCCGTTCACCGACATCCCGCACCTGTTCCAGAACGTCGGGGACGGCACCTTCTTCCACTCCGGCCAGCTCGCGGTCCAGGCGTGTGTCGCGGCCGGCGTCAACATCACCTACAAGCTGCTCTACAACGAGGTCGTCGCGATGACCGGTGCCCAGGACGCCGAGGGCATGCTCACCGTCGCGCAACTGACCCACAAGCTCACCACCGAGGGCGTCAGGAAGATCGTCATCTGCGCCGACGAACCCGAACGGCACAAGAAGAAGCAGCTCGCCAAGGGCACCCTGCTCTGGCACCGGGACCGCCTCGACGAGGCGCAGCGGCTGCTTCGGGACATCGAGGGTGTCACGGTGCTGATCTACGACCAGCACTGCGCCGCCGACGCACGTAGGCAGCGCAAGCGCGGCACGCTCCCGGTCCGCACCACCCGCGTCGTGATCAACGAGGCGGTGTGCGAGGGCTGCGGCGACTGCGGCACCAAGTCCAACTGCCTGTCCGTGCAGCCGGTCGACACCGAGTTCGGGCGCAAGACCCGGATCGACCAGACATCCTGCAACACGGACTACAGCTGCCTGGACGGAGACTGCCCCTCGTTCGTCACCGTCGAGCAGGTGCCGGGAAAGACCAAGACCGCCAAGCGGACCCGCCCCGAGCCGCCCCCCGTCGACGCGCCGAGCGTCCCTGAACCGACCGGAACCCGGAACGTCTTCCTCGTGGGCATCGGCGGTACGGGAATCGTCACCGTCAACCAGGTGCTGGCCACGGCCGCGCTGCGCGCCGGCTACGAGGTCGAGTCCCTCGACCAGATCGGGTTGAGCCAGAAGGCGGGTCCGGTGGTCTCCCACCTACGCTTCTCCACCGGGGCACTCGAGCCGTCGAACCGGCTCACCCCGGGCAGCGCCGACGCCATCATCGCGTTCGACCTGCTCACCGCCGCCGACGCGAAGAACCTCGGCTACGGCGACCCCGCGAGCACTGCGGTCATCGCCTCGACGAGCCGAACCCCGACCGGGGACATGGTGTACGACAAGAGCGTTCACCACCCGGACGAGGAAGTCCTGTTGGACCGGCTGGGTTCGGTGTCGGCGTCGCTGACGGCGTTCGACGCGCTCGCCGCCGCGCAGGAATTGTTCGGCAGCACCGCCTCCGCGAACTTCCTGCTCATCGGTGCGGCCGTCCAGTCCGGTGGCCTGCGCCTGCCGGCCGACTCGATCGAGGAGGCCATCGGCATCAACGGGGTGGCCGTCGACACCAACATCGCCGCCTTCCGGTGGGGCCGCGCGGCGATCACCGATCCGGTCGCATTCCGGGACGCGACGCAGCCCGCGCACCGCACACCGAAGCCGGTGCCTGCGCACCTGCTGTCCGGCAGCACCTTCGACGGCGAGGTCCGGCGTCTGGTGGAACTGCGCGCCGCTCAGCTCGTCGGCTTCCAGTCCGAGAAGGTCGCCCGCCGGTACGTCGAGACAGTGCAGTCCGCGTGGGCGGCCGAACGCGCCGTCACCGACCGCACGGACTTCAGCGAGGCCGTCGCGCGTGGCCTGTACAAGTTCACCGCCTACAAGGACGAGTACGAGGTCGCCCGACTGCTGGTCGATCCCGCGTTCGTCGCGGAAGTCGCGTCCCAGGTCCCCGGTGGCAGCAATCTCACGTACAAGCTGCACCCGCCCGCCCTGCGCGCCCTGGGACGCAGCAAGAAGATCGGTCTTCGACCGAAGTCCCATGTGGCACTGAAGCTGCTGGCCAAGGGCAAGGTTCTGCGCGGAACGAAGCTCGACCCGTTCGGTTACGCCCACGTCCGGAAGGTCGAGCGGGAACTGCTCGCCCACTACACCGCGACGGTGCACGAGCTGGCGGCCACGCTGACCGCCGACTCGTACGACCGGGCCGTCGAGATCGCGGGGCTGCCGGACCTGGTCCGCGGCTACGAGTCCGTCAAGCTGGCGAACGTCGAGACCTACCGGGCCCGGCTGGCCGAGCTGCTGCACTGATCCCCAACAGCGCAGGGTGGGCCGCAGGAGTCACGAGAGCTGCGGACCGCCCTCGGCCCGGGGTGACCGACCGCTCTCAGAGTTGCGTGAACACGGTCTTGGTCTGGAGGTAGCTCTCGATACCCGCGCGACCCCACTCGTAGCCCCAGCCGGACTGCTTGTATCCGCCGAACGGCATCGCGTGGTCGAAGACCATCTGGCAGTTGAGGGTCACGGTGCCGGACTGCAGGCGCTTCGCGAGGCGGTGGGCACGGGCACCGTCCTTGGTCCACACCGTGGCCGCGAGTCCGTAGTCGGAGTCGTTCGCGAGCGCGACCACTTCGTCATCGTCGTCGAACGGCAGCACCGCCACGACCGGTCCGAAGATCTCCTGCTGGTACAACCGCATCGCCGGGTCGACGTCGGTGACGATCGTCGGGTGGACGAAGTACCCTGGCCGGTCGAGCCGGTGGCCCCCCGCGACGACCTCGACGCCGTCGCTTCGGCCGCCGTCGATGAATCCCATGACGCGGTCGAGTTGCTTTCGGCTGATGAGCGGCCCGATGTGCGAACCCTCGTCCTTCGGGCCGCCGAGTTGGAGTGAGTGCGCGATCGTCGACATGCCCTCGAGGACGCGGTCGTACACGCCTCGCTGGACGAACACCCGCGACCCGCAGATGCAGCCCTGACCGGAGTGGATGAAGATCCCCATCGAGGCCGCCAGGATCGCCATGTCGAGGTCGGCGTCGTCGTAGATGAGGACCGGGGACTTGCCGCCCAGTTCGAGCATGACACGTTTGAGGTTCCCCGCGGACGCCTGGACGATCTGCTTGCCGACCTCGGTGGACCCGGTGAAGGCGATCTTCTCGACGTCGGGGTGCTCGCTGAGCGCCTTGCCTGCCGTGTGACCGTTCCCGGTCACGAGATTGACCACCCCGTCCGGGACGCCGGCGCGGGTGAGGATCCGGTCCAGGAGGACCGCCGAGAACGGTGTCTCCTCGGCGGGTTTGACGACGCTGCTGCACCCGGCGGCGAGTGCGGGCGCGATCTTGGCGGCGGCGTTGAACAGCGGTCCGTTCCACGGGAAGATGAGGCCGACGACGCCGTAGGGTTCCTTGAGCGTGTACCCGTGCATGTTCGAATGCGCGCCGGTGATACCACCGGCCATGTGGACGTCATGCGCGATCCCGTCGAGTTTCGTGCACCACCCCGCGTAGTACCGGAAGACCTCGGCGCACGTGGTCGTGATCGACCGGGCCTGGACGTACGGCATGCCGGTGTTGACCGAGTCGAGCTCCGCGAGGTCGTCCGCGCTCTCGTCCATGAGATCGGCGACGCGCCACAGGACCTTCGCCCTCTCGCTGCCAGGAAGGCCCTGCCAGACACCGGAGTCGAACGAACTGCGGGCGCGCCCGACGGCCTCGTCGACGGCATCCGCGCCGCCGTCGGCGAACTCGGCGATCTGCTCCTCGGTCGCCGGGTCGATGATCGGGACCGTCTCGCCGGTTCCCCGACGGTTGCGGAGGTCGTCGATCACGTCGGTCAGGATCGGTGTGGAGGTCATCGCGGGTCGCCTTCGGTTCACGTGTCGCTGTCGGGTGGGCAGAGGTGCCGTCGAGCTCAGTAACAAGGTTACTACGTCGAGAACCGCATTTCCATCAATGAATATTTGGCTTCTTCACCGTGCGGTCAGCCGGTCGGCGGCGCGGACAGGTAGCGCGCCCTCAGCCGGTGCTTGACCAGCTTGCCGGTGGGCGTGCGGGGCAGGTCGTCGGTGAAGTCGATGCTGACCGGGGCCTTGTAGTGCGCGACCCGGCCACGGACGTGGTCGAGCAGTTCGCGTTCGATCTCGGGGCCCGGCTCGACACCGGCCGCGAGCTGTACGACGGCCTTGACCTCCTCCCCCATCTCCTCGTTCGGGACCCCGATAACGGCGGCGTCGAACACCTTGGGATGCAGGGTCAGAACGTTCTCCGATTCCTGCGGGTAGATGTTCACGCCGCCGGAGATGATGGTGAACGCGGCCCGATCGGTGAGATAGAGGAACCGGTCCTCGTCGAGGTGTCCGATATCGCCGCTGGTGGTCCAGGTGGGGTGCGCGGGATGCGTCGCCTCCTCGGTCTTGGCGGGCGCGTTGTGGTACTCGAACGGGCGCTCGTCGCGCTCCCACCAGACGGTGCCGGTCTGTCCGGCCGGCACCTCGACCCCGAGTTCGTCGCAGATGTGCACGACCCCCAGCGCCCCGTCCCGACCGACGGATCCCGGCCGCGCCAGCGCCTGCGCGCTGTCGATGAACGTCGCGCCCGCACCCTCGGTGGAGGCGTAGTACTCGTGGATCACCGGGCCCCACCAGTCGATCATCGCCCGCTTGACCTCGGGCGGACAGGGCGCCGCGGCGTGCACGGCGGCCCTCATGCTCGACACGTCGTACCGGTCCCGGATCTCGGGTGGCAGCTTGAGCATCCGGACGAACATCGTCGGCACCCACTGACTGTGCGTGACGCCGTACCGCTCGATCAGGGCGAGGGACCGCTCCGCGTCGAACCGGTCCATCAGGACCACCGTTCCACCCACCGAGGTGATGGTGCCGCAGAACCGCAGCGGCGCTGCGTGATACAGCGGCGCCGGGCAGAGGTACACGGTGTCCGGGCCGAAGCCGTACAACGGCGCGAACACCGCGGTGTACGGGTCCATGGTGTCGTGCACCTGTCCGCCGGAAAGCCTGGGCTTGATGCCCTTCGGTCGGCCGGTGGTGCCGGACGAGTACAGCATGTCCTGACCGCGCGGCTGGTCGTCGAGAGGGGACGCGTCGTACCGCGACAACGCCTGCTCGTAGTCCTCGAACCCGTCCAGTGCACCGCCGAACACCAGGCGGTGGGTGACCTTCGGGAATGCGCCCGGCGCCACGTCGATCGCGGTGGCGGCGTCCGCGGAGACCACCAGGATCGACGCGCCGCAGTCGTCGACGACGTACGCCGCCTCCGCCGACGTGAGGTGCCAGTTGACCACGGTGATGTAGAGCCCGGACCGCAGCGCGGCCCAGTACACCTCCATCACGCGCAGGTCGTTGCCGGAGATCAGCGCGAGGTGGTCCCCGCGTCGTGCCCCGGCGGCGCGCAGATACTTCGCCAGCCGGATGGAGCGTTCGTCCAGCTCGCGGTAGGTCAGCTGTTCGCCGGTGGCGGGACGGATGATCGCCGGCTTGTCCGGCGTGGTGGCGGCGAAGTTCCCCACGTACACGAAACGACCTCCTGAAGTGAACGTCAGTTCTCGTCGTTCATACCTCAGAAGGTCGTCCGCACGGGCGATTTCCGCGAGCGGTGTCCGCCAGGACCGGTCACCGATCGGACCGCGCTCACAGCCAGGCGGGGTCCACGTCCAGCAGGGTCCGGTCCAGACTGTCGAGCAGGTCCAGTTGCGGGCCGGTCTTCGGCAGTTCGTAGCGGAAGAAGTACCGGGCCGCGGCGCGCTTACCCTCGTAGAAGTCGCCGCTCCTGCCGTCGGCCGCGAGCAGCTGCTCGAGCCAGATCCAGGCCACGACCATGTGCCCGAATGCCTCCAGATAGGCGGAGGAGTTGGCCAGCGCGATCGCGGGATCACCGGTGCCCCACAGCTTCCCGGTGGTCGCCACGACGCGGTCGAGCACATTGCCGAGCTGCACCGCATACTCGGCCGCCGCCCTGCCGACGGCGTCGGCCCGCGCGATCGTCGCGTGCACCGTCTCGGCCAGCAGCGCCAGCCCGGCCCCGCCCCGCATGGTCACCTTGCGGCCGAGCAGGTCCAGTCCCTGGATGCCGTGGGTGCCCTCGTGGATCGGATTGAGCCGGTTGTCCCGGTAGAACTGCTCGACGTCGTAGTCGCGGGTGTAGCCGTAGCCGCCGTGCACCTGGATGGCCAGGCTGTTGGCCTCGAGGCACCACTGCGAGGGCCAGCTCTTGACGATCGGGGTGAGGGTGTCGAGCAGCAGTGCCGCCCGCGTGGCCTCTTCGCCCTCGGCGGTCTCCTGGTCGTCGAACAGCTTGCTGCAGTACAGCCCGAGCGCCATCGCACCCTCGACGTACGCCTTCTGCGCCAACAGCATTCGGCGCACATCCGCATGCCGGTTGATCGGTACCGGCGGTGACGTCGGATCCTTGTCGTCGGCGGCGCGGCCCTGGGTGCGGGTCGCGGCGTACTCCACCGACTGCAGGTATCCGGCGTAGCCGAGCGAGATGGCGAGGAAACCGACACCGATCCGGGCCTCGTTCATCATGTGGAACATGTAGGACAGGCCCTTGTTCTCCTCGCCGACCAGGTAGCCGACCGCGCCGGCCTCACCGCCGGGAGTGTGGGTGCCGTCGCCGAAGTTCAGCAGCGTGTTGGTGGTGCCGCGGTTGCCCATCTTGTGGTTCAGCCCGACCAGGGTGACGTCGTTGCGCTCGCCCAGCGAACCGTCCGCGTTCACCAGCTTCTTCGGGACCACGAACAGCGAGATGCCCTTGACGCCGGCCGGACCGCCCGGGACCTTGGCCAGCACCAGGTGCACGATGTTCTCGGTGAGTTCGTGATCGCCACCGGAGATCCACATCTTGGTTCCGGTGAGCCGGTAGGTGCCGTCGCCCTGGCGGACCGCCCGGGTGGTGACGTCGGCCAGCGAGGATCCGGCCTGCGGCTCCGAGAGGCACATGGTGCCGAAGAACCGACCCTCGAGCATCGGCCGGACGTAGGTGTCGATCTGCTCCTGGCTGCCGTGCGCGACAATGAGATTCGCATTGCCGATGGTCAGGAACGGATACGACGAAGTGGCGGCATTGGCGGCCTGGAACCAGGCCATCGACGCGCGGGCGAGCACCGCAGGCAGCTGCATGCCGCCGAACGACTCGTCGAACTGCCCGGCGATCAGACCCGCCTCGCCGAAGATCCGGAGCGCGTCGGCGACCTCGGGGATCATCTCCACCGTGCCGTCGGGCAGCATGTGCGGCTCGTTGGCGTCGGCCTTCTTGTTGTGCGGGGCGAAGTGCTTGATCGCCATCTCGGCGCTCAGGTCGAGCACCGCGTCGAAGGTCTCCTTTGAATGCTCGGCAAAGCGCTTGCGCTCGGTCAGCGTGGTCACGTCGAGCCACTCGTAGAGCAGGAAGTCGAGGTCGCGACGTGACAGCGGGGCGGTGGTCATGAGTACATCCTTCCGGAAAGTGGCTGCGGCAGCTCCGAATCAGGCGGTTCGCCGCCGGTCACATCGCGACGCCGCGGGCGGCGCTGGTGACCACGACGGTCCGCCCGGCGAAATCGAACGAGATGTTGCTCATCGCGTCACCTCTCGGGAGAAATACGGGATTACTAAGCGCTCACTTAGTAGACCGGTGATGGTGCATGATGTCAAGGCACCAGACATTCCTGCACACGAGAGGCCCGAGATGAGCAAGCCGTCGTCGACCACGACCGAGGTCGACGAACCCGCCCTCGGCACCGAGCTCGCCGCACTGTTCCCGGACGTCGGCTCCGAGGTCGCCCGCCGGCTGATCGGCTCCGCGGTCCAGGCATTCGCCGAACGCGGCTACCACGCCACGACCACCCGGCACATCTCCGAGGGTGCGGGGCTGAGCCCGGCCGCGCTGTACGTGCACTTCAAATCCAAGGAAGCCGTGCTCTACGCGGTCAGCCATGCCGGGCACCTCGGCGTCCTCGACGCCATCCGCGCCGCGGCCGCCGCGGGGTCGACCCCGACGGAACGCGTGCGGGCACTGATGCGGGCCTTCACCTCGTGGCACGTCCAGTACCACACCTACTGCCGCGTCGCCCAGTACGAGATCGCGGCGCTCACCGCGGAGCATTACGCGGAGGTCGCCGAGATCCGGCGGGACACAGAACGGTTCGTGCGACAGGAGATCCAGGCCGGCGTCGACAGCGGGGACTTCGTCGTGCCCGCGGTCGCCACCGCGGCTCGGGCGATCCTGTCGATGGGCATCGACGTGGCCCGGTGGTACCAGCCGGGCCGCAACACCGACCCGGAACTCCTTGCCGCGCAGTACGCCGACCTGGCCGCGGCGATGCTCGGGGTGCGACCGGAGGCATGAGGACCGATCCCGGCCGGCGCCGGGACGGATCGCCGGACACGTCCTAGTGTTCTCGGCGTGACCCTCACCTTCTCCGCTCTCGTCGCCCGCGAAGCCGACGGGGCGATCACCCTGACCCCCGAAACCCTCGACGAGACCGCGCTGCCCGCCGGCGAGGTCCTGATCCGCGTGGACTTCTCGAGCGTGAACTTCAAGGACGCGCTCGCCGTCACCCCGCGCGGCGGCGTCGTCCGGGAATACCCGATCGTGCCGGGCATCGACGTCGCCGGCGAGGTCGTCGCCTCCGACTCCCCCGACTTCGCTCCGGGCGACCGGGTCGTCGCGCACGGCTACGACATCGGCACCGCCCGGCACGGCGGCTACGCCGAGTACGCCCGGGTTCCCGCGGGCTGGGTGGTGAAGCTGTCGACGCTGACGCCGCGGGAGGCCGCGACTGTCGGGACCGCCGGGTTCACCGCCGCGATGAGCGTGCAGGCGCTGATGGACCGGGGACTGACGCCGGGCGACGGGCCGGTGCTGGTGACCGGCGCGTCGGGTGGCGTCGGCAGCGTCAGCGTCGACCTGCTCGCGGCGGCCGGATTCGAGGTGGTCGCGTCCACCGGGAAGCCGGAGGCCCACGAGTTGCTGACGTCGCTCGGCGCGGCCCGGGTGATCGGCCGGCTGCCCGCGGATCCGGACGCCACACCGCGGGCCCTCGGAAAGGCGGAGTGGGCGGCTGCGGTGGACTGCGTCGGCGGGGCGACGCTGGCCGACGTGCTGAGCACGGTCAGGTACGGCGGAGCGGTCGCGGCCAGCGGCCTCACCGGCGGCGCCGCGCTGCACACCACCGTGATGCCGTTCATCCTGCGCGGCGTCGACCTGCTCGGCATCGACTCGGTGCAGCTGCCGATCGACCGGCGCCGCGCCCTGTGGGAGCGCATCGCGACCGACCTGCGGCCGCGGCACCTGGACGCGCTCACCCGGGAGGTTCCGGTTCGGGACGTCGCCGCGGTGCTCGACGCGATCCGCGCCGGCGGCCGGTCCGGCCGCACCGTCGTCCGCGTCGCGGACGGCTTCTGACGCCCACACACGACCAGGCCCCTGAGCGACCTCCCTCTGCCGAGTGAACGGAAGCGTTCACTCGGCAGGCGAGGAGCGCGTCAGCTGCCGAACGGCAGGGTCCCCGGCGGAATCTGGTAGCCGCTGCTGCCCGCGGCGACGGTCCCGACCGAGCCGAGGATCCAGTTGATCGCGGTGGTGAGCATGAGCGTCCTTTCGTCGTGACTGCGTCCGGCCCGAGAAGACCGGACCATCCGCCACGCTATTGACGGCCGGCCCCGATGTCGACCGGGCGAAGGACGTTGGCAGCAACATGACAGGGTGGGGGCATGTGCGAGATCCCCGAAGCGGACAGCGGTCCCGGGCAGGCGACCCGGGACGACGACCGGCACGCCGACGTTGAGGCGGTCACCCGGTTCCGCGCGGACCACGGACTGGACAGCATCATCGACGTCCACACCCACTTCATGCCCAAACGCGTGATGGACAAGGTGTGGGCGTACTTCGACTCCGCCGGTCCGCTGACCGGGGTGGTCTGGCCGATCCAGTACCGCCACGACGAGGACGTCCGGCTGGACCGGCTGCGGTCGTACGGGGTGCACGCGTTCACGTCGATGATCTACCCGCACCGGCCGGACATGGCCGCGTGGCTGAACCAGTGGGCCGTCGAGTTCGCCGCCCGGAACCCCGACTGCCTGCACACCAGCACCTTCTACCCCGAGCCGAGCGCCCCCGGCTACGTGGCCGACGCGCTCGCTGCAGGCACCCGGGTTTTCAAGTCGCACATCCAGGTCGGCGACTACGACCCGAACGATCCGCTGCTCGACGAGGTGTGGGGGCAGATCCAGGACGCCGGAGTACCGATCGTCATCCACTGCGGCTCCGGCCCGGCACCGGGACGGTTCACCGGGCCGGACCGGATCGAGACGCTGATGGCCCGGTACCCGCGGCTGCCGCTGATCATCGCGCACATGGGGATGCCGGAGTACAACGCGTTCCTGGACCTGGCGGGCCGGTACGAGTCGGTGCTGCTCGACACCACGATGGCCTTCACCGACTTCATCGGCGACATGGCCCCGTCCGACCCGGCCGATTCACGACGGCTGCGCGACCTCGGAGACCGGATCCTGTTCGGCAGCGACTTCCCGAACATCCCCTACCCGTACGTGCATGCGCTCGACGCCGTCGCCCGTCTCGACCTCGGGGAGGCGTGGCTGCGCGGCGTCTGCCACGACAACGCCGCCCGCGTCTTCGGTCTCTGACAGGCGGGCCCGATCCCGGGTCAGAAGAGGGTCAGTTCCTTCGAGTCGGCGGCGGGCAGCTCGAACAGCGCGGGCTCGGGCTCGGCCACCCGGGCCGGCGCCCGCCGCACCTGGCGGGTCTTCTTCGCCGGCGACCCGGTGGTCGCGGCAGCGGCGGTCGCGGTGTGCACGGCGGCGGGGCGGGAAGGTGTGTGCGCCGCCTTGGCCGCGACCGCGCGAGCGGCCTCACCGGCCAGTCGGTCGGCTTCCTCGTTGTAGTGGTTGCCGACATGTCCGCGAACCCAGCGGAAGCGAACCGGACCGGACCGCTCCGCCAGCGCCTGGTCGATGTCCCGGATCAGGTCGACGTTCTTGACCGGGTCGCCGGAGGAGGTGCGCCACCCCTTCCGCTTCCACCCGGTCACCCACTCGGACGCGCACTTGATCGCGTACTGCGAGTCGGATTCGATCAGCATCGGCTCGTCACCGGGATGCGCCAGGATGGCCTCGAGCAGCGCCCGCAACTCGGCGATCTGGTTGGTGCCCGACCGTTCACCACCCGACCGGCTGGGGCCGTGATGATTCACCCAGGCCCAGCCGATCGCGCCGCCCGGATTCCGCAGGCAGGAGCCGTCCGTACTGACGATGATCACGGTTGCACACTCTACGGTGAACGACCGACAAACGGGGCGGAGGTGGCCAATCTCCCACCCTCCGCCCGCGACCGCGGCACCTACTCGCCGATGAACCGCGGCGGACGCTTCTCCAGCATCGCCGCCACCGCCTCCTGATGGTCGCGGGTGCTGTGGGCCAACGCCTGCATGGCCGCCGACAGTTCGAGCAGCGACTCGAGGCTCTGGTGCTGGCCCTCGCGAAGCAGCTTCTTGGTCATCCGCAGCGCCTGCGGCGGGTTCGCCGCCACCCGGGCCGCCAGCGCGTGCGCGGTCGGAAGCAGGTCGTCGGGGTCGACGACGCGCGACACCAGGCCCCAGTCGAGTGCGGTCTCCGCGTCGATCGCGTCGCCGGTGAACGCCATCTCCGCGGCCCGTGCCAACCCGACCGCGCGCGGCAGCAGCCATGCGCCGCCGTCGCCGGGGATGATGCCGAGCTTGACGAAACTCTCCGCGAATTTCGCCGCGGTGGACGCGACCCGCATGTCGCACATGAGTGCCAGATCGCAGCCCGCACCGATCGCCGGGCCGCCGACGGCCGCGATCACCGGAACCTCGCAGTGGTACAACGCCTTCGGGATGCGCTGGATGCCCTGCCGGTAGCCGTCCCGCAGTTCGGCCGGCGCCCCGCCGAACATGCCGGCCTTGTCCCGCATGTGCTTGACGTTGCCGCCGGAGGAGAACGCGGGACCGTTCGCCGCGAGCACCACCACCCGCACTGCGCGGTCGGCGTTGACGGCGGCGATGGCCTCCTCGAATGCCGCCACCATGTCCGGCTCGGAGATGACGTTGCGGGTTTCCGGCCGGTTCAGTGTCCAGGTGACGATGTCGCCGTCCCGCCGGATCTCGATCGCGTCGCTCATGCGCCCAACCCTAGGCACCTCCGGTGCTCGTGCGCGTTCTGCGGGTCCCGGGACCCCGGATCCACGCACGAGCGGCTACGCCGCCTGCACGAGGTAACCGTGGGCCTCGGCGACACCGGCGGAGAGCACGGCACCGTCGTGGGTGGTCAGGCCCGCCGCGAGTGCCGGGTCCGCGGCGGTCGCCCGGCGCCAACCCTGATCGGCCAGCGCCACCACGTACGGCAGGGTGGCGTTCGTCAGCGCGAACGTCGACGTCCGGGGCACCGCGCCGGGCATGTTGGCGACGCAGTAGAACACCGAGTCGTGCACCCGGAACGTGGGGGCGTCGTGCGTGGTCGGGTGGGTGTCCTCGAAGCAGCCGCCCTGGTCGACTGCGATGTCCACCAGGACCGAACCCCGGCGCATCCGTGACACCAACTCGTTCGACACCAGCTTCGGGGCGCGCGCACCGGGGATCAGCACCGCACCGATCACCAGGTCGGCACCGAGGACCGCGCGTTCGAGTTCGTAGCCGTTTGATGCGACGGTACGCACCCGGCCCCGGTAGCCGTCGTCGATCTCCCGCAGCCGGGCCGGGTTGACGTCCAGCACGGTGACGTCGGCTCGCATCCCGACCGCGATCGCGGTCGCGTTCCGCCCGGCGACGCCGCCGCCGAGCACGACCACATCGGCCGGCCGCACGCCGGGGACCCCGCCCATCAGGACGCCCCGACCGTCGGCGTGGGCCATCAGGTGGTAGGCGCCGACCTGCGGGGCGAGTCGGCCGGCGACCTCACTCATCGGCGCCAGCAGCGGCAGCGATCCGTCCGCGGTCCGGACCGTCTCGTAGGCGATCGTGGTCGTCCGCGCGGCGAGCAGCGCGTCGGTGCACTCCCGGGACGCCGCCAGGTGCAGGTAGGCGAACAGCACCTGCCCCGCCCGCAGCCGCGAATACTCCTCGGCGATCGGTTCTTTCACCTTCAGCAGCAGGTCCGCATCGGCCCAGACCTCGGCGGCGGCGGGCACCACCTGGGCGCCCGCGACGCGGTAGTCGTCGTCGGGCAGCGACGAGCCGGCACCGGCACCGGACTCGACGAGCACCCGATGCCCGCGACCGACCAGTTCGTGGACCCCGGCAGGTGTGATGGCGACTCGGTACTCATGGTTCTTGAGTTCGCGTGGAATTCCGATCCTCATGGCGATCACCTCGAGTTCGGTGGGGCAGGGCGACGCGATCGGCGTCACTTCCAGTATGGATTTTCTTCCGCACCCACGCCGGAACGTCGGAGAAATCCCCTGCACACCCGCTTGACATTAGGTTAGGCGTACCTAATACACTCACGGCGGGCAGGGTGCCCGACACGTGAGGAGTCAGCGTCATGATCGACGGTCTCATCGAAGAGGCATTCGCACGCGGTGCGGTCCGGGCGGTGACGCCGGCCCCGGTGGGCGGCGACGAGTACCTGCTGGATCGGGCGGACGACGCGGGCCGCCGCGGGACGGCCGTCGCGGTGCGGGTCCGTGCCGACGGGCGATTCGCCCTGGCGGCGCACGACGGGGTGACCCTCACCATCGGACAGGTGGCGACGCTGTGCGGGCTGACCGGCCGGCCGGCGGGCCGGACCGCTTCGCTCGTGCACAGGCGCGCTCGATAGCAACCCGCCTCCGAAGTCACCCTGCGAGCCCGGGCGACTTCGGAGGCGGCGACCCCTGGAAGCTACGGAAGCAGTTGATCCAGGAGGGGATTCGTGAAGATCCGGTGCGGGTCGTACTCGTTGAACGCCGCGCGCGCGGAATCCCAGTTGTCTCCGGACGGCACCCCGGCACGATAGGTCTGCGGGATGACCGTGCCGATGGTCTCGCCGTCCACGAACGCGGCCTGGTCGGTGAAGGCCCAGCCCTTGGCCCACTCGGGGCGGAACGTGGCGTAGTCACCGCTGTAGTTCTCGCGCATGAAGCGCTCCATCTCCCGGAAGTACGCGGCCATCCCCGGCGTCCCCGGGACGCTGACCACATTCATCCAGATCGCGGTGTCCCACTCCGGGTGGTCGGGCCGCGGCCGCAGCGCCGAGATCGTCGGCGGGCCCGCGGTTTCCACCGTCACCTCGGACTGGTCGTCGAGGCCGCACAGCCGCACCTCGAACGGGCCGTTGATCGGGTACTTCCCCTGCGCCTTGAGCTCCTGCTGCCGCTTGTTGTGCCAGGTGACGAACTCGTTGATGACCCGGGCGATGTTGGAGCGCTTGGTAACCACCACGCCGCCACCGGCCGTCATCCGCAATGTCGTGGCCTTCAGGTAGAACTGAACATCCTTGGACCAGCCCCACAGGTCGGCGCCGTTGGTGGTGGCCAGACCGGCCTTGAAGGTGGCCAGTTGGGTCTGACCGAACAGCGGGGTCAGCGCACCGGCGCCGTTGACGATCTGTCCGAGCAGATCCGTGACCGGCTTCGGCAGCGAGTCGGAGTACGGATAGTTGTAGGGCCCGGTCACCTCCCGTGACTTCGACGGCTTGGTGGGGGTCGGGGTCCACACCTTGAGGTACGGGGTGTCGGTGAACGGGAACCAGATCGCCTCCACCCGGCCCGACTTCGCCACGAAGCTCTCGAAGGTCCGGCCCGCGGATCCGGCGGGCGCGAACAGCTCACGCCACGGAATGTCCGTGGACGACTCGCACCGCAGCCGGTAGTTCGGTCCGGCCTGCAGGGTCACCTCGGTGACGAAGGTGCGGCCGAGGTGGGTGAGCAGCGGCCGGATGCCCGAATCCGCCCGGGTGAACTCGCGCAGCACGTACTCGCCGCGCCCGGTGTCCCACACCACCGCGGTCAGCTTCGTGATGAGGTTGCTGATCGATCCGAACGAGGCGCCGGGGAGCGCCGTCTCCCCGTCCGCGGGCAGGGTGGCCCCGTGCGCGTCGATCGCGAGGATGCCCGCGATCGACAGCTCGCCGATGGCCGGCGAGTTCGCCCAGCCCAGACCGTGCTTCTCCAGCTCGGTCAGCACGGCCATGAGCATCGCCCCGCCGCCGGCGGTGACCGTCGAGCGCCCCGGCTCAGCGGACGTGTTGACCACGACGTGGTTGAGGTGGCTCAGGGTGTCGACCAGAACAACCTTGTCGACGTTCTGCCCCGGCACCAGGGTCAGCGGGCTCCACCCGTGCATGGTGCCGCGCGGACGCAGCCGGTAGCCGTTGGCGTGCGCCCAGTTGGCCACCCGCACGACGTCCTCCGCGGTCGAGGGGGCACAGGTCCACACCTGGTCGAAGACGATCTCCTTCACCCAGTTCTCGTAGCCCTGCTGCGAGAGGGGGATGCCCTCCGGGAAGGCGGGCAGCGGCGGGAGCGTGACCCGGGCATCGCTCGACGAGAGCGCGTACGCAGGTGTCCAGCCGAGGGTGGTCAACGCTGCGGCCCCCGCCGCCGCGGCGGCGAGGAAACCCCGCCGGGAGAGTTCCTGAGCAGTCATGCGGGACAACTTAGAACACATTCGAGGCCGGTGGCATCGAAATTGGTCCGATCCGATCGGCCGCCTCGACGACCGCGCGGAAGGCCGCCCGTGCGTGGTGTACTGGACCGCATTGGTGGAGCCCGAACCGCGCATTCCGAACCGAAAGATGCCAGGGACCCGATGACCGACGTGGACCTCGACACCGAACCCGCCCGGTACCCGCCGCCGGCCCCGCGCCGCGGGTGGCCCGTCCTCGCCGTCCTGGTGCTCGCCGTGCTCGTCTTCCTCGTGGGCGGGGCGGGCGGCGCCTACCAGGGCAAGCTGACCGAGGTCCAGAAGAACGACAACGCCGCGTTCCTGCCGGAGTCCGCCGAGTCCACGATCGCCGCGAACCAGGCGGCGGCCTTCGTCACCGTGCAGACCATCCCCGGGTTCGTGGTCTACCACCGGGACGGACCACTCACCCCGGAGGACCGGGCCTCGATCGCGCGCGCCGGCGAGGCGGTCGCCGGGGTGGACGGCGTCGACGCGGCCGGGATGACCCCGACCCAGTATTCGGCCGACGGCACCACCGCCGCCCAGTACGTCCCGCTGGTCGCCAAGAAGGACGGCACCGATGTCACCGGCGACCAACTCGCTGCCACCGAACAGGAGGTCATGGACGCCGCGAAGGCCGCGGCGACCGCCGAACTCGAGGTGCTGCCCGCCGGTCCCGGCGGACTGCTCGTGGCATTCATCGACGCGTTCGAGGGCCTCGACAGCACACTGCTGTTCGCGGCGGTGCTGGTGGTGATCGCGATCCTGCTCGTCGTCTACCGGTCCCCGGTGCTGTGGTTCTTCCCCCTGGTCTCGGCCGGCCTCGCGCTGGGACTGTCGTCGATGCTGATCTATCTCCTCGCGAAGGCGGAGGTACTGACGCTCACCGGACAGAGTCAGGGCATCCTGATGGTCCTCGTGCTCGGCGCGGGTACCGACTACGCGCTGCTGCTGATCTCCCGTTACCGGGAGGAACTGCACCACTTCCCGAATCGGTTCGACGCGATGATCCGGGCCTGGCGCGAATCCGCCCCGGCGATCACCGCGTCCGCCCTCACCGTGGTTCTCGGTCTGCTGTGTCTGGGCTTCTCCGAACTGAACTCGAACAAGGGCCTCGGGCCGGTCGCGGCGATCGGCATCGGCTGCACCTACGTGGTCATGATGACGTTCCTGCCGGTGTTCCTGGCCCTGGTCGGCCGCTGGGTGTTCTGGCCGCGGATTCCGCACGTCGACCACGCCGCCGACCTCGCCACCCACGGCTGGTGGGGACGGATCGCCGCCGCGGTCGGGCGGCGCGACCGCCCGGCCTGGGTCGGCGCCACCGCCCTGCTCGTCGTCCTGTTCGCCGTCGGGATCGGCAGCCTGCACACCAGTGGCCTGACCTCCGCCGAGAACTTCACCAACACCCCCGACGCCGTCACCGGGCAGCAGATCTACGACACCCACTTCGATCCCGGAACCGGAGCGCCCGCGGTGATCGTCACCAACGCGGATCAGGTGGACGCGGTGATGGCCGCGGCGGCCGCCACGCCCGGCGTCTCGACCGCGCCGGGAGCGGTGTGCCTGCAGATCGACTACGCCAAGCTGGCAGAGCTCGCCAAACTCGGCGCCGGCGCCGGTTCCGCACCGCAGGCCGGCTGTCCCCCACCGATTCTGACCGTCCAGCCGATCGACGGGCGCACCGTGGTGAACGCGACGCTTGAGGACTCCTACGACTCGCCGGAGGCGCTCGCGACCGTGGACCGGTTGCGGGACGCCGTGCACGCGGTGCCGGGCGCCGACGCCCTGGTCGGCGGCAGCACCGCGGCCACCGCGGACGTGCAGGCCGCCTCGGTGCGGGACCGCAACGTGATCATCCCGATCGTGCTGGCGGTCATCTTCGTGGTTCTGGCCCTACTGCTTCGCGCACTGCTGGCACCGGTGATTCTCATTGCGACCGTGGTGCTCTCGTTCGCGGCGACGCTCGGCGTGTGCGGATTCTTCTTCACGCACGTCTTCCACTTCGCCGGAGCCGACCCCTCGTTCCCGCTGTTCGCGTTCGTGTTCCTGGTCGCGCTGGGCATCGACTACAACATCTTCCTGATGACGCGGGTGCGCGAGGAGGCCCAACGTCACGGCACCCGGGCCGGGGTCCTGCGCGGCCTGGCCGTCACCGGCGGGGTCATCACGTCGGCCGGCATCGTGCTCGCCGCGACCTTCGCGGTGCTCGGGGTGCTGCCGCTGGTGTTCCTCGCCGAGGTCGGGTTCGCGGTCGCGTTCGGTGTCCTCCTCGACACCATCGTCGTCCGCAGCGTGCTTGTGCCCGCGCTCTCCCACGACATCGGCCGGACGATCTGGTGGCCCTCCGCATTGTCCCGCGGCGAAGGCTGACCCGGCGCCGCTCTCGAGGCACGCCGCGCGTGCCAGAGTCCACGCCGACTCACGGAGATTTCACTTGTTGCGGCCGTGGGCAATTGCGTTCGACGAGACGCGGGCCCCCGGCGAATACCGGGCGGCCCGCGATCGAAGCGCCGGAAGTCAGTCGGCGGAGCCGAGCGCCGCGGAACCGAGTGCTCCGAGCCCCGACGTCGAACCCATGAAGTCGATATTGCTCGGCAGGTTGACGTTCACGTCCGGCCCCATGGTCGGCCACCCCATGTTCTCCCCGAGCCCCTCGACGTCGAAGGTCACCCCGCCACCCTCGACGATGGAGGGAATCGTGAACATCGGAACGCGATACGTGACGGAGAGAGAAATCCCGTCGGTCGACCACCCGGCCGCGGGCGCCCTCCACGTGAGGGTCCCCGCGCCCACCTCCGGCGTGACGGGTTCGTTCCGGACCACGCCGGCGGCATCGTAGTAGCCGAACGTGGCGCTGCCCGGAACGTACTCGAACCCGGCCGGAGCGTGCTCGGTAATCCTGGTGACGAGCCGCTCGTCCCCCGACTTGACCCGGAAACTGGTCACGAACGTGACCTCACCGCCGATGCTGACCTGCGCGCCGCCGCCCAGGCCGTAGGGCTCGCCCCAGGCGTATCTGCTGACGCTGATGTTTTCCACCGTTTCATCCACAAAGGTGGGGCCCATGGCGACCGCGGACGACGAACCGGCCCCGGCCACCACACCGACACCGACCGCCAGCGCCGTCGCCGCGACCGACGCCGCCACCCGACCCACAACCGAACGAATCATCTCCACCCCTCACGGTTCACGACGGGACGAGGTTCGCCCCGACCGCACGGGATCGTAGAGTCACCAGCGCTCACCCACGGAGGATTCAGAATCATTGCGGCCAGGCATCATTGCGTTCAACGCAAGCCAGGTCCCCCCGGACCCCTCCGCCCGGCTCACGATCGAATCGGCGATCGTCGGTTGCCGAAGGATCCGGCCGATCAACCCCCGACACACTTCTCGTGCTCCGTGCGAAATCGTGCGCGCTGGGGCACACTCGATCACGGTGACCACCACCTGTCGGGGAGTCTTCCACACGAAAAGGAGTGTCATGCCGCCGCGTTCACGCATCGCCCGGGTCCGTCGCCTCGCCCTCACCGCGCTCGTCTCCGCTGCCGCCACCGCCGCCGTCGGCACCGCCGTCGCCCCGGCCGCGCAGGCCGACATCACCCCCACCACCCTGATCAACGGTGTCCTGTCCACCGTCGGCGGCTGCCAGAGTCCGGTCCGCGACACGATCGTCGGCTGCACCCGGATGGAGACCCTGACGACCCAGTTCCCCGTCGTCCTCGATCTGAACCAGTTGGGCACGAACATTGTCGTGCTCGGAGCGGGTCTGTACCCGGACGGGACGATGCGCCCGGTGCTCGTCTCCCGGCTGCAGGCGGCACTCCAGGTCGCCAGGCGGTACCCACTCTCGCCGATCGTCGTCAGCGGCGGCGTACCGCAGTCCGGCGTCACCGAGGCCGGCGCGATGCGGGCGTGGCTGATAGCGAACGGTATTCCCTGGTTCCGGATCACCGAGGAGAACACCTCGCGATCGACGGTCGAGAACGCCCGCAACACCAACGGCATCCTCGCCCAGCGAGGTGCCACGAGCGCAGTTGTCGTCACCTCTCCCGACCACCTCCAGCGGGCGATGGTGGACTTCCGCACGGCCGTCGCGGGCCGGATCCCCATCGCGGGGGTCGTGGCACCGTTCTGACCCGGTCCGGTCTCGATTCGATCAATCACCCGCGCCGCCGTGATCCCGGTGGGAGCCTGGAACGATGATTGCCAACGCGTGCGGTGGTCGCTGATGGCCCGGCCGGTCCAGGTGGTCGTGTTGGGCGCCGGATCGTGGGGGACGACGGTGGCGTCGCTGGCCACGCGCAACACCCCGACCCTGGTGTGGGCCAGGGAACCCGACGTCGCCGACGAGATCAACCGCGCGCACCGCAACACCCGCTACCTCGGCGACCGGCCACTGCCGAAGGGCCTGCGGGCCACCGCCGACATCGTCGAGGCCGCGCACGAGGCCGACGTCCTCGTCGTGGGCGTGCCCTCGCACGCGGTCCGGGCCACGCTGAGCGAGATCACCAACGACCTGCGGGCCTGGGTGCCGGTGCTCTCACTGGCGAAAGGCCTCGAGCCCGGGACACGGAAGCGGCCCACCGAGGTGATCGCCGAATGCCTGCCCGGTCATCCGGTCGGGCTGATGGCCGGACCGAACCTCGCCAAGGAGATCCTCGACGGCAAGGCCGCGGCCACGGTCGTCGCGATGCAGGACGAACGCGTGGCCGAGGCGCTGCAGCCGCTGTTCGCGTCCCCGGTGTTCCGCGTGTACCGCAACACCGACGTCCTCGGTTGCGAACTCGGCGGCATCCTCAAGAACATCGTCGCGATCGCGGCGGGCATGGCCGACGGGCTCGGTGTCGGCGACAACACCCGCGCGATGGTGCTCGCCCGGGGACTCGCGGAGATGATCCGGCTCGGCGAGGCCATGGGCGCCCACCCGCGCACCTTTGCGGGCCTGACCGGGGTGGGCGACCTGATAGCCACCTGCATCAGTCCGTCCTCGCGCAACCGGCGGGTCGGCGAGTACCTGGCCAAGGGACTGACGACCGAACAGGCCGTCGCCGAACTCGGACAGGTCGCCGAAGGAGTGAAGACCGCGCCGACGGTGATGGAACTGGCCCGCGACCACGATGTGGAGATGCCGATCGCGGCCGAGGTCGAGGCCGTCATCGCCGGACGCCGGACCCCCGAGGAGGCGTACCGCGGGCTACGGCAGGTCGCCGCCGGGGACGAGGACGACCTGGCCTGATCGGCGAAGGGCCGCCGGCAACAATCGATCCCGGAGGCCCTTCGTCGAGGCTTCGTGCTGCGTCGTCGTCTGGCTACAGATTGCCCTGCGGGTAACCCTTGCCGCCGCTGCTGCCGAACGGGTCGGCCAGCGATCCGAGACCGAACGGGTCCGGATCTGCCACTATGGTGACCTTGCCCATGTCCGGCCACCCCACACCGCCCTCGTGTCCGGCGACGTCGAAGGTCACTCCGGTACGGAGCTCGGTGCCCGTCGGTATCTTCTGCGGAGCACGGTAGGTGACGAAGAGATTGATCGTCCCGCCCGTGGGTGTGAGCAACCACCCGCCTTCCGGCGCCGCCACCGAGACCGTCCCGGGACCGATCTCCTGAGTCACCGACCCCGGCGGCGTCCCCTCAGGTCCGTAAACGCTCAGCTGTGCGCTGCCCGGGACATACTCGAAGCCGGCCGGGCCGTGACTCGTGATGCGTGTGAGCACCCGTTCAGCACCCTCGCGGACACGGACCATCGTCTGGAACCTGATCTCCTGCCCGGCCTGGACGTAAGCACTCCCCTCCATGCGGCTGCCCGGGCCGAACCACTCCACATCGATGTTCTCGAAGGTCTTCCTCACATTGGCAAAACCCGACGCCTGGTCTGCCGTCGCCACACCCGACCCGGCCGCCACACCTACACCGACCAACAGGACTGCGGCCGCGACCGCAGCCGCTCCGCGACTCACCACCGAACGAATCACTCCCACCCCTCCGAGGTCATGGCGAGGCGCGCTTCCGCCCCGACTGCGCCAGATCCTAGAGCCCCCACACACCAGCCTTCGTCGATTCAAAACAATTGTGGCCATTCACAATTGCGTTCAACGCAAACGAGGGTCGCCCGAAACACTCGGGCGACCCACGATTGGATCAGCAGCCGTCAGCTACCGAAGGCGTTTTGCGACGAACCGAAGGGGTCGACAATGCTCGGCACGCCGATGTCCACCGGCAGTCCCATGCTCGTCCACCCCAGATCTTCCCGAGACCGGCCACGTCGAAGGTGACCCCACCTCCGTCCACCTGGGAGGGGATCGTGAGTCGCGGGGCGCGATACCTGACATGCAGAATGACTCTGCCGAGCGACCATCCGGCCCCGGACGCTCTGAACGTGACGGTGCCCGCACCCACCTAGGGATTGACTATTTCTGTGTCCCCGCCGGCGGCATCGAAATACACGAGGCTGGCGTCGACGTATTCGAACCCGGCTGGCCGTGATCGGTGATCTTGGTGACGAGCCGGTCGTCACCTCCACCCCTCCGAGGTCATGACGGGGCGTGCTCCGCCCCGGCCGCACCGAATCCCGAAGTCACCTGCGCCAACCCACCGAAGATCTCAAAACTATTGCTGCCGTGCAACATTGCGTTCAACACAAACGAGGGCCGCCCGGAATACCCGGGCGGCCCACGATCGGATCGGCAGCCGTCAACTGGCGGAGCTGCCGAGCGCCAGGCCGGCCCACGACGACAATGAACCCGAGGGGTCGACGCTCTCCGGCAAGTAGACCAGCACCGACGGACCCATCTTCGGCCAGCCCAGATTCTCCCCCAGCCCGGCCACGTCGAAGGTGACCCCCCCGCCCTTCACCCGCGAGGGAATCACGACCTGCGGGGCGCGATACCTGACACTGATATTGACGTTGCCGAGCGACCATCCGGCACCGGGCGCCCTCCATGTGATGCCGTCCGCACCCACCTCGGGCGTGACGGTTTCGCTGTAGTCCACGCCGGCGGCATCCGCAGCCGTGAGTGTGGCGCTCCCCGGGACGTACTCGAACCCGTCCGGGCCGTGCTCGGTGATCCTGGTGACCAGCCGCTCATCCGGCTCGCCGACCAGCCGGAATGAGGTCGTGAATACGATCTCGTCTCCGGCACGAACCATTGTGCCCTTCGCGATCGTGCCGGTGGGCTTCCCCCACGCGTACCTCTCGACGAGAATATTCTCCACCGTCTCATGCTGGAGTGATACGCCCATATCGAATATTCCTGAAGCCGACGCGGTGCCGGCACCGGCCACCACACCCACGCCGACCGCCAGCGCCGTCGCCGCGACCGACGCCACCACCCGACCCACAATCGAACGAATCATCTCCACCCCTCACGGCTCACGACAGGGCGCTCCGCCCCGATCGCATCGGATCCTATGGTCATCCACACCAATCCGACTGACGTATCAAAACAATTGCGGCCGTGGATAATTGCGTTCAACACAAACGAGGGCCGCCCGGGTTTCCCGGGCGGCCCTCGCGTTGCGGAACCGGAGCTAGCTGCCGTTGCCGAGGAGGCCGGTGACGAAGGCTGCGGGGTCCTCGCCATCGGACGAGCCGAGGCCCAGTTCGGCGGAGCCGACGGCCTCACCGAGGTTGGGGTTACGCACGGTGACCCACACGCCCATCGGATCGAACTTCTGGGTGCTCGCGAAGGTCAGCACGTCGAAGGACGCACCGCTGTCGAGGGCGGTCCCGGGCGTGGCATCCGCCGGCACCTCGTAGGTCACCTCGAGGGTGACGCTCGCGCCCGCGGAGGAAGCGATCCAGCCGAGCGGCAGGTTCGCGGCGGTGACGCGGTTCTCGTCGTCGGCCACCGTGGGAGTGACCGACGACGTCTGCGTACCGCCGACGAGGTACCACGCGGTGAGCTTCGCGCTGCCGTCGACGTACTTGAACCCCGCCGGGTGGATATCGGAGATCTTGGTGATCCCGCGGTCCAGGCCGCTCGGCACCGAGACCGTGGTCCGGTAGGTGACCTGCCCACCGGGGATGACGGTGCCGTCGCCGACGACGGACTTGGTGATGCGCAGGTTGCTGGTCTCGGCGGTCGCCGAGGTCGGCTTCTGCTCGACGGGTGCAGCCGCGCCCTCGCTGGAGCTGCCCAGATCGGAAGAGCCGACGGCAGCGGCGGGACCTGCACCGACGGCGAGGCCGCCGGCGATCAGGGCGGTCGCGGCCAGGGCGGACGCGGTGCGGCGAAGCGAAGTACGGGACATGCAGATCCTCCAGTAGATGTCACTCGGATACGCGACCAGTTGCCGTCCGTTCGGCCATTCGCCCGTCACGCGCACCCTTTATAGGTCAAGCGTCCAACTAGAGGTCCGTTTTCGGGGAAATCATTCCGATGATCAGCCCGCGCGCGGGTTGCACGAAACGCTTCGCATACCTAAGGTGGGGCGCTATGACGCGCATTCTCGTAGTTCGCCGCCGTAGCGGGGTCTGAATCGGACCGACCCCTCGCTGCGGGTCGTTGAGCTACGCGTTGGTCCTCCCTTTCCATTCAGGAAGACCACCCCCATGAATGCCACCGCGAACACCACCCACCCCATCGCCGACCCGTTCTCGGCACGATTCGGGATGCCGCTGCCCCGGGAGATGCGCGCGGACTGCGCGGGCATGAGCTGGCGCACCTTCCTCGCCACCTACTCGCCGTCGAACGGTCCGATCCGCTTCGGTAGTTGGTCGGTGACCCCACTCGGTGCCGGGACCAGCGAGTTCAAGGCCACCCTCGGCATCGGTGACACCATCGCACAGGCTTCCACGATCGCGTCCGGCCCGGTGTCCGCGCTGACCACGATGCTCTACGACGCCGGCTTCCAGATGGAGATCCTCTCCTTCCATCAGCTGCACATCGCGGCCGACCGGATCGCGACCGTCCTGCTGTGTGAGCACGACGGTCACCGGCACTGGGCGATCGGGTTCGGCGCCGACCCGACGGAGTCGTCGATCGAGGCGATGATCGCGGGCGCGAACCTGCTGCACGGCTGACGGCGACGCGCCGCGCATCGCTCCTCCTGCGCCCCGACTCCCCCGCTCCTACAGTGAAACCTGCACCCTCCGACCCACCCGTGTAGGCATTTCGGCAGGAGCACGCATGACCGCGACCACGCCCGACGACGTCCACACTCCCACCGCGCAGGACCTCCTCGCATCGCTGGGAGTCGACGTCGACCGGGGCCTGTCCGACACCGAGGTGAGCCGCCGCCGCGCCGAGTACGGCGAGGACGTGCTGCAGGAGGAGGCCGGAGAGTCGGCGCTGCGCAAGATCATTCGTCCGCTCGCGGACAAGATGGCCCTCGTCCTCGTGGTCGCGGCGGCGATCAGTGCACTCGTCTCCAACGGGGAGCCAGTGGCTGTTCGCCATCGCGGTGGCATCGTCGATCGTCGTGATCGAGGAGATCCGCAAGGCCGTCGTGCGAGCGGTGTGGAAGTGACCGGAAGGGGAACCCGGACATGCTGACCAATCTGATCGTCACGTACCTGTCGCGTTATCGACGGTACGTCGCCGCGGTGGTGGTCCTGCAGTTCATCGCCACCGCCGCGATGCTGTACCTGCCGACGCTCAACGCCGACATCATCGACAACGGCGTCGCGAAGGGCGACACCGAGTACATCCTGCGAATCGGCGGCTGGATGCTCGTGGTCGCCTCCGTGCAGGTGCTCTGCATGGTGATCGCCCAGTTCTTCGGCGCCCGAGGCGCACTCGGCGTCGGCCGCGACCTCCGGCACGACCTGCTGCACCGCGTGAACACCTTCTCGGCACGCGAAGTCGGCACGTTCGGCGCTCCCTCGCTGATCACCCGGTCCACGAACGACGTCCAGCAGATTCAGCTGCTGCTGGTGATGGGGGCGGCGATCCTGGTGATGGCACCGATCATGTGCATCGGTGGGATCGTGATGGGTCTCCACGTAGCACCCGGCCTGGCATGGATCCTGGTGGTGGCGGTCCCCGTGCTCGGAATCGTGATGGCCCTGATCATCCGGGTGATGATCCCCGGATTCCGGGCGATGCAGACACGCCTGGACAACGTGAACCGAGTCATGCGCGAGCAGATCACGGGCATCCGGGTGGTGCGCGCGTTCGTCCGGGAACGCCACGAGATGCGCCGGTTCGCCGTCGCCAACGACTCCCTCGCCGACGCCAGCCTGAGCGTCGGTCGCATGATGGCGCTGATGTTCCCCGTCGTCATGCTCATCACGAACGTGACCATCGTCGCGATCATCTGGGTCGGTGGCCACAAGGTTGCCGACGGCACCGTGGAGATCGGCGCACTCACCGCGATGATCAGCTACGTCATGCAGATCCTGATGTCGGTGATGATGGCGTCGTTCCTCGCGATGATGGCGCCGCGCGCGGCGGTCTGCGCGGAGCGGATCTCCGAGGTGCTCGACACGGAGTCGTCGGTGGTGCGCCCCGTCACCCCTCTCGGGTTCACCGGCAATCCCGGTGTCGTGGAGTTCCGGGGGGCGGAGTTCCGGTATCCCGGCGCCGACACTCCGGTGCTGCAGGACATGACCTTCCGTGTCGAGCCCGGCACCACGACGGCGATCGTCGGGTCGACCGGATCGGGCAAGACGACGCTGATCGGACTGGTGCCGCGCCTGATCGATGCCACCGCCGGTTCTGTCGCGGTCGGCGGCACCGACGTCCGCCGCCTCGACCCCGACGTCCTACGTTCCGTGATCGGCCTGGTGCCACAGCGGGCGTATCTGTTCTCGGGGACCGTCGCCTCCAATGTGCGGCACGGGAAACCGGAGGCGACGGACGACGAGGTCTGGGAGGCGCTGCGCATCGCCCAGGCCGACGAGTTCGTCCGGGCGATGCCCGAAGGGTTGGACACCCCGATCGCCCAGGGCGGCACCACCGTCTCGGGCGGTCAGCGTCAGCGCCTCGCGATCGCACGGGCTGTCGTCCGCCAGCCGGCGATCTACTTGTTCGACGACTCCTTCTCTGCACTCGACCTCTCCACCGACGCCCGCCTGAGATCGGCACTGCGACCCGAGACGATGACGGCCGCGGTGATCATCGTCGCGCAACGTGTCTCGACGATCATGGACGCCGACCAGATCGTCGTCCTCGACCGCGGGCGCATCGTCGGCCTCGGGAGACACGACGATCTGGTCACGGACTGTCCGACGTACGCCGAGATCGTCCAGTCCCAGCTCGCGATCGCGGAGCAGTCGTGACGGGCCCGCGGGGACCGATGACGGCGCCGGTCCGGAAGGCACGGTCGTTCGGACCGTCGATGAAACGCCTGGTGCACCTGCTGCTCACCTACCGCGGCTTCATGGTCACCGTCCTGCTGACCATCGTCGGGGCCGTCGTTCTCACCGCGATCGCCCCGCGGGTACTCGGCCACGCCACCGACCTCATCTTCAACGGCGTCATCGGACAGACCCTTCCGGCGGGCGTCACGAAGGACCAGGCGGTCGCGGGGCTCCGCACACAGGGCCAGGACACGTACGCGGACATGGTGAGTTCGATGGACGTGATCCCCGATGTCGGGGTCGACTTCACCGCCGTCGGTCGGGTCCTGCTGATCGTCCTCGCCCTGTACGTGGGGTCGGCACTGTTGTCGTGGATCGGCGCCTACCTCCTCAACATCGTCGTCGTCGGAACGATTCGGCGACTGCGCGCCGATGTGGAGGCGAAGCTGCACCGGCTCCCCCTGCGGTACTACGACACGATCCCCCGCGGAGACCTCCTCAGCCGCGTCACCAACGACCTCGACAACCTCTCGCAGAGCTTGCAGCAGACCATTTCCCAGCTGCTGAACTCTGTGCTCACCGTCATCGCGATCCTCGTGATGATGTTCTCGATCTCGCCGCTGCTGGCGCTCATCTCGCTGGTGACGATCCCGCTGGCCCTCGTCGCGACGATGCTGATCGCGCGCAGGTCCAAACCGCACTTCTCCGCGCAGTGGTCGTCGACCGGCAAGCTCAATGCACAGGTCGAGGAGGCCTTCACGGGACACGAACTCCTGCAGGCGTTCGGCCGCCAGCGTGAGGTCGAGGACGAGTTCGACGAACGCAACGACAAGCTCTACCAGTCGAGTTGGCGGGCCCAGTTCATCTCGGGTCTGGTGCAGCCCGCGATCATGTTCCTCGGCAACCTGAACTACGTGGCGGTCGCCGTCGTCGGCGGACTGCAGGTCGCATCCGGCTCGCTCAGCCTCGGGTCGGTGCAGGCATTCATCCAGTACTCGCGTCAGTTCACCCAGCCACTCGCGCAGATCGGCGCCATGTTCAACCTCCTGCAGAGCGGCGTGGCGTCGGCGGAACGGATCTTCGACATCCTCGACGCCGAAGAACAGACACCCGACCCGACGCAGCCGCTGACACCGCAGACCAACTGCGGGCGCATCGAATTCGAGGACGTCTCGTTCCGGTACGTACCCGAGAAGCCGCTCATCGAGAACCTCACGCTGGTGGCCGAACCCGGACACATGGTCGCCATCGTCGGACCGACCGGTGCGGGCAAGACGACACTGGTGAATCTCATCATGCGGTTCTACGACGTCGACACCGGGACGATCCGCGTCGACGGCGTCGACTCACAGGAGATGACCCGCGACGACCTGCGCGAACGTACCGGCATGGTGTTGCAGGATTCGTGGCTGTTCGGCGGCACCATCTACGAGAACATCGCCTACGGCGACCCGTCCGCCACTCGCGAGGAGGTAATGGAGGCCGCGGAGCTCAGCCACGTCGAGCATTTCGTGCGCACCCTGCCCGAGGGGTACGACACCGTCCTCGACGACGAGGGTGGCGGAGTGAGCGCCGGTGAGCGACAGCTCATCACGATCGCCCGCGCCTTCCTCGCCAAGCCCGTCGTCCTCATCCTCGACGAGGCGACGAGCTCCGTCGACACCCGAACCGAACTGCTCATCCAGAAGGCGATGGCGAACCTGCGCACCGACCGGACGAGTTTCGTTATCGCGCACCGACTTTCGACGATCCGCGATGCCGACGTCATCGTCGTCATGGAGGACGGCCACATCGTCGAGCAGGGCACCCACGACGAACTGCTCGCCGCCCGCGGCGCCTACCGCGACCTGTACGTCAGCCAGTTCACCGGGCCGATCGAGGAGGACCCGGAGGCCGTCTCCGTGCACGGCGGTTGACGCTGCCCACTCTGCCCGCCGTTCCCTGGTTCCCTGATGTCACATTGGGTCACCTCAGGTGATCCAATGTGACATCAGGGAACTTGCGCTTGCGCCCCACGAACCGATCAGGATTCGAGAAGCGGGCGGCGCCGTCCCGACGTAGCGTGATTGTCATGAACACAACCAGTGAAGGTTCGGGATTCTCCTCCGACGAGAAGGCCGCGATGAAGCAGCGTGCCGACGAGTTGCGCTCGACGAAGGGCCTCAAGGGTGCCGCGAAGCAGGCCCGCGAACTCGAGGCATGCGTCGACGCGATCGACGCGCTCGCGGGGATCGACCGCGAGGTCGCGACGGCGTTCCATCGGATCGTCGCCGAGGAAGCTCCCGCACTGCGGCCGAAGACGTTCTACGGGTTCCCGGCCTATGCGGACGCCGACGACAAGGTGGTCATGTTCGTGCAGCCCAAGTCCAAGTTCGACACGCGGTATCCGACGGTCAACTTCGACGAGAAGGCCAACCTCGACGACGGCGACATGTGGCCGACGTCGTTCGCCGTCGTCGCCGTGACCGATGCGGTGGAGGAGAGGCTGCACGCGCTCGTGAAGCAGGCCATCTCGTAGTCATGGCACCGCGATCGCCCGGTTCCAGATGGAGATCCTCTCGTTCCACCAGCTGCACATCGCCGCGGACCGCACCGCGACCTTCCTGCTGTGCGAACACGACGGCCAGCGCCACTGGGCGCTCGGCTTCGGCGCCGACGCCACCGAATCATCGATCGAGGCGATGACCGCCGGCCGGCGCCAACATGCTGCACGGCTTACACCCTGTGCGTGATCTCACCCTGGTAGGAGTAATGATCACGCACAGGGCCTCGGGCCACGGGCCGACCTACTCCAGGTTGCCCTGCGGGTAGCCCTTCCCGCCGCTGCTGCCGCTGCTACCCCAGAAGTCCGGGGGTGTGTCGACCGGCGGAGGCCCGACGACGACGTCCCAATCGAGGTCCGGCCACCCCACACTGCCTCCGTGTCCGTCCACCCCGAACGTGATGCCGGTCGGGTAGCGGGTACCGTCCGGGACGTTGTCCGGCACCCGGTACGTCGCGGTGAAGGACACCCCCTGGGAACTGTAGGAGGCCCCATTCTTGCTGGTGTAGACGTGCCAGCCACCCTCAGGCGCAGTCACCGAGACCGTCCCGTCCCCGAGCTCGGGCACGACGTCCTGAACCGTCCGGACCGCGCCCGTGCCTCCACCCCGAACCACCGCGACCGTTGCGGTCCCCGGAACGTACTCGAGGCCGGCATACACGTGATCGGTGATGCGGGTGATCACCCGTTCCTCATGACGGTCCCCGGGGTACGTGACATCTGGAGTCACAATGGTGAACCAGGTGCTGATCTTCAACTCCTGACCCGCATAGACGTAAGGCGAATCCTCACCCATAACACTGTTGGGGGTGAGCGTTCGGCTCGGCGCTGACCTGGAGACCAAGACGTTCTCGAAGCGGGGGTAGCGGTCCGAAAACCCGGTGGCCTCTGCTGCACTCGCAGCCCCGGACCCGACCGCGACACCTCCGGCCACCATCGCCAAAGCCAGCACCACGGAGGCACACCGCCGCATCGTGGAAACAGACATACGCAAACTCCATTCGAGAGGAAGGCTGTCGCAACGCCCCGGTCGGCGATTCTTCGCTACCCCGAATGCGCGCGGCGCCAGCGTACCCAGCGCCCACGATTCCCGGACAAGCTTTGAAAGATTCTGGTACAGAGCATCTTTGCGTTTCACACAACCATGACTGCATGAGTGCCCGACAGCGGAGAACCGTGCCGCTCAGTGTGCCGATTCGCGAACAGCGTGTTCACAGCGGCTACCGGGACTCGTGGAACGACGGCGCCGTGACCTCACGCAGTCGGGTCAGTTCGCGGTAGCTGATCAGCCATCGTCCGCCGAGGACGTTTGCTGATCGCGCGAGTGAGAGTGCCCTTGAACATGATTCGGTTCACGGTATCGTTTGTCCGCGTCTGCTTCTCGTCGGGCAGCCACCCCCGGTCTCGGATACGAGGACAGCGTCGTCGATCCTCTCGACAGCGCCGCCGGAACTTCCACCTGCTTGACGCGGCGAGGCAGCGCGAATGTACGATCATTGCGCTGAGCGAGGCTTGGAACATCGCGAATCCCTCAGGGCTGACACCGAACCCGCAGTCGAGGCCCAGCACTGCGGGAGTCATCACCAGCTTCGGAAGCAGGATCGTGAAGAGACCGGTGGTGCCGTAGGCGAGGCCGGCGCCGAGCGTCGTCAGGTACACACCCCGTACCTTGAGGACGTCGAGATCCACCAGCGGCTCACGCACCGCGCGCGCGGAGATGTACCAACCGACGAGCAACGCCAGGCCACCGACCAGGAATCCGAGCGTGGAACTGCTGGCCCAGCTCCAGGCCGGGCCGAAGCTGACCGCGACCAGGATCCAACGTCGCGAATCAGCGGGTGCTCAGGAACAACACCGGTACAAGGAACCCTGCGATCGCACGCCCGACGATAAGGAGGAAGTAGTTCCAAGCCACCGCCGAGACCAACCATCCAACCGCGGAAGTTCCACACTCGTCATCGCGCTTCCTGTGCTGGGCGCAGCCGCATGGTTCTCGAGCAGTGACCGACGCCGCGCCAGGGAACGACACCGCGCCTAGGTTCGGCCCATCCGGCAGCCGAGACAGTTCGCTTCTCAGGGCATTTCGACGGTCTCGGCACGGGCGATCTCGCCGATCGCGCGGCGCAGGTAACCGTCCACCGGCGCCTGCGCGACGGCGAGCAGGTCCGCGATCACCAGCAGCGCGTGCCGCAGGACGACGGGCCAGCCGACGCGGACTGTGTCCTCGTCGTAGTCGGTGAGGCCGAGCGATCCGGTGAGCACGACCGCGAGCGCGCTGACGTCGAGGGTCGGCAGCCACACCGCGGCGGCGCGGGCGCAGCGTTCGAGCACGTCCTGCACCGCCTCGCCCGTCAACCCGTCGGCGTGAGTGTCCTCGAGCAACTCCCGGACCATCGCCGAATGGACCGACCGCACCTGATCGGGATCCACGGTGAGCAACCGGTCGACGGCATCGGCGTACGCCTCGGCGTCGCCGACGGTCGCCGCGGCGACGGCGTCGGACGTGCCGGTCGCGATGTCCTTCGCGGGACGCGGCCAGTCCGCAGGCCACTGCTGCACGGCGGTACTCCTCGGGTCGGGGCGCCGAGTCAGTCCAGCTCTGCGCGCATCAGGTAGACGTTGTAGTCGGACCACGTCGAGATCGTGAAGTACAGGTCCTCGGCGGTCGACCACGGATGAATGAACCCACCGTACAACTCGGGGTACGACTCGACGCCCACCATCCGCACGGGCTCCGACCAGGTGCCCTGAGGCGCGTCGGACTCACGCATGGTGATGCCCGTACGCAGCGTGTCGAGATAGCCGATGCGCCAGACGCCGCGGGCGTCGTCGTAGTCGACGGACAGTTCGCCGGCGGTGCCACGGATGATCGGGGTCGCCGCGTGCGGGCCCCCGACCGCGGTCCAGTTCCCGTTGCTCCAGTACTGGTAGGCGGACTTGTTCAGCACCTGGTCCTCGGGCACCCGGGCCAGGCCGACCTCACCGAGCCGGGTGTTGGGGGTGCCGAACATGTACACGTACCCGCCCTGCGGCACCATCGCCGCGACCTGGAACTGGGACACCCCGAAAATGTTGTCCCACCGGGCATACGGATCCTTGGTCCAGGTCTGGCCGCCGTCATCGGAGTACGCGATGCCGCCGTGGTTGGTGAACCAGGTGGCGGGGATGCTGTTCCAGGTGCGGATCGACATGTAGCTCATGTACTGGCGCGAGCCGATCGCGAAGCCGGACGTGGGGATCGTGGTGATCTCCACGTTGTCCTTCTTGCGGCTGCTGAGCACCTCCGCGGCGTGGCACCGGCTGTCCTGCACGAAGGTGTCGATGGTCAGGCCGTCGGACAACTCCCGGTCGGTGCTGAACCCGAGGACGTTGCTGCGCCAGTCCTCCCCCTGCCCGCCCGGCGGGTGGAAGCCGCGGCCGACGGTGTCCCCGAACGCGACGGCCACCTTTCCGGGTTCGCTCTCCCACATGATTCCGAGGTCGGTGCCGTTGACCTGCCAGCGCTTGTCGGTGCGGTTGGTGGAGCTCGCGCCGGTGACCTTCGCGACCATGCTGACGTTGCGCACCTGTGGGGCGGGGCGCTGCGGTGCCCGCGGCGCGGTCTCGGTCGGCGGGTGCACCTCCGCCGGCGGTTCGGGCTGCGGGCCTTGGTCGGGTCCGGGCACCGGGATCCCGAAGATGAACGGATTGAAGTCGAGGCCGATCTCCGGCAACCCGATCGCACTGGACAGGCCGCCCGGCGGATCCGGGACGTCGGTCAGGTCCGGGCACGGGTTCTGGCACGGGTCCGCGGGCAGCGGCTCCGGATCGATCCGCACGGGGGCAGGCTCCGGTGCCGGGTAGGGCACCGGTTCGACCCACGGGTACGGGATCGGGATGTCGAGCTTCTTCGGGATCACCGACTCGTGCGTGACCGGCGGATCGGACGCGCACGGCCCCGTCCCGACCACCGGTTGCGCGCCCGCGACGGACCCGCCCCCGACCATTCCGCCCGCCGCGACCACCGCGAACACCGCCGCGACCACCGAAACCCGCTTCGACATCGGCACCTCCTCGGGTGTCAGGGTGCCCGATCCGGACCCCAACCGCCGAACAGGCATCGACGTACGCGTGTCGCCCGCCTAGTGTGTCGGGCTGGACCCGAAGCGAGGTGAACGTGACCGAACCCCTGCCCCACCCGGTCGGCCCGTATTCGTCGGGGCCGCCCGCGGACGCACTGTCCGTCCACGTGCCCGAGTTGGACCGGTTCGGTCCGGCGCAGCTGTGGCGGGCGCTGGTGGTCGGGGTCGTGCTGCTCGCCAGCGCCCTGTACGCGACCGTGACCAAGCCGTTCACCCGCCGCGGAATGGGGTGGGCAGATGCGGCGTCCGAGGGCGTGGTCAACGGGTTCGAGTTCCTCGGGCCGACCTTCGTCAAGCTCGGGCAGCTGATGGCTTCGTCGTCGGGGATGTTCCCGGCACCCCTGGCGAACGCGTGTCTGCGCTGTCTCGACGACGTGCCGCCGGTGCCGGCGACCGTGGCCCGCTCGGTGATCGAGGCGGACCTCGGCCTCCCGGTCACCGAGTTGTTCGCGGAGTTCGACGACCGACCGCTGGCGGCCGCGTCGGTCGCCCAGGTGCACGCCTGCGTCCTGCCGGACGGCAGGGAGGCGGTGATCAAGGTGCAGCGCCCGGGCATCCACCACCGGATGCTGCTTGACCTGCGTACCGCGTACTGGGGTGCCCGGCAGCTCGAGCGGCTGCACGAGTTCTTCCGGATCGCGAACGCGACCGCGATCATCCGCGACCTGCACAACGCGACGATGACCGAGCTCAACAGTGCCGTCGAGGCGGACCGTCAGACCCGGTTCCGGGACGCGCTGTGGGCGTTCGGCGACAACAAATGGGTGACGGCGCCCGAGGTGTACTGGCCGTACTGCGGCCCGCACGTCATCTGCATGGAACGGATGCACGGAATTCCGTTCGACCGCATCGAGCCGACCACCGGCGGCGCCGGCACCGGATCCGCCGCCGGCGGCGACGATGCGGCCACCGGGCTCGACACGCGCCTCCTGATCCGTCGCGGGGTCAAGGCGTGGATCGAGGCGATCACGCTGCACGGCCCGTTCCACGGCGACGTTCATGCGGGCAACCTGTGGCTCCTCGACGACGGCCGGATCGCGTTGCTCGACTTCGGCATCGTCGGCGAGCTGCCGGAGACGTGGCGGGCGATCCTGCGGGACATGTTTCACGCCACCCTGCTCGACGGCGACTATTCACGGGTTGCCCGCGGGATCCGTTCTCTCGGTTACACCGCCGACGTCGATGCCACCGACGCGGAGATCGGTGCCCAGGTCGGGGCTGCTCTGGCGCCGGTCTTCTCGAACGACCTCGGTGAACTGAAGCTGAGTTCGCTGATCGTGGCGCTGGTGAGCATCGGCAAGCAGTGGGGTGTCGCGAGCCCGGAGGAACTGGTCCTGTTCGGCAAGCAACTCGGCTATTTCGAGCGGTACGCGACGCGGATGGCGCCCGGGTGGGTGATGGGCAGCGACCTGTACCTGTTCCGCAACGTCTTCCCCGACGAGGTGGCGCGGCGCGCCGAGGAACTCGGGGTCACTCTCCCGGAGGACTGACGAACGGTCGGGGTCGGGGTCACACTGGAGACCATGGCCGTCCGGGATCGGCTCCGTCAGTCGGCGTCCGCGGTGTGGGCGTACATCCGCCGCGCCCCGGGCACGTTCATCTGGCTGGCGATCCTGCTGGTGACGACGGTCGTCGCGCGGTACCTGCCCGAGCATGTGCTGCAGGAGGTGCTCGGCGACCGGTCCACGAACCTGCACCACCTGCGAGAGGACCCGCTGCGGGTGCTGGTGACCAGCGCCTTCTGGCTCGCGGGCGGCCCGTGGATCTCCTACCTGTTGCTCTACAACATCTTCCATGTGCCGGCCGAACGCTGGCTGGGGACGCTGCGCTGGGTGACGGTGTGCGTGATCGCGCACGTCGGCGCCACCTACCTCAGCGAGGGGGTCCTGTACTGGGCGATCCGGCACGGTGACGCGCCCGTCTCGGCCGTGAACACCCTCGACGTGGGTGTCAGCTACGCCCTTGCCGGTGTGGTGGGGGTGCTCACCTACCGGATCGCGACGCCGTGGCGGTATGCGTACGCCCTGGGGGTGGTGGTCTTCTTCGCGGTGCCGGTATTCGTGAATCAGACGTTCACCGACGTCGGACATCTGGCCGCGGCGCTGCTCGGGTTCGCCTGCTATCCACTCACCGTCACCCGGCCGGGAGTGTGGGATCCGGTGGCGGCCGCCCGCACGATGGTTCGGCGTCCCCAGCCGGCGGGCTGAGTCCGTCTCAGCGCGCGGACAGTTCGGTCAGTGAGTACGGCGGCAGTACCGCCTCCCCGGTGACGTCCGCAGTGGTGCGGGTGAGGGTGTCGGACGGCGTGAAGGCCGGGTTGCTCAGTGGCGGCGCGGAGACGGTGTCCGCGGTTGCGGTCGCGAGCGGCGCGGGCAGCGCCACCGGCACCGGCCGGTCGCTCAGGTTCAGCAGGAACGCGCCCGGCCGCTCGCCGACGAACTCGGTGCCGACGACTGCCGGGGTCCGTGTGACGCCGGCCGGCGACGCGAGCACGGCGGTCGGTTCCGGGACGGACTCGGTCCGCAGGCCCCGTACCGGGCCGCCACCACGGGCCCGTTCGTGGATCGGGGTCAGCGCCTCGTGGATCGCGGTGCGGCCGAACTCGACGGAGTTGCCGGACCCGTCCGCGAGGACGGCGTGGATCTCCTCGTTGCCGTTCGCGGCCCGGTTCGCGGCCGCGGGCAGCCCGTCCAGGGCGGCGTGCACGACGGACATCGTCACCCGCGGTTCCTGCATGCTCGCCAGCGCGAAGCCCGCGACGCCGAGGCCAACCGCCCAGGTCTGAGGGACGCCGTGCACCAGTTCCTGTGGGAATCCGGGGATCTCGCTGAGCGGAAGGTTGATCTGGTTGTACTCGGTGATCCACACGTCCATCTCGGCTGGCACCGCGGGCAGCACCCGGGTGGTGAAGGCGGCCCATGCGGCCAGTCCGCCGGCCGCGGTGGAGGCGACGTCCGCCTGGATGGGGTCCGGCACCCAGTACGGGTGGATCGCGACGGCGTCGGCGCCGCGGATGTTCGCGTACAGCCCGGCATTCCAGGTCTGCAACCGGTCGCCGAGGATCGCGGTGACCGCGGAGGAGTCGTCCGCGCCCGACACCGCGATCTCGATGTCGGGGAACTCGCCCCGCAGCGCGGTGATCCACCCGTTCATCGCCCGCGCGTAGTCGGCGCCGGTGGGATAGACCTGCTTGTAGTACGGGCCGGGATCCCACAGTTCGTTGCCGAGTTCGACGAAGCGCACGGTCATCCCGAGCCGACGCGCCTCGTGCAGCATCGCGATCTGCTCGTCGACGGTGGAGGTGAGCACGTTGAGGTCGAAGATCGGGGTGGCCCCGGTCTGCGCCACGATGTCCGCCCAGTCGGTGAGCAGCAACGGCGCGCGCCCGGCGTTGCGGCCGGCGAACTGGCTGCCATCCCGCTCGTCGAACAGCCCGGTGCGCCAGTCGATCCACTGGGAGGTCGTGCCGCCCTGGACGCGGATCAGGCCGGCGCCCACACCGGCGAGCGCCTGCCGGAACACCGGATCGTGCCACTGTGCGGCGTTCTCGGGGGAGATGATGCGGGCACCGTTGAGCCCGAAGAAGTCGGCGGGCAGTTCCCTGGTGGCGCCGGCGACGAGCGCGGCCGCCGGGGCCGGGCCTGCCGACTGCGCCGACGCCGCGGGGACGGACAACGCGCACGCCGTCACCGTGGCGAGCAGGGCCACCACACGCGGAATTGGTCGGCTGTCCAACATGGCGTGGATCCTGCCACGGACCGGTCGGCCCCGGCGGGCTATCGCCGCACCAACTCGATCGCGGCCGCCTCGATCTCGTGTTCCGAGAGCAGCACCAGCCGGGCCGCGTCGCCGAGCGGGACGAAGCTGTCGGCGCTGGCGACCCGGCCCATCGCCCCGGTGAACCCGCCGTCGACGAGTGCGGCCAGCACCCCCTCGGACACGCCGCCGGATGCCCTTGTCTCGTCCGCGACGAGCACCCGACCCGTCGCCGCCGCCTCGCGCAGCAGGTCGCCCACCGGCAGCGGGGCCAGCCAGCGCAGGTCCAGCACCCGGGCCCGGATCCCGCGGCGCTCGAGTCGCCGGGCCGCCCGCAGGCTCAGGTACAGGCCGTTGCCGAAGGTGACGACGGTCAGGTCGGCCCCGTCCCCATAGGAGCGGGCCGCGCCGATCGGCACGTGCTCCCCCACCGCGGGATATCCGGCCAGCCACCCGCCGTCGCCGGGGTCGTGTAGGTCCCGGGTGTGGTAGCGGGCGATCGGTTCGAGGAACACGCACACGGCGCCGGTGGTGCGCGCGGCGGCGACGCAGGTGTGCAGCATTGCCGCCGCGTCGTCGGGCCGGGCCGGGGAGGCGACCACGATTCCGGGCACGTCCCGCAGCACCGCAACCGCATCGTCGTTGTGGAAGTGTCCGCCGAAGCCCTCCTGGTAGCCGTAGCCGGCCACCCGCACCACCATCGGGTTGCGGTACTGCCCGGCCGAGAAGAAGCCCAATGTCGCTGCCTCGCCACGGATCTGGTCCTCCGCATTGTGCAGGTACGCGAGGTACTGGATCTCCGGGATCGGCAGCAGGCCCGCGAGCCCGGCGCCGGCGGCGAGACCGAGGACGGCCTGCTCGTCGAGGAGGGTGTCGAACACCCGGGCGGCGCCGAACCGGTCGGCGAGACCCCGCGTCACCCCGTACACCCCACCCTTGCGGCCGACGTCCTCGCCGAACACGATCGCGCCGGGCTCGGCGGCCAGCACGTCGGCCAGTGCCCGGTTCAACGCGCGGGCGACGGTCAGCGGTTCCCGCGATCCCGGTGCCGTGTCGGCCGATTCACGCACGTGCCGCACGTGTCCGGCGACCACCGCGGGCGCCGGGGCGGAGAGCGGCGCCGTGACCTCCGCCCTGGTGCGCAGCGGCGCGGCGGAGGTCACGGCGTGCGCGGCGCCCTCCACCCGGTCCCCCACCCGCACGTACCGGTCGAGCACCTGCTCGGACGTCAGCGCGCCGGCGGCGACGAGCAGCCGTGCGGTCGCGATCAGCGGATCCCGGTCGAGGTCCGCCGCGATCGCGGCGGGCGTGCGGTACGCGGACTCCACATCCGAGCCCGCATGCCCCAGCAGCCGGACGACACTCAGGTGCAGGAAGGCCGGTCGTCGTTGTGTCCGTACCCAATTCGACGCGCGGGCGGCGACGTCCCAGGCGTCGGCGAGGTCGCACCCGTCGGCGGCGAAGTACTCGAGGCCGGCGCGTCCGGAGTACGCGGCGGCGATCCAGCCGGGAGCGGTGGGGACACTGATGCCCAACCCGTTGTCCTCGCAGACGAACAGCAGCGCGAGCGGCAACTCGCGGTACCCGAGGTTCGCCGCGGTGTTGATCGCCCCGACCGCGGTCGAGTGGTTCGCGGAGGCGTCCCCGAAGCTGCAGACAGTGACCGCGTCCGCGGGCCACCCCGACTCGATACCCAGCCGGTTCGCGCGCTCGATCGCGAACGCCAGCCCGACCGCCCGCGGCAGATGCGAAGCGATGGTGGAGGTTTGCGGGATGATCGACAGGTCGTGACGACCGAACACCTTGTGCCTGCCGCCGGCGATCGGGTCGGCCGCGGCGGCGACGACACCGAGCAGAACGTCCCGAACCGGGTCCCGGCCACCGACCTGCCGGGCCCGCTCCAGGAAGAACGCCCCCGAACGGTAGTGCAGCAGAGCCGGATCCGTGGGTCGCAGCGCGGCCGCGACCGCCGCGTTGCCCTCGTGCCCGGCCGAGCCGATCGTGTAGAAGCCGTGTCCCGCCGCGCGCAGCCGGCGCGCGGCCAGATCGAGGTGCCTGCTGGTGAGTTGCGCGTCGAACAGGTCGAGGCACCGCTCGACCGTCAGCTCCGAGCCGGAACGCACGAACCCCGCCGGCGCCGCACCGGGCGCCGCCGTCATGGTGCGGACGGCGGCGGCGAAGTGGGCGCCGACGGGGTCGTCGGACGCGCTCAGCCCTGCGGAACCGACTGGTCCATCCACATGACCTCCCAGACGTGCCCGTCGAGGTCGCGGAACGCCCGGCCGTACATGAAGCCGTGGTCCTGCGGTTCCATCCACGCGGTACCACCTGCCGCGATGGCCCGCTCGACGAGGCTGTCCACCTCGTCGCGGCTCTCGGCGGACACGCACAGCAGCACCTCGCGGGCCTTCGCGGTGTCGCAGATGTCGTCGGCGATGAAGTCACGGAACCGCGGCTCCTCCAGCAGCATCACCATCGTCTGGTCGTTGATCACCATGCACGCGGTCTGTTCGTCGCAGAACTGCTCGTTGAACTCGAAGCCGAGGCCGTCGAAGAACTTCCGCGTCGCAGAGACGTCACCGACCGGCAGATTGGGGAAGAGCATACGGGACATCGGGGGCTCCGTTTCGTGTGGAGGACTGATTTCCATCCTCGGGGTGTGGCTGTCGGAAGTACAGACCGACACGGTCACGAAAACTCATCGCGGCGGTCCGATCCCGATTCGGTGCCCATCGCGCGAGGGCCGCCACCATAGACTGCGACGATGTCATCGACCCCAGTCAGCCGCCGGACCTTCGTGGTGGGGGCCGCCGCTGCCGCGGTGTCCGCCCTGGTGGCGCCGAACGCGTCGGCTTCGGTGCCTGCGGGTGCGAGCCCGACCGTCGCCGCACGTCAGCGGTTCTTCGGCACCGCGAATGTCGATGCCGGCACCGGCGAGGTGGATCCGTCCAAGGCCATCCTCTCGTGGTTCGGTGTCACGAGTTTCGCGATGGCCATCGCAGGCAACGTCGTCTTGCTCGACGCCTGGGTGCCCAGGGGCGAATTCTCGACGTATGTGCCGACCAGCCCCACCGAGCTGGCCGCGTTGATGCCGAGTCACATCCTTGTCGGGCACGGACACTTCGACCATGCCGCGGACGCGGCCGAGATCGCATCCCTGTGCGGGGCAACCGTTGTCGGAACCGAGGAGCACTGCCGCCAGATCGGACACCAGGCCGCGTCGACGCTTCGGACCCATCCCCTGAACTCGGATCGGGCCGAGTTCGCGCTGCCCGGCGTCACCGTCCGCGCCGTCCGGCACCTGCACTCCGCGCTGCGGCCGCAGCGGGGTGAGCAGGCACCGCTCGTCCTCGCGCCCGACTTCAGCCCGACCCTCGAGCATCCGCCGACCCTCCACGACATCGAGCACCTGGGCGCGCACCTGGGCGACGCCGAGGGCGGATCGTTGCTGTACCAGTTCGAAATCGGTGACTTCGTGCTCACCTGGCACGACAGTTCCGGTCCGATCCTCACCGATGCACCGCACGTCCTCGACATCCTGCGCGAGCTGCCCGCGTCCTCGGTGCAGATCGGCTCGATCCAGGGCTACAACCAGTACACGAACGGGCTCAGCGACCCACTCGACTACATCCGGGCACTGCGACCGTCCATCTTCGTCCCCACCCACCACGACAACCGGCTCGCACCGGTCTCCGCACCGGCCGCCGCCTACGAACCACGGCTGCGGCAAGCGTTGGAGAGCCTGCCGAATCCACCCGAACTGCGCCTGCTCGTCGACCCCGCGGACTATCTGAAGCCCTCGCTGCTGACGTTCGACCTGCCGTCGAGGTGACCCGGCCCCGGGCGTGCGTGCTCTAGCCGATCTCCCACGCCTTCGGCCAGTCGCGGCCACGGAAGGCAGCATCGGTGCCGCCGTCGACGAACACCACCGAACCGACGAAGTAGGTCGACTCGGGCCCGAGCAGGAACGCCACCAGTGCCGCGACCTCTTCCGGGGTGCCGCCGCGCCCGGCGGGGATGGTCGCGAGGAACTGCTCCATGGCGGGCCCGATCCCCGGGTCCTGCAGCCCGGCCTGCGTCATCGGGGTGTCGACGAAGCCGGGGGCGACGGCGTTGAGTCGGATCCCGTCGGCCATGTACTCGGCCGACTTCGTCCGCGCGTACCAGGCGAGCGCCGCCTTGGTCGCCGGGTAGGTCTGCAGTCCGGCGAGCTCGCCGAACCCGTCCGCGATCTCCACGGCCTTCGCCTCGTCACCGGCCAGGCAGGCGTCGGCCAGTTCGACCGGCCATCCGGGCTGGCTGGTCGTCGAGTTCGAGCTGATCAGCACCACGGACGGCCGCGCCGCCGCGGCAAGCAGCGGGCGCAACCCCTCGAGCAACTCGATCGCGCCGAAGTAATTGACGGAGATGAGGTCGGCGGCGGGTCGACCGGCGGCCGCAGCGAGCCCGGCGAACGGGACGAAGCCGTCGATCGAGCTGCCGGCGAGGCTCGTGACCTGCTCGATCGCCTCGGCCCGGCCTGCGGCGGTGCGGAGGTCGACGGTGACCTCGGCCGACCGGACGTCGACCCCGATCACCCGATGACCATCGGACTCGAGCCGGGCCTTGGTGGCCGCGCCGATCCCCGATGCGCTGCCCGTGAGGACGTAGGTACCCATGGTGTTCCCTTCGCGATGCAGGTGACGCACTCGAATCCGCGCGCCTCGGCGGACGGACCGTTCACAGCCGACGGTCGAAGGTAGCGGCTGTGTGTGCAGCGGGTGGCGGGATCGCCGGGTCCGCCCTCGTCACGCTAGGTGCGCAGCCCGCGGCAGGCACGGGGGTCGTCCCATCCAGCGGGCGGTTCGCCGGATCATCCCATCCGCGCGGTGGTCCCGGGGTCGGCCGAGCGGGGCGCCGGCGTCACGCCCGGGTGAGTTCCGCCTTCAGGTGGTGGGTGAGCGGGGTGTCGGCGTGCGCCATCCACAGGTCGTAGGACAGGACGTCGCCGGCGACGACGATCCGGCGACGGATCTCGTGCACGGGTTTGGCGTCGGGCGACGCGGCGAGGGAGACGGGCGTCAGGTCAAGCACCCCGCCGGTCAGCTCGCCGCGCTGGATCTCGACGAAGCCGGTCGGCTGGCTGACCAGCAGCTCGACGGCCCCGTCGGCGAGCCGCAGATAGCCGTTCTCGGTGTGCATCGGTCGGCCCCGGCGGGACTGATCAGACCGCTCGCGGTCGTGTGCCCAGGTCCGGGACCGGTACGCGAGGAACGGCTTGCCCGGCGTCGCCGTGAACTCGATCTCCTCCTCGTAGGAGAAGTCGTCGATGGTCGGGTAGTGACCGTCACCGCCGCCGACCCACGTTCCAGCGAAAACACCCAGGTCACCCAGCGGATCGTTCCGCCCGTCCATCCGACACCTCCGCGCCTTCGCATCCGGGTTCGACGCCCGCTGTCGTCGGCATTGTGCCTGACCGTCCGCGCCGACGTGAGGTGGGCCACCACTCAGTGGACTATCGACATGCCGATAACATTCAGTTCTGCTAGTGCGTCACCAACCAAGCGGGAACGAGCAGAGCGTGAGCAGGATCCACAACTCCACCTTCGCCCAAAAAGTGACTTCGGCGGCAGCCGCGGTGCAGCAGATTCATCCGGGTGACACCGTCGCGATCAGCGGTTTCGCATCTGCCGGCACCCCGAAGGTCGTCATTCCCGCGCTGGCCGAGCGGATCCACGCCGTACGCGGCGAGGGCTCGAACTTCACCATCAACCTGCTCACGGGCGCGTCGGTGTCCGCCGCGACCGAGCGGGAGCTCGCCGAGATCGACGGCATCGCGCTGCGGATGCCGTACCAGTCGGAGCCGACCGCCCGCCGCAAGATCAACGAAGGCCGGATGGACTACGTCGACATCCACCTCTCGCACGTCGCCCAGCAGGTGTGGGAGGGCTACTACGGCAACGTCGACGTGGCGGTCGTCGAGGTTTCCGGCATCACCGAGTCCGGTGAGCTGATCCCGTCCGCGTCGATCGGCAACAACAAGACCTGGCTCGACGTCGCCGACCGGATCATCCTCGAGGTCAACTCGTGGGTGCCGGAGGCGATGGAGGGCATGCACGACGTCTACTACGGCACCGCCCTGCCGCCGAACCGCAAGCCTTTGGAGCTCACCCACGTCGAGGACCGGATCGGGCAGCCCACGTTCCGGGTGGATCCGGCGAAGGTGGTCGCGGTCGTCGAGACGAACGTCCCCGACAGCGCCAGCGAACTGACCGAGCCCGACGACGTGAGCCTCGCGATCGCCGGGCACGTCCTCGACTTCTTCGCCCACGAGGTCAAGGCGGGCCGGCTGCCCGCCGACACGCTGCTGCCGCTGCAGGCCGGCATCGGCAACGTGGCGAACGCGGTGCTCGGCGGCCTCGACCGCGGCGGCTACAAGAACCTGACCTGCTACTCGGAGGTCATCCAGGACTCGATGCTGCGGCTGATCAAGGACGGCGCGGTGGCGCACGCGTCCGCGACCTCGCTGGCGCTGTCCGCGAAGGGTCTGGCGGAACTGACCGACAACATCGACTTCTACCGCAAGCACATCACGCTGCGCCCGCAGGAGATCAGCAACCATCCCGAGGTGGTGCGCCGACTCGGGATCATCGCGATGAACGGGATGCTCGAGGCAGACATCTACGGCAACGTGAACTCCACCCACGTGATGGGCACGAAGATCATGAACGGCATCGGCGGGTCCGGCGACTTCGCCCGCAACGGCTACATGTCGCTGTTCCTGAGCCCGTCCACCGCGAAGGGCGGCGCGATCTCCTCGATCGTGCCGATGGTCCCGCACGTCGACCACACCGAGCACGACGTCCAGGTGCTCGTCACCGAGCAGGGCCTGGCGGATCTGCGGGGCCTGTCCCCCCGCAAGCGCGCGCAGGTGATCATCGACCACTGCGCCCACCCGAGCTTCCGTCCGGCGCTGCACGACTACCTCGCGCGGGCGCAGGCGCAGCCCGGCGTCGGGCACACCCCGCACCTGCTTGGCGAGGCGTTCTCGTTCCACGAGCGGTTCAACGCGACAGGTTCGATGCTGCCCTAGCAGCCGGGAGCCTCTCGGAGAGTCCGCCCGTCCTCTACCATTCCGATCGTCTCGAGCGGTCGGGACGGAAGGACGGGGGCCGATGTCCGAGAACGCTTTCGATCCCGCGCTGCGGTTCGCGCGGTTCCTGCCGCGCACCGTGGTCACCCCGCGCACCGCCGGCCCGATCCGGTGGCTCACCCAGCGGGCCGGGGTCGTACCTCCGCGCGGCGGTGAGGTCGTCCACGTCGACGCGAACGTCACCGTCCGGGCGTTCCGGCCGAAGTCGGTGCCACGACCGGCGCCGGGCCTGCTGTTCATCCACGGCGGGGGCTACCTGATCGGCAACGCGGCGATGGGTGATCACCTGTGCCGCAAGGTTTCCGGACGACTGGGCGCCGTTGCCGCGTCGGTGGAGTACCGGCTGGCACCGCAACACCCGTTCCCGACGCCGCTGGAGGACTGCTACGCCGGATTGCGCTGGCTCGCCGGACAACCGGACGTCGATGCCACCCGGATCGCAATCGCCGGCGAGAGCGCCGGCGGCGGCCTGGCCGCGGCGCTGGCCCTGCTGGCCCGGGACCGCGGCGAGATCGAACCGGCGTTCCAACTGCTGTCCTACCCGATGCTCGACGACCGGACCACGGAGCGAACAAACGTCGACGAGCGATCGCTGCGCGTGTGGAGCGCCGCCAGCAACCGCTACGGCTGGCGCTCCTACCTCGGACCGACGGTCTCCGGCGACGAGGTTCCGCCGTTGGCCGCTCCCGCGCGGTACCGAGATCTCACCGGCCTGCCGCCGGCGTGGATTGGGGTCGGCACCCTCGACCTGTTCCACGACGAGGACGTCGCCTACGCCGCACGCCTGAGTGACGCCGGAGTGCCGTGCACCCTGCACGTGGTGCCAGGCGCCTACCACGGATTCGACCTGGTCGAGGGCCGGTCGACCACCTCCCGCGCCTACCGGAACGAGCAGATGAGGGCGTTGGCAGCGGCACTGGGTGGACGCTGAACGCGCCCAGCCCTGTGGTCGACGTCGGCCAACGGCACGGTTACTGCTGGAGGGTGTGGAAGAGTTTCGTCAGCAGTTCGGAGAGCGTGGCCTGTTCCTTCTCGGACAGACCCCCGACGAGGGTGAGCTCGACGTCATGCTGCAGTCCGGCGGCTTCTTCGACAGCCGCCTTGCCCGTCTGGGTGAGTTCGATCGTGACTCGAGTGCGGTTGTTGGGCTGGACAGCCCGTGTCACGTACCCGTCGCGCTCGAGTTTGTCCACGCCGACGGTGATCGTGGGACGAGTCACCTGAAGACTCTCCGCCAGCTGGGAGGGTTCCTGAGGACCGAGCACGTAGAGCTGGGACATGATGCGAAAGGCCCCCCACGTCCAGCCGAGCGGCCGGTGCACCTCGTACTCCATCCGCTTCTCGGCCAGGCGGGCAATCCGACCGAGATGCCACACGATCGCGGCCGCCGTGTAGTCGACCTCGGTGGTCGGACGCGACAACAGCCGAAGTGAAGTCTCTTGCCAACGCCGACCGTCGAGCTGCATGGATCCGAGTGTACGAGTGCTGGCACGCGGTGCACGTCCGGGCCAGCACTCGCCCACTGCACGACCAGGGCAGGCCTGGTCGCTCGGCTCCCGTGCGATCTCGACGGCCCCGAGATGTCGTCTCCCGCTATCCACGTACCTCGCTCAGGACGGGTGCCGACGCCAATTCTGCGCGGGCGAGAGAACGTCGGTGTACCTGGTCGGGGCCGTCCGCGATCTGCAGGAACCGGGCTTGTGCGTAGAGCATCGCCAGCGGTGTGTCCTGGGACAAGCCTGCTCCGCCGAAGATCTGGATGGCCTCGTCGACGATCTTCTTGACTGTCGCCGGTACGAGGACTTTGGCTGCGGCGATGTCATGCCGCGCGGCCCTTGCCCCATCGACGTCCATTCGCCAGGCTGCCCTCAGCACCATGAGGCGGGCTGAATCGAGGTGGATGCGGGCGTCGGCGATCGTGGCCTGGACGACTCCCTCCTCGGCCAGTGGCCTACCGAATGCGACGCGTGTTCGGGCACGATCGGTCATCAGGGCGATTGCGCGTTCAGCCATGCCGATCAGGCGCATGCAGTGGTGGATTCGTCCGGGGCCGAGGCGCGTCTGAGCGACGGTGAAACCGTTGCCACGTGGTCCGAGCAGGTTGGATTTCGGCACGCGGACCTGGTCGAAGACGAGTTCGCCGTGCCCACCCTCGTGACGGTCGTCGAACCCGAGCACGGTGGTCGAGCGCACGACTGTCATTCCGGGAGTGTCCATCGGGACGAGGACGATCGAGTGCCTCGAACCGGCGGGCGCATCGGGATCGGTGACGCCCATGACCATCGCGACCCGGCAGTCGTCCCGCAGCGCGGCGGTGGACCACCACTTGCGACCGGTGAGGATCCAGCCGTCACCGTCCTCTGCGATCTCGAATCGGACGTTGTTCGCGTCGGAACTGGCGACATCGGGTTCGGTCATCGCGAAGCAGGACCGGATCTCACCGTCGAGCAACGGCGCCAGCCACTTCTGCTTCTGCTCATCGGTGCCGTACCGGCTGAGCAACTCCATGTTGCCCGTGTCCGGGGCGGAGCAGTTCAATGCCTCGGGTGCCAGGTGCGGGCTCCACCCGGTGAGTTCCGCCAGCGGTGCGTATTCGACATTGCTCAGACCCGCACCGTCTGCTCCGGGAAGGAAGAGGTTCCAGAGCCCACGACGTCTGGCGGACGCCTTGAGGTCCGCCAGGACGGGCGGAGCGCCCCAATAGTCGGGCTTGTCCACGACTTGCCGGGCAGCGATCGACTCTGCCGGCAGGACGCGGTCTTGAAGGAAAGCGCCGAGCTCGGCCTGCAGGGCGCGGACCTTGGGGCTGTACTCGAATTCCATCGATGCTCCATTCTCGAGATGTGAGGGGTCCGGCGACGCCGATGCCCGAGGGGCAAAGCCGTTCTCGGTCCACGCCATTCAGGAGGACGGGAGGTAGCTGGGACGACAGGACCAGGCGACTGCCGCCACCAGCAGCGCCACCCCCACCAGTGCGGCGGTCACTCCGATCGTGTCGGTGACCCATCCGCTCGAACCTGCCGCGAATGGTCGGGCTCCGACGAAGCCGACGAACCACAGGGCCATGATTCGGCCCCTCAGCTCATCGGGTGATCTGTTCTGTATCTGGGTTGTAATGCTGCTGAAGGCCAGTGTCATTCCGATTCCGGACACACCGAACGCCATCAGTGCGAGAGGCGCGTTCCCGGCCACCCCCGCGAGTACGAGTCCGCCGGCGATCAGCAACAGGCCACTGCTGCTGAGTCTTTCGAGTCCTGCCTTGCGGTGAAGCGGCCCGAAAAGCAGGAAGCCGACGCCGGCGCCGATGCCGAAGCAGGAGGCCATCCATCCGGCCAGGCCTGCCCCGCCACCGAGTTGTTCCGCCAGCGCGGGCGCCAGGGTGACCGCGGGATCCACGCCCACCCCGACAGCTGCGATGCCGATCAGGAGTACCAGCAGCACGGGATGGGAACGCAGGTGCCGTATCACGGCACGTAGCGAGAAGTCGGTTGTGCCGTCGGGCACGGTGCCGCCGGGTAGTCGGAGTGCCCAGAGGATGATCCCGAAAATGACGTGCGTGACGGCTGTGATCGCAAATGCGGGTGCCAGGCCCCACTGTGCCGCCACTGCCGCGCCCATTGCCGGGCCGCCGGCCCGGCCCACGGTGATCGGAACCGTGTTGAGCGACATGGCCGCAGCCATTTCCCCGGGCCGGATCATCGAGGGCACGATCGATTGCATCGCCGGGCCACCGAGTGCGAATCCCACTCCGACGATGACGGAGGACACCATCAGCGGTGTGAGGCCGGGAAGCCCGTCCACTCCACCTGCCAGCCAGATCCAGACCGCGAGTCCGCCGGCCCCGACCCCGGTCAGGAGCGACCCCAGCACAATCTGTGTTGCGGCACTTCCTCGGTCGGCCATCTTCCCGCTGAACGGCGCGAGGAACAGCTGCGGCGCCGAGTGCGCCACGGTCACCATGCCGGCCGCCCAGGCCGAACCGCTCAGGTCGAAGGCGAGGATCGCGGCCACGACGACATATGTCCACGTCCCGCACGACGAGAGCAACTTGCCCCAGAAGAACGGGCCGAATACCGGGTCGACCGTCAGCCGCAATGCCCCACGACGGCCTTTCCGCCGGTCGTCCGTCGTGGGCTCGGCGGATGCGTGGCTCACCTACTGTCGCGAATCATTTTCCGGGGACATCTGATTCGATGCCAGTTCGGCATGCTGTTGGCGCAGTTCCCTCTTGAGGATCTTGCCGCTGGGGTTCTTCGGCAGTGCGTCGGCGACGACAATGTACTTGGGCTGTTTGTACCCGGCGAGTCGGCCACGAGTGTGCGCACGGATCTGCTCGGCCGTGAGCGTCGCCCCGGGCTTGGGTACGACGACCGCGGTCACCGCCTCGACCCAGTACGGATGACTGATGCCGAAGACCGCAACCTCAGCGACACCGTCGTGTTCGTAGATGGCTTCCTCGACCTCCCGGCTGGCGACGTTCTCCCCGCCGGTCTTGATCATGTCCTTCTTGCGATCCACGACCGACAGGTAGCCGTCCTCGGTCATGACGCCCAGGTCGCCGGAGTGGAACCAGCCGTCACGGAAAGCTTCGGCGGTCTTCTCCTCGTCGTTGTAATACCCCAGTGTGGCCTGTGGGCTGCGGTGAACGATCTCCCCGATCTCGCCGACAGGGACGGGATTGCCGTCGTCGTCGACCAGTCGGGTGTCCACGTTCAGTGCGGCACGGCCAGCAGACCCTGCTCGTTCCAGCTGTTCGTGTGGGCGCAGAATCGTTGCGAGTGGTGACATCTCGGTCTGGCCGTAGAAGTTCCACAACTGCACCCGGGGCAGCCGTCGCTGCAGTTCCCGGAGGATCTCCACCGGCATGGGTGACGCCCCGTAGTAGCCCTTGCGCAGACTCGACAGGTCCGTGCCGTCGAAAGAGGGATGGCGAAGCAACGAGATCCACACCGTCGGTGGGCAGAACAGTTTGGTTGCCCTTTCCCGCGCGATGGTCTCGAGCAGCACGGCCGGGTCGGGAGCCGACAGGATGATGCTGGTCGCGCCCAGATAGACGTCGACGGAGAAGAAGCAGTCCAGTTGAGCGCAGTGGAACATCGGCAGGGCGTGCACCTCGATGTCGTCGACGCTCATCCCGCCGTCGATGGCACAGGAGGTGTACTGGGCGATCAGCGATCGACTGGACAGCATCACGCCCTTGGGCCGGGACTCGGTACCCGAGGTGTACATCAGGCGCACCGGATCGTCATCGGCAACCATGACGTTCGGCGTCGAGTCGTCGCCGGAACGCCACCAGTTGTCGACGTTCTCCCAACCGATTTCGGGAGTCGTCCCCGACGTCGTGATCCATCCCCGCACACCCTCGATTCGAGCTGCGGCCAGGGCCTTGTCCGCCGTGGGCGCGAGCACATCCTCGACGAGAATGCCTCGCGCCCCGGAGTGCCGCAGAATGTAGGCGATCTCGTCCGGGCCCAGCATGAAGTTCACCGGCACCAGAACCACACCCAGCTTGGCTGTGGCGAAAACCGTCAGGGCGTACTGCCAGCAGTTGTGGCTCAGCAGTGCAAGTCGGTCGCCCTTGGTCAATCCGCGATCGGCCAGCGCATGTGCCATCCGATTCGCGGCGGCGTCGAACTCCGCATAGGTCACTCTCAGGTCCCCCGCGATCACCGCCGGCTTGTCCGGATAGCGACGGGCAGTGCGATGCAGTAGGTCTCCGAGAGAGTGCTGCCGGGCGCCGGCGATAGCGGCCGTGGTGTCTGAAGTGAAGGTCGTGTCCATGGATCTTCTGGCTCCGGGTCGAGGGTCGTGAGCGGCGGGTGGATCAACGGGTCAGACGTGCAGTACGGCTTTCATGACACGCGCGAGTTCGGCAGCGGCGTCGTCGGGGCGATCGGTGGTCCGCCAGGCGATGTGCCGGTCCGGGCGCACCAGGACGGCACCGGAGTGCCCGATTTCGCGGGCATCACTCCATTCCCAGTACGGGTCGAGGATGTCATCGCCACCGATCTGGTGGGCGACGACCTTCACGTTCAGTTCGGCGGAGACCTTCTCGGCGGCTTCGAACCAGTGCTCGGAGTCCAGACCGACCAGCAACGCGAATTCCAGACCGTCGACGAGATCGAGCGTCGAGACCTGTTCTCCGTCCCGGACCAGCCGGGCATGCGGTACACGCGCACCGGGCCTGGTGGTGGTGTGGAAATCCAGAATCGGATCGCCCTCGAACGCGGGGTACGGCGTGGAATCGTGGACCAGGGCGCCCGCGTCGTACTGGTAGCCGACCTCCAGCCCTAGTGCATTGAAGCGGTTTTCGTTCTTTTCGAGGGCGGCACGCAAGGCTGCTCGTCGCTGGTCTCCGACCGGACCCGGATCCTTCAGTGATGCCAGCGCTTCCCAGCCTTCTTCCTCGGAGAGTCCCTTGTGAAGACCGATGGCCTCCTGGATCGAGGTGGCCTGGTGCAGGCTCTTGATCGCCCGGTCGACGCCGATCGCGCCGATGGGCTGACGCTCGCTGTTGTAGGTGTCCAGCAGACCCGGGCCGGCGACACCGCGGAGTACGAAGGCGATTTTCCAGGCCAGGTTGTAGGCGTCGGCCACCGACATGTTGAGGCCGAGCCCGTTCGTCGGCGGATGCCGGTGCACCGCATCGCCCATGCAGAACACGCCGTCCCGCGCATACTCGGGTGCGACCTGTGCGTTGACCTTCCATCCGGAGATACCCAGGATTTCGATGCCGTCCACCGGCTCGCCGACGGCTCGTTCGATGTGACGGACCGCTTCTTCCTCGGTCATCTCCGACAGGTCCTCGTGTTCGGGATCGTAGAACCTGTTGAGTACGAATTCGTCGAACGGATTCATGCAGATGAAGGTGCCCAGCGCGAGCGGCGGTTGCGGGCCGGGGTACAGGCTCCAGGTGAGCACCCCGGGCCGGTGCGCCAAGTAGCGGCTCAGATCCGCTTTGAACCAGATGTTCGCCGCGTGGAACAACCCGGCCGGCCCCTCGATGCCAAGTCCCGCATATCCCAGGACCTTCGTCCTGGCACCGTCCGCACCGATGACGTAGCGAGAGCGGATCTCGTACGTCGATCCGTCCGCACGATTGCTGATCGTGCTGACCCAGTGGTCCCCGTCGCGCTCCATCGAGATGAGCTCGCGCTCGAACTGGACGTCCGATCCGGCCTTGCGCAGCGCGTCGACCAGCACGGGTTCGAACCGGGTTTGTGGGCAGTTGATCGAGGGGCAGGGGCTCGCCGAGAGGTAGTCGGCGTGACGATGCGGCGAGGTTCCCCACGCTTCCTTGCGGGCGACCTCGGGCCGGTTCAGGGTCGTGTACCAGACGTGGTGCCGTAGTCGCTCGTGCGGAGCGGACACCGCCTCGATCTCCTCCTGAATTCCCAAGTGCCGCATGATCTCCACCGTGCGGGGGTTGACGATGTGCGCGCGCGGCGAGTGTGCGGTTCCGGGGTAGCGCTCGACGAGCACGTGCTCGATTCCGAACTTGGCGAGAGCCAGTGCGGCAGTGAGCCCGGCGGGCCCCGCACCGACAATGAGGACCGGGGTGTCGACATCAACCATCGGACTTGCCTTTCTCATCAATCCTTCGGTGGATGCCATCTCGACGGGTCCACGCATGAGTTTTGCGTCGCCGTGAAGGAGCGGTGGCATCCAGTTAGCGTGTGTAGCAATTGGTTTTTGCTGGTGATGCGGATCAGCGGTCGGCGAGCCGCGATCCGCGGGGCGGAACCGGCACGAGCTCCGGTCCTGCAACCACGACGGCTTCGATACGCCCGAGACGTTCGACCTCGAGGCTGACGACGTCACCGGGGGCGAGCCACCGTGAAGACGTTTCGTCGAGCCCCAGGTGTTCGAACAGGCAACAGGTCGTCACGGTACCGCCGCCGATGACGTCGCCGGGCACAACCTGGGTGCCGCGGGAGGCGTAGGCGACCATGTCCGCGAGAGACCAGTAGGTGTCCGCCCAGTTCCCTTCCCCGACAACGGTGCCGTTGACGCTGACCCGGGCGGTGAGGTCGTAGCCGAGACCACGAGATCGATCGGCCAGCTCGTCCGGAGTCACCAGATATGGCCCGGCGCTCGTGGCGGTGTCCTTGCCCTTGACCGGGCCCAGCGACCCGGTCATCTCTCTCATCTGCAAATCGCGCGCGCTCCAGTCGCAGAGCACCATGTAGCCGGCGATGCGTTCTTCCGCCTGCTCGGGTGTCAGGTTCGAACCCGTCGTGCCGACGACGGCGGCGATCTCGAGCTCGAAGTCGAACATCGACGATCCCGGCGCGACCGGAACGTCGTCGTAGGGACCTAGAATCGCCTGTGGGTTGGAGAAGTAGAAGGTGGGCTGTTCGTACCACACCGCAGGTACGGGACGGTCGAGCCACTTGTTGCAGTTGACGACATGCCCTTCGAAGCCCATGCAGTCACGGAAGGACGGAGGCGTCGTGATCGGGGCCTGAAGACGCGCTTCACCCAGCGGGACGATTTCGTTGTGCGCCTGGAGGATCCGCTCACCGGCGACGACGAGATCCGACGTTTGTACCAGCTCGAGCAGGCTGGTCGACGCGGGATCACCGACGATCCGATCAGCCTGCACCACCCCGACTGCTGTCGAGCCGGTCGAGGGGGAAATGTAGCTCACGAACTTCACGATCGACCTCCTGTCCTTCCGTGACGGTCAGGCGCGGGCCACGTGGGTGACCCGGTTCGTCAGCCGACCCAGGCCGTCGATCTCGATGTCGATGGTCGGGGTCATGCGGCTCATGTCGATCTCGTGGTGTCCGCGGGGGAACTTCTCGTTGCCCTTCGCGGCTGTGCCGGTGAGGATGATGTCGCCCGGTTCGAGGGTGAAGTAGCGGCTGGCCCAGGAGATGAGCTTGGCGACGGGGAAGGTGTAGGCGGAGGTGGAGTCCTCGGCGAACAGCTCACCGTCCGCATAGCCACGGACCGCCAGCTCATCGGGATTGCTGATCTCGTCCGCCGTGACGAGCCACGGACCCATCGGGCCGAAGGTGTCGGTTCCCTTGGACCGGCTGTGGTAGGTCAGGTAGACGGCCAGGTCCTCGGGACCGTTGACCCGGCGCCACGCGAAGTACTCCGAGTAGCCGGGTGAGTCGGCTTGCTGCCGGGTGACATCGACGGCAATGGAGTCGCCCCTCTTGAGTCCCTGCGAGGTGATGTCGTTGACGATCGTGTACCCGGCGACGTGCTCGAGCGCCTCGGCCTCGGAGATGTTCTTGGCCTTGCGCCCGATGATCACACCGACTTCGAGTTCGGGAAAGGTGAACCCGTAGTCGTCGGGGATGATCTCGATGTTGTCGCCGTGGCCGACCATCGAGCTCGGCGGCTTGAGGAAGAACATCGGCGCGGCGGCGTCGACGTGGGCGTTGCGCGTGAGCAGCGAGTTGTTCATCGCGGCACAGAGAATCTTGCCGGCATCGGGGACCGGCGGAAGCCAGGTGACCTCGTCCAGGCTCACCGACGACGCATCGGCGATTCCCCGGAAGGCCTGCTCGACTTTGGCCCATTCGTCGGCGCCCGCCTTGAGCAGCGCCTTGACGGTGGCGGGGGCATCACCGAGGCCGGCGTTGGCGTACAGATCGGTGAGCGTGACCACGCGGTCCTGCTCCGGAACAGCGACCACGACGTGATCGGTTCCCGCAAGGGTGACAGAAGCGAGTCTCATGTTGCCGTCCTTCGATAGTTGTGTTGTTACTCGGTGGTGGTCGGGTCGGGTGGACGCCGTGGGGAGTCGGGGGCTCTCAGTGCACGTCGGAGCCCAAGGCAGTGGCGGCGCCGGCCATCGGGCGGTGCCCCCAGGACCAGTAGGGGCGGTCGTGCCGGAGCTGGGGCCAGGTGTCTTCGTCGATTCGGGTTGTGCCCCATGCCAGTTCGACTTCGAATGCGTCACCCATCGGCTGGTAGAACGAGATGACGCCGTCGCCGGGGTGTCGACCGAGGTCGCGAGAGATCGGGAACCCCGCGTCGAGAAGCCGGTCCCGGATGGCCCCCAGCGCATCGAGGCGCTCGACTTCGAGTGCGTAGTGCAGGACTCGCGGCTTCGCGTACGGAACCTCCGCGAACGCCAGGCTGTGGTGGCGCGGGTTGCACCGCACCATCGCAACCCGGTTGCCGCCGATGTTCATGGTCTCGGTGACCACCATGCCGAGGACGTCGGCGTAGAAGGACATCGTGCGGCGGAAGTCCGTCACACCGAGCACGAGGTGGCCGATCCCCAGATCGCCGACGGCGAAGTCGACACCGTGGGGCGAGAGAAATCGATCCCTGACGTGGCTCATACGGCCCCAGTACAACTCGGCGACGAAACCGTCAGGGTCGACGAATCTGACCAGGTCCACGACACCCCGCTCGGCGGCCAGATCGGGTCGCTCCTTCGGCTGCGCACCTGCGGCCTCCAGTCTGGCGCAGATCTCTTTCAGGTCCGCTTCGCTGTCGACTTCCCATCCCGCGAAGGCGAAGGCGTCCTGCTCCGACGAGCGAACCAGAATGCGCGCGCCGGCGTCGGTGTCGATCCGGAGTCCCAGCGAGTCACCGGTGTCGTCGACGACCATGGCACCGATCACGTTGCCCCATCGCCGCCACAGGTCGATGTCCCCAGCGTCGACACCGATATGGCCGAGTGCTTTCACCCCCGTCATGCGGAACCTCCTACATTCCTTCAGGAGCCGAGATCGTGCCCCGTCCGCACGCCGGGCGGTTTCACCGGTGTCACGGAATACCTTGGGACTCTTGACTTCACGGCCAAGTTAGATGACTAACAGTTAGATCACTAACTGTGATGTGTGAAGCAAACCACACACCGCCGGCAATGGCAAGGGGTCTCACATTTGTTGCGGCCGCGACACAGACTGCGAATGCAGACTCTTGTCATCGCCAAAGCTCATGTGATAGACATCACTCACAAGTTAGATATCTAATTCGAATGCGGGTCGGCCGGGATGTTTCAGCGCGGTCGACTACGCACCCGCCCCGGACGGTCAGCCGGCGACCGGTGCCCACCCGGTCCGCCGCATCGATTCCCGCCGTCCGGCTGCCCACCTCCATCAGCCGTTGCCGGCTGGGCCGAACGCTGTCCTCTTCAAGGAGATCGGATGTCAGACCACAACACCGCCATGACCAGGCGGGTCGCGCTCTCGGGCTTCCTGGGTACGACGATCGAGTACTTCGACTTCTACGTCTACGGCACTGTCGCCGCCCTGGTGTTCAACCAGATCTTCTTCAACAACCTCGATCCCCTGGTCGGCACCATCGCAGCGTTCGCGACGCTTGCCGCGGGTTACCTGTCACGGCTGATCGGCGCGATCGTCTTCGGCCACTACGGAGACCGGATCGGGCGCAAGGCGATCCTCCTGTTGACCCTCGTCATGATGGGTATCTCCAGCGGCCTGATCGGACTGCTGCCCACACAAGCCCAGATCGGCGCTGCAGCACCACTTCTGCTGGTCACGCTCCGATTGGTGCAGGGCTTCGCGCTGGGCGGCGAGTTCGGCGGAGCGGTCCTGATGACGGCAGAACACTCCGCCGGTAAGCGTCGCGGTCTGACCACGAGCGTCACGCTGATGGGCAGCTCGGCGGGCTCCGCGTTGGGCATGACCTCTGTTCTGGCGTTGACGACGGTGCTCAGTGCGGATCAATTCCAGTCCTGGGGATGGCGTATTCCGTTCGTCCTCAGCTTCACGCTGCTGGGAATCGGCTACTTCGTCCGGCACAAGATCACCGAGAGCCCGGTGTTCGAGGAGCAGAATGCAGCCGCGGCACCGACACGTGCGCCCATCCTCGAGCTCGTCCGCACCCATCCGCGGGAACTCGTTCTGGGAACGCTGGTCCTGGTGGCCGGCGTCGCCGGAACGGGCATCTTCGGCGTGTACGTCCTCGCCTACGCAACCGGAGCCGGGCACGAACGGTCCACCGTCCTGATCGCCGTGCTGCTCGGCACCATCGGATCCATGATCGCCACCCCCTTCCTCGCGTCGCTGTCGGACCGCGTCGGGCGGCGCCCCCTCTTGATGTTCGGCACGGTCATGACGGCACTCGTCGCGTTTCCGCTGTTCTGGGTCATCGACCAGATCAACGGCGCACTCCTGATCGTGTCGTTGGCGCTGTACATCACCTTCGTGATGACCTGCATCACCGCCGTGGCTCCCATTCAGCTCAGTGAACTGTTCCCCACGCACCTTCGCTACACCGGTGTTTCCACGACCTACCAGCTCGGTTCGCTGATCGGCGCCGGATTGGTTCCCCTATCCGCATCTGCCCTCGTTGCGAACTCCGGCGGCAACGGCTACCCGGTGGCCGCCCTGATCGTCGGCATCGGAGTGATCAGTCTCGTCGCCGTCTACCTCATTCCCGAGACGTCGGGATCCTCGCTGGGCAGCGCGGACACCAACTCCGATGCCACTGACGTCACCCACACGTCGTCCAGCATCGCCTGACACACCGGCCCGGAGCCCCGACCACGAACCAGCCCGCCAACCCTGGTCGGCCGGGTTGACGAGAACCAGGACCGAGAATCCATGACCGCTGAGAACGAATTGATCGACTTCATCCACGGCGTTCGGATCGCGGATCTGCCGTCCGAAGCGCATCACGTGGTCACCACGATGGTGAGCACCAACATCGGGACCACGGTGGCAGGCGCAGCAGAGGACGGCTGCACCCAGCTACGCGAATTTCTCGTCACCCGTGGTGGCCGGGAGGAGGCAACCGTTCTCGTACACGGCGATCGTCTACCTGCGGCCGCAGCCGCTCAGATCAATGCCACCATGGCTCGAGCTCTGGACTACGAAGACGCATTGGTGCCGGGGCTTCACCTCGGTGCGGCACTCGTCCCCGCAGCGCTGGCCTGCGCCGAACTCCGGGGCGGGGTCGACGGAGCCGAGTTCCTCACCGCGGTGGCGGTCGGCGCCGAGGTCGGTGCGCGCCTCAACCTCCCGGACCGTCTCTACGACGGGTTCGACCCGACAGGCATTGCCGGCCCGATGGCCGCCACAGCAACGGCTGCGCGGCTGCTGGGTCTGTCACCCGATCACACGCGGCACGCACTCGGGCTGGCGTTCAACAAGTCGGCCGGAAGCTTCCAGAGCAACATCGACGGCTCCCTCGCGGTGCGTCTCATTCAGGGGTGGGTCGCCGAAAGCGGCGTGACCTGCGCGCAGATGGCGCACACCGGATTGACCGGGCCGTCGGCCTTTCTCGACGGACTGTACGGCTATGCCCATCTCTACGCTCGCGATGAAATCTCCGGCTCGCAATTCACCGCCGACCTGGGCAACCGCTGGACACTCACCGACACCGGTTTCAAGAAGTACCCCAGCTGCGGACTCACCCAAGGTCCCACCGAACTGGCACTACACGCCTACGCGGACGGTGTACGGCCCGGCATCGTGAAGCACATCGACGTGGCCGTCACCCCGTACGGGCATCGGCTCGTCGGGCACCCCTTCGTCCCAGGCGAAAACCCCAGAGTTGCAGCACAGTTCAACGCCGCCTACTGTGTGGCAAGCGCACTTCTCCACGGCTCTTCGCGGCTGAGGCACTTCACACCGGGCGCGGTCACCACCACGGACATCCAGGACATGATCCACCGAATCGCCGTCCATGCCGATCCGCGTTTGGACGAACACGGCCCCGGCGCAACCCGATTGACCGTTCACGCTACGAACGGCGAGATCCTCGACTACGCCATCGACGCTCCTCCCGGATTTCCCGGAAACTCCCTCACAACCGAAGACCACGAGATGCGGCTGCGAGACTGCCTGTCGGCCGCGCCCCAGTCGGCGTCGTCGGCTCGGAACGACGAACTGGTCTCAGCCTTGGGGCATCTCGAGGAGCTCGATGACGTCAACGGACTCATTGTGCAGCTGGTCCACGCGCAACCAGCGACACGATGACCGCACCGAGTGCGGCACCCCGACATCCAACAATCCCCACCGAAAGGACCAAGGCACCATGTCCCGTCGATCGATAGATGTGCCCGGATTGCATCACGGTGGCCTGCCGATCCCTCAGGCCTGCGTGGTCGGCAACCTTCTCGTGTCCGGCGGCATCGTGGCACTAGACCCCGAGACGAACAACGTGCCGACCGACACCGAGGCACAGGTGGAACTCGTCTTCGCCAACCTTCGCCGTACCGTCGAGGCCGCGGGCGGACGCGTGGAGGACGTCGTCAAGTGCACCGTGTTCGTCCGCGACAAGTCCATCCGTCCCATCATCGACAAGCACTGGGTGGCGATGTTTCCCGACGAGACCAGCCGCCCGGCCCGGCACACACTGCGCATCGATCTTCCTGAACCACAGCAGATCCAGCTGGAGATCATGGCGGTCCTGGGAGAAGGCTGACCCGAAGCGACCTGCCCGCATGGACCGATGTGTTCTTCCACCCTGATATTCGGAGCGGAAGAGCACATCGGCCTTCGTGGGACCAGTGGTTCGAGTGCCTGGATGGACACCGCCACTTACGTCGACGAGTGAGCAGCGACAGATGCGGACCCGACTTCGCACCCGCGTGCGTACTCGACGAGTACGTCCGTCGTGCGTCGGATGTGCTGTTCCAGCGCATCCGACGCCTCGTCGGCCTTCCGAGCGATGGTCAGTTCGGCGATGCGGCGGTGCTCGCACGCGACGTCCCGAGTGTTCCCGTTCCCGAGGAATTGAGACCAGTACCGGTACAGCTCAGTACGATCGCGCAGGGACTGCGCGATCGATTCGAGGTGAGAGTTACCGCTTCCCGCGAGCAACGCGGCATGGAACGTGCGGTGCGCCGACTCGAAGTCCGGGCTGATTGTGTCACCCACGTACATCTCCGTGCCCGCCAACTGGTGATGCGCAGCCACCAGAGCCGCCTCCCACGTCAAGTCGCCTCGAGCGATGGACTCCCGCAAGGTTGCGGTCTCGATCATGACGCGTGCATGAGTGAGCTCGAGTAGGTCGTCGACCGAAAGCGGGAGCATGCTGAATCCGCGTTGCGGATTGGCCTGAAGCAGACCTTGCTCAGCCAGCCGACCCATGACTTCGCGCACGAGCGCCAGACTCACATCGAAACGCTCGCCGAAGTCGGCGAGCTTCAACTTCGTCCCGGGGGGAATGCGAGCCGAGAGCACCTCGTTGCGGATCGCGTCGAAGAGCACCTCGGCTCGAGTCCGTTTCACGGTGGGCACATCGGCATACTAGCGGGTGCGGCCCAAATTACGACTGTTGACCATAATTTTGAAATTTTGTTGCGCGCGCCGACCACTCAAGGTACAACTTGTGGTGCATGTCACACGCCCTGTGTCGTGTCGCTACGTCGGGAAGGTTGGCGCTCGTATGTCCGTCCGGGTCGGATCGTCACCTGACGCCCTGGCGTCACACCGCAGCGAGCACCAGCGAGGCGCCCTGGATTCCGACACTTGGGGACAAGCGCTGTCGACGTCGTTGTTCGACTGCGAAGTCGAGATCTCCCGGCCGGAATCGTTTGCAGCAACGGTCACGTCACGATCGTTCGCCGGAATCGAGTTCACCGAAGTCGTCTGTAGCGACGAGCACGCGGCCTATCGCAATCGCGCAAGGGTCAACTCGACCGATCACTCGAGTTATCTTGCGGTCCTGCAGGTGTCCGGCGAGTTTCGAGTCACCCAGGGCGGACGGACGGGCATCCTGGAACCCGGACAGCTCTGCTTCATCGATTCCGGTCAACCGGTCACGGTGGAGGCCAGCGACAACTTCCGTGGCGTGGGGGTGAAATTCCCCAATCAGCTGCTGAACTACCCACGAGAGAACCTGGCAAACCTGACGGCCCGCACGGTCCGAGCAGACCAGGGTGTCGCATCCGCCGTGTGTTCGATGTTGCTCACCCTGAACAACAAGATCGACACGATCGAGCCTTCCAACCAGTACAAGATGGTCCGCGGAGTCTTGGACCTGGTCGAAGCGATGCTCTCGTCCGTCGACCCACTGCTTCACGCTTCTTGCCATCCACGGGACGGCGGCATCGCCCAGATCAAGGACTACATCGATGCTCATCTCAGCGATGCCGATCTGAATCCCAAAGAAGTAGCAGCCGCCCACTACATCTCCGTTCGCCAACTGCACTACCTGTTCCAGGCAACAGATGTCAGCATGTCCACCTGGGTTCGCGAGCGACGTCTGGAGAACTGCAAGGCCGACTTGGCGGATCCTCGGCTGAAGCACTTGTCGATCTCCGCAATCGCTCGTAAATGGGGCTTCCCTTCGAGTTCCCACTTCGGGCACCTCTTCAAGCTCGACACAGGACTGTCCCCAAGGGACTTCAGGGACACGCACACGCCGGCGTACCGGACGCGATCTCGCTCCCGATGAAGTAGGGGACTGCCGATCGGCAGCGAGCCCCGAGCCCGCTGATGCTGCGAGTCCACGCTCGGAACGCAGAGGTGCCCGCATCTCCTGTCGGGATTCATTGTGCCCACACGCAATCAGCCGTATCGAATCACCGATACCGCCGGACGGGACAGTGGCGCAACCACATACACACACCCGCTCGGCATGTCGCGCCCGTCACTCGGCCGTCAAGGCCGGCGATGCACTGTCACGTTCGACGCGAGCCCGTGAACCTGTGCACGGATACGACACCGGCGTGCACTCAGACGAGACAAGGTGATCCACATCACGTCTAACGTTCGGTCTCGACCCAACTGAGCTTGATGCGAAAGGGACCACCGTGACCGCTCGGACGATCGACGAAAGCGATATCGACCTGTTCTCGGACGAGGTCATCCTCGACCCCCACGATGCCTACCGCCGGCTGCGGGATATGGGCGGCGCCGTCTGGATGAGGCGCCATGATTGCTGGGCAATCACCCGATGGGCCGACGTCCACAATGCCCTTCAGGATCACGCGGTGTTCTCGTCCGCGCACGGGATCAACCTCAACGACCTGGCGAACTCCGTCCAGGGAGGTGTCCTGGTCTCGGAGCCACCGACTCACCCCGTTCTCCGCAGAGTTCTGGGCGCCCGCCTGACACCGCGGTCCCTCCGCGACCTCGAACCGGAACTCCAGCGCCTCGCGAACGAACTGGTCGACGAACTCGTCCAGAAGAAGACATTCGACGCCGTCGCCGACTTCTCGACCCGGTTCCCTCTCTCGGTCGTCCCGGATCTGCTCGGTTGCCCGCCAGATGATCGAGACAAGCTACTGTCCTGGGCTGCAGGAAGTTTCGAGACGGCCGGCCCACTCAACGCCCGCGCCGAGGCAGGTTTCGCAGTTCTGCAGGATCTGCTCGCGTACGTGACCCGGTTGACGCACGAGGGAGGAATGAACTCGGACGGCTGGTGGTCGGACATGTTGGCCAAGGCACGCGAGAATTCAATTCCCGAAGAAGGGTTGCCCTCCCTGCTGGTCGACTTCCTGGCGCCGTCCATGGACACCACGATCAACTCTCTCTCCACCGCGGTGTGGCAGTTCGGACAGAACCCCGATCAGTGGAGGAAGGTGCGTGAGGACCGCTCGCTGATCGACAACATCGTCGATGAATCGGTGCGTTTCGAGGCGCCTGCTCGCGGCTTCTCCCGACTGGTCACCGAGGATGTCGACGTCAGCGGAACCACCGTGCGCAAGGGGGACCGCGTTTTCATCAGCTACGCATCGGGTAACCGCGACGAACGCCGGTGGGAAGCACCCGACACCTTCGACATCACCCGGGACACCTCCGGTCATTTCGGCTTCGGCAGCGGAATTCACCGCTGCGTAGGGCAGGGACTGGCCAAGCTCGAAGCACGGGTCCTCTTCACGGCACTGGCAGATCGAGTCGAGAGTTTCGAGGTCTCCGAGCCCGTCTGGCGGTTGAACAACATCCTGCGCGGCATCGAGTCCATGTCGATCACTCTGCATTCGTGACTGACGCATAGAACTCTCCTCGAGGGCGACCTCGACCTCCATGCCGAGAAACGGAACGAGCAATGCACGGAACACAGAAGATGGAATCGGTGGAATCACCCGGTTTGAGCGTGGATCTCGACATGATGGTTTGCGAACGAGAATCCGCAGCTCTCGGAGTGATCACCTTGACACTGCAGCGGGAAGACGGCGAAGCCCTCCCTCCCTGGGAGCCGGGGGCGCATATCGAACTCGAGTTGACCGAGGGCCTCACCCGGCAGTACTCGTTGTGTGGAGACCCGGGTGATCAGAGCTCGTGGAAGGTCGCGATTCTTCGGGAAGAAGCCGGACGGGGTGGTTCGAAGTTCGTCCACGACCATCTCATGCGCGGCAGCCGAGTACGCGTGCGAGGTCCTCGCAACCACTTCCGACTCGAACCGGCCGCCCGTTACCTCTTCATCGCCGGCGGCATCGGCATCACCCCATTGCTCCCGATGCTCTCGACGGCATCGAGCTCCGGCGCGCAGTGGCACCTGGTGTACGGAGGGCGGCAGCGGCAATGCATGGCGTTCGCCGACCAACTTCTCTCCGAGCACGAAGCGCGCGTGACTCTTCACCCGCGGGACACACACGGTGACATCGATCTCGAGTCCGCACTCGGCGAACACGCCGGACTCGACGAACACACGCTCGTGTACTGCTGTGGCCCCGAACCGCTCCTCGATGCCGTCGAAAGGTTGTGCATCCCCAGCGGTCTCGACCGGCTCCGCATCGAACGGTTCCGAGCGCCCGAACTCCAGGATCAACAAACGGATGAACCGTTCGAGGTGAAGATCGAATCGACCGGCGAGGTGCTCGCTGTCGCACCGGGGGAATCGATACTCGACGTCCTTCGGCAGAAGGGCTATCCCGCCGACGCGTCATGCGAAGAAGGTACGTGTGGTACCTGCGAAACCGGGGTCCTTGAGGGGGAGATCGACCACCGTGACTCCGTGTTGACCGCATCGGAACGTCGGGAAGGCGAGCTCATGATGATCTGTGTGTCGCGCGCGGCATGCACACGCCTTGTGCTGGACCTGTGAGCGACAAGCCCCGCGACCAGGTGTGGCCAGCGGAAGCCATCGTCACGTAATAGGCTGTTCACCAAGGTCTTTGGGCCACATACATGACGGCAATCCGTCCACGGATCTCTGTGCACGGACACGAGAGGGTCGTGCGCTCTCCCGGCATCGAACTGATTCCGTCTTTCCTATCGTGTGAATTGCATCTCAAACAGCCCCCTTCGATTCAAAGGAGATCGAGCCATGACTTCACGTACCGCCGTCGACGCCGACCCCACCGTGACACGAGCGGCCGACTCGTCACGACTGCACATCAGTGGCGAATTCGACGCGCTCATGGAACGGATCGATCAGATCTCCCCGCTGCTGCGGGACAGCGCCGAGGCCAATGAGACTGCAGGCCGGCTCGTCCCGGAGGTCGAGCACGCACTGCGTAACGCGGGGGTGTACAAGATCGGCGTTCCCTCCGACCTGGGGGGTTACGAGTTCTCCCCTCGTCAGCTGTTGGAAACGATCGCCAGACTGTCCTATGCGGACGCCTCCACCGGTTGGTCGGTAATGGCCGTGCAGATGGAAACCGGGACGCTGGCCGGCTGGATCGATGCCGACGCTGCACGCCGGTATTTCCCGGAGAACGGCGAGTTCGCATTGTTCGCCGGTCAGGGAAGTCGTATGGGGAAGGCCGTCAAAGTCGAAGGTGGCTACCGGCTCTCCGGTTCGTGGCAGTTCGCCTCCGGGATGCATCAGGCCACCCACATCCACACCGCTGCAGTTGTCGAGCAGACCGGTGAGCCTCGCATCTTCAATCTTCCCAAGGAGCAGGCCACCCTGGTCGACAACTGGGACGTCATGGGCCTTCGCGCCACGGGAAGCATCGACTACGTCATCGACGATGTCTTCGTTCCCGAAGAGAACACCTACCTGGCCACGATTCAGGACAATCTCAACGGCGGCACCATCTATCGACTCGGCCTGGCAAACATGTCCGGCATCTGCCACGCCGGCTGGGCTATCGGGGTCGGGCGCCGCATTCTCGACGAGATGCGCGCGTACGCCCGGACACGCACCGGAAACCCCGGCGCCGTGGTGGACACGGATCAGTTCCACGCAGCGTTCGCCGAAGCCGAAGCAAAGTTCCACGCTGCCTGTGCTCTGGTTTTCCAGACCTGGGCAACGAACGAGGGTGTCCTCGACAGGGGTGAGCTTCTCGACGTCGATCAGGAGACCTGGACCAAGCTGGCGCTGAACCACATCACCTGGACCCTCGAGGACATCACCGCCACCGTCTACAAATGGGCAGGCACGACCGCGTTGCGTGCAGGCACACTACAGCGACTGTTCCGAGACGTGCACGCCGGAACGCAGCACATCACCTCCGGACCAATCATCCTGCAGAACTGCGGTCGTCGCCTCGCTGGTCTCGCGCCGAAGACCCGCTGGGCGATGATCTCGCTCGTGGACGAGTAGGCCGACATGAATCCGCTGCCGATAGCTGACCGCTTCAAGGAAGCCTTTCGCCACCATCCCGCCGGAGTCGCCGTTGTCACGGCAGATCCGGGTGATGGGCCGGTCGGCCTGACCGCGTCCTCGGTGATCTCGGTGTCCGCCGATCCGGCGATACTGGTTCTCTCCCTGTCCGGACACGCGTCGGCGACACCCCATCTGCTGCGTGCCGACTCCCTCGTGGTGCACATGCTCGGAGCGGACCAACTCACGCTCGCAAAGACATTCGCAACCGGTGGTATCGACCGCTTCGCCGATCGCGACCGCTGGCACCGCCTCGGTACCGGCGAACCCGTCCTCCGCGGGGTTCCGGCATGGCTGCGGGGACGCATCACGAGCCGGATGCAGGCAGGTGAGGCCACCGTCGTGGTCCTCGAGATCACCGACATCGGTCTCCCGGACTCGGAAGTCTCGACGCTCCGCCCGCTCGTTTACCACAACCGCTGCTGGCACACGCTCGGGCGCGAAACCTCCCTCGCCTGAGGGGTACCGATACTCATCTCTTCGGAAAAGGACTTGTCATGTCTGCTTTGAGTCGGTCGCACGTCGCCGATGCACCCCTTGTCACCTCCCGTCGCGGACAGTTCTGGATCCCCGGCGAGACCGTCACCGTGCCGTTCGGAACAGTCCAACGCGGCCCGATGTACGTGGCTTGGGAATCCCCCGAGAAAGTCACGCGGCCCCACCCCGTGGTGCTCGTGCACGGCGGGGGCGGTCAGGGGACGGATTGGCTGGGCACGGTCGACGGCAAGCCGGGGTGGGCGGCGCACTTCGTCGCGGCCGGTTACACCACGTACGTCGTGGACCGCCCCGGACACGGACGTTCGCCGTTCCACCCGGACATCGTGGGCCGGATGGGGCCGGCGGCTCCCTACGAAGTCGCGCTGTCGCTCTTTGCGCCGCCGGAACGCGCCGACACCCAAACCCAGTGGCCGTTCGGCCGTGAGGCCGGCTCGCTCGAGCTCGATCAACTCGTCGCATCGGGCGGTCCGCTTCCCGCAGACCTCGCCGACTCCCAGGACATGGACGCCTCCAGACTGGTGAAGTTGCTCGAGCTGATCGGACCGTCGGTCCTCGTCACACATTCGGCCGGAGCGCCTGCGGGCTGGCTCGTGACCGATCGCGCGCCCGAACTCGTCGTCGGGATCGCGGCTGTCGAGCCACTGGGGCCGGCGTTCGTCGACTTCCCGGGAATCGGCTCGCTCGACTGGGGTCTGACGGCCGCGCCGGTGAGCTACGAGGCAGGGTTCACGACACCGGCGGAGGTACAGGCCGCGGACGCCTCCGAACTGGCCATCGCCGCGTTCACCGACAAGCCGGTCGCAGTCTTCGCCGGAACCGCCTCTGTATTCAGGGATTCCGCACCGGTGATCGTCGAACATCTCAATGCCACTGGCGCCAAGGGGCATTACATCGATCTCGGTGAGCTCGGAATCGTGGGCAATGGGCACGGACTCATCTTCGAGGCGAATGCCGCCGAGACGGTCGTTCCGGTCATCGACTGGATCGGCTCCCTCGAGCAGTAGTGCTCACCGGTACGCCTCCGACCGAACCTCGTCACGAATAACCCTGGAAACAAATACCTTACAGATCAAAGGAGTAGCATGCGCGCCCTTCAGCTCGTAGCACCCGGCCGTATCGAGGTTCGCGAAGTGCCTGTTCCCGATATCGGCGCAACCGAGGTGCTTGTCAAGGTCGCGGGAGCAGGCCTGTGCCATTCGGATCTCCACCTCTTGGATCTCCCCGAGTGGCCTGTCCCTGACATGACCCTCGGCCACGAGACCGCCGGTTACGTGACAGGACTCGGCGAGAGCGTGACCGGGTTCAGCGAGAACGATGCAGTGCTGGTCAATTTCGTGTGGGCGTGCGGTGTGTGCCGGGTGTGCATCGAAGGCCGCGACAACGTGTGCCTGGCGGTCGGGCGGTTGGGTATGCCACCGGCTCCCGGACTCGGCCTGGAGGGCGGCATGGCCGACTACATCAAGGTCGATGCGCGGCATCTCCACCCGCTGGGTTCGCTCGACCCGGTAATGGCCGCGCCGCTCGCCGATGCAGGCCTCACACCGATGCACGCGATCAACGGCGCCCGCCATCGACTGACTCCGGGGGCCACGGCGGTGGTCATCGGTGTCGGTGGACTCGGACACATGGGAGTTCAACTCCTCAAAGCGACCTCGGGTGTCCGGATCGTCGCAGTCGACGTGAGCGAGCAGAAGCTCGATCACGCGCGAGCACTGGGCGCAGACGTAGTGGTGAAGAGCGATGACACCGCCGCGCAGCAGATCCTCGACCTGACCGAGGGGTACGGCGCCGACAGCGTGTTCGACTTCGTCGGCAACCAAGGCACTGTCGATCTGGCTAGCCGGATCATCGCGCCGGATGGTGCACTGCGATTCGTCGGAATCGCCGGGGGCGCATTCACTTACAGCGCCGTTCCCTCCCCCACCACGATCCCCTGGGGCGTCGACGTCCGCAGCTCGTACGGCGGAACACGCTCCGACTTGAACATGGTGATCGAACTGGCACGGATGGGGAAGATCTCCGTGGGGGTGACGAAGTACCGCCTGGAAGACGCGTCGCAGGCAATCGACGACCTCCGGTCCGGACTCATCGCGGGAAGAGCCGTCCTGGTCCCCTGAAAGTTTGCCGACTCCCCACCGGCACTCCACGGCGCGTGCCACGTGCTGAACCTGCACGTATGACGTGCGTGCCTGTCACTCATCCCAGCGACATCGAAGTCGCGTTCGAGAGGTTGAACCGTTATGACCACCAGTACCGTCCCAGTCCTGATCGTCGGCGGCGGCGGCGCGGGCCTGTCCGCATCCATGCTCCTGTCCACCTACGGAATCGACTCACTGTTGGTCAGCGCACTGCCGACCACGTCTACCCTGCCCAAGGCCCACGTGCTCGGCCAGCGCACGATGGAGATCTTCACCGAGGTCGGCGTAGCCGATGAGGTCTACCGCCGCGGCACTCCACCCGAGAATCTGGCCGCGACCGGTTTCTACGCCGGCGTGCGAGGCTCGAATCCGAACGCGGGCCGCGAGATCGGCCGGCTCGAATTGTGGGGGGCCGGCTATCGGGACCCGGAGTACATCGACGCCAGCCCCTGCCCGACCGGGAACCTCCCGCAGCTCCGCCTCGAGCCGATTCTGAAGGCCCGGGCCGACGAGCTCAATCCCGGTGGGGTGAGATTCAATCACGAACTGATCGCCCTCGAACAGGACGAGTCCGGGGTGCGCAGCACCATCCGGGACAAGGCCACCGGCGACGATTACCAGGTCCACTCGCAGTACGTCGTCGCCGCCGACGGCGGCCGCACCATCGGCAAGCTCGTCGGCATCGAAATGCAGGGCGAGCGCAACATTCTCGACATGGTCCCGGTGCACATGAGCGCCGACCTGTCGGATGTCCTCGAGGACGACTCGGTGCTGTTGCGGTGGCTGACCAACCCCGACTTCGGCGGAACCTTCACCGGTGGCGTGCTGTGCCCGATGGGACCGGACAACTGGGGTACCCGGTCCGAAGAATGGGCGTTCAACATCGGCTATCCCAACGGCGCCCCCGAGGCAAGCGACCGAGACAAAGTTCTCGAGCACATGAAGACCCTGCTCGGCCTGCCCGACCTCGAGGCCGACATCCACGCCGTCTCGTTGTGGACGATGGAAGGCATCATCGCCGACCGGTTCCGCTCCGGTCGTGTCTTCCTCATCGGCGACGCGGCCCACAAACATCCACCGACCAGTGGACTCGGACTGAACTCTGCGATCCACGACGCCCAAAACCTGAGCTGGAAGCTCGCCCAGGTCCTGTCCGGGCACGCCGGCGACGGCCTGCTCGACACCTACGAAACCGAACGCAAGCCTGTGGTCGAGCGCAACATCGCCAACTCCGTCAAGTGCACCCAGGACTCCTTCCGCCTCGACGCCACACTCGGCCTGTCCCCCGAGAAGAGCGCCGAGGAGAACTGGAGGTCACTCGATGTCATCTGGGACCCGTCGCACCCCGAGCATCCCGAACGTAGCGACCTCGCCAACAACGCACTGGCTGCGAAGGCCGGCGAATTCCACCATCACGGGCTCGAATTCGGCTACACCTACGACTCGGCCGCGATCGTCGACGACGGCAGCCCCGCCGCGGAACCCATCGATCCGGTGCGACTCTACGAACCGAGCACCAAACCCGGCCACCCCCTGCCGCACGCCTTTGTCTCTCGACGAGGAAGGACCTACCCCTTGCAGAACTTGACCTACGGCGGGAACTTCCTTCTCGTCGCCGGCGAGGACGGACAGGCATGGGTCGACGCTGCGCGCAAGATCGCCGAGAGCACGGGCCTCGCGCTGGAGGCGTACACCGTCGGAGCCGACGACGCCGAACTGGCCGACGTCCGATTCGCATGGCTGCGCAAACGGGAGATCACTCGCACCGGAGCCGTGCTCGTACGCCCGGACCGATTCGTCGGATTCCGCTGCACCACTGCCGTCGATGACCCGCAATCAGCACTGACCACCGCACTCGAAACCATCCTTTCCACCTCCGATCTGGGAGCCGAGCAGTGAAGTTCGCCAATTACGACGGCCGCGCTGTCCTCACCGACGGCACGCGTGGGGTGTATGTCGCCGACGCCAGCAACGGAAAGTTCGCTGACGAACCGAGCCAGATCTTCACGGTGTGGGACGAGTTCGAGCCGTGGGCTCGGGGCGTCGACATCGCCGATGGTTTCGATCTCGACCGCAGCAGGCTCGCGGCACCGTCCCCGCAGCCGCGTCAGGTGTTCGCAGTCGGCCTGAACTACGCCGAACACGCCCGCGAAAGCGGAGTCGACCTGCCCACCGAGCCCGCCGTGTTCACCAAGTTCCCCACCTCGATCACCGGCCCGCACACCGTGCTGGAACTGCCGACGGACACCGTCGACTTCGAGGCGGAACTGGTGATCGTCGTAGGACGCTACAGCCACCGGGTCCCCGCCGAACAGGCGTGGGAGCACGTCGCAGGTCTGACTGTCGGACAGGACATTTCGGAACGCACCCGCCAGCTGGTGGGGCCGGCGCCACAGTTCAGCCTGGGCAAGTCCTTTCCCGGCTTCTCCCCCACCGGGCCCTGGATCGTCACCCCCGATGAACTCGCGCACCGTGACGATCTGGGAATCGGATGCTCGATCAACGGTCGTGTCATGCAGGATGGTCGCACCGACGATCTGATCTTCCCGATCGCGCAGATCGTGGCGAAGCTGTCCGCGATCCTGCCCTTGCTGCCGGGCGATGTGATCTTCACGGGCACCCCGTCCGGAGTTGGCGGCGCCCGCAAACCACCCGTGTTCCTCCGTGACGGTGACGTCCTCGAGACCTGGGTCGAGGGGATCGGCACCATCACCTCCACCTGCCGCGCCGGCACTGCCTACCCTCCGACCGAATCCTGACAGGAGCTCATCATGGCACTTCATCGACTGGGATCCGTGACGATCGGCATCCCCAACGTAGCCGAAACTGCCGACTACTACGAAGATTTCGGACTCACTCCACTAGGCGACAATCGCTTCGCCACCGCCGACGGCGGCGAACAGCTGCGACTGGTCCATGCCCGCCGTCGCCAGGTTCTCGAGGTCACCATCGGCGCCGAGGACCAGGACGACATCGATCGCATCGCTCGTCAGATCAGGGGTCTGGATCTGGCGTGCACAGCCGACGACGGCCGCGTCGAAGCCATCGAGCCGATTGCCGGGTTCAAGGCCGTCGTCGAGATCATGCCGCATCTGGTTCAAGAACCGACACCGGCCACCCCGTACAACGGCCCCGGCCGGATCGATCGCCCGGGCGGCCGGGCCCCAGGGATCCTTCGCGAAGATCGGGTACGTCCCCGCAAGCTGGGGCATCTGGTGATCGGTTCGACCGACCAGGCCGCCACGCAGAAGTTCTTCACCGACGGCATCGGACTGAAGATCTCCGACGTGATTCCCTCACTCGCCGCGTTCATGCGCTGCTCGACCGACCATCACAACATCCTCGTGCAGCAGGCACCGGTGAACTTCCTGCACCACACCTCCTGGCAGGTCGACGACATCGACGAGATCGGCCGCGGCGCCACCGCCATGCTCGAGAAGGACCCGGATCGGCATGTCTGGGGGCTGGGCCGCCACCATGTCGGCTCGAACTTCTTCTGGTACCTCAAAGACCCGGCCGGCAACTTCTCGGAGTACTACTCCGACATCGACTGCATCGTCGACGACGCACTGTGGGAACCGGGAGTGTGGGACGGCGCCAAGAGCCTGTTCAACTGGGGTCCCCCGCCTCCGCCGTCGTTCGTCATGCCCGAAGACCTGGCCGCGCACATGACCGGGGCTCACGATGTCCGCTGACCCGGCCACGCTGGAGGGCGCCCTCTGGGCGCCCTCCCCCGAGTTCGTCGCGCAGTCCCGGCTCACGTCGTACATGGACCATCTCGAACACGAATGTGGCCACCGGTTCACCGACTACCCCCAACTGTGGCAGTGGTCGGTCACCGACCTCGATGGATTCTGGACCTCGATCCGCGACTTCTTCGGACTCGACATCAGTGAACCGGATTGCGTACTGGACGACCAGAACGACATGCCTCACGCGCGCTGGTTCACCGGTTCCACCACAAACTATGCGGCCAACGCACTGACACGCGCGGCACAGGGCATCGCTGTCCAGTCGCTGAACGAGGACGGCGCGCTCGACGCTCTGACCTGGGACGAGCTCCGGCTCCGCGTCGGAGCGCTGGCCCACTGGTTCCGCGAACAAGGTATCGAACCCGGTGACAGGATCGTCGCCTACGTACCCAACGTCGCCGCCGCGGTGATCGGGCTTCTCGCCTCGGCCGCCGTCGGTGCCGTATGGGCGTCGTGCGCGCAGGAGTACTCGGCCGACGGTGCCTGCGACAGGTTCGCACAGCTCCAGCCCAAACTCCTTCTCGCGGCGGACGGCTATCACTACGGCGGCAAACGCCACGACCGCCGCGCCCACGCCGCACAGCTCGCCTCTGCATTGCCGTCGGTCGAAACCGTGTTGTGGATAGACAATCTCGGTCTTCTCGACGCCGAAACGCCCGGCCCTCGCTTCGACGACATCACCAGCGACGGGCGCGAGCCCGAGTACACCCGCGTCGAGTTCGACCACCCACTGTGGGTGTTGTTCTCCTCAGGTACCACTGGGAAACCCAAGGGGATCGTGCACAGCCACGGCGGCATCGTCCTCGAACACACCAAGTTCCTGGCGTTGCACGCAGACCTGAAGCCGGGATCGAAGTTCCTCTGGCTGGCGACACCGAGCTGGATGGTATGGAACGTGCAGGTCTCCGGCCTCCTGTGCGGTGCGACGATCTCCACTTACGACGGCAGTCCCGCCTGGCCCGACCCGGCACAGTTGTGGCGCCTTGCCGAGCGTCTCGAATTGGACTTCCTCGGCACCAGTGCCGCCAGCCTCATCGCTGCTCAGAAACACAAAGCCGCCCCCCACGACATCGCACCCTCCCTGCGACTACAGGCGATCGGCAGTACCGGCTCACCCCTGCCGCCGAGCACTGCAGCGTGGGTACAACACGTACTGCCACACGTATGGCTTGCCTCCGCCAGCGGAGGCACCGACATCTGCTCCGCGTTTGCCGGTGGCGTCCCCACCGAACCAGTCTTCGCCGACGAGATCCAAGGTCCACTGCTCGGCATCGCACTCGAGGCGTGGGACGAGTCCGGGAGGCCCGTCCTGGGCGAGACAGGCGAAATGGTCGTCACCCGACCGATGCCGTCGATGCCGATCTTCTTCTGGGACGACCCGCATTTCACGAAGTACACCGACGCATACTTCGACCGATTCCCCGGCACGTGGCGCCACGGCGACTGGATCACAGTCACCGAACGAGGCGGCATCATCGTCCACGGACGCTCGGATGCCACCATGAACCGACACGGTGTCCGCATCGGCAGCGGCGAAATCTACGAAGCAGTCGAGCAACTCGACCAGGTCGAGGAGTCGCTGGTCGTCGGCATCGAACTCGACGACGGTGGGTATTGGATGCCGCTGTTCGTGGTGCCCTCCGGCGTGGTGAACGACATGGACACTTTCGTCCACGACGTCAAGCGGACAATCCGCACCGAAGTGAGTCCCCGACATGTGCCCGATGACGTCATCGTCGTCGATTCCCTCCCGCACACCCGTACCGGGAAGAAGCTGGAGGTTCCGGTGAAGCGGATTCTGCAGGGCGCCGATCCCACGACCGTGGTCAACCCACAAACGATCGACGACCCTGCCGCACTCGCACAATTCGCTGCGCTTCGACCGTCCGCACACCCCACCGCTGGGTAGCGGCCCACACTATTCTTCGACTCAAGGAGACCTGTGACCTCCCCGGCGACGTTGGCCATACCTGCACAGATCGATACCGCTGCACTGGACTTGCGTCCATCCGCGAAGGCACTCGAGCTCCACGACAAACTCGTGGACTTCATGCACAGCCATGTTTTCCCCGCCGAACGTGCCTACGAGGACCACCGCAGTCAGGCCGGACCGAACAATCACAGTGTGCCGCCCGTCATCGAGGGGCTCAAAAGGGAAGCCCGCGCCCGCGGCCTGTGGAATCTGTTCCTGCCCGCCGAATCCGGCATCAGCCAGCTCGATTACGCAGGTCTGGCCGAAGTCACCGGCTGGAGCCTGCATCTCGCCCCCGAAGCGACGAACGGCCAGGCCCCGGACACCGGGAACATGGAACTGCTTCACCTGTTCGGCACCGACAAACAGAAGAAGCGGTGGCTCGAGCCCCTGCTGGACGGAGAGATCCGGTCAGCGTTCTCCATGACCGAGATCGCGGTGGCCAGCTCTGACGCCACCAACATCGAAACCCGTATCGAACGCGACGGCGACAGCTACATCGTCAACGGCCGCAAGTGGTGGACCAGCGGGGCCGCCGACCCCCGCTGCACTCTGCTGATCGTCATGGGCAAGACCGACCCCACGGCCGCAACCCACCGACAGCAGTCGATGGTGCTCGTCCCCGCAGACGCCCCCGGAGTCACCATTGTGCGCGACGTCCCGGTGTTCGGACGGTACGACCAGCACGGGCACTGCGAAGTCGTCTACGACGACGTGCGCATCCCCGCCGAGAACGTCCTCGGTGAGGAAGGATCCGGTTTCGCCATCGCGCAGGCACGTCTGGGCCCGGGCCGTATCCACCACTGCATGCGCGCGCTCGGCGCGGCTGAACGCGCTCTCGCCCTGATGACCACCCGCGCCAGGTCGAGAGTTGCATTCGGCGGGCCGCTCGCCGAACAGGGTGTGATCCAACAGCAGATTGCCGAGTCCCGCATCGCGATCGACCAGGCGCGACTGCTGTGCCGACTCGCGGCGAAGACGATCGACGTCCACGGCAACAAAGCTGCGGCACCGTACGTGTCCGCGGCAAAGGTCACGGTTCCGCGCGTCACGCTCGACGTGATCGACCGGGCCATCCAGGTACACGGCGGAGCCGGCGTCAGCGACGACGTCCCTCTGACCGCGATGTGTGGCTGGCACCGCGCCATGCGGATCTTCGACGGTCCGGACGAGGTGCACCTGCGCACGATCGCCAAGACCGAGCTCCGCAAGTACACGCGTTGACCTCGCGCCTTCATGCCGAATTGACGGAAGCCCTTGTCGCAAAAGATGGATCGTTCCCAGGGGAAGCGGTGACCAACCGGCCCCGCCTGCCCGCGACTCGACCCACTCGTCGAATGATGTCCCCGAACCCGGACAGCAGAAAACGGTCGTCGTCCCCACTCGGATGGGGGCGACGACCGTTTCCGCGCACCGCCGTCAGCGGCGCGTCATGAAGTCACTCGTGTTGCGGCTCAGAGGTACTGGCCGCACACCGGCCACGCGCCGGGGCCCTGGCCCGCGAGCACGTTCTCGGCCACGGCGATCTGCTCGGCCTTGCTGGCGTTGTGCGCCTGACCCGAGCCGCCGTAGGCAGCCCAGGTGCTCTGCGTGAACTGCAGGCCGCCGGAGAATCCGTTGCCGGTGTTGGTGTTCCAGTTGCCGCCGCTTTCACACTGCGCAACGGCATCCCAGTTGTGGCCGGCAGCGCTGGCGGTGCCGGAAGCGAGTCCCATCGGGACGGCGACGAGTGCGCCCGTCACGGCCACCCAGCCAAGAGCCTTCTTCGCCTTGGAGGTGGTGGTCTGAATACGGGTGATGGTCATCGAGATGTTCCTTTCATGGGCCGCGTACGACGAGGCGTCCGGTGGACGTTGTGGAGCGACCGCATTCGGTGCGCGATCGGCCTCGTCGTTGCCCCTGGGGGGTTCTGGTGCTCGGGCCGGATCCGCGGGGGCAGGCTCGGCGGCGGTCCGGCAGCGGCTCTTGATCTCTGAGCCGTCACCGACGATACGGAGGACGAGGAACCTTGCAAACCATGGGCTTTCGGCGTCACAGGCCCCGCCGGACGCCCCGAATCAGGGTTTCTTACACCTGATTCTCCCAGGATGAGCCCGTTTCGTGATGTTTCGCAAAGTCGTTCGTTATCGTTACGTAATTGTGAGCCAGATCACACTGTTGGGCCCTGTTTCGGCGCCTCGAAGCTTGCGAACTCAAGCACAAGAGCACGAATACGGTCTCGGAACGGTCACGTGAGCTGGTTCACCGTTCCGCGTCGGCAGCCGCGACGGACGACCCTTCCGAGAGCGGATTCTCGATGCGTCGCCGCAGCACCCTCGGGCCCCACCAGTTCGCACGGCCCATCAGCGCGACCAGCGCCGGGACGAGCAGCATCCGGACGAGGGTGGCGTCGATGACCAGCGCGATGATCATGCCGACGCCGAGGAACCGCATCGGGGTGAGCGCGGACAGGGTGAACGCGCCGGTGACGAGGATCAGCAGCGCGGCGGCCGCCGTGACGACCCGGCCGGTGCGTGCCGCGCCGGCGAGGACGGCTCCGTCGGTGTCGGCTCCGCGACGGTGCTCCTCGACCATGCGGGAGATCAGGAACACCTCGTAGTCGGTGGACAGGCCGAACACGACCGCGACGACGAGCACCGTCATTCCCGCGGCAAGCGGCCCGGTGCTGACGCCGAGCAGGCCCGCCAGGTGACCGTGCTGGAACACCCAGGTCAGGATCCCGAAGGTCGCCCCCAGGCTCAGCGCCGCGACGAGCACCGCCTTGATCGGCAGCAGGACGGATCCGAACCCGATCAGCAGCAGCGTGAAGGTGGCCAGCGCCATGATCGCGACCATCACCGGGAACCGGTCCACGATCGCGTCGACCCCGTCGGCGGTGAGGGCGGTCTGCCCGCCGAGGAGCATCCGGGCGCCGTCCGGCACCTCGATCGCCCGGATCTCGTCGAGCACCGCCATCGCCGGTTGCGACCGGTCCGGTACCTCCAGCTGCGCCCTGAGGACGGTGACGTCGTCCCGCGTTCCGGCCACGACGACACCCGCGACGTCGCCGACGGCGGCGATCTGGCGGCGCAGCCCGTCGACCACCACCGGGGAGGGCGGCCGGCCGTCGTCGCCCCGGACCACGGCGACGACGCCGCTGCCCACGGCCGGGAACTCCGCGGCGACCCGTTCGACCGTGGTACGGGCCGGGTGGTCCGCGGGCAATGCGGTGTGGTCGATGTCGGTGAGCTTGATGCCGAGCACCGGCGAGGCCAGCACCAGCAGGAGGGCGGTGATCGATGTGGCGACGAGCAGGCGCCGGGCGAGGACGGCGCGGGTGACACGCTCCCAGAACCGCTCGGCACGCGCCTGTCCCCGGTCGAAGGCGTTCCGGCGCCAGCTGCCCGCGCCAACGCGGGGCCCGAGCAGCGCGAGGGCGGCGGGCAGGACGGTGAGCGACATCGTCGCCGCAACGGCGACCGCGGACATCGCGCCCAGTCCGAGCGACCGGAGCGTCGCCTGCGGGAAGACGAGGGTGCCCGCGAACGCGCAGATCAGGAGCAGGGCGGAGAACCCGACGGTGCGCCCGGCGGTGGCAAGGGTGCGGGTGAGCGCCACAGCGGGGTCGGCGTCGGCGCCGATGTCGCGCTGGGCAGCCAGTTCCTCGCGGTAGCGGCTGACGATGAACAGCCCGTAGTCGATCGCCAGGCCCAGGCTCAGCAGGGTGACGACGTTGACCGCGAACACGTTCACCTCGGTGAACGACGTTGCCAGCCGCAGGCACGCGAGGGCACCGAGGATGGCGAGCACGCCGACGGCGACGGGCAGGGCGGCGGCGACGAGGCCGCCGAACACCAGGACCAGCACGACCAGCGTGATCGGCAGCGACAGCGATTCGGCGCGCAGCAGGTCCTGCGCCGACCGGCTGTTGATCTCGTCGGCCACCGCCGCGAACCCGGTCAGCTCGGTCGGAACCCCGGGAACGGCCAGGTGGTCCGCGACGGCGGGGTACGAGGCCAGCCGCTGGTTCTCGTCGCCCGCCGCGAAGACCAGCGCCAACGCCCGGGTGCCGTCGGCGGAGCGCAGGTACGGTGCCGCCGCGGGGGTGTTCCACGGGGTCACTACGGGCCGGTCGAGCAGACCGTCCTCGATGGTGTCGAGCCGGGCCTGGACCTGCGGTGCGATCTGGTCGAGCGTGGAACCCGCCGGGGCCGTGTAGACGGCGACGACGTCCGGGCTCTGACGGCCGAACAGGTCGTCGACCAGTGCCTCGACGTGGGCGGACTCGCTTCCGGGATCGGCGTACCCGCCGGCACCGAGCCTGTCGTGGACGGCGGAACCCCAGGTGCCCGCGACGGCGACGATGCCCACGGTGAGGAGCAGGACGAGCCACGGCCACCGCAGGACGACCGCCGCCCATCGGGTCACGCCCGGGCCTCCTCGGCGGTGCCGATCTGTCCCGAGCCCTCGGCGGCCAGTGCCGCGGCGAGTTCGGGATAGTGCGGCCCGAAGACGCCGAGGGCGGCGGCCCGCGGGTATCGGGGGCTGTCGCGATGCGCCGCGAGGCCCGCGAGATCGCGGCGGCCGTGGTAGCCGGGCCGGACACCGGAGGCGGGCAGCGGTGTGAGCGTGCCCTCGACGACCGCGGACAGGCTGCGTTCGAACACCGTGTGGCAGGCGCGCAGGCCGGCCATCATCACGTCCTGGAAGGTGTCGTCGACACCGATCTCGAACTCCTCGACGGCGAGGACGCCACCGGTGTCGATCCCCAGGTCGACGACGTGAAGCGTTGCACCGTAACGGGTTTCCCCGGACAGCAGTGCGTGCACGATCGCGATCTCGGGGAGGCCTCGGTAGCCGGGGAGGGGTCCGTTGTGGATGTTGTGGATCCGCAGACCGGATTCCACGATCGGCGCCCGCAGGATGGTCGGGTTGTTGATCGACCACACCACCCCGTCGGTACAGGCCGTCACGAGGTCGGCGGCCTGCGCGTTGACGTCGGTGCCGCGCAGCACCGGGACGCCGTCGGGCGCCGCCTCGTCGGGTCCGATGCAGACCAGATCCACCCGGTGCCCGGCGGCGTCCGCGCTGCGCACCGCCCGCCACAGCAGCGCGCCACCGCCGATGAAGATCACGACGGGTCCCGGCCGTCGCGCGCAGCGGTCGCGGCCGCGTGCACGTGGGCGAGCGTCATCCGCTGCACCAGTCCGTCGAGCCGGGCGACGAACCTGGCCTCCCCCGCGGTACCGACGACGGTCCGCGACACCTGCGAGAGCATCTCGAGGGAGGCCAGGGAGTCGCCGCCGAGCGCGAAGAAGTCCGCGTCGGGCGTCACGACCGCGCGGTCGACGGACAACACCTTCACCCAGATGGCGGCGATGCGGTCCAGGTCCGGGTCGCGTTCGTCGCCCGGCTCGTTCTCCGCGGACTGCTGCGGCGGTCCCCCCGGCGCGGGGGCGTCGACGTCCGGCAGCCGGGACACGTCGAGTTTGCCGTTCGCGGTCAGTGGCAGCTCGTCGACCTGCCGGATCACGGCGGGAACCATGTACGCGGGCAGACGCTCGGCCAGAAAGTCCCGCACCGCGGTCTCCTCGAGCCCGTCCGACGCGATCACGTACGCGGCCAGGACGTTGCCGTGCTGCCCGCGGCGGCCGACCACTGCCGCACGGTCGACGCCGGGGCACCCCTCGAGCACGGCCCGCACCTCGCCCGGCTCGACCCGGTTCCCGCGCACCTTGACCTGTTCGTCGACGCGGCCGGCGAAGTCCAGGTCGCCACCCGGCAGGACCCGGGCGAGATCGCCGGTGCGATAGGCACGTACGCCGCCGGGCAGCAGGACGAACCGTTCCGCGGTCAGTTCGGGGCGACCGAGGTAGCCGCGCGCCACCTGGGGGCCGGAGAAGTACAGCTCGCCGATCTCGCCGGCGGGCACCGGCAGACGGCGGACGTCGAGCAGATACGCGTCCGTGCCCGCCGCCGGCGCGCCGATCGGGACCGACACCGCATTCGGGTCCGGGTCCTCTTCGATCACGTGGGTGGTGCACACGATGCTCAGTTCCGTTGGCCCGTAACTGTTCAGCAGCCGCGCGTCCGCGCCGAAGAAGCGTCGGGCGCGTGCCGCCAGGGCCGGCGGCAGCTGTTCCCCGCCGATGATGACGGTGCGCGGCGTGGGCGGGTCGATGTCGAGCCGGGTTACCACCTCGAGCAGGCTCGGGGTGAACAGGAAGGTGTTGGCCCCGGACTCGCACAGCATCGACCGGAGGGACAGGTGCGAGGTGTCCCCGGGGACGAGCATGACGGCGCCCCCGGTCAGGAGGGCACCAAAGAACGCCGCGCAGGCCATGTCGGCGGCCGGGGTGTGGTGGTGCGCGAACCGGGTCTGCGGCCCGAGCCGGTACCAGTCGGTGGCCGAGTCGACGAAGTTGACGACGCCGGCGTGTGGCACCAGGACGCCCTTGGGCCGGCCCGTCGACCCGGAGGTGTAGGTGACGAACGCGACGTCGTCACCGCGAATCGGCACGCGCACAGGATGTTCCACCGTCTCGGGCAGGTCGTCGAGGAACAGGGCCGGGACGGCGGTCGGGACGGCACCGGCGTGCACGCGCTCGGCGAGCAGAAGGGTGGCACCGGAGTCGGCGACCACCGACGACAGCCGTTCCGCGGGGTGCTTCGGATCGAGCGGCAGGAACGCGGCGCCGGCCCGCAGGATCCCGAGCTGGCCCGCCACACCGAGGAGGGTGCGCCCGGCGAGGATCGCGACGACGGCGCCCGGGGTGACGCCATGGTCGCGGAGAGCGGCGGCGATCGCGTCGGCGCGCGCGTCGAGGTCCCGGTAGGTGCACTCCCCGTCGGGGCCACTGACCGCGACCGCGTCCGGCGCGGAGCGTGCGTGCAGGCGGAACCGCTCGTCCGCCGTGTCGGTGCCCGCGGCAGCAGGCGCGGCGGGCACGGCCGGCGTGAGGACCGGTTCGCTCACATCGCCGGTGCCAGTCAACTCCGCGGCGACCGCGTCGAGGAGGGCGGTCAGACGCTCGTCGACCCCGGCACCGGACCGGCAGGACACGGTGATCTCGGTGGTGCCGTCGCACTCGAGCACGACGAACGACACCGGCACCAGCCCCGTGTGCACCGGAATCGCGCGCACCCCGGTGGCTGTGAAACCGGGGGCGGACAGCTCGACGGTGGACACCTGACCGGCATGGGACACGATGGCGGACACCAGGTTCCGGTTGGTGCGGGCACCGAGCCGGTGCACGCCCCGCAGGACCGCGCGGGTCAGGGACGCGGGAAGCCGGGCCAGCCCGCCGTTGTCCATCTCGTTCAGCTCGCTGCGCCCGGCCATGCGGGTGAGGATCTGCGCGTGCACCTGCGACCACGACTCACCCGGTGCGACGTCGAGGAACAGGGGCAGCGCGAGGTTCGCGGTCGAACGCAGGGCGGGGTCGTGCCGGCGCAGATCGACCGGGACCATGATCCGGATCGTCGCTCCGGCCGCGTCGGCCAGCACCGCCGAGATCCGGGCGACCGCCGCGGCGGCGGTCCCGGGCACCGTCCGGTGTCGCCACAGGAACGGGCGCTCGCGTGGCACCGGGCCGGACGCGCCCAGCGGCGACCGATAGCTGGGCAGCAGGGTGGTCGGCTTGCCGGGGCTTCCGAGCCTGCCGACGAGGTCGTGGTCGGCGGTGGGATCCGGGGCACCGATCGGGTCCTGACCACGCAGCACCCGGAAGACGTCGGCCGCCCACAACCAGAGCCCGCGGGCGTCCATGACGCCGTGGAACGCGCGGAAGACGACTGTGGTGGTCGCGCCGCCGGGTGCGAGGGCAGCACCGCCGCCGCGTGTGAGGGCGGCACCACCGCCGCGCGTGAGGGCGGCACCGCCGCCGCGCACCAGCACCACCTCAGTGGTGGCCCGACCGTCGGCGCCGAGGTCACGAGTGAGCACCGGGTCGTCGTCGAGGGCGTCGAAGTCGACGCCACCGTCGACGACCGTCACCCGTGCGGGAACACCGGAGTCGACCCACCGGTCGCCGTCCCGGCGCAGTCGCGCACCCGGGCACGCGGCGCAGGCCCGGGTGACCGCCGCGGTCAGCTCGTCCAGGGCGAGGTCGCCGGAACCGGTGACCACCAACTGGATTGCGAACGGCGCGGCGAGCGGCCGCGTCGCCAGGTACAGCCGCTCGGTGGCGGAGACGGGGCGCTCGAACGTGGGGATGGTCGATGTCACGGCAGTCCTTCGGCGGTTGTCACGGCAGATCGAGCGGCTACTTCAGGTCGCGGGTCAGTTCGGCGAGGCCACCCTGGTCGTTCACCCAGGCCCGGAACTCGGCCATGCCCCGGGCCCGGTCGATCACCGGCGCGTATCCGAAGTCGCGTTCGGCGGCTGCCGTGTCGAAGGTCGACGAGCGGGTCATCAGGGCCAGCACGTACATCGACAGCGGCGGCGAGTACCGGGTCGCCAGGTACGGGATCTTCCACACGAGGTCGAGCACTCGCACTGCCGCCGTGACCACCCGGAGGTTCGCTTCCCGCTCGGGCATGACGAAGCCGAACTGCCGTGCCACCTCGGCCATGTACGGCCAGATGTTGGTGACCTCGGCGTCGGCGACGAAGTAGGCCCGGCCGCCCACCCGGTCCGAGGCGGCGGCCTTGACGCAGGCGTCGACGATGTTGTCGACGTGACACAGCGAGGCGTAGACGTCGCGGCCCCCGGACAGGTTCGGCAGCGTGCCCGCCTGGGCCCGGCCGAGCAGCCGGACGATCGGGCCGGAGCGGTCACCCGGCCCCCAGATCGCGCGCGGGCGCAGCGCGCAGGTGGTGAACCCGTCGGCATCGGCGGCGAGGACCGCCCGTTCGGCGGCCGCCTTGGTCTCGGAATACAGGTTCAGGAATCGGGTCGGATACGGGACGGTCTCGTCGATCTCGATCTGGTCGCCGCCGTCGTAGCTCATCAGGGCACTGGGGCTGGAGATGAACACGAACCGCTGCACCCCGCTGTCCCGGGCCGCGGTGAGCAGCACCTCCGTGGCGGTGGTGTTCTCGCGCACGAACTGGGCGCGCACGCCGCGCTCGTCGACGCGGGCGGCGCTGTGAAAGACGATGTCGATTCCGCGCGTCGCAGCGACGAGCGAGTCGGGGTCGGTGAGGTCGCCGTGGACGATCCGCATCTGTGAGGTGTCGCCGAGGTCGGCGAGATTGCTGGTGCGCCGCACCAGGATCGACACGTCGTGCTCGCCGTCGTCGACGAGGCGGCGAGCGAGGCGACCGCCGAGGAATCCGGATGCACCGGTGACGAGTACCTTCACGGAGCCTTCTCCTCGACTCGGCCTCCCGGTACTGGGCCTCCCGGTTCGGCGGGCTGGGTCTTCCACCACGTCATCCCGAATGCCATCGTCAGGGCGGCGGTGACGGCCGGGGAGCGACCTCCCCGGTCGGCGCGGAGCGCAGCGGGTATCTGCGCGGCGTGCACGACGATGCTCAGGAAGGCGTCGATCCACCAGGCGGCCAGCGCGGCCGGGTGTCGCAGCGGTGAACCGGCCGCGGTCCGGAGCGCCCCGTATGCCAGGTACAGCCAGCCGAGGACCGGAATCACCCGGAGCAGAGGGCTCTTCATCGGCGGCGCTCCTTCCGAAGCCGTTTTCCGGCCCAGTCCGCGAGCTTTTCGCGGCCGATCTTCGCGTTGTGCCGAATGTCGACGGGAAAACCCGGGTGGACCAGGAAGGTGTCGATCGTCGCGGTGAGCGGGAACCGCGCGCCATGGGTGCGCAGTGCGTCCACCACCACTGCGGGTTCGGCACCGGGCAGCAGTTCCACGCACAGCACCGGACGCTGCGCGGGGCGGGTGCCGACGCCGACGAGTGCGGTCCGGCCGACCCCGTCGACGGCGTTGAAGATCTGTTCGACCTGGACCGGATGGAACGTGATGCCATCCGTCTGCACTCGCTGGGATTTGCGACCGCAGAACCAGATTCGACCATGCTCGTCGATCCGTCCGACGTCCCCGGTGCGGTGCCAGATGCGATCACCGTCGGCGATCTTGCCGACCAGGTTGGCCGCGTCGGGCCAGTGGTAGCGGCGGCTGACGTTCGGGCCGGCCACGACGATCTCGCCGACCCCGTCCCGCGGCTCCTCGGTCTGGTCCCACCGCCGGATCGGTTCGTCGGTGACCGCGACCAGCCGGACCTCGACACCGGCGTCGGGCCGCCCGATGCATGTCCCGGCACCCGCGCGGGCGAGATCAACGAGGCCGTCGGCGAGCTCGCGGGATTCGATCGACGACATCGGGATCACCTCGGTCGCACCGTATCCCGCGTGCACCTCCGCGGTGGCGGGCAGGATCTCGCGCAGCCCGGTGACCACCGCGTCGGGCACCGGGGCGCCCCCGGAGAAGACCGCGCGGACGGTCGGCAGGGCGGTCCGGCGGTCCCGGCTGTGCGCGAGCAGCGGTGCCAGGACCGCGGGCGAGGCGAACAGCGTGTGCACCCCGAACCGGTTGACGGCGTCCACGACGTGCTTCGGGTCGGTGGCCCCGACCCGGCTCGGAATCAGTGGGGGCAGCACGATTCTGGTCCCGAGGAGCAGGTAGAGGACACCGAACATCGGCAGGGTCACCAGAGCCGTCTCCTCGTCGGTGACCCCGGTCAGTGCCTGGGTCCGCTCGAGCATCGCGGCGAGGTTGCCGTGGGTGAGTTCGACCGCCTTCGCCGGGCCGGTGGAGCCTGTGGTGAAGGCGATCATCGCCGTCACGTCGGCATCGGGCGCCGTGGCACGGCGCGCCCGACCGGCCGGGGCCCGGCCGAGCTGGGTGAGGGTACGGCCGCCCCAGAACCAGCGGCGGCCGACCGTCACCCGCGCCTCCACCCCGCCGAAGGCGCGGCGGAACAGCACCCGCACGGCGTGCGCCTGCGGGATCCCGATGAACGCCTGGGCGTCGACCGCGGCCAGGCAGCGCAGCATCGGGCGCAGCCCCATCCCGGGGTCGATGACCACCGGCACCGCGCCTGCCTTGAACAGACCGAACAGCACCGCGTACAGCTCGGGACCGGGGTTGACCAGCACGACGGTCCGGGTTCCTGCCCCGATGCCGTCGTCGGTGAACCGCTGGGCGAGGGCGTCGGACCAGGCGTCGAGTTCGGCGAACGTGATGTCGGTGTACACCGGCATCTCGTCGCGCTCGGCGGTGTCCGCGTATGTGACCGCCGGCGCCGCGGGACGACGCCGGGCGTGTTCCCGCAGCCGGTCGACCCATCCGGTGTCGGTGGGTGCGTTCATCGGCGCACGCCTCCTCGGATCACGAGGCCCACGCCCATCACCACCCGGGGATCCGGTACAGCGCGGCGGCGGCACTTGGGCCGGCGCCTGCAGCGACCATCAGCACGTGGCGAACGCCGTCGAGCCGGCCGGAAGCCGCCGCGTGGTGGTAGGCGAGCGGGAGCGTCGCGGTGTGGGTGTCACCGGTGACGTGGTCACCGGTTCCGTCGTCGAGAACCCGGATGCCGAGCTTGGCGGACAGTTCCGCGCGGAACCCGGGCGTCGGCCGAGAGGCGATCAGCACCGTCGTGTCCGGGTCGGCGTCGCCGGTCAGCGCGCGGGAGCCGGCCGCGACCGCGACATCGAGGAGGCGGCGCTCGAAGTCGTCGCTGCGCCGGACGGTCATCGCGGATCGCCCGGTGGTCCCCATCGTCGCGGTGTCGACGAAGCCCTCGACGGCGGTCGGTCCGTCGGCGAGCTCGACGTGAACCGAGCCGAAGCCGTCCGGCCCCTCCGCGAGCTCGAGCAGCAGCGCGGCGCCCGCAGTGGCGTAGGGGAAGTCGGCCGGAGCGTCCGGGCCGGCGAGGGACGGGTGGGTGTCGCCCGCGACGACCAGGACTCGGCCGGTGCTGCCCGTGCCGAGCAACGCCGACGCGACCTGGACGGCATTGAGGACGCCGCATGCCCCGTTCATCAGGTCGAAGGAGAACGACCGCGGGTCGTGCTCCCCGTACTCGAGGCCGATGCCGGCCTCCTTCTGGATGAGCGCGCTCATGGCGGGTTCGACCATGTTCGAGTCGCGGTAGATGCCGGTGTTGATCAGCACCCCGACGGAGTCGGGCGGCGCGTCGGCGGCCGTGAGTGCCGCCCGTGCGGCGCGGGCGGAGTTGACGATGATGCCGGCGGTGTCGGCGCCGTGGCTGACACCGGTTGCGGTGATGACGACACCCATGTCATACCTCCAGGGACGAGATCGTGGCGGACAGGAAACCGGTGACGATGCCGGACGCGGCGGGAACCATCAGGACCTTCGAGCCCGCAGGAATCCGCTTCTGTCCCAGCTGGTCGTGCAGGACGATGAAGTGACTGGTGGTCGAGGTGTTGCCGTACTTCTCGACGACGTTGAGCGATTCGGGCATCGCGGTACCGAACTCCCGTTCGCCGAGCGCGTTCAGCGCCGTGACGGCCGACGCGCCGAACTGGTGGTGGATGATGTAGTCGAACTCCTCGTCGGCGAAGGTTCGCCCCTGCGCGGCAAGGTGATTGCGCTGGGTGTCGGTCCACAGCATGAAGCGGCTCTCGTTGTGCATGCGCCGGTTGTCGGTGTAGAGCGCGACGCCTCCCGTCCGGTCGGACGGCATCCCGAGGCAGGCGTCCGCGTATTCGGACGCGGTCATCAGCTCGACGTAGTGGATCCGGTCGTCCGCACCCTCGGACCGATCGAGGACGACCGCACAGCCCGAGTCGCCGACCGAGAGGGAGGCGAACTGCGGGTGGTAGCCCCCGACGATCTCCTCGACCGCCGTCTCGGCGATCGGGGTGATCGCCTCACCGCTGACCACCATGCCGTTGCGCACGGCACCGGACCGGATCATGCGGTCGAGGATGTAGGTGCCGCTGAGCATGCCGGCGCACGCATTCGACAGGTCGAAGTGAATGGCCCGGGTGGCGCCGAGCTCCTTGGCGATCATGGAGGCGAAGGACGGCTCGAAGTAGATCTTCGACTCCTCCTTGCTCCGGGTGATCGACACCGAGATGATCGCGTCGAGGTCGGCGGCGGCGTAGCGGGACCTCGCCAGGCAGTCGCGTGCCGCCTTCGTCGCGAGGGCGAAGGAGTCCTCGAAGTCCTCGGGGTCGGTGGAGCGGACTCGACGCTCCCGGACCCCGGTCACCGCCTCGAAATTGAACGACGGGGGTTCGGCGAGCCGACCCATCAACTCCTCGGTGGTCAGTACGGCGCTCGGCAGGTGAGCGCCGATCGCCTCGAATCGTGAATGGATCACCACAGCTCCTCCGGTCGGTCCCACGCTCGGCCGGTGCCCTGCATGCAGAGTCCCGATTTCGCGTAATTATCAAGTCCCCAAATATGTTTCGACATCACGCGCGCCAACAACGATCGATCGGCCCCGAGCACCACGCAGCGAATGCCACACCGGGACGAGGCTGTGTGAGGGAATGTACAGCGCGCGCCGAGTCCTGCGGAGCGCAACGGCCGAGAACCCTGGGATTTGTCTATCAACAGAGAGTTACAGACATATCGTCCCGGCGCTCCGGGCCGCGGCACCGCGCAGCAACAGCCGGGGCCGCCCCTCGCCTCGCCGATACGGTCGACCACCAGGATCTTTCGCCCAGCGACACGCCCCACACACCCCACGGGCTTCGCATCGGCAAAGTGATTGCTTCTTGAATCATGTTGGACGCCAACCCATCCAAACCGCGCCCCGATATGAATCAGGTCACAATTGGACCGCTCGGCCTTGAGATCGACGGGGCGCCTGTGGTGTGGTGGCGTCGGACAAACTTACCCGTCAGTAACAAGACCCGCCCGAATGGAGCCGCCGATCCGAAGGAAGGTGAATGACGCTCGCGTCATGACGGTTTCGGCTCGAACGGCACTCACACGCGGGACACACCGACGCGCGGCGTCAGCAACGCACCGACGCGCGGCGTCAGAGGAATGCGGCTGCCCTTTCCGCCAGATCCAGCACCGGCTGGGGCACGATCCCGAGCAACACGGTCACCGCCGCACCGATCGCGACCGCGATCGTCGTCAGCGGGCTCGGCACGACCACCTCGGGCCGCACAGCCGGGGGATCCGAGAAGAACATCAGCACGATCACCCGCACGTAGAAGAAGGCCGCGATGGCGCTGCACACCACACCGACGACCACCAGTGGCACCGCCCCTGCCCCGGCCGCGGCCGAGAACACGGCGAACTTGCTGGTGAATCCGGCGGTCAGAGGGATCCCGGCGAACGAGAGCAGCAGCAGCGCGAAGGTGCCCGCGATCAGTGGCGAGCGGTGCCCCAATCCGGCCCACTGCGACATGTGTGTCGCCTCCCCCGCCGGCCCCCGGACCAGGCCGACGATCGCGAAGGCCGCGACGGTGCCGAACCCGTACGCCACCAGGTAGAACAACGTCGCGGACAACCCGGCACGGTCCGCCGCGACCACACCGGTGAGGATGAACCCGGCGTGCGCGATCGACGAGTAGGCGAGCATCCGCTTGACGTCGGTCTGGGTCACCGCCAGCACGGACCCGAAGACCATCGTCAGGATGGCCACCGCCCACAGCAGCGGTCGCCAGTCGTCCCGCAGCCCGGGCAGCGCCACGTAGAAGATCCGCAACATCGCCCCGAACGCCGCGATCTTGGTGGCTGCGGCCATGAACGCGGTGATCGGGGTGGGTGCGCCCTGGTAGACGTCGGGCACCCAGGTGTGGAAGGGGACCGCGCCGACCTTGAACAGCAGCCCCACCGACAGCAGGCCCGTGCCGATCAGGGCCAGCGCGGTACCGCCCGACCGGGTGGACTCCGCGATGCCCGACAGCCGTACCGTGCCCGCCTCCCCGTACAGGAAGGCGACACCGTACAGGAAGAATGCCGACGAGAACGCACCCAGCAGAAAGTATTTCAGCGCGGCCTCCTGCGACAGCACTCGCTGTCGGCGGGCCAGGCCACACAGCAGGTACAGCGGCAGCGAGAGCACCTCGAGCGCCACGAACATGGTGAGCAGGTCACCCGACGCCGGGAACAGCAGCATGCCGCCGACCGCGAACAGGGTCAACGGGAACACCTCGGTGCGGGTGACGCCCGCCTTCGTCGCCTCCCTCTCGGCGACGCTGCCCGGCACCACGGACGCCTGCGGCGTGAACGCGTCCGCGACAGCATCGGCCGCCGGGTCGGACCGGACGCCGCTACGGTCCAGTCCGCGCTCCGCGACGAGCAGCACGGACAGGATCGCAACCAGCAGAATCGAGCCCTGCAGGAAGAGGGTCGGTCCGTCGATCACCACCGCACCTGCCACTGCGGTGCCCCGGGTGTCGCGGAGCAGCACCACTGCCACGAACGCGGCGGTGAGGCCGCCGAGGCCGAGCACGATGTGACTGCCATACCGCGCCCGGACCGGCGCGAACGCCTCGACGATCACCCCGAGGACCGCCACGGCGAACACGATCAGCATCGGCGCGAGCTTGCCGTACTCGATGTCGGGGACGGGCAGCGTCGTCTGAGCGAGGACCGCCGTACGCTCCGGGGAAATCACCGCTGCCCACCTCCCTGCTCCGCCTCGACCACCCCGACAGTCGGTGGCGGATCGTGCTGGTGCACCGCGGTCAGGGTGTCGGTGACCGCCGGGGTGATCGCGTCGAGAGCGGGCTTCGGATAGAAGCCGAGCACCAGCAACAGCACGACGAGCGGCGCCACCACGGCGATCTCCCGCGGCACCAGGTCCGCGACCCGGTGCCGCACGGGGCCCGTCATCACCCGTTGATACAGCCACAGGATGTAGACCGCCGAGAGCACCAGTGCACTCGTCGCGATCACCGCGACCGCCGGGTATCGGGTGAACGTGCCGATCAGCACCAGGAATTCGCTGATGAACGGGGCCAGCCCGGGCAGCGACAGGGTCGCCAGGCCGGCGACGAGGAACGTGCCGGCGAGCACCGGCGCGCTGGTCTGCACGCCACCGTAATCGCCGATTGCACGCGACCCGCGGCGGGCGATCAGGAACCCTGCCACCAGCATCAGCGCCGCGGTGGAGAGGCCGTGGTTCACCATGTACAGCGTCGAGCCCCCCTGGGACTGGCTGGTCAGCGCGAACACCCCGAGCACGATGAACCCGAAGTGGGAGATGGAGGTGTACGCGATCAGCCTCATGATGTCGGTCTGACCGATCGCGACGAGCGCGCCGTACACGATGCCGATCACCGCGAGGGTGACGATCAGGGGCGCGAATGTGGCCGTGGCGTCGGGGAACAGGTGTACGCAGTACCGCAGCATGCCGAAGGTGCCGACCTTGTCCACCACCGCCATCATCAGCACCGCGGTGGACGGGGTGGAGTGCACGGCGGCATCCGGCAGCCAGGTGTGCAGCGGCCACAACGGCGCCTTCACCGCGAACGCGAACATGAAGCCGAGGAACAGCGCGTTCGCGACCGGTGCGTCCATCGTCAGAGTTCCGCTCGACACCGCGTCGGCGATCGCGCGGAAGTCGAAGGTGCCGGACTCGAACGGGCTCGACTCCCCCGCCGTCACCGCGTAGAGGCCGATCACCGCGGCGAGCATGATCAGTCCCCCGAAGAGGTTGTACAGCAGGAACTTCACCGCTGCCTTGGGCCCCTGTGCGTCGCCGAAACCCCCGATCAGGAAGTACATCGGGATCAGCATCGCCTCGAAGAAGACGTAGAACAGCAGGATGTCGAGGGCGAGGAACGACATCAGCACCATTGCCTCGACGATGAGGACCAGCGCGACGTGGGCGTGCACCGGCCGCCGCCCGCGGCCCACCTGGGAGCCGCCGGGCGCCCCGGTACCGTCCTTCCAGCCGGCGAGCAGCAGGACCGGCACCAGCACTGCGGTGAGCAGCACCAGCACCAGGGCGATGCCGTCGACGCCGAGTTCGTAGCGGGTTCCGAACGCGGGTATCCACGAGTGGGATTCGACGAACTGGAAGCGGTCGCCGCCGGGATCGAACCCGACCGCGACAACCACCGCGAGTCCCAGTACCACCAGCGAGGCGGCGAACGCGACCCAACGGGCCGCGTCCCGGCTGCGGGTCGGGAGGCAGGCCACGACGCCGGCGCCGACGAGGGGCGTCAACCACAGTGCGCTCAGCCATGCGAAGTCGTCCACGATCACCTCACCAACGCCAGCATCGCGACCGTAGCGGCCGCACCCAGGAACATGTAGGTCGCGTAGGTCCGTACGAAACCGTTCTGCAGCTTGCGGACTCGCGTCGACAGCCCGGCGACACCCGCGGCGACTCCGGTGACGGCACCGTCGACGCCACGGTCGTCGACCGTCGCCAGTGCCCGGGTGAGCCCGTCCCCGGGTCGCATGAAGACCGCCTCGTTGACGGCGTCGCCGTAGAGGTCGCGGCGCGCGGCAACCGTCAACGCCGACACCTCTTCCGGTGCCTCGGTGGGTATCCGCACCCCCGCGTACTGCCGAACCGCGACCGCGATCCCCGCCAGCACGACGGCCAGGGTGGTCACGGTGATCGTCCACACCGGCACCGGCAGCTCGTCGTGGTGTTCACCGACGACCGGGGCGAGCCAGTTCACCAGAGCGTCACCGGAAGCCAGCAGGAACCCGGAGCACACCGAGCCGATCGCGATCAGGATCATCGGCCACGTCATCACGGCGGGCGCCTCGTGGGGATGAGCGACTGTGACTCCTGGTCGCTCCGCAGGCTCCGCTCCCGCCTCCCATCGCCGCTTCCCGAAGAACGTCATCAGCATCACCCGGGTCATGTAGAACGCGGTGATCCCCGCACCGAGCAGTGCCGCACCGCCCAGCAGCACGCCCTCCGCGCCGCCCGCACCGAACGCGACCTCGATGATCTTGTCCTTCGAGAAGAAGCCGGCGAACGGCGGAATCCCGATGATCGCCAGGTAGCCGAGCCCGAAGGTCGCGAACGTGATCGGCATGACGACGCGCAATCCGCCGTAGCGACGCATGTTCACCTCGTCGTTCATTGCGTGCATGACCGACCCGGCGCCGAGGAACAGTCCGGCCTTGAAGAAGCCGTGAGTGAGCAGGTGCATGATCGCGAATGCGTACCCCGCCGGGCCGAGACCGGCCGCGAGCACCATGTAACCGATCTGGCTCATCGTCGACGCGGCGAGCACCTTCTTGATGTCGTCCTTCGCGCAGCCGATGATCGCGCCGAACAGCAGGGTCACCGCGCCGACGATCACCACGCCCGCTCGGGCGGCGGGGGCCAGGTCGAAGATCGCGTTCGAGCGGGTGATCAGGTAGACGCCCGCGGTCACCATCGTGGCGGCGTGGATCAGCGCCGACACCGGAGTCGGGCCTTCCATCGCGTCCCCCAGCCACGACTGCAGCGGTACCTGAGCGGACTTACCGCACGCGGCCAGCAGCAGCATCAGCCCGAGCGCGGTGACGGTCCCCTCGCCCGCGTCACCGACACCGGCGAAAACCTCCGAATACGAGACGGTTCCGAAGGTCGCGAACATGATCATCAGCGCGATCGCGAGGCCGGTGTCGCCGACCCGGTTGACGACGAACGCCTTCTTCGCGGCCGCCGCCGCGGCCGGCTTGTGGTGCCAGAATCCGATCAGCAGGTACGACGCCAGGCCCACACCCTCCCAACCGAAGTACAGGCCCAGGTAGTTGTCGGCCAGCACCAGCAGCAGCATTGCCGCGAGGAACAGGTTGAGGTACGCGAAGAACCGGCGCCGGCCGGGATCGGCAGCCATGTACCCGACCGAGTAGACATGAATCAGGGAGCCGACACCGGTGATGAGCAGCGCGAAACACACGGACAACTGGTCGAGTTGGAGCCCGAAGTCCACCTGCAACCCGGCGACCGGCACCCAGCTGAACAGAGTTTCGTGGACGGCGCGGTCGTCCGTGTCGCGGCCGAGCATGCCGACGAAGAGCGCGACCGCCACCGAGAAGGACGCGATCGCGGTCGCACAGCCGAGCAGGTGCCCCCAGCGATCGCCGCGCCTGCCCGCGAGCAGCAGGATCACAGCGCCCGCGAGCGGCAGGGCGATGAGAACCCCTATCCCCCCGGCCATCAGAATTTGAGGAGGTTGGCGACGTCGACCGAGGCCGACCGGCGGGTGCGGAAGATGGCCATGATGATCGCCAGTCCGACGACGACCTCTGCGGCGGCGACCACCATCGTGAAGAACGCGATCACATGTCCGTCGAGATTGCCGTGCATGCGGGCGAAGGTGACGAACGCGAGATTGGTCGCGTTGAGCATCAGCTCGATGCACATGAACACCACGATGGCGTTGCGGCGCAACAGTACCCCGGCACCACCGATGGTGAACAGCAGCGCCGACAGGTACAGGTAGTTCTCCGGGTTCACAGTTCTCCCTCCTTCTCGCTGCTCGGCGCCTCCTCCCGCCTGCCCGGTGCGCCTCGCTCACCGTGCCGCGGGGTGAGGACGCCGCTGACCGATCCCGGAGCGGGTGACCCGTCCGGCAGCAGGGCCGCCATGTCGACCGCGTTGTGCCTGGCATAGACGCCGGGACTCGGCAGCGGTGTGACCTGGCCACCATCGCGGAACCGCTGCTCCGACATGGACTTCTGGTCCGGTCTCGGTTCGAGGCGCTCGCGGTGCGCGAGCACCATCGCGCCGATGGTTGCGACGATCAGCAGTCCGCCGGTCAGTTCGAACGCCCAGACGTAGCGCAGAAAGATCAGCTCCGCCAGGCCCGGCACGTTGCCGAGACCGCCGCCGGGGGCGGCGTTCGCGTCGGGCAGCCCCGCGAATGCACCGACGGTGGCACTGCCGATCCCGCCGATCAGCAGCACCCCGAATCCGAGCCCCGCCACTGCGGCCGCGACCCGCTGTCCGCGAATGGTTTCCACCAGCGAGTCGGATGAGTCGACACCGATCAGCATCAGTACGAACAGGAACAGCATCATCACCGCGCCGGTGTAGACGACGATCTGAACGACACCGAGGAACAGTGCGTCCTGGGCGATGTAGAAGAACGCCAGGATGATCATCGTCATCGCCAGGAAGATCGCCGAGTACACGGCCTTCGTCGCGCACACCACCCCCAGCGCGCCGAGCACGCACACGGTGCCGAGGATCCAGAACTGCACCGCCTCGGCGCCAGAGGTGCGCGTCAGCGGCTCCGCCATGATCTCGGTGGTGTGGGTCAGCGGCTGGGCGAGGGCGGCCGGGGTCACGACTGCGCCTCGGTCTCGTCGGTGCCGCTCGCGGCGGAATCGTCGGTGCCGCCCGCGGTGGCCCCGGTGACGGTGCCGCGGTAGTAGTCCTCGTCCGTGGCGCCGGGCGCCATCGGATGTGGCGGAGCCGTCATGCCGGGCTGCAGGGGGGCGAGCAGCCGGTCCTTGCCGAAGATCAGGTCGGCGCGGTTGTCGTCGACGAGTTCCTCGTACGCGTTCGTCATGGTGAGCGCGCGGGTCGGGCATGCCTCGACGCACAGCCCGCAGCCGATGCACCGGAGGTAGTTGATCTGGTACACCCGGCCGTAGCGCTCACCGGGCGAGAATCGTTCCTCCTCGGTGTTGTCCGCGCCCTCGACGTAGATGGCGTCGGCGGGGCACGCCCACGCGCACAGTTCGCAGCCGATGCACTTCTCGAGCCCGTCGGAATGACGGTTGAGCTGATGCCGACCGTGGTAGCCGGGCGCGGTCGCGGGCTTCTGTTCGGGATAGAACTCGGTGTTCGGCTTCTTGAACATCGTCGAGAAGGTGACGCCGAATCCGGCGAGGGAATCGAGGAACCTGGTCATCGGGGACCTCCCGCGGCACGGTCGAACTCGGGCAGTGTCTGGCCCGGCAGCGGCGGCACGGGGAACCCGCCGGCCATCGGGTCGAACGCGGGCTGCGGCGGAGATGGTGGGGCCGCCGCCGCGGCGCTCCTGCGACTGCGCAGCGTCCGCCACAGCACGGCGAGCAGGGCCAGGGTGACGATCACCCCGGCGACCACGATCGTGACGGTCGCCGCGTCGTACCCCTCGAGCCGCAGTGCCCGCGCGGCGGCGACCAGCATCACCCACAGCAGCGACGCCGGGATCAGCACCTTCCAGCCGAGGTTCATGAACTGGTCGTAGCGCAGCCGCGGCAGCGTCGCGCGCAGCCAGATGAACACGAAGAGGAAACCCCACACCTTCGCGACGAACCACAGCACCGGCCACCAGCCCGAGTTCGCCCCCTCCCAGAGGCTGATGGGCCAGGGCGCGTGCCAGCCGCCGAGGAACAGTGTGGTGGCCAGCGCGGAGACCGTGACCATGTTGATGTACTCGGCCAGCATGAACATCGCGAACCGCAACGACGAGTACTCGGTGTGGAATCCGCCGACCAGTTCGCCCTCCGCCTCGGGCAGGTCGAACGGCGCCCGGTTCGTCTCCCCCACCATCGATGTCACGTAGATGAGGAACGACGGCAGCAGGAGGAACACGTACCACGTGCCGAACTGGGACGAGACGATCCCCGAGGTGCTCATCGTGCCCGCGTCGAGGAACACCGCGGCGAACGACAACCCCATCGCCACCTCGTAGGAGATCACCTGCGCGGTCGACCGCAGGCCGCCGAGCAGCGGGTAGGTGGAACCCGACGCCCATCCGGCGAGCACGATGCCGTACACGCCGACGGACGTGACCGCGAGGACGTACAGGACCGCGACCTGAAGGTCGGTGAGCTGCAGCGGTGTTCGGTGGCCGAGGATCGACACCTCCGGACCGAACGGGATCACCGCGAAGGCCATGATCGCCGGCACAATGGCGATGATCGGTGCGAGCAGGTACACCGGCCTGTCCACTCCGGCCGGGACGATGCCCTCCTTGAGTGCGAGTTTGATGCCGTCGGCGAGGGATTGGAGGGTGCCGCGGGGGCCGACGCGGTTCGGTCCGACGCGCATCTGCATCCACGCCATCACCTTGCGTTCGACGAGCAGCGCGATCAGCGGCGTCAGGATCAGGAACGCGAAGATGGCCACCGCCTTCGCGACCACCAGCCACCACGGATCGCGGCCGAATGCGGAGAGGTCGGTGCCGGCGGCGATGATCGGTGCGGTGGTCATCGCAAACCCCCTACCGCGGGCCGGATCCGGACCATCGCGCCGACCGTGACACCGAGGTCGCGGTGGACCGCGCTGCCCGGCGAGTTGAGCGGCAGCCATACCACCCGCTCAGGCATGTCGGTGACGACGACGGGCAGGGTGACCGCGCCACGATCGGTGTTGACGGTGATCGAGTCGCCGTCCCGGCAACCGATCTCGACGGCGGTGGCCGCGGAGAGTCGCGCGACCGGGACGTGTGCGGTGCCGGCGAGGTGCGGTTCACCGTCCTGTAGCCGGCCCGCGTCGAGGAGTTGGCGCCACCCGGCGAGCACCGCCTGGCCCGGGCCGGGCAGGCGGTGGTGTGCCGGGGCGGTGGTGGGGGCTGCGACCGGTTCGCCGTCCCACCGGCCGATCACACCGATCTCCGCGCGGGCGGTGGCCGCGTCGGGCAGCCCGATCGGTTCCCCCATCTCTGTCGAGAGGGCATGCAGCACCCGGTGATCCGGCATGGCACCGATTCCGGTGAGGGCCGCCGCGAACGGGCGGTCGCGTCCCTCCCAGTCGACGAACGTGCCGTCCTTCTCGGCCACCGGCGCGACCGGGAACACCACATCGGCGAGGTCGGTGACCGCGCTGCGTCGCAGTTCGAGCGAGACCACGAAGCCGGCGGCCTCGACCGCGGTGCGGGCGGCAGCGGGGTCGGGGAGGTCGTCGAGCTCGACGCCGCCGACCAGCAGTGCACCCAACGTCCCGGCCCGGGCGCCCTCGAGGATGCCCGCGGTGTCACGGCCCGGTACGGACGGGAGGTCGTCGACGTTCCAGCGCGCCGCGACCCGGTGCCGGGCCGTGGCGTCGGCAACGGGGTGGGCGCCGGGCAGCAGGTTCGGCAGGGCACCGGATTCCAGTGCGCCCCGCTCGCCGGCACGGCGCGGGATCCACGCCAGTCGGGCACCGGTGAGATCGGCGAGTTCGCTTGCCGCCGTGAGCGTCCCCGCCGGCCCGGCCGCGCGTTCACCGACGAGGATCAACGCCCCCGGAGCCTTGAGCAGGTCGTTGCCGCGCAGCGCGTGGAGCGCTTCGACCTCGCCGCCGGGACCGGTCTGCAGCAGGTGTCCGGACAGCTTCTGCAGGCCGCGGCTCGCGTAGGGCGCGATCGAGTACACCGCCAACCCGTTGCGGCGCACCGCCTTGCGCAGGCGGAGGAACACGATCGGCGACTCCTCCTCCGGTTCGAATGCGACCAGCACGACGACGGGTGCGCGTTCGACGTCGGCGTAGGTGACGTCCATCCGGCGGCCCGCGACGCGTGCGCCGAGGAAGCGCGTCTCCTCGTCGGAATGCGGTCGAATGCGGAAGTCGACGTCGTTGGTGCCGAGAGCGACCCGCGCGAACTTCGCGTAGGCGTACGCGTCCTCGACGGTGACCCGGCCGCCGGTCAGCACCCCGACCGCACCGCCCTCTCGCAACCCGCGGGCGGCGACAGCGAGGGCCTGCGACCAGGACGTCGGCGCCAGTTGCCCGTCGGGCCCGCGGACCAGCGGAGTGGTCAGCCTGTCGGAGGCGGTCGCGTAGGTGAACGCCCACCGGCCCTTGTCGCAGTTCCACTCCTCGTTGACCTCGGGGTCGTCGCCGGCGAGGCGGCGGAGGACGGTGCCGCGCCGGTGGTCGGTCCGCTGGGCGCACCCGGAGGCGCAGTGCTCGCACACGCTCGGCGTCGACACCAGGTCGAAGGGGCGGGCCCGGAACCGGTAGGAGGCTCCGGTCAGCGCGCCGACCGGGCAGATCTGCACCGTGTTGCCGGAGAAGTACGACTCGAACGGTTCGCCCTCACCGATCCCGACCTGCTGCAGCGCGCCGCGTTCGAGCAGTTCGATGAACGGATCACCGGCGATCTGCTGAGAGAACCGGGTGCAACGGGCGCACAGGACGCAGCGTTCCCGGTCCAGCAGCACCTCGCTGGACAGGGGTATCGGTTTCGGGTAGGTGCGCTTGGTGCCGTCGAATCGGGATTCGCTGCGGCCGTTGGACATCGCCTGGTTCTGCAGTGGGCATTCGCCGCCCTTGTCGCACACCGGGCAGTCCAGAGGATGGTTGATCAGCAGCAGTTCCATCACTCCGCGCTGCGCCCTGTCGGCCGCCGGCGAGGTGAGCTGGGTGTACACGGTCATGCCGTCGGAGACGACGGTGGTGCAGGACGCCATCGGCTTCGGCAACCGGACCGGCGGCGATCCCGGCTCGCGGCCCGGCAGTTCCACCTCGACGAGGCACTGCCTGCAGGCACCGACGGGGTCGAGCAGGGGATGGTCGCAGAACCGCGGGATCTGGACCCCGACGAGTTCGGCCGCCCGGATCACCAAGGTGCCCTTGGGGACCCGAACCTCGGCTCCGTCGATGGAAACCGTCACCAGATCGGCGGGCGCGGAGACGTTCTCGCTCACGCTCATCGAGCCCCCACTCCCTCGGTCAGTGCGGACCGTGCCGGATCGAACGGACAACCGCCGCGTCGGAAGTGCGCGAGGTACTCGTCACGGAAGTACTTCAGCGAGGAGTTGATCGGGCTCGCGGCGGCATCCCCCAACGCGCAGAACGACTTTCCGGCGATCCCGTCGGCGATGTCCAGCAGCGTCTCCAGGTCGGCGGCGGTGCCCTGGCCGGCTTCCATCCGTTCCATCACCTGCACCAGCCAGTAGGTGCCCTCCCGACACGGGGTGCACTTGCCGCACGACTCGTGGGCGTAGAACTGCGTCCACCTCAGGACCGCGCGCACCACGCAGGTGGTCTCGTCGAAGATCTGCAGCGCCTTCGTGCCGAGCATGGAGCCGGCACCGGCGACACCTTCGTAGTCGAGGGCCACGTCGAGGTGCTGCTCGGTGAAGATCGGTGTGGAGGAACCGCCGGGGGTCCAGAACTTGAGCCGGTGCCCGGCCCTCACGCCGCCCGCGTACTCGAGCAGTTCCCGCAGCGTCACCCCGAGCGGCGCCTCGTACTGGCCGGGCCGGGTGACATGCCCGGACAGCGAGTACAACGTGAATCCCGGCGACTTCTCACCGCCCATGGACCGGAACCAGTCGGCGCCGTGCAGCAGGATCGGAGGCACGCTGGCGATCGACTCGACGTTGTTGACCACCGTGGGGCTGGCGTAGAGGCCCGCGACCGCGGGAAACGGGGGCCGCAGCCGGGGTTGCCCACGGCGGCCCTCCAGCGAGTCGAGAAGCGCGGTCTCCTCACCGCAGATGTAGGCGCCTGCACCGGCGTGCACCACCACGTCGAGGTCGAAGCCGCTGCCGAGGATGTCGCGTCCCAGATACCCGGCCGCGTACGCCTCGGCGACCGCGGACTGCAACCGCCGCAGCACCGGCACCACCTCACCGCGGACGTAGATGAAGGCGTGCCGGGCCCGGATCGCGTAGGCGGCGATGACGACACCCTCGATCAGAGCGTGCGGCGTGGCCAGCATGAGCGGCATGTCCTTGCAGGTACCCGGCTCGGACTCGTCGGCGTTGACCACCAGGTAGTGCGGCTTTCCACCGGCAGTTGTCCCGTTCTGGGCGCCCGCGCCCGCCGGATCCTGAGGAATGAAGGACCATTTCGTCCCGGTGGGGAACCCGGCCCCGCCACGTCCGCGCAGCCCCGATGCCTTGACGGTATCGATCACCGCGTCCGGTCCCTGTGCCAGGGCGGCTCGCAATCCGCGGTAGCCGTCGTGGCGGAGGTAGGTCTCCAGCGTCCACGACCGTGGCTCGTCCCAGTAGCGGCTCAGGACCGGGGTCAGGGTCACGACGACTCCCCCTCCCGCTCGGAACCGTGCGGGCCGGGTTCCGGTGCGCTCAGGCCGCGTTGGCGGGCGATCCGGAGCCCCGCGACGGTGGCCTCCCCGGCCACGCCGGCGTCCGCGGCCCCGGGCCGCGGGTCGGGAAATCCCGCAAGGATCCGCTCGGTCTCCCGGAACGTGCACGGAGGGGCGCCCCGGACCGGGGTCACCCGACCACCGGCCCGCAGCGTGTCGACCAGGTCGGTTGCCGACTCCGGGGTCTGGTTGTCGAAGAACTCCCAGTTGACCATCACCACCGGGGCGTAGTCGCATGCGGCGTTGCACTCGACGTGTTCGAGGGTGACGACGCCGTCGTCGGTGCTCTGGCCCGGTTCGACCCCGAGGTGGGTGCGCAGCCGGTCGAGGATCGCGTCACCGCCCATGATCGCGCACAGCGTGTTCGTGCACACCCCGACCAGGTAGTCGCCGGTGGGAGTGCGCCGGTACATGGAGTAGAACGTCGCGACCGCGGATACCTCCGCGGCGGTGAGATCGAGCTGCCCGGCGCAGAATTCGACACCGGCGCGAGTGACACAGCCGTCCTCGGACTGCACCAGGTGCAGCAGCGGCAGTAGCGCCGAACGGGACTGCGGGTAGCGCGCGAGGATCTCCTTGGCGTCCACCTCGAGCCGCCCCCTGACCTGCGGCGGGTAGCCGTGCGGCGCGGTCATCGGTCCACTCCGCCCATGACGGGGTCGATGCTGGCCACCGAGGCGATCACGTCGGCGACCATGCCGCCCTCGCACATCGCCGACACCGCTTGCAGATTCGTGAACGAGGGGTCACGGTAGTGCACCCGGTACGGCCTGCTGCCGCCGTCGCTGACCATGTGCACGCCCAGTTCGCCGCGCGGGGACTCGACCGCGACGTACACCTGCCCGGCGGGCACCCGGAAGCCCTCGGTGACGAGTTTGAAGTGGTGGATCAGCGCCTCCATCGAGGTCCCCATGATGTGCTCGATGTGTTCGGGCGAGTTGCCGAGCCCGTCCGGACCCAGCGCCAGGTCCGCGGGCCAGGCGATCTTCTTGTCGTCGATCATCACCGGTCCGGGCCGCAACCGGTCGAGGCACTGCTGCGCGATCCTCAGCGACTCGCGCATCTCCCGGACCCGGATCAGGTACCGCCCGTAGCAGTCACTGCCCGTGTCGGTGACGACGTCGAAGTCGTAGGTCTCGTATCCGCAGTACGGCTCCGAACGCCTCAGGTCGTGGGGAAGTCCGGTGGCACGCAGGATCGGACCGGTCATACCGAGGGCCATGCACCCGGTCAGGTCGAGGTAGCCGATGCCCTGGGTGCGGGCCTTCCAAATCGGGTTCTCGTTGAGCATGAGTTCCATGTCCCGCAGGCGGTTCGGCAGGATCGTGAGCAGCTCCCGTGCCGCGGCGAGCGCCGCGTCGGAAACGTCCTGGGCGAGCCCGCCGGGCCGGATGAAGGCGTGGTTCATCCGCAGACCGGTCATCTTCTCGAACACGTCCAGGATCAGCTCCCGCTCGCGGAACCCGAACAGCATCGCGGTCACCGCGCCGAGCTCCATGCCGCCGGTCGCCAGTGCCACCAGATGCGAGGAGATCCGGTTCAGTTCCATCAGCAGCACCCGGATCACGGTGGCGCGCTCGGGAATCAGGTCGGTGATGCCGAGCAGCTTCTCCAGCGCCAGGCAGTAGGCGGTCTCGTTGAAGAACGGGGACAGGTAGTCCATCCGGGTGACGAAGGTGACGCCCTGCGTCCAGCTGCGGTACTCGAGGTTCTTCTCGATTCCGGTGTGCAGGTATCCGATTCCGCACCGCGCCTCGGTGACGGTCTCGCCCTCGATCTCCAGGATCAGGCGCAGCACGCCGTGCGTGGAGGGGTGCTGCGGACCCATGTTCACCACGATCCGCTCGTCTCCGGATTGGGCTGCCGCCCCGATGATCTCGTCCCAGTCCTGTCCGCCGGCACTGTAGATGGTGCCTGCGGGATCGCTGCTCACGTCGCTCATCAGCTGTACGCCCTCCGCTGGTCGGGTGGCGGGATCTGCGCGCCCTTGTACTCGACGGGAATGCCGCCGAGGGGGTAGTCCTTGCGCTGCGGGTGCCCCTCCCAGTCGTCGGGCATCTCGATCCGCGTCAGTGCGGGATGACCGTCGAACACGATTCCGAAGAAGTCGTAGGTTTCCCGCTCGTGCCAGTCGTTGGTGGGGTAGATCGAGTACAGGGACGGCACGTACGGATGGGCGTCCGGAACCGCGACCTCGAGCCGGATGCGGCGACCCCAGGTGATCGACAGCAGCGGGTACACCGCGTGCAGTTCCCGGCCACTGTCCTGCGGATAGTGCACACCGCTGACCCCGAGGCACAGCTCGAACCGCAGGGCGGGGGCGTCACGCAGCGCCCGTGCGACCGCAGGCAGGTGTGAGGCACGGACGTGGAAGGTGAGCTCGTCGCGGAACACCACGACCTTCTCGATCGCGTCCGCCGGTGCCACCCCGGCCGCCGTGAGCGTCGCGTCCAGCTCGTCGGCGACCTCGTCGAACCATCCCCCGAACGGTCGAGTCGTGCTGGGAGGCAGGGTGACCGGACGCTGCAGCCGACCGTATCCGGAGGTGTCGCCGGTGCCGCGGACACCGAACATGCCCTGCCGGACGTCGATCACGTCGGGCACCGCCGCCTCGTCCGGGGGCGGACTACCCTCCGGTCCGGTCGTCGCCTCTGAGTCGAAGTCCGAACTCACCGCAGCAGCCCCCTCATCTCGATCGTCGGGGTCGCGGCCAGCGCTGCCGCTTCCGCCGCCCGCACCGCTTCCTCCCGGTTCACACCGAGCGGCATCTGCTGAATCTTCTCGTGCAGCTTGATGATCGCGTTCAACAGCATCTCCGGTCGTGGGGGGCAGCCGGGGAGGTAGATGTCGACGGGAACGAGGTGGTCGACGCCCTGCACGATCGCGTAGTTGTTGAACATGCCCCCGGAGGAGGCACAGACGCCCATGGCCAGAACCCATTTCGGTTCGACCATCTGGTCGTACACCTGGCGCAGCACCGGGCCCATCTTCTGACTGACCCGGCCGGCCACGATCATCAGATCGGCCTGTCGGGGCGAGGCGCGGAACGCCTCCATTCCGAACCGGGCGATGTCGTACCGCCCGGCACTGGTGGCCATCATCTCGATGGCACAGCAGGCGAGTCCGAACGTGGCCGGCCACAGCGATCCCTTGCGCGCGTATCCCGCGATCGACTCCACCGTCGTCAGCAGGAACCCGCTCGGCAGCTTCTCCTCGAGACCCATGATCCTCGCCTCAGCTCTCCGTCCGGTTTCCCGAACGATTTCCCGAACGAACCGATCCGACTGCGCCGCAGCGCCATCCGACCGAGTTCGGCGGCCGGGGTGCGGTCAGTCCCAGGTGAGGCCGCCGCGTCGCCACTCGTAGGCGTAGGCGACCGACACGTTGAACACGAACAGCGCCATGGCCGCCAGACCGAACGTGCCGAGCGCGTCGAAGTACACCGCCCACGGGTACAGGAAGACGATCTCGATGTCGAAGATGATGAACAGCATCGCGGTCAGGTAGTACTTCACCGGGATCCGCTGCCCGGACGCCCCACCGATGCCGCTGCCGTGCCGGTCCGGTTGTGACGTCGGTTCGATACCGCACTCGTACGCCTGGAGTTTCGCCCGGTTCCGGCGGCGCGGCCCGACGATCGACGCCACCAGGACCGAGAACAGCGCGAACACGACCGCGATCGCGCCGAGCACCAGGATCGGGATGTACACGTTCACGGAGACCGGCCTCCCCTCCCTGCGGGAGTGTCCGTCGGGCCTCGCCCGCGAGGCGGGGCGCGGACGCGCGGACGGCAGCCGGAGACCGGTCGGCGTCCCGCCGACCCTGCCGTCCGTCCTGCCCGATCCGCCTCATGACCGCTCCCCTGGTCCGACGCATCCATTGCACGAGCTGCACTGCAACGCTCGGAGCTGGGCGACCGGACACGTGACCCGGTCACGTCCTCTCCTTGGAGCCGAACATACCCCCGGCCGCTCGCGCGTGTGAGCCACGACACTCCGGGGCCGGTGGAGGTGGGTGGCGGATGCGGTCCGGGGACCGCTGGCACAGGCTGCGTGCGCAGCAGCAGCGATCGTCAGCCCAGTCGCGCGCGGAGCAGCGCGACGACCTCCCCGGTGAGCCGGATCGGGTCGATCGGGTGCGGGACGCTCGCCTCGGCGCGCGACCACCGCGCCAGCCAGGCGTCGTCGGCGCGACCGGTCAGCACCAGGATCGGCGGACAGCGGTCGATCTCGTCCTTGAGTTGCTTGGCCAGGCCCATGCCACCGGCCGGGGTGGCTTCGCCGTCGAGGATCGCCAGGTCCACCCCGCCGGCGTCCAGGTGCTGCACCACCACCGGGGCCGTGGCGACCTCGACGCATTCGATCTCCGGAAGATCCGGGTGCGGGCGGGGGCCGAGTGCCGTCACGACCTGTCTGCGCGTGTTCACGTCGTCGCTGTAGACGAGCACCTGGAGGTGCGGGGCGCCGCGCGGGACGCCTCCGGACTGCGCTGGCGGCACGGACACGTGGGGGATGCTACGCGCGAAGCGGGCCGCGCCCGTTCAGGCGCGGCCCGCGCGTACCGCGGATTCTCGGTCGGATTCCGGCGAGATCCGGTTCGGGCGTGATGTCAGATTCGGGTGATGTCGAGGCCGCCGTCCTGGAACTGCGTCCGGAGCCGCTTCTTGTCGAACTTGCCGACGCTGGTCTTCGGCACCTCGGAGATCACGGTCCAGTTCTCGGGGACCTGCCACTTGGCGACCTTGTCCGAAAGGTACTCGCGCAGTGCGTCGATCGTGGTCGGCGTCCCCTCCCGCAGCACAACGGCCACCAGCGGTCGCTCGTCCCACTTCTCGTCGGGGATGCCGATGACGGCGGCCTCGAGGACGTCCGGATGCCCCATCACGGCGTTCTCCAGGTCCACCGACGAGATCCATTCGCCACCGGACTTGATGATGTCCTTGGTGCGGTCGGTGAGGGTGAGGTACCCGTCCGGGGTGATCGACCCGACGTCGCCGGTGCGCAGCCAGCCGTCGTCGAACTTCTCCGGCGCGTCGACCCCGTAGTAGGACCCGGTGATCCACGGCCCGCGCACCTCGAGTTCACCGATGGCGGTGCCGTCGTTCGGGACCACGCCCCCGACGTCGTCGACGAGGCGCGCCTGCACCGACGCCGGGAACCGTCCCTGGGTGTACCGGTACCGCCAGCGCTCGTCGCCCTCGGTGCCCGCGGGCGGACGCGCCACCGACCCGAGCGGCGAGGTCTCGGTCATGCCCCACGCGTGCAGCACCTGCACGTCGTACTCGTTCTCGAACACGTGCATGAGCGCCGGCGGCACGGCGGACCCGCCGATCAGGACGTCCTTCATGAAGGAGATGTCCTGCGGGTGTTCCTCCAGGTGCAGGTGCAGCCCCTGCCAGATCGTCGGGACCGCGGCCGCGTATGTCGGACGCTCGGCGGCGATCAGTTCGGCCAGCGGCGCCGGCTGCAGGAACCGGTCCGGCATGATCAGTGAGGCTCCGATCATGAACGCCGCGTACGGCAGCCCCCAGGACATCGCGTGGAACTGCGGCACCACGGCCAGCGCCCGGTCACCCTGCCTCAGCGCCGGACCGTCCGTCATGCACACCTGCATCGAATGCAGGTAGATCGAACGGTGCGAGTACACAACGCCTTTCGGGTCACCGGTGGTGCCGGAGGTGTAGCACATCGCGGCCGCGGACCGTTCGTCCAGCTCCGGCCAGTCGAACTCCGTCGGCTGCCCGGAGATCAGCGCCTCGTACGCGTGGACCTGCACGCCGTCCGGTGCCACCAGTCCGGCGGTGGTCTCACCGGCGACGATCACGTGCTTGACCGTCGACAGCTGCGGCAGTTGCGGGGCCAGCAGCGGGATCAGCGTCGCGTCGACGATGATCACGTGGTCCTCCGCGTGGTTGGCCACGTGCACCAGCTGCTCCGGGAACAGCCGGATGTTGAGCGTGTGCAGCACCGCGCCCATCGACGGGACCGCCAGGTACGCCTCGAGGTGCTCGGCGTTGTTCCACATGAACGTCGCGACCCGCTGATCGCCGGTGACGCCCAGCCCGCGCAGCGCGTGTGCGAGCGCCGCGCACCGCCGGCCCACCTCCGCGTAGCTGCGCCGACGCGCACCGGCGTCGGTCCAGGTCACGACCTCCGCGCTGCCGTGCACCGTGCTGCCGTGCCGTAGCAGCTGGGCGATCGACAGCGGGGCGTCTTGCATCGTGCTCAACATGAATCGCTCCTCAATTGATCGGTTCGCGCCCATTGTGACCTACCGCACACACTCGCCGCACGCGGCCCGTCGCTTGCGGCGCGAACCGTCCCGTCGCGCGGACCACGGCGGGTCACCTGGACTGATCTCGCGCGGTGCCCTATCTGTACGGAATGGACTTCATCCAGGAGCGGTTCATCGACCCGTTGAGCAACGTGCTGTACACGTACGTCCTCATCTATCTGCTGGTCGGAGCCGGCCTCTACTTCACGATCCGCACCCGCGGCATCCAGTTCCGCCGGTTCCCCGCGATGATCCGTCAGCTCGGCTCGTCCCGCTCGGGCGCCGAGGGCGGGATCTCGTCGTTCCAGGCGTTCTGCGTGGGGCTGGCGTCGCGGGTCGGCACCGGCAACATCGCCGGCGTGGCGATCGCGTTGACGCTCGGCGGGCCGGGTGCGGTGTTCTGGATGTGGTGCGTCGCCCTCATCGGCATGGCCACCGCCGCCGTCGAGGCGACCCTGGCGCAGATGTTCAAGGTGCGTGGCCCCGACGGCGCCTTCCGCGGCGGACCCGCCTACTACATTCAACGCGGACTGCGCTCGCGTGCCGGCGGCATCCTGTTCGCGGTGCTGCTCGTCGTCACCTTCGGCATCGCGTTCAACATGGTGCAGGCCAACACGATTGCCGACGTCCTCTCGCAGGCACACACCGTCGACCAGAAGTGGACGGCCGTGGTGCTGATGCTGCTCGCGGCGCCGGTCCTGTTCGGCGGCATCCGGCGCGTCGCGGCGGTGGCGGAGGTGGTGTTGCCGATCATGGCCGGCCTGTACGCCCTGCTCGCCGTCGTCGTCATCGTCATGAACATCGGCCGCGTCCCCGAGGTCATCGGAATGATCGTCGGCGGCGCGTTCGGCATCGGTGAGGCCGCCGCGGGTGTTGCCGGCGGCGTGGCGGCCGCCCTGCTCAACGGCGTCAAACGGGGCCTGTTCTCCAACGAGGCCGGGATGGGCAGCGCGCCGAACACGGCGGCGACCGCGACCGTGTCCCATCCGGTGAAGCAGGGATTCGTGCAGTCGCTCGGGGTCTTCGTCGACACCATGATCGTGTGCACCGCCACCGCGATGATCATCCTGATGGCGGGACCGGAGGTGTACGACCCGGGTACCACCGGCTCGGCGGTGGGGGCGTCGCTGACACAGTCCGCGGTCGAGCACGAACTGGGCTCGTGGTCGGTGTGGCTGATGACGGTGCTGGTGTTCGTCTTCGCCTTCTCCTCGGTGCTGGGCAACTACTCGTATGCCGAGGTCAACATGTATTTCCTCGGCGCGGGACCGCGGACGCTGTTCGCCTTCCGCCTCGTCGTCCTCACCTCCGTGGGGATCGGTTCGGTGCTGGCACTGTCCGCGGTGTGGGCGGTCGCCGACGTCGCGATGGCCCTGATGGCGATCACCAACCTGGTCGCGATCGTCCTGCTCGGCAAGTGGGCGTTCGGCGCCTTCCGCGACTACGACCGGCAGACGAGCGCCGGCCGGGACCCGGTGTTCACGGACCGCGACAACCCCGACCTGCCCGGCGAGCTGCCCGACTCGGTGTGGCACACGCCGGGAGCTGTCGAGGTGGCCCGCAACGGCTGATCGGCGACCCCGACAACCCGTCCGGCGTGCCGCGGCCCCTTGTGGTCGGGGTCGTGCCGGTCGGTCCCACTGCGCGGACTCGAACCGCGTTCTCCGGTACCACAAACCGGCGCTCTGGCCACTTGAGCTACAGCAGGGTTGGTCCGCGCGATCAGACGAACGATGCGGACACCCGGGACGCTAGCGGCTGCAGGGCGGCCGGTGCCACTGATTTTCCGGCGGCCCCACACCTGGCCCGGGCAGCGACCGCCGCCACGGGCCGCGGGGTCGGCCTCACCAGTGAGACGAGGCCGACTGCGCCCGAAGCCGATACGCCCGCCGAGCGTTTTCGGCTCCGATCATCGCCGCGATACGTTCGGCGTCGGCGAAGGACCATGATTCGTCGTCGATTCCGGTACCGAGCACCTCGGCCAGCGCACGCCGGAAGTACGCGGTACTGATGTGGAACAGTTCGGGCAGACCGTAGCCGTCGGTGGAGAACAGGATCGAACCGAAGGGCGCGAGTTCGGTCAGCTCGGCAAGCACCCGCCCGCCGCGGCCGCCGACGTTCTGCATCGCGAGCCCGACGTCGACGAAGACGTGGTCGAACACCTGCGCCAGATACCCGGCGTGGCGGTGGAACGGGTAGGTGTGCAGCAACATGATCGGCACACCCAGACCAGACGTGGCCCGGAGCAGCGGGGTCAGCAGCAGCGGATCGCCGCGCCGCAGGTCGGCGTCGGCGTCCCCGTAGCCGGTGTGGAACTGAATCGGCAGACCGAGTTCGACTGCGCTCCAGACGAGGAACCGGGTGAGGGTCTCGTCGGCCAGCCGGGCCGGGGCCCCGCGGTCGATCGCGCCCGCCCACCGTCCGGCAGCAGCCGCGACCTCCGCCCCGGTCGGACGCTCCGGCGCGAGGTCGAGCCCGACACGATATGCGGCAATCGATTTGAACGCGACGGCGCCGCCCTCGACGGCGAGCTCGAGCCGATCACGGCACGCATCGGCGAACCCCGCCGCCGTCGTCGGCCCGATCGTCTGCTCGGCGAGGGTCTCGAGCCGGACGACCTCACGAGCAGTTCCGTCGGCGAGTACCGCCAGCTCGCCCGGTGTGGTCAGTCGCTGCGCCGAATACCCGGTGTCGACCAGGAAGTCGCCGATCCCGGTTCCGCGCAACAGCCTTCTCGACACCTCGTCGGAGCCGAGCTCCGCCCGCCGCGACAGGTAGTCGTCGGGTGGGATCCCGGCGGGAAGATCGAGCAGGGGTGCGCACAGATGCCGTACCGCGAACCCGACGCGGGTGTCGAACAGGCTGCCGTGCCACGGCCCGGGCGCGTCCGCCTCGCAGAGCAGCGCCTCGAACCGTGCCCGGTCGAGGTCCTCGACCACGACGCCGTGACAGTGGTGGTCGACCAGGTCGGCCGCGTCCACCATCTCCGTCACCGAGGCATCGGCAGGGGTCACCCCTGCATTCTGCGCCGCCTCGCCATCTCAGGCGTACTGCTTTGCCAGCGGCGACGGGAATCGCAGCATCACCCGGACCCCGCCCAGCCACTCGGTCAGGGCCTCGGCCTCTGCATCGAGCGCTCGCCGCGCCGCGGGATCGACGCCCTCGAGCAGGTGGACCACCACCCGGCCGGCGTCGTCCTGCCACCAGCCGCCGACGATTCTGCCGTCCCACCAGGCGGTGGGGCCGGCGTTGCCGTTCGAGTCGAACAACGGTTCCTTGTGAGGGCCGAGGTACCAGTCCCGGTCCCGCCAGCCCATCGTCGTCGGGTCCAGGCCCGGCAGCAGGGCGGCCCATGGCTCGACCGGCTCGACCGGTTCCGCGTCGTCGGCCATCAGGTATCCGACCTGCCCGTCGAGGTCGACCTCGACGAGGTCCAGCGCGGACAACGCCTTTCGCACCGCGGTCAGTGTCGAGCCGAGCCACCATTTCAGGTCGGCTTCGGTTCCGGGACCGAACGCGCGCAGCCACTCCGCAACCAGCCAGGCGGCACCCTCCGCCTCGGTCACGGTCTCGATCGGGCCACCCAGCCACGATTCGGTTGTGGCCCAACGGTTCCGGGACACCCGCCACGGCCCGTCGTTCGTCGCGCGCACGATCCAGCCCTCCGCGGACAGGACGGTCAGGACCCGCGGCCCGATCGACACCTGACCGCCCCAACTCTTGCCCTCACCGTAGGACATGGAGCCGTTCAACAGCGGGAGCTTCTCGCGAAGCGTCGTGTACGACAACGGTTCACCGCCAGACAGCGCATCGAGCACCGCGTCGCCGGCTTCCCGCAGCCATGCCGCCCCGTCGTCGAACAACCCCGCCTTCTCCACCTCCCGCACGAGGCGGCGGCGTTCGTTGTCGGCGACCCGGTTGCTCGCACCGGCCTGGACGAACGGCAGTGCCGCCCGGGGGAGCACGAACAGGGTGCGCCGCATCGCCATGTGCTTGACCAGCGACCGCTCCTCGTACAGTGCGCGGTCCAGGTCGGCGACCGTCATCCCCGGCACCCGGGCCCGGGCCGACAGGTAGATCGTCGCCGGGTCCGTTCCGTGCAGGCAGACCAGGCTGCGGGCGGCATCGACCACATCGGCGGCGCCCACTCCGGGCGCGAGGCGGTGACGGCGAGCGAGCCGCGCACGGCGCTGTGTGGCGTCGACGGACCGAAGGGAATGGGTGGACACGCGCCCATTGTGCCGCGACGGTCGGACAGTCCGGCCCGGACACGGATTCCGCCAGGGCGTCAGACGGCCGCGGGCTCCCGATCGGCCGCTTCCAGCTCCCGCACCAGCGGCAGCACCTTGGCGCCGAAGTACTCGACCTCCTCCTGGAAGTGCAGGAACCCGGCCAGGATCAGGTCGACGCCGCGGCGCCGGTACTCGACGATGCGCTCCGCGATCTGCTCCGGGGTGCCGATCAGCTGGGTGCGGAAACCGTCGTTGTACTGCACCAGGTCCTCGAAGGTCGAGTCCGCCCACATGCCCTTCTGGTCGCCTGTCGACGCACCGGCCTGCTGGACCGCGCCGCGGAAGCCCTCGACGGCCGGCTTGTTCGCCTTCTCGATGATCTCGCGGAGAGTGTCGCGGGCTTCCTTCTCGGTGTCGCGGGCGATGATGAAGCCGTTGAGGCCGACCTTCGTCTCACGCTTATGGGCGCGGGCCACGTCGCGCAGTTCATCGATCTGCGCGGTGATGCCGTCGTAGTCCTTGCCGTTGCTGAAGTACCAGTCCGCGTAGCGGCCACCGTTGGCGATCGCGGCAGTGGAGTTACCACCTTGGAAGAGTTCGGGATTCGGCCGCTCGGGAGTGTTCGCCGGCTTCGGCTTGAGGGTGAAGTCGTGGATACGGTAGAAGTCGCCGCGAAAATCGACGTCGTCCTCGGTCCAGATCTTGCGGAGCACCTGCAGGAACTCGGCGCTGCGCCGGTACCGCTCGTCGTGTTCGAGCCACGGTTCGCCGAGGTGGGTGAACTCGTCCTTGAACCAGCCGCTGACGACGTTCACCGCGAACCGGCCACCGGACAGCTGGTCGGCGGTCGCGCCGAGCTTGGCCAGCACGGCCGGCTGCCACAGGCCCGGATGCACCGCCGCGATCACCTTCAGCCGCTCGGTGGCCAGCAGCAGCGCGAGGCTGAAGCTGGTCGACTCGTGCTGGAACTCGGCGCCGTAGCTGGCCTCGTAGCGGACCTGGCTCAGGGCGTACTCGAAGCCGTTGTTCTCGGCGGTGCGGGCGAGCTTGACGTTGTACTCGTAATCCCAGCTGGTTCGCTGCTCGATGTCCGAGGTGACAAGGCCACCACTGACATTGGGCACCCAGTAGGCGAACGTGGTCTGGTCGGCGATGCGTTCGGTTGACATGGCTACCGATTGAAGCCGCGCCACGCGTTGTACCCAACGGTTCCGATCACCGCGATCGCAACCGCGGCCCCAGTACCCGACCCGGCCGAAGGGCACCTTCATGCGCGTGATGCGCACGAAGGTGCCCTTCGCTCGAACCCGCCACCGACCGCCCTTCGTGGACGACGGCGCCCCTCACGCCTTCGGATCACACGAAAGTGACCTTCGGACGGTGGCGGGGAGATTCCCTAGGGTCAGACCGCCACCTGCGCGCGCGGCGTGGCCGCGAAACCGGAGGTCGGCGCGAAGCGCGCCAGCACATCCTCGGCCGGCTCTCCCGCCGCCTCGCCGATGTAGGCGAGCACGTCCTCCCGGCTCGTCAGCGCGAGCAGGGCGTCCGGCTCGGACAGGAACCGGAACAGCGACGCGGCCACCGGCTCGCTGACCGTCGCCGCGGGGAAGAACAGGTCGGCGTACTCGCCGTACTTCGGATCGCCCAGGAACAGGCGGGTGACCTCCGCCGCGGCGTGCCCGCGGGTGTTCCAGTGCCGGTCGAACTGCTCGGTGAGCCACTCCTCGGTGAAGGCGCCCTCGTGGTCCCGGACCGCCGCTACGAGCGCGGCGATCTGGACGACGGTGTTCTGCGCGCCCTGACCGGCGACCGGGTCGAACGAGATCGCGGTGTCCCCGATCGCGGCGACGACGTGCCCGCCGGCGGTGCGCCCGACCGCGCGACGCACCGTCGGGGTGACCGCGCCGCGCAGCCACGAGTGCGGATCCGCCTCGATCACCTCCAACTGCTCGACCTCGGCGGCGTCCTTCGGGAAGTACTCGCGGTACAGGTCGATCACCACCCGGCGCGCACTGTGGACATCGGTGACGGAGGCGAACTTCTCCACCCACGGCGATCCCGGTTTCGCGAACCCGAGGAAGCTCCACGCCTGCCCGGCGTCCTTGTGCAGGTACGGCCCGAACCAGGCCTCGCCGAAGTCGGTGTGCAGGTTGAACTGGTTGTGAGTACCGCCGCCACGGTGGCCCCAGGTGTCCGGCCCCTGATCCAGTCCCTGCAACGTCACCATCAGCAGGTGCCGCTGCGGCTCGGTGTAGACGGTCCGGTCGGTGTCGACGGGAAACAGGCCCGACAGCCCGCCCTTGCCGGTGGCGACGAGCGTGAGATCGTGCTCGGCGGCGACGGCGTCGAGTCCGTCGACGTCGACCGCCCGGACCTCGAATCGTCCGCCCCGGTCGAGGAAGCGGCCCAGCCGGTCGTCGGCGCGCAGCCGAACGTCCACGCCCCTGGCGATGTACCCGAAGTCGGGGTCGAACTCGAGAACCTCGCCGTAGGTGTCGCCGACCCCGGTGTGGAGGCGGGCACTCATTCCGGTCGAGTGCGGGCCGTCGGCGTAGAGGTCCTCGAGGATCTCCGAGTCCGACTCCTGCGACTTGCCGAAGTAGACGGCGGTTCCCGTTGCGGGAACGTCGTTGCGCAACGAGTCCCGGTCGCGGTCGCTGTACAGGGTGACGTCGAAGCCGATGTTCTGCAGGCCGAGCGCGGCGGTGGTTCCCGCCAGCCCCGCCCCGACGATTGATGCGGTGCGTGCCATGAGATCTCCTGGTGCAGTTGATGTTGGGTCGGCAGAGGTCGCGAACGGTCGGCTCAGCCGACGGTCGTGCGCGGTCGGCTCAGCCGACGTACGCGTTGAATCGCTCGGTGACGGTGGACAGGTCGCCGCCGAGCCGGTACCGCGCGCCGCGGTGGTTGTCCGGAAGCCGGTCGCCCTGACCGAACAGCTTGTGGCGCAACGTTCCCTCCCGGTAGCTCGCCGGGTACACGCCTCGGGCCTGCAGTGCGGGCACGACGTGTGTGACGACGTCCTCGAAGGAACCTGGCGTGATCGCGTAGGCCAGGTTGAACCCGTCCACGTCGGTCTCGTCCACCCATTCCTGCAGGGTGGTGGCGACGGTGTCCCCGGACCCGACGAAGCGAGGCCCGAGCCCGCCGATGCCGGCCCACTCCGCGATGTCGCGGACTCTCCACTCCCGGCCGTCGTCGTCGGCCTCCTGGAACGCGGCGACTGCGGACCGGATGGCGTTCGACTCCACATTGCCGATCGGTTCGTCCAGGTCGTATCGGGACAGGTCGATACCCATCCATCCGGACGTGAACACCAGTGCGCCTTCCACACTCGCGTACCGCTTGTATTCCTCGTGCTTCGCGGCGGCGGCCTCGTCGGTGGCGTCGGTGATGATCGTCGACAGGGCGTAGATCCGCGCCGAGTACGGATCCCGACCCGCATCGGCGAGGGAGCGCCGGATCCGCGCGACGGTGTCCTTGAGGACCCGCTTCGACGGGCCTCCGACGAAGATCGCCTCGGCGTTCTCCGCCGCGAACCGGACCCCACGCGGCGAGGCTCCGGCCTGGTAGATCACCGGGGACCGCTGCGGCGACGGCTCGGACAGGTGGATGCCGGGAACCGTGAAATGCGTTCCGCGGTGCCCGATGTGGTGCACCTTCTCCGGGTCGACGTATACCCCGGCGGCGGTGTCGCGGACCACCGCGTCGTCCTCCCACGAGCCCTCCCACAGTTTGTAGAGGACCTCGAGATACTCGTCGGCGTGGTCGTACCGGTCGTCGTGGCCGAGTTGGTCGTCGGCGCCGAAGTTGCGTGCCGCGGAGGGCAGATAGCCGGTGACGACGTTCCACCCGATGCGTCCGCGGGTGAGGTGGTCGAGGGTCGAGAGCCTGCGGGCGAACGGGTAGGGGTGCTCGAATCCGGTGCCTGTGGTGATCCCGAACCCCAGGTGCTCGGTGGCGGCGGCCATCGCCGAGACCAGCAGCAGTGGGTCCGCGACCGGAATCTGCGCCCCCTGCCGCAGCGCGGCCTCGTCGGTGCCCCCGTACACGTCGTAGGTGCCGAGCACGTCGGCGATGAACAGGCCGTCGAACAGGCCCCGCTCCAGCAGTCTCGCCAGTTCGGTCCAGTAGCGCAGGTCGGTGTACCGGTGCGACTGGTCCTGCGGGTGGCGCCACAGTCCGGGCGACTGGTGGGCGACGCAGTTCATGTCGAACGCATTGAAGCGGATCTGGCGGGTCATGCCGACACCCCCGGCCTGCGGCCCGCGCTCCACGCATACGGCAACGGGTCCCCGTTGAGCAGATGCGCGCCGACGGCCTGCTGCTTGTAGATGAGCGGATTGTGCGCGGAGATGACTCGGGCGTTGCGCCAGTGCCGATCCAGTCCGAGCGGGGCCGCGCTGATGGACGCACCGCCGACCTCGAACAACTCCGAGGTGGCGTCGAGGACCAGGCCGATCACCACCGACTGCGCCTTGGCGGCCGCGGCCTCGGCCCGGTCGAGCAGCTCGGGGTCCTGGCCCCCGGCGTCGAGGAGGACGTCGAGTTCGTCCGCGACGGCGAGGACCGCGGCCCGGGCGCCGTATGCGGCGGCCGAGACCCGGCCGATCACCTGCTGCACGAGCGGATCGTGACGGGGCAGGTCCGCGGCGGCGTGGGTGAACGTGCGGGTGCGCCCACGCACCCAGTCGATCGTGTCGGTCTCGGCGCGCGCGGCGATACCGGCCAGCACGGCGAGTTGCACCAACTGCAGGTAGGACGTCGCATAGTTGCGGCCCGGCGCACCGTACCCGGGTCCGAGGATGCGATCCTCCGGCACCGCGACGTTCTCGAATGTCGTTGTTCCACTGGCTGTCAGACGCTGCCCGAACCCGTCCCAGTCGTCAGCCGGGCTGACGCCGGCCTGCGTGGCGTCGACCAGCACGGAGACCCGCTCGCCGTCCCGGTCGGCGGCGACGAGGATGTGGTCCGCGTACAGGCTGCCGGTGCTGTAGTACTTCACGCCGTCGAGCACCCACTCGCCCCCACGGCGGGTGAGGGTGGTCCGGTACCGGTCCGCGGCACCCACTCCCGGCTCGGTGATCGCGTTGCCGACGAGCGTTCCGGCGGCGGCGGCGTGCAGCCAGCGCCGGGCGCGGTCGTCGCCGGCGAGGCGCTGATCCTCGACGAAGCTCCAGTGCACGCGAAGTGCCTGTGGCAGGTTGGATTCCGCGGCCGCCAGATCGATCAGCAGATCGAACAGCTGCCGCACCGAGGCACCGAAACCACCGTGTTCCACCGGCACCCGCAGCGCACCGAAGCGCGCCTGGCGCAGCCACTCGACCTGCTCGAACGGCAGTCGGCGGTCACGCTCACGCAGGGCCGCGCCCTCCGCGATCCGTTCGAAGATCGGCGCGAACACTTCCTTCAGTTCCCGGTCCGTCACCGCCGGCTCGATCGTTGCACTGCTCACGACTGTGTTCCCCTTCCGCTGTGTGCCCCCAACCCTTGGTCACCCGCAGCGAAGTCGCACCCGTTGTACTCGCCGTGAATCGAACCCCTCCCCACCCCCGGAAGAGGGAACGGCTGAAGGTGCCGTTCGAGCGGATCAACCGCACGAATGGCACCTTCAGCCGGAGGGTCAGATCACGCCGTGCCGCGGCGGGTGGGTGCCGGAGAGCGTCCAGCGGCCGATGTGCTGGAGCTTCCACCGGGTGGCGTCGTGCAGGGTGTGGGTGCGGGCGTCGCGCCAGTACCGCGACAGGTTCGCCGCACCGGACGCGCTGCGCGTGCCGCCGAGCTCGAACAGCACGTTCGCGGACTCCACCGCCGCACGTGCCGCCGCCACCTTCGCCGTCGCGACGTCGATCGACGCGGCCGCCGTTCGTTCCGCGCTCGGATTCGCCCTCGCGGCGTCCACCGAACGTGCCGCGACCGAGAGCAGCGCCTGGGCCGCCCGCACCGTCACGGTCACCTCCCCTGCCAGCTGCACCAGGAGCGGATCGTCCACCGCCCGCTCGACATTCGCCTCGAAGTGCGGACGGGCCCTGCCGGCCTGTACGGTCGCCTCGGCGAGCGCTCCGGTCGCGATTCCGACGTCGATCGCGGCGTGCACGAGTTGGGCCTGCGCGCCGTAGGTGGTGGGGCCGGCGAACACCGGCGTGTACGGCACCACCGAGGACGCCGGGACCACGACGTCGTCGAGGGTGACGGTGCCGCTGGCGGTGGTGCGCTGCCCCATGCCGTCCCAGTCGTCGACGACCGTCACCCCGTCGGCGTCGCGGGGCACGAACGCGATGGCCTTCCCTGTCGCGGCATCGGGGCTGCCGGGTCCGTCGAACAGGCTGGCCCGCACCATGATCCAGTCGGCAAACAGCGCACCCGTGCTGTAGAACTTGCGCCCGGACAGGACATAGTCGGTCCCCCGGCGACGGAGCACCGTGGTGTCGACATTGATCGGGTGCGGCCCGCGTTCGCTCTGCGCGTTCGCGAGCAACGCCCCGGCGAGCACCTCGCCGTAGAAGAACCGTTGCTGCTCGTTGCCGCCCTGCGTTCGCAGCGCCTCGAGAAAAGTGAAGTGGGACTGCGGAATCTGACCGATGCTCGGATCCGCCGCCGAGAGCAGCCGGAAGATCTCGGCGACCACTTCGAAGGGCGCGTCGAGACCACCGAACTGGCGCGGGACCGTCACCGCGAGCAGTCCGGATGCGGTGAGCTGCCGGATCTGGTCGTGGGGCAGTTCCCTCTCGGCGTCGCGACGGGCGGCGTCGACGGAGAACTGGTCCGCCAGCCCTGCCGCGACGCGCAGGGCCTCGTCGACTCCGGTGATCCGGCCGGCGGCGGGCGCGACGGTCACGACGCACCGGCCGCGAGGAAGGGCACGTTCCCGGTCCCGGCAGCACCGGGACCGCTGGTGAACAGGCCGCGCTCGCGCAGGATCGGCAGCACTCCCTCGCCGAACCAGTACAGCTCCTCGAGGTGGGGGTAGCCGGAGAGCACGAACTCGTCGATGCCGAGCGCCGCGTACTCGGCGATCCGGTCGGCGACCTCGGCGTGGCTGCCGACGAGGGCGGTGCCCGCGCCGCCGCGAACCAACCCGACACCGCTCCACAGGTTCGGGGCCACTTCGAGATTGCGGGCGTCGCGCCAGTCCCCGCTGCGCCGGTTGGCCTCGTGCAGGGCGAGCATGCGGCGCTGCCCCTCGGACTCGCTGCGGGCGAGCCCGGCCTGCGCGGATTCGACGGCGTCCGGACCGAGTGCAGCGACCAGTTTGTCGGCCTGCGCCCACGCCTGCGCCGCGGTGTCGCGGGTGATCACGTGCAACCGGATACCGAACCGGACCGTTCGACCACGGGTCGCTGCGAGGTCGCGGATCCACGCGATCTTCTCCGCGACCGCCGCGGGCGGCTCACCCCAGGTGAGATAGACGTCGGAGTGCTCGGCGGCGACCGGGCCCGCCGCGGCGGACGAGCCACCGAAGTACAGCGGCGGCACCGGATTCGGCAGCGTCGCCAGCGCCGCCTCGTCGACGTGGAGGTGCTCACCGTGGTGGGTGACGGTCTCGCCCGCCCACAGTCGCCGCACGATGGAGAGGAACTCGTCGGCGCGGGCGTAGCGGTCGTCCTTGCCGAGGTGGTCGCCGTAGGCCCGCTGCTCGTGCGCCTCACCACCGGTGACGACGTTGAGCAGGATCCGGCCCGGCGCGTGCAGGGAGAACGTCGCCGCCATCTGCGCGGCCAGCGTGGGACTGACCAGTCCCGGACGGAAGGCGACGAGGAAGGCCAGGCGCTCCGACTCCCTGGCGACCATCGCGGTGGTCAGGAACGCGTCCTCGCACCAGGCTCCGGTCGGTGTGAGCGCACCGGTGAACCCGAAGTCCTCCGCCGCACGGGCGATCGACGACAGGTAGCCGATGCTCGCCCGCCGGTCACCCCCCGCGGCGCCGGCGGGCGTGCCGTGGCCCCCGCCGACGATGAGCCGGCTGTCGCCGTAGGTGGGCAGGAACCAGTGGAACGCCAGAGACATTGTTCGAACGCTAGGGACGCGGATCGGCCCCGGCCAGGGTTGCGATCGGGGGGATTCCAATCCCCCGCGAGCGGTGCGCACACCGCTCCACCACGGTCAGGGGTATCGATGCCGAACCGGCACGCGAGAGAAGCTGTGTGCGCCGCCCCATCACCAGGAGTGGGCGCGCACCCGCAGGTCCCGGGCCAGGTGATCCCGCTGCTCGACGACCAGCCTGCGCAGCGCGGCCGGAGCGTCGGCGTGACCGGAGAGCCAGGCGTCGACAGCGTCCAGGGACTCCGCGGCAGGGAACAGTCCGACGACGATGCGCTTGGCGATCTCGATGCTCCGCTGCTCCCAGACGTCGGAGATGGCGGCGAAGTACTCGCCGTCGTAGCGGGCGATCAGGTCGCGGCGCTCCCCCGCCCGGAACCCGCCGATGGTGGCGTCGAGGTGGTCGTTGGTGAGCGTGGTGTCGGTCAGCGCGGCGGCCCAGGCCGCCGCTTTGACCTCGGCGTCCGGGCGGGCCGCCAGCGCGCGCCGGTGCGCGGTGCGTCCGGATGCCGTGTCGTCCCTGGCGAGTTCGGCGTCGAGGTCCGCCGTCCGGGCGTGCCCGGTCGCGGCCAGCGCCGTCCACAGCGCCCAGCGCAGGTCGGGGTCCAGCGCCAGTCCGCTCGGGGCGGGAGCGGTCCCGTCCAGCATCGCGCGGATGTCGCCGGCCCGGCGATCGTCGACCGTCGCGGCAGCGGCGACGGCGCGCGCCATCGCCAACTGCGACCCGGACCCGTGATCCGCCGACTGCAGTGCCGCCCAGCATGATTCGAGCCATTCGCCGCGCCACCGGTCCCGATCCGAGGCCGGTAGGTAGTGGCCCACCGCGAATGCCGCGTTCGCCAGTGTGGCCGCCTGGAGCGCCATGTTGGTCTCCGCCGGCGCGAACGCCCGCGCCATCGTGAGATAACGCGCGGGATCCAGGACCCCGTCCCGGGTGGCGTTCCACAACGCCGACCAGACGAGGCCACGGGCCAGCGGGTCGACGATGCGGTCCAACGAGGCCTCGACCGTGCGTACGGAGAACCCACCGAGCCGGACCTTCGCATACGTCTGGTCGCCGTCGTTGAGCAGCACCAGCGGGGTCTCGGTCAGCTCGACCCGCGTGCGCGGTCCCGTGAGATCGACGCTCAGACGCTCGGTGAGCACCAGCGAGCCCGCCTCGTCGAAGTCGTAGAGTCCGATGCCGAGGGTGTGTGGCCGAGGGTCGGTCTGCACGACCTCGTACCGCTTGCCACGTCGCTCGAGGGTCAGCGTCGACACGCCGGTCGTCTGCAACCAGGCGCGCGCCCATGACTCCAGGTCGCGGCCGGACGTCGCGGAGAGCTCCGTGAGCAGGTCGGCGAGAATGGTGTTGCCGAACGCGTGTGCTCGGAAATAGCGTCGTGCCCCTTCGAAGAACGCGTCCCGCCCGACGTGGGCGACGAGCTGCTTGAGCACGCTCGCCCCCTTCGCATAGGTGATGCCGTCGAAGTTCAGCTTCGCCGCCTCGAGATCGACGATGTCGGCGACGATCGGATGGGTGGTCGGCAGCTGGTCCTGCGAATACGCCCACGCCTTGCGCCGATTCGCGAACGCCACCCAGGCGTCGGTCCACTGCGTGGCCTCGGCACTTGCGAGTGCGCCCATGTAGTCGGCGAAGGACTCCTTGAGCCACAGGTCGTCCCACCACTGCATCGTCACCAGGTCGCCGAACCACATGTGCGCCATCTCGTGCAGGATCGTGTTGGCGCGGCCCTCGTACTGGGCGGCCGTCGCGGCACCGCGGAAGACGTACGCCTCGGTGAACGTCACACAGCCGGGGTTCTCCATCGCGCCGAGGTTGTACTCGGGCACGAACACCTGGTCGTACTTGCCCCACGGATACGGGTAGTCGAACTGCTCGTGAAAGAAGTCGAGCCCCTGCCGGGTGACCTCCAGCACGGTGTCGGCATCGAGGTGTCGCGCCAGCGAGGCCCGGCACAGCACCCCCAACGGAACGGTGAGATCGCCTGAGCTCCAGACGGAGTCGACGCGATGGTACGGTCCGGCGACGACCGCCGTGATGTAGGTGGAGATCGGCAGGGTCGGGGAGAATTCCACGAACCGCCGCTCGTCGGACTCCTCCCACAGGGCAGCGGGACGGTTCGAGATCACCTCCCACCCGGGCGGCGCGGTCACGGCGAAGGTGAACGGCGCCTTCATGTTCGGCTGTTCGAAGCACGCGAAGACCCGACGGGCGTCGGCAGGCTCGTACTGGGTGTAGAGGTAGGTCTGTCCGTCGACCGGATCGAGGAAGCGGTGCAGCCCCTCACCCGACCGGCTGTAGGCGCCGGTCGCCCGGACCACGACGGTGTTCGACGCGGCCAGTCCGCGCAGGGCGATGCGGGCTCCGTCGTACTCGACCTCGGCGGGCTCCCCGTTGACGGTGACCGAGTCGACCGACGGTCCGATGAAGTCGAGCCAGGTCCGTTCGGCGGTGGCGTCGAACTCCACCGTCGTGACCGTCAGGAAGCCGGGTCGGTCGTGATCCGGGGCGGACGACAGGTCCAGATCCACGCGGTAGGAGCGGACGGTGACCGCGGCGGCGCGGGCTGCGGTCTCGGCACGGGTCAGGTTCGCGGTGCTCACGGTGTCGATCCTGCCAGGTGATCGGCAGCGAGACCGGGCGCACATATACCCCTATGGGTATTATCGATCGGGAACCGGACCGAGAGGACACCACCATGTGCCAGCCCACCCCCTGCCCCAACTGCGGCAAGACCACCTGGAAGGGTTGCGGCAACCACGTCGACGAGGTCATGCGCCACGTCCCCGCCGACAAGCGCTGCACCTGCGAACGGCCGGCCTCGTCCGGCGGATTCCTGCGCGGGCTGTTCGGCCGCTGATCGGCGGGAACGCCTCGGGATCGCGGGCGACGGAGCATCGACAACCGCCTGCGATCGCGGAGGGGGAGCGTCATGCACGTCGCCACCGGGGACACCCCGCGAACCTGAGCGCTGCCCCTTTCCGGGGGCATCGCGTGGCGGCGGCGCGGTCGTAGCATCGAACTCGACCGACAGATCGCGAAAGAGGTGCGCCATGGACGACGCAGTCCGGACCGAAGTCGACGCCGAGACCGGCATCGGCACCATCACCCTGAACCGGCCGAAGCAGCGAAACCCGTTGGCCACCAGCACGATGCGTCAGGTCACCGCGGCACTGACCGAGCTGTCCGCGGACGCGACGGTACGGGCCGTCGTCATCGCCGCGGACGGACCGGTGTTCTCCGCCGGGCACGACCTGTCGGAGATGGTCGACCGCACCCTCGACGAGGAGCGGGAGATCTTCGATGCGTGCGTCGAGATGATGGACACCGTCCAGCAGATCCCGCAGCCGGTGATCGCCGCCGTCCAGGGCCCTGCGATCGCGGCCGGCTGCCAGCTCGCGGCGTCCTGCGACCTGGTGGTCGCGTCCGAGACCGCGGTGTTCGGGACGCCGGGCGTGCGGATCGGGCTGTTCTGCTCGACCCCGATGGTCGCGCTCAGCCGCGCCGTCGGGCGAAAGCGGGCGATGCAGATGCTGCTGACCGGCGACACAATCGACGCCCACACCGCGGCGGACTGGGGTCTGGTGAACCTCGTCGTCGCCCCCGAGGAACTCGACGCGCAGGTCCGGGCCCTGGCCACGAGGATCACCGGTGCCAGCCCGCTGACGCTGCAGATCGGCAAGCAGGCGTTCTACCGGCAGATCGACCTGCCGCAGGACCAGGCGTACACCGCGATGGCGGAGACCATGGCCACCAACGCCGTGACCTGCGATGCTCAGGAGGGAATGACGGCCTTCCTGGAGAAACGGACACCGGTGTGGCACGGTAAGTGACCCAGTCCGCGCATCACGACACGCGGGAGCGCCGGGTACCGTGATTCACGGTCGCCGCCGCTCTAGCCTGGGGTTCTCCCCCGGGAACAGCCTGGGGTTCTCCCCCGGGAACCGCGAGAAAGGCACATCTCATGGCATTGCCCACCCTGACCCCCGAACAGCGCGCCGCCGCCCTGGAGAAGGCGGCCGCGTCCCGGAAGGCTCGCGCCGAACTGAGGGAGGACCTCAAGTCCGGCAAGATCAGCCTGGTCGAGGTCCTCGACAAGGCCGACACCGACGAACTCGTCGGCAAGACGAAGGTGCTGTACCTGCTCGAGTCCCTGCCGAAGGTCGGCAAGGTGAAGGCTCGCGACATCGCCGAGTCCGTCGGCATCGCGGAGACCCGCCGCGTGGCCGGCCTCGGTGCCCGTCAGCGGGCCGACCTGCTGGCCAAGCTGGCCTGAGCCGAAGACTTCCCACCACTGCCCGGCGTCCACTCGGACGCCGGGCAGTGGTGCGTTTCGGGGGCGGCGCACCCTTTCCGGTGTGCCTGTCGGCGCGACCGGGTCAGGCCTTGAAGTACACCAACTGGTGGGTGGTGGCGAGCAGCGCACCGCCCTTGCCCCACAGTTCGCCGGACTGGTCGAAGTAGCCCTTACCGAAATGCTGGGCGCGGGCGGTCGCGAGCACCGCGTCCTCGCCGTGCGCCGTGAGGGTGTCCGCGTCGGCGTGGAAGTACACGGTCAGCGAGACGGTGCCGGCCGGGCTCATCTGGCCGCGGCGGAGGAACACGCGCGGGAAGAAGACGTCGCACAGCGCGGTGAGGGCGGGGAAGTCGAGCGGCCGCGCGGGGTGATCCCGGACCCACAGGGTGGATGTCGAGTCGCCCCTCTCGGTTCCGACGCTGTCCAGGCCACCCTCGACGAACCGCATCTCGTAGTTGCCGATCCACCGGATGAACTCGAGCGCCGGGGCGGGCGCGACCTCCTCCGCCGCCGGGGCGACGGGCGGGGTGATCTCGGTCGACGACCAGCTGTCGCGGCGGACGGCGAACACCGCGGTCGCGGTGGTGGCGACGACGCCCTCCTGGGTCATCTCGATCGACCAGTGCTGCGTGGAGTTGTTGGTGCGCGTGGGTCGCGCGTCGATGGTGAACAGTCCGTCGGCGACTGGGCCGGCGAAGTTGACGGTGAGCGAGACCGGGTCGCCGAGCCGTTCCGGATGCCGCAGCGCGGCGGCGAGCAGCGTGGCCGCGGTGACGCCGCCGAACGGGCCGACCATGTTGGCGTACTCGGCCGCGGTCCGGCCGGTGAACGTGCCGTCGGCCTCGGCGACGAGATCGAGGGCGGCGTCGAACTGATGGGTCGGGTTGGCGGTCCGTGTCACGTCAAAACTCCTGGCGATCGGAAACTATGTATGACACCCTACATAGAACAGGAGCGAACGAGAAGGGCGAGCAGTGCCGAGACGACAGGACCCCACCACCGGCCCCCGGGCCGCGATGATCGACAGCGCCATCACCCTGATGCGCGAACGCGGTGTCGCCGCGACGTCGTTCGCCGACGTGCTGTCCGCCAGCGGCGCCCCTCGCGGGTCGATCTACCACCACTTCCCGCGCGGCAAGGCCCAGCTCGTGGAGGACGCGACCCGCTCCGCGGCCGACTGGATCGACGACAGGATCGGCCGGATCCTCGACGCCCACGACACCGTCGAAGCCATCCGCACCCTGGTGGACATCTGGGGCCGCGGCCTCGAATCCAGTGGGTACGCGTCGGGATGCCCGATCGCGGCGGCGGCGCTGGGCACCGAGCCCGGCGCCAGGGAGATCGCCGGCACCGCGTTCGGCACCTGGTGCGACGCGATCGCCGCGAAACTCGTCGGCGAGGGCGCCGAACCCGCGCGGGCGGCGTCGCTCGCCGTGCTGATCATCGGGGCGCTCGAGGGCGCGTTGATGCTGGCGCAGGCACAGGGCAGCTCGACGCCCCTGGACGCGACCGTCGACGAACTCGAATCCCTGTGCCGGACGGTGCTGGCGCCGTGACACTCCCTGCCGGAAGGATCGGGGTGCCGCCGGAACGCCCGTCCGACGGCACCCCGCGGATCAGCGGTCCGCGTCGGTGTAGCGAATGATGCCGCGAATGTTGCGTCCCTCCAACATGTCCCGGTAGCCGTCGTTGATCTGCTCCAGTCGGTACTGGCGGGTGACCATGTCGTCGAGGTTGAGCTTGCCGACCTTGTACATCGACAGCAGCTGCGGAATGTCGTAGTGCGGGTTGGCGCCGCCGAAGATGCTGCCCTGCAGGTTCTTCTGCAGGAGGGTCAGCATCGACAGGTTGAGCGTGACCTTGTTGTCGAGCAGGCTGCCCATCGCGGTCAGCACCACGGTGCCGGCCTTCGAGGTGATGCCCATCCACAGGTCGACGTCCTCGCCGTGCACCTCGCCGACGGTGACGATGGTCTTCTTGGACATGCCGCCGGCGGTGGTCTCGGCGATCGCGCCTGCCGCCTCCTCCACGCTCGCGAACGCCTGGGTGGCACCGAACTTCAGCGCCTGCTCGCGCTTCCACTCCACCGGGTCGATGGCGAAGATGTGGCGGGCGCCGGAGTTCACCGCGCCCTGCAGCGCCGAGATGCCGACGCCGCCGAGGCCGACGATCGTGACGTCCTCTCCCGGCTTGATCTGCGCGGTATGGGTGGCCGACCCGTAGCCGGTGGTGACACCGCAACCGACGAGGCACGCCACCTCGAACGGGATCGACGGATCGATCTTCACCACCGAACTCTGGTGCACCACCATGTACGGGGAGAACGTGCCGAGCAGAGTCATCGGGTAGACGTTCTGCCCCCTGGCCTGGATCCGGTACGAGCCGTCGCTGACCGACGCACCGCCGAGCAGCATCGCCCCCAGGTCGCACAGGTTGCGCAGGCCTGCCTGACACGACGGACACTTGCCGCACGACGGGATGAACGAGAGCACGACGTGGTCGCCCGGGGCGAGGTCCTCGACACCCTCGCCGACCTCGGTGACGATGCCTGCACCTTCGTGACCGCCCAGCACCGGGAAACCGGCCATCGGGATGCCGCCGGTGACCAGGTGGTGGTCCGAGTGGCACATACCCGACGCTTCCATCTGAACCTTGACCTCCCCCTTGCGGGGGTCGCCGATCTCGATCTCCTCGATCGACCACGGCTGATTGAAATCCCAGATCAACGCGCCTTTGGTCTTCATCGCTGCACACACCTGCTCTCGTCGACAGTCGGGAAGGCCAGCCTAGACACGTATACAGACGGGTGTCCGGCTAATCGCCGGATCGGCCTTCCCGAACTCCGTCGGTCAGGGCCGGGTCCCGCGAGGTGTCCTTCAGCGCCACCCCGGACGCGCCGAGACGCCGCGCGCCGTCGACCAGCGCGGCAACCACCCGCGCGGCGTGCTCGTAGCCCAGCCCGTCGGGCGGGTGGACGTTGGACACGCAGTTGCGCTGGGCGTCGCTGCGGCCCGGTCGCGGGTGGTGGGTGAGGTAGACACCGACGCTGTCGGCGACGGACAGGCCGGGACGCTCCCCGATCAGCACCAGCATGGTGGTGACACCGAGCGCCTCCCCGATGTGATCGCCGAGCGCCACCCGGGCCTGGGTGGCGATCACCGGCGGGGCGACCGTCAGTCCCGGCAGCGCGGCGACGATCGCGGCGGCCAGGTCCGGTCCGTGCGCGCTCAGCGCGGTCGAGGACAACCCGTCGCACAGGGCGATCCCGAGGTCGTAGGGACCACCCGACGGCACGGGAATCGGCTCGCCGGGTACCCGTCCAAGGTCGGGGCGGCGCAGGTAGATGGCGCGATCCGGCGCGGCGCTGGCGACCACCGACGGCTCGCCGAGGCCGAGCGTCCTCACCCGGTCGGCCACGCGCGCCACGTCCAGTGGCAGGTGCACCGCGTCGCGCGCCGCGGCATGCGCGGCGACGAACTCGAGGTGTCGGCGGGTGGGCAGCGCATTACCGATGCGCCCCAACCCGATCCGCGCCTGCGTGTAGGACCGGAGCAGATCCCAGTAATCGGTCTCGGCACCGCCGAGGTGGTCGGTCTCGGCACCGCCGAGGTGGTCGGTCACGACACGCCGCCGAGCGCCCGCAGCGGGGAGGCAGCGACATCGACCGGCAGCACCCGTCCGGCCGCGTCGGCCATGCCCTGGCGACGCAGCCACTCCTCGAACTCCGGTGCTGGTCGCAGGTTCGCGATCTGCCGCGCGTAGAGCACGTCGTGGAACGAGAGCGACTGGTAGCCGAGCATCACGTCGTCGGCGCCGGGCACCGTGATCACGAACGCGGTGCCCGCCACCCCGAGCAACGTCAGCAGCGTGTCCATATCGTCCTGGTCGGCCTCGGCGTGATTGGTGTAGCAGACGTCCACGCCCATCGGCAGGCCGAGCAGCTTCCCGCAGAACTGGTCCTCGAGCCCGGCGCGGATGATCTGCTTGCCGTCGTACAGGTACTCGGGGCCGATGAAGCCCACAACGGTGTTGACCAGCAACGGTTTCAGCTCGCGTGCCACCGCGTAGGCGCGGGCCTCGAGGGTCTGCTGGTCGACGGGCCTGCCGCCGATGCCGAGGTGGGTCCCGGACGACAGCGCCGAGCCCTGCCCCGTCTCGAGATACATGACGTTGTCGCCGACGGTGCCGCGGCGCAGCGACCGCCCGGCCTCGTCGCCCTCCCGGAGCACCGCAAGGTCGACACCGAAGCCTCGGTTGGCGCCCTCGGTGCCTGCGATGGACTGGAACACCAGATCCACCGGCGCGCCGCGCTCGATCAGGTCGATCGTCGTGGTGACGTGGGTGAGCACGCACGACTGGGTGGGGATGTCGAACCGGGTGCGCACGTCGTCGAGCAGGTGCAGCAGGTCCGCGACGGCGTGCGGGGAGTCACCGGCCGGGTTGATACCGATCACCGCGTCGCCGCACCCCATCAACAACCCGTCGAGCGTCGCGGCCGCGACGCCACGCGGATCGTCAACCGGATGATTCGGCTGTAGCCGCGTCGCGAGCCGCCCCGGCAACCCGATCGTGGTTCGGAACGCACTCGTCACCGTCAACGCGCGGGACACGGTGATCAGGTCCTGATTGCGCATGATCTTGCTTGTTGCCGCGACCATTTCGGGAGTCAATCCCGACGCGAGCGCACCGAGAACAGTCGCGGAATCGGGCGTGGCGGCAGTCGCGAGCAGGTGGTCGCGCAGGCCGCCGACCGTCAGGTGCCCGACCGGCGCGAACGCGGCCGCGTCGTGGCCGTCGAGGATCAGCCGGGTGACCTCGTCGGTCTCGTAGGGGACCACGGTCTCGGCGAGGAACGTGGCCAGCGGAACCTCGGCCAGCGCCCACTGCGCCGCGGCCCGCTCGGCATCCGACGACGCCGCGCATCCCGCCAGCTCGTCACCCGACCGCAGCGGCGTCGCCTTCGCCAGCAGATCCACCAGTCCCGCAAACTCGTACGTCACGCCGGCCAACTGCTGGCGATACACCGTCATCGCACCGTCACCTCCCGCGTTGTGCCCGGTGCCTCGATACGACCCGAGCCCGACGAGATCGTGACGTCAGCCCAGTCGGCAGTTCACGATCGCGGCGTGTGGGCGCTCCCAGTACGCACGGAGCAGCTCCTCCTCGGAATCCGCGGCGGCCGAACGGTATCGCCCGTAGTCGACCCACTGGGTGAGTGCGAAACCGGCGGCGTGCATCGCCTCGTCGATGCTGTCCTTCGTCCAGACGTAGGCGGTGACGGTGTCCTCGTCCCCCGCACCACCCGGACCGAACAGGTCGAGTTGTACCTCACCGCCGTCGACATCCGGACCGATCGGCGTCAGCCGGAATCCGAATCGCTCGTAGTATGCGGGGTCTCGCACATAGTCGGGATGAATGGGAAGGGTGACGAGGCGGCCGCCCGGCCGCAACGGTTTCGCCATCTGCGCGCACATCGCATGGAGTTCCTGCCGGGTGGTGGCGTACGGCAACACGTATACGGCCAGAACCAGGTCGAACCGGCCGGCGAGGTCGTCGCCGAGATCGGAGGCGAACTCGATGCCCAGTGGGTTCTCCACTTCTCGGGCCCTCGCATACTCGAGCATGCCATCCGAGACGTCGTAGCCGACGACCCGGCGTGCACCCTGCTCCTTCAGCAGCCGAGCGTACATGCCGTTCCCACAACCGAAGTCGAGGACGTCACGGTCGGCAAGATCACCGAGGACGGCGAGGAAGTTGGGAATCTCCAGGAACCGACGGAAAGGCCAGCCGGCCATGTCCTCGTACAGATCGGCAAGTTCATCGAACTGACTCTGCATCGAACACCTCATTCGTTCGGGTAGCCAACGACAGCCCGATTCTCGCTCCCCACCGGCCGGTCCGCGGGGAAGCGCAGAATGTCGGAGGGTCACCGCGAGTCCCCGACGGACCGCCTACGTGTCCGCGGCGGACCGATGCGGTGAGGTCAGGATCCGATAGCCGTGCTCGTGCAGTCGGCGATGCCCGGGCCAGCGGTCGCGAGTCCAGTCCGGCTCGGTGTGGGCAGCGGTGATCGCCGCCGTCGTCGACGCATGCAGGTCGAACTCGAGGTCGCGACGCAGCTCGGGTAGCTCCCGGTCGTCGGCCGCGCGGGTGATCCGGGCGATGGTGTCGGCGACCTGCGCGTCCGCGTCGGCGAGGATCCGGCGGTGGGCGCGGGGCAGTACCCCCCACATCACGGCCAGGGCGACAACGACCCCGACGACGGTCTCGAGGAATCGGTCCCGGGAGACGAGGCCGAGGTCGCCCGGGGTTCCGAGCACCCCGAGGATCATCGCGAGCGGGGTGATGAACACCATCGCGAGACCGTAGTTGCGCACCAGGAACGCCTCAATACCCGCCATCGTCAACGCGAGCACCACGACCAGCGCTGCCCCGCGCAGGTCGAACAGCGACAGGCCCGCGAGCAACCCGAGCCCGAGGACGGTGCCGACGAATCGATGGGCCGCACGGTAGGTGCCTAGGATCCGGTCGGGGCCCTGGTGCAGGATCATCGCGGCGGTGATCACCGCCCAGTCTGGTCGTCCAACCCCCAACACGACCGCGATCGCCCCTGCCGCCGGACAGGCGACGAGCAGCCGTGCCACGACGGTCACCGAACGCCCCCGGGGGTGCGCGGCCCGGGCGAGGCGGTAGCGGACCGACGGGCGGCGCAGCGGCGTCCGCGGATGCAGGTCGTCCTCGGGGGTGGCCTCGTCGTGCGGGGCACCGTGCACGACCGCCGCGCACCGCGCGTGCGCCGCCCGGAGCGTCCGCGTCAGTGGATCGTCCGAGCCGGCGAGCCCGGCGTCGTGCAGGCACTGCCATGCCGCGTGCAGGTCGTGGACCGCGGCCCGGCGATGCGCGGGCGAGTTCTCCGCCAGCACCGTGTCGACCGCGCGCACCGCGGCGGCGACCGCGGCCCGCTCCGCCGTGCGCGGCCGAACGAGGACACCGGACATCCCGACCACCAGTGCGGTGCCCGCACCGATCGCCGTCCACGCCACGACGGCCGCGACCGACACCCCCGCCCCCGGTAGTGCGGACGCGATCTCGAGGGCCAACAGCAGCAGGAAGGCGCCGGGCGCGCCGAGCCTGAGCGCGTCGACGACGAACGCGCACGAGGCCACCACGACCGTCATGGTCGCCACCAACACCATCGGCCACAGCGCGGAGCCGCCCGCGGTCGCGGCGTGGTGCACCGCCGACCCGACGGCGGCACCGGTCCCGGCCAACGCGACGAGCACGACACCGACGATCGCGAGCATCCGCCAGCGCACCCGGTACGGGCGGCCCTCGCCGTAGACGACGGCGAACGCACCGAGGGTGGCGACCGCGGCGACCGGCCCGGCACCGAGGGCGACGCCCGTGAGACCGGGCACCGCCACCGTTACCGCTGCGCGCGCGACGCCCGGCCAGCGACGGCCCTGACGCGGCACGGCCACCATCGCCGACCACGGGGAGGCGGGAGTGGGGACAGGCAGGTCGATGGTCGCCACCTGCGTTCCCGATTCTCCCGACACAACCATTCAGGTTAGGAAGTGGGCAGGCCGGCACTCGAATCCACACCCGCCCGATGAGGCGCACGTCACGCTCCGGCAACCCCCGACAGCACCCCGCCCGACGGCATGAACGGAACCGTTCATGCCGTCAGATCGATTGAACGGTTCCGTTCATGCGGGCGGAGCCCGGTGTCAGCGGGTGGGCTGCGCGACCGGAGTCGTCGTCACCACAGCCGACGACGTGGCCGCGGCCGTCGACGCCGAGCTCGGGGCCGCGCTGTCGGTCGTCGTCGCCGGATCCGTCGTCGCGGCGCCGGTCGGGGCGTCCGTGGCCGTTGCGCCCGCGGTCGGCTCCGGCGTCGCCGCGACGGCATCCGGGCCCTGCACGGTCTCGGCGAGGACCGGGTCGGCCGCGGCCCCGCCGGCCGGGATCGCCGCCTGCGTCGACGGGGTGGTAGTCGTCGCCTTGGTGGCTGCGCTCGTCGTCGGCGCCGAGGACTTCGTGGTCGGAGCCGTCGTGGTCGGAGCGGTCGTGGTCGGAGCGGTCGTGGTGGTGGTCGGCAGCGGCACCCCGTCCCGCGCCTGCTCCGCGAGTTTGGTGAGCCACTGCGCGGCGTACTCGGCGGAGGTCAGCGGCTTTCCGTCGGCGGAGTCGCGCCAGTAGTCGAAGTGATGACCGGTGTCCGGACCGAGGGTGAGCTGGTACGGGTCGCTGAGCACCACCGGGATGGTGTTCTGGTTGGTGACGATCAGGTTGACGACCTCGTTGAAGAGCTTCTGCGGCAGGTACGCGAGCGGCGACATCTTCTCGGCATCGATGGAGTCGGCGACCGACTCGACGGGCAGCGTCGTGGTGGCCTTGCTCGGGTCGTACGCCGGATCCGACACCTGCAGCAGCACATCGAGGAACGTCTGGTCGCTCTGCATCCAATTCGGCTGCGAGCGAATCACGTTGAACGCGTCGAACCCGATCTTGCCGAGAGTGACGGCGACGTCCTGCCCGGTCGCCGGGGTCAGGCCGTCCTTCTCGAGGCTGTCGATGTTCAGCTGCCGACCGACGTTGACCACCAGCTGCAGCAGCGAGATGTTCTGCGGCGCAGCGCAGGTGAGGTCGCCGTCGGAACAGAACGATGCGACCTTGCCCGCGAGCGCGCCGAAGTCGGCGCCACCGGTACCGGTCACCGCGCCCGCACCTGAGGCGGGTGTGGTGCCGGTCTGGTACACGGTGTCGAACCCGTCCGGGTTGCTGAACGGGTTCTGTGCGCCCGGGAACGGGCCCTGTTCGGCGGCACGGCCGGCGTCGGCGAAGATCACGACCCCGACGACGTTCGCGGGGTCGACGATCTCGTAGCCATCGGTCCCGTCCTGGTGGCCGATGTTCTGTGCGACCCGGCGGGCGACGTCGGCGCCCTCGCTGTAGCCGACCACGGAGAAGCGGGTGTTCGGGCAGGACTTGCGGATCTCGCTCATCACGGTCTCGGTGTTCGCGACGCCGGTCTGGACCGCGGACTCGTAGTTGTCCATGTTCGCGGGGTACGCGATGTACACCGCGGCGTACGCCTGAGGGTTGAGCGCCGTGTTGATCGCGTTCGGCGCGTTGACCACCGGGTCCACCCAGTGGCTGCTGTAGTCGGTGGACAGGGCGGCGGGGAGCGCATTGCCGTTGGCGTCGACGAGCCGGGGGACCGTGTCCCCGGGGGTGTCGTTGCGGCCGGCGATCGAGACGGTGACCATGTCGTGGCATTCCGTCGTGGACGCCGTCAGCTCGGTGTCGATCGTGGTCGTCGGCGGCGCGAACGCCCACCAGGCGGTGATGGCCGCGGCGACGCCGAGCGCCACCGGGGCGGCCGCGGTTCTGGCGACGCGATGCCGCGCGATGAATCCACGAATTGTCATGTCCGCTCCCCACTCCGTAACTCTCGGACGACGCGCGGACCACCCCGTGCCATGCGCTCACGTCACGTCAAGAGGGGTGTCGCACCGGACGACCCGAATGTTACGGCGACGCCCGGCATGTCCGCCCTGTGAACCCGCTGTGAGTCCACCTGCCGCCGCGCTCGCTTCGGTCCGCCGGCCGCTTGTGCCAGGCCTGTTCGACCTGGTGATCGGCCGCGGGTCCGGGCAAGCACGTTGCCCGGGACCCGCGCTCGTCGGACTGTCAGCGGCCCATCAGTGCGAAAACTCCCCAGCCGAGATATTCACGCTGGTACCGCGTGTAGCGGGCGGGTTCGGTGGTGAGCTCGGCCCGCACCTCGGCGGCCAACTCGTCGTCAGGATTGTCGTCGAGCCAACGGCGGAGGTTTAGCCACTGCGCCGCCTGGTACCGGTCCCAGCTGTCCTGATCGGCCAGCACCATTTCCACGACGTCGAACCCGAGATCGCCGAATTGCTCGATCAGCTCCGGCAGCACGAGGAAGTCGTCCTTGCCACTGGCACCGCAGGCTCTGGCGGTTTCCTGGTCGGGCACTTCGTGACGCCAGTACGGCTCACCGATCAGCATCAGGCCGCCGGGACGGAGACTCTTGCTCAGCAGCTCGACGGTGCCGGCCACGCCGCCTCCGATCCAGGTGGCGCCGACGCACGCGGCGAGATCGACCGGCTCGCCCGCGACGAAGCCGGAGGCGTCGGAGTGCACGAAGGTGACCCGGTCGGCGACGCCGAGTTCAGCGGCACGGACGCGGGCCTGCTCGGTGAACACCGTGCTGATGTCCACCCCGGTCCCGGTGACGCGGTGGTCTCGGGCCCACGTGCAGAGCATTTCGCCCGACCCGCTGGCGAGGTCGAGCACGCGAGTCCCTGGTTCCAGGTGCAGAGCGTCACCCAGGGCCGCGAGCTTGCCAGAGGTGAACGGGTTGTGGATGCGGTGGCTACTTTCGCGAATGGTGAAGATGCGTGGAAGATCCACGAGAGGTACCCCTTGGGCTTGATTCGGTCATGGCAGTTGCGGAGGACAGTCGACCGGAGTCGGCTGCCGTTGCTCGGACCGTCATCGAATACACCTCGTTCGGACGCATGGATCTTCAACCCGATGAACGTAACCTTCCGGGTTGAACGTTTCCACCGAATTGGCCGAGAGATGGTCAATCCTCGCCATCCCCCGCCGCCCGCGATCCCGGACCCTTGGTGACCTGCGTCCACAATCACACTGCGGCGGAAGTGGATTCGGTGGATCCGGTGCAGCAGGCACAGTTTCTTCCAAGGAGCGTCGTTCACTCTCGCAATGCCTCGTCAAAAGGATTTGACTGCTCCGCACGGCCCGCACAATGTTCTCGACATGACCACCATCGAAGTAGCACTCGAAACAGCGCCTCCCGAAGCCTATCTGGGCGGTGACGAGTTGATCGATCCACAGGACCGAGCCGTCCAGGAGCTTGCACTGACGGTGCGGCAGCAGGCAGGCAGCGACATCTCATTCACCAAGGCTGCATTCGAATGGGTGCGAGACGAGGTGGCGCACTCATACGACGTCCAGGACCCACGGGTGACGCTGACCGCCGGTGAGGTTCTCGCGCAGCGCGTGGGGCTCTGCTACGCAAAGTCGCACCTACTGACGGCGCTCTTGCGAGCGGAAGGCATTCCGACCGGCCTGTGCTACCAGCGTCTCGCTCACGGAGATGGACATGTCCTGCACGGGCTGGTGGCGGTCCACCTCAACGGCGCCTGGCATCGCCAGGATCCACGCGGCAACAAGGACGGTGTCGATGCGCAGTTCTCGCTCGACTCGGAACAACTCGCCTGGCGGGTTGACCGCTCCCGGGGGGAGGTCGACTATCCGAAACTCTTCACCTCACCCGCACGGTGCGTGGTCGACACGCTTCGCAGCACCACAGATGTGCTGTCGCTCTACGACACCGGCCTCCCAACCGAGCTCTGACCCGGCGCGCACCAGCGGGGAATCCGGGCCCCGACACCGGCCGAGCCGCATGATCGGACGATTGCTCGTCGATGGACGGCGGCTCGTGCCGCCGCCGGCGATGCCGGAACCCGTCAACCCGCGATCAGGGGATTTCGGAGGGTGCCGACCCCCTCGATCCAGCTGACCAGGGTCTGGCCCGGGGCCAGGAAACGCTGCGGGGTGCGGGCCATGCCGACTCCGTCGGGGGTGCCCGTGAAGATGACGTCGCCGGGCAGCAGCGGGCACACCGACGACAGGTGCGCCACCAACTCCGGGATCGTGAAGATCATCTCGGAGGTGCGACCCTTCTGCAGTACCTCCCCGTCGTCGAGGGCACAGCCGATCTCCAGGTTGTCCCGGTCGGGCAGTTCGTCGACGGTGACCAGTTCCGGTCCGATCGGCGCGAACCCGCGGAAGGACTTGGCGAGCGAGAACTGCGGGGCCGCACCCTTGAGCTGCAGCGTCCGCTCGGAGATGTCCTGTCCGACGGCAACTCCCGCGATGTGGTCCCAGGCGTCCGCCTCGCCGACGTGGTCGCAGCGGGTGCCGATGACGGCGACCATCTCGACCTCCCAGTCCACGGTCTCGGTGGGCAGGGCGACCGGCTGCTCGTGGCCGGTGATCGAGGTGGGGAACTTGGTGAACACGGCGGGCACCGGCGGCAGCGCGATGTTGGACTCCGCGGCGTGCTCGGCGTAGTTGAGGCCGATCGCGAACACCTGACGCGGCCGGGGGACGGGCGCACCCCACACCGTGCGTTCGGTGACCGCGATGCGCGGGTGCGCGGCGGCGTCGACGGTCGCGGCCCACTCGACGAAGGCGGCCCAGTCCTCGTAGACGGCCTGCGGGTCGGCGCCGAACCGGCCGCCGCTGGCCGCCTCGACGTCGATGTGTCCGCCGGCCACGGCCAGGGCCAGTCGTCCGTCGATGTTCGCAACCCGCATGACACGTCTCCTCGGTGCAGTGGTCGCCGCGCGGTCCTGCGGCGTGGCACCATCCTGCACCCCGATGGTCGACAAAGCAAGAAAATAACGTTATTTCTCGGGAATGACGTGAGCCGCTAGGGTCGTGCCATGGGAACCGCCAGTCCGACGACCCGCGCGGGCGCGGTGTACGAGCAGATCAGGGCCGACATCATGCGCGGTCGGCTGCAGCCCGGGCAGCGGCTGCGGTTCGTGGAGCTCACCGAGAAGTACTCGGTGAGCCAGTCGGTGGTCCGCGAGGCCCTGACCCGACTGGCCGAACAGGGGCTCGCGATCTCCCTGCCGCAACAGGGCTTTCGCGTCGTCACGCTGTCCCTGATGGACCTCGACGAACTCACCGAGGCGCGCCGGGAACTCGAGTCGCTGGTGTTCCGCCGCGCCGTCGAGCGCGGAGACGTGCACTGGGAATCCGCCGTCGTCGCCGCCCACCACCTGCTCGCGGCGACGCCCCCGGCCACCCCGGACGGCGAGGCGAACCCCGAGTGGGACGACGCCCACGAACGTTTCCACCGCGCGCTGCTCGACGGCTGCGGCAACTCCCGCCTGCTCGAGGTCGCGCTCTCGCTGCGCGAGTCCGCCGCGCTGTACCGGCACTGGTCGGGGCACCTCGGCGACGATCCCGGCCGTGACGTGGCCGCCGAGCACCGCGGACTCGTCGACGCCGCACTCGCCCGGGATGCCGACCTCGCCGCCGAGCGGCTCGCCACGCACATCGAGCGGACGTCCGCCGCGCTCCGGCCCGTCGCCGACAGCGCTCAGGCCTGATGTGCCGCCAACCAGTCCGCGCGTCGCCGGGCGGAGGCGCGGGAGAGCCACGCGTCCTCGATCACCTCGGCGAGTTCGCGGCGGGTCAGCTCGCCGATCCGGCCGGCCCGGACCAGGACCGACGGATGTCCGTCGAAATGCGCGGTGGTGAAGAACGGGGATCGCGGATCCTGCACGAGCGCCAGCTTGTCCGACTCTGACGGCACCCAGATCACGATGACGTCGGTGTAGCGCGCGCCGGATGCGGGATCGACCGCGTCGGGTCGCGGAGTTCGGAAGAAGACGAACGACTTTCCGCCGACCTGGTAGATCGGATTCCCCCGCGGGCCGTGCTCGACGGTGACATGTGGCATCGCCGAGGCCAACTCGTGCACGTCCTCGATGCGTGCGCGGCACCGTGCCGACATGGCCGGCAGCCTACGCCGGATCGGAGGACCGCGGGCATGCTCAGTGCCCGGTGCGCCGCAGGGTGACCCGGTAGGTGTAGTGCTCGGGCAGGAAGTAGCTGACGGCGAGTTCGTCGGCCAGCCCGTCACCGTCGCTGTAGAGGCGGTCGACCCGCAGCATCGGGTGCCCGTCGGCGCAGTCCAGTTGCCCGGCCACCGCAGGTGGTGCAGGCGCCACCGTGATCGACTGCGCGGCTTCGACAATCGGGCTGGAGAGGAGAGGTTCGAGCAGGCCGATGATGGTCCACGCGCTGGACGCTCCGGGCTGCAGTTCCGGTGCGTCGATCACCAGGCGGGCGATGCGTTCGGGCAGCGAGACGGTGGTGACGACGAACGGAATCCCGTCGTGCAGTCGGCGAAACATCATGCGGTACACCACGTCCGTGTCCAGACGCAGGCGGCTGGCGGTCTCGATGTCCACCCGGCGGCGGAGCGGTTCGAGCACCTCCATGGTGGTGTCGGCGGACAGGTTCATCAGGTCCTCGATGGACCCGAGCTGCCGCAGGTACCGTCCGTCCGGCTCGGTCGCGAAGGTCCCGCGTCCGGGCACGCGGTAGACGATGCCCTCGGCGACCAGGTCCTGGAACGCGCGGCGCACCGTCTGCCTGCTGAGGTTGTGTTCCTGGGACAGTTCCGATTCCGTGGGCAGCCGGACGCCGCCCCGGTACCGACCCGACGCGATCTCACGCCGCAACCTGTCCGACAGCACCCGGTACGCCGGCCCCGAATCATTCATCGCGGTTCATTCTAGATCCCGCCGCGCGCCACCAACTGCCCGGCGATGACGTTGCGCTGGATCTCGTTGGTGCCCTCGCCGACGATCATCAGCGGCGCGTCCCGGAAATACCGCTCCACGTCGTACTCGGTGGAGTAGCCGTAGCCGCCGTGGATGCGCACCGCGTTCAGGGCGATCTCCATCGCGACCTCCGACGCGTACAGCTTGGCCATGCCCGCCTCCATGTCGCAGCGGTCCCCGCTGTCGTACTTCTCGGCCGCGTACCGGGTGAGCTGGCGGGCGGCGGTCAGCTTGGTCGCCATGTCGGCCAGGTAGTTGCCGATCGACTGGTGCTTCCAGATCGGCTGCCCGAAGCTCTCCCGCTGCTGCGCGTAGGCGAGCGAGTCCTCCAGTGCGGCGGCGGCGACCCCGAGAGCGCGGCACGCGACCTGGATCCGGCCGGTCTCCAGACCCTTCATCATCTGACCGAAGCCCTTGCCGGGCTCGCCCCCGAGGATGGCCGTCGCCGGGATCCGGTAGTTGTCGAACGCCAGCTCGCAGCTCTCGACGCCCTTGTACCCGAGCTTGGGCAGATCCCGCGAGACCGTCAGTCCCGGGCCGTGTTCGACGAGGACAATCGAGATCCCCGAGTGCCGTGGCTGCGCCTTCGGATCCGTCTTGCACAGCAGCGCGATCAGGCCGGACCGGCGGGCGTTGGAGATCCACGTCTTGGCGCCGGTGATCACCAGGTCGTCCCCGTCCGTCTTCGCGGTGGTGGCCATGTTCTGCAGGTCCGATCCGCCGCCGGGCTCGGTGAGCGCCATCGTCGCGCGGACCTCGCCGGTGGCCATCCGCGGCAGATACTGCCGCTTCTGCTCCTCCGTTCCGAACAGGGTGAGCAGCTTCGCGACGACGGTGTGGCCACCCATCGCGCCGGCCAGGCTCATCCAGCCCCGCGCCAGTTCCTCGGTGACCCGCGCGTAGCAGGGCATCGACACCGGGGAGCCGCCGTACTCCTCCGGCACCGCGAGCCCGTAGATGCCGATGCGCTTCATCTGCTCGATCCACTTCTCGGGGTACTCGTTCGCGTGCTCGACCTCCTGCACGGTGGGTTTGACGTCGCGATCGACGAAGGCCCGCACCGTCTCGACCAGGAATGCCTCCTCGGCATCGAGGTTGTACGCGTTCGAAGAAGTCATGAATCCGTCCTGCGGTCCGCCCAATTTGTACGGCCATATTTGCGCGCCATTCCGAGCCGAGTCAAGGCATTGCCTCAAACACCCTCGGTACGGTACTAACGATTGCGAGAATTTGGCCGGACAAATGTCGAACGAGAGGGACGAACCCGTGACCATGACCTTCCGGAGCGCGCGGTGACCGCCGTCGCGGTCGGCGGACCGTACTTCGACGATCTCGCAGTCGGGCAGGTCTTCGACGACGCCCCGGCCGTCACCCTCACCGGCGGACTCGCGGCCTCCCACCAGGCGATCCTCGGTGACCGGCTGCGGATGCCGCTCGACGCCCACCTGTCGGCCGCCGTCACCGGATCGCCGGCCCCGGTGGCGCACCCCGGACTGGTATGTGACCTGGCGATCGGCCAGTCGACGCTGGTCACCCATCACGTCAAGGCGAATCTCTTCTACCGCGGCCTGCGCCTGCACCGCTTCCCCCACCTCGGGGACACCCTGCACACCCGCACCGAGGTCGTCGGCCTGCGCGAGAACGCCGCGAAACCCGGCCGCGCACCGACCGGGCTGGCCGCCCTGCGCATGCGGACCACCGATCAGGAGTGTCGTACCGTCCTCGACTTCCACCGGTGCGCGATGCTCCCGCTCGGACCGGACGCCGACCCGGGCCGGGTGGTGCACGCGGACGACCTCGCGCAGATCGGGTCGGACGCCGGACGCGACCACCGGGCACCGGCAGGCTGGGACCTCGAGGTGTACCGCGACCGGGTGCCGGGACGGCACTTCACCCCCGAGCTGGCCGGGCTCGTCCTGACCAGCAGCGGCGACGTCGTCTCCAGCGCACCGGAACTCGCGCGCCTGACGCTCAACATCGCGGCCACCCACCACGACGAGCGGGTCGGGCAGGCGGGCCGGCTGGTGTACGGCGGGCACACGATCGGCCTCGCCCTGAGCCAGGCGACACGGGCCCTGCCGAACCTGGTGACGGTACTGGGCTGGCAGTCGTGCGATCACACCGGTCCGGTGCACGAGGGCGACACGCTGACCAGCGAACTCCACGTCCTGTCCGCGACCGCGCTACCGGATTCGCGGGCCGGGGTACTCGAACTCCGGTCACTGGTCCACGCGCACGACACCGACGAGCCACGACCGGTGCTCGACTGGCACTTCACCGCCCTGATGGCCTGACGCGAGAGGAACTTTCGTGAACACCACCGCGAACCGGCCGCTTTCGGGCCTCCGTGTGGTCGAGGTGTCGAGCTTCGTCGCCTCCCCGCTGTGCGGACTGACCCTGTCCCAGCTCGGCGCGGAGGTGATCCGCGTCGACCCGATCGGCGGCGCCGCCGACTACCACCGCTGGCCGCTCACCGACGACGGCGAATCCATCTACTGGACCGGACTCAACCGCGGAAAACGTTCCCTCGCATGCGACATGCGCAGCGAGCAGGGACAGGAGCTGATCCAGCGCCTGGTCACAGCGCCGGGTTCCGAGGGCGGGATCCTGGTGACCAACGCGGGCGGCCGCAGCTGGATGAGCCACGAGACCCTCGCGTCACTGCGCCCCGACGTGATCACCCTCGAACTGCTCGGCAACCGCGACGGCACCCCCGGCGTCGACTACACCGTCAACGCCGGGATCGGCTTCCCGCAGATCACCGGGCCCCTCGACCACGCCGGGGTGGTCAATCACGTGCTCCCGGCCTGGGACATGGCGTGCGGGCTGTACGCCGCCCTGGCGATCGCGGCGGCGGCACGCAAACGCGATCGGACGGGCACGGGAGCACGCATCACCCTCACCCTGGAGGACGTCGCGCTCGCGACCGCGGGAACCCTCGGGTACCTGACCGAACCTCAGGTCACCGGCGGGGGCCGCGAGGGCACCGGCAACTTCGTGTACGGCACGTACGGAGTCGATTTCGTCACCGCCGACGGCGCCCGCTTCATGGTTGTCGCCCTGACCTCGCGGCATTTCCGTGATCTGCTGTCGGTGACGGGAACCGCGGACGCCGTCGCCGCCGTGGAGAAGGCGCTGGGCGCCGACTTCTCCACGGAGGCAGACCGTTTCCGGCATCGCGAGGTGATCACCGCACTGCTCCGGGCCTGGTTCGCCGACCGCACCGCGGACGAGGTCTCCGGACTGCTCGCGACGACCTCGGTGCTGCACCGGCGCTACCGCACCTTCACGGAGGTGGCGACCGGCGGCGAGCTGGATCGCAATCCCCTGTTCGAGCAGCTGGAGCAACCACGGATCGGCACCTATCTCGCGGCCGGGCATCCCGCGGCGTTCGACGGGGAGCACTACGCCACCGGGCCCGCACCCGCGGTGGGCGACGACTCCGCCGCCCTGCTGACGGACCTGCTCGGATGCAGCGCGGAGGAGGTCGCCCGGCTGCGCGCCTCGGGCGTGATCCAGGCGCCGTGACGCGGAACCGGCCCACCGGCAGCGGTGCCGCGGTCAGTCGACCTGCAGCGCCGCGGCCCTCTCCGACAGCAGCTTTCGCTCGCGGGCGTTGCCGGTGAGCCGGGCTGCCGCCTCGAACTCGGCCCGCGCCTCCGCGTTCCGGCCCAGGCGGACGAGCAGCTCCGCACGGGTCGCGGGCAGCAGCCGATACCCGGCGAGGCGGCCGTCGGCAACGAGGCCGTCGACGATCTCGAGTGCCGCGGCGGGACCGGTGGCCATCGCGACCGCCGCGGCACGGTTGAGGTCGACGACGGGTGACGGGGCGAGGCGTCCCAGCGCCTCGTAGAGCAGAACGATTCGCTCCCAGTCGGTCTCGTCGACGGAGGCGGCGACGGCATGGCACTCCGCGATCGCCGCCTGCAACGAGTAGGCACCGCGGCCGCGGCCGAGCGCGTCGGCACGGGCAAGGGCCGCGCGTCCACGCACGATGGCGCCGCGGTCCCAGCGGCGCCGATCCTGATCGGCGAGCAGGACCGGGTCGCCGTGCGCGTCGAGGCGCGCCGGGAAACGCGCCGCGGTCAGTTCCATGAGGGCGACGAGGCCGTGCGACTCCGGCTCCGAGGGCACCAGTTCGGCGAGCACCCTCCCGAGCCGCAGCGCCTCCCGGCACAGGTCGGGCCGAATCCACTCGTCCCCCGCGCTCGCCGCGTGACCCTCGTTGAACACCAGGTACAGCACCCCGAGCACCGCGCCGAGCCGGTCACCGAACTCGGACCGGTCCGGGACCGCGAACGGCACCTTCGCCGCCGTGAGCGTCTTCTTGGCCCGCACGATCCGCTGCTGCACCGTCGACGTCGGCACCAGGAACGCCCGCGCGATCTCCTCGCTGGACAGGCCGCCGACCACCTTGAGCGTCAGCGCGACGCGAGCCTCCCGCGAGAGCACCGGATGGCACGAGACGAACACGAGCCGGAGCACGTCGTCGTCGATCCGGTCCGGGTCCCAGGGCAATTCGGCTGCCACGTCCGTCGCGCGGGTCTCCTCCGCTTCGAGATCGCGGGCGATGGCGGCGAGCCGCTCGTCGTACCGCTCCTGTCGGCGCCAGCCGTCGATGGCCTTGCGTTTCGCGACGGCGGTCAGCCACGCGCCGGGGTTCGCGGGGATCCCGGACTCGGGCCACTGCGCGAGCGCGTCGGCGAGCGCGTCCTGTGCGAGGTCCTCGGCGCGGGCGAAGTCGCCGACCATCCGGGTGAGTGTGGCGACGATGCGCGCCGACTCGATCCGCCAGACGGCCGCGACCGAGCGCCGCGCGGACTCCACCGGGTCCGGGCGGCGCTCCATCGGGGCATCGCTCATTCGGTCACGCCTTGCGGCCCTCGAGTTCCTCGCGCCAGCCCTCTTCCTTCTGGATCCACTCGTTGTCCTGGGGAAAGTCCTCGGGGCCGGTCACGCGGCGCACCTCGAGCTTCGTTCCCGGCCCGAGCGGTGCCCGCTTGGCCCACTCGGCGGCCTCCTCCTTGGACGCGACCTCGAGGATCCAGAAGCCGTTGAACAGCTCTTTCGTCTCCCCGTAGGGGCCGTCGGTGACCAGCGGGGTGTCCCCGGAGAAGTCGACGACGAACCCCTCCTCCGCGTCGGAGAGGCCCTCACCGCTCAGCAACACCCCGGCCTTCATCATCGACTCGTTGAACCGGCCCATGTCCTCGATGATCTGCTCGAACGGGATGTCCTTCGACGCCTCGATCGCCTCGTCGGTCACACGCATGATGAGCATGTACTTCATGGTTCGCTCCTTCGTTCTCAGGTCGCGAATCGACCCTCTCATCCGGGACGTCGAACGAACAGCGGGCGGATCGACAGGCCCCGAAAAAAACTTTCGACGCTCGGGTGCGCACCGGCATCCGGTGCGCACCCGACGTCCCGATCAGGCGCCGACGTACTCCGCGAGGTGCTTGCCGGTCAGGGTGGAGCGGCCGGCGACGAGGTCGGCGGGGGTGCCCTCGAAGACGATGCGCCCGCCGTCGTGTCCGGCGCCCGGGCCGAGGTCGATGATCCAGTCGGCGTGCGCCATGACCGCCTGGTGGTGCTCGATGACGATGACCGACTTGCCCGAGTCGACGAGCCGGTCGAGCAGGCCGAGCAGGTTCTCGACGTCGGCGAGGTGCAAACCGGTGGTCGGCTCGTCGAGGATGTAGACGTCCCCCTTCTCCCCCATGTGGGTGGCGAGCTTGAGGCGCTGCCGCTCGCCACCGGACAGCGTGGTCAGCGGCTGACCGATCTTGATGTACCCGAGGCCCACGTCCGCCAGGCGCGCGAGAATCTTGTGCGCGGCCGGTATCTTCGCCTCGCCCGAACCGCCTTCTGCGCGGCCCGTCCTCCCTCCGCTCCTCGCTCCTTCGTCGCTGCGATGCTCGGTCGTCCTCCTGCCGCTGAAGAACTCCTCGGCCTGCGCGACGGACATCCCGAGCACCTCGGCGATGTCCTTGCCGCCGAACGTGTAGTCGAGCACCTCGGCCTGGAAGCGCTTGCCCTCGCACACCTCGCAGGGGGCGGAGACCCCGCCCATCATCGCCAGGTCGGAGTAGACCACGCCGGCGCCGTTGCAGTTGGGGCATGCACCCTCGGAGTTGGCGCTGAACAGCCCGGGCTTGACGCCGTTGGCCTTCGCGAATGCCTTACGGATGTGGTCGAGGAGTCCGGTGTAGGTGGCGGGGTTGCTGCGCCGGGAACCCTTGATCGCCCCCTGGTCGATCGACACCACGCCCTGCCTCTTGGAGACCGAACCGTCGATCAGGGAGCTCTTGCCCGAACCGGCCACACCGGTCACCACCGCGAGCACGCCCAGCGGGATGTCCACGTCGACGCCGCGAAGGTTGTGGGTGTCGGCGCCGCGTACCTCGAGCGCACCGGCGGAGGTACGCACCGTCGTCTTGAGCGACGCCCGATCGTCCAGGTGCTTGCCGGTGAGGGTGCCGCTCGACCGCAGGTCGTCCACGGTGCCCTCGAACACGATCTCACCGCCCTCGGTGCCTGCCCGCGGGCCGAGGTCGACGACGTGGTCGGCGATGGCGATCGCCTCGGGCTTGTGCTCGACGACCAGCACGGTGTTGCCCTTGTCCCGCAGCTGCAGCAGCAGGTCGTTCATCCGCGCGATGTCGTGCGGGTGCAGGCCGATGGTCGGCTCGTCGAAGACGTAGGTGACGTCGGTGAGAGAGGACCCGAGATGCCGGATGAGCTTGGTGCGCTGCGCCTCTCCCCCGGACAGCGTGCCGGCAGGACGGTCGAGGCTGAGGTAGCCGAGCCCGATCTCGACGAACGAGTCGAGCGTCTCCCCGAGCGACTTGAGCAGCGGCGCGGCCGACGGCTCGTCGAGGCCGCGCACCCACTCGGCGAGATCGCTGATCTGCATGGCACAGACGTCGGCGATGCTGACTCCGCCGATCTTCGACGACCTCGCCTCCGCGCTCAGCCGGGTGCCCTCGCAGTCGGGGCAGGTCTGGAACGTGATCGCGCGGTCGACGAACGCCCGGATGTGCGGCTGCATCGCCTCACGGTCCTTGGACAGGAACGACTTCTGGATCTTCGGGATCAGGCCCTCGAATGTCACGTTGACACCGTCGACCTTGACCTTGGTCGGTTCCTTGTACAGCAGATCGTTCAACTGCTTCTTGGTGAACTTGGCGATCGGCTTGTCGGGGTCGAAGAAACCGCAGCCCCGGTAGATGCGGCCGTACCATCCCTCCATGCTGTAGCCGGGGATGGTCAGCGCACCCTCGTTCAGCGACTTACTGTCGTCGTACAGCGCGGTCAGGTCGAAGTCGGAGACCTTGCCCATGCCCTCGCAGCGCGGGCACATACCCCCGGTGACGCTGAAGCTGCGACGCTCCTTGACGGTCCGGCCGCCCTTCTCAACCGAGATCGCCCCCGCCCCGCTGACCGACGCGACGTTGAACGAGAACGCCTGCTGCGAGCCGATGTGCGGCTTCCCCAGCCGGCTGAACAGGATGCGCAGCATCGCGTTCGCGTCGGTCGCGGTGCCGACAGTGGAACGCGGGTTGGCACCCATCCGCTCCTGGTCGACGATGATCGCCGTCGTCAGGCCCTCGAGCACGTCGACGTCCGGCCGCGCCAGGGTCGGCATGAAGCCCTGCACGAACGCGCTGTAGGTCTCGTTGATCATCCGCTGCGACTCCGCGGCGATCGTGGAGAACACCAGCGAACTCTTGCCCGAGCCGGACACACCGGTGAACACCGTCAGCCGCCGCTTCGGCAGCTCGACGCTGACATTCTTGAGGTTGTTCTCCCGCGCACCGTGCACGCGGATCAGATCGTGGCTGTCGGCGGCGTGTGACGGCGGTGACGTCGTGCTCGCGGCCTTGGTCATCGTGTCTCCCTCTGTCGCGTTCGGTGCGGTCGACCTTCCTGTCTACCCGAAGCCACCGTCATCCCGCGGCGGTCTCCCACGCGAACCCGTCCGGGTCGGTGAACGGCCCGGCGGTACTGCCGACGGCGATCCGGTGCGAGCCGCTGCCCTCCGGGGACACCCCCGCGTTCTTCGCCAACGCCCGGCGCCCGTTCAGTGCCAGAGTGACGCCGGCGGGCGAGGGCTCGAACTGAACGTACTTGCGGCCGAAGCTCTTCTGCACCACCAGTCCGCGGTCGACGTAGAACTGCTTGCTCGCCTTGACGTCCTCCACCCCGAGTAGCAGGACGAGTTCCTCGAACTGCCGGGCCGCCGGTCCCACGTCCTTCTTCGACGAACTGGCGATCGTCCAGATCGCGCCGTCCGGTGCCTGCACCGCACCGCCGTACCCCCACATGCTCTTCCGGGCCGGCTTCAGTTCCGTCGCACCTCCGTCGAGGGCAGCGGCGACGTAGGCGTCGACGTTGCTCGGCTGGGACACCACGAGCGACAGCGTGTACCCGCGGAAACCGGTCGTCGGGGTCTCGGCGGCGCGAACCGCCACATGGTCGCCGACACCGAGGGCGGCGTAGAACGCCTCGGCGGCCGCCGGATCGGGAACCTCGAGGGTGAGGGACTTGATGATCGTCTGTGACTGGGTGGTTGCCATGTCAGTTCACCTCGTTGATGCGAAGCAGGTTGCCCGCGGGATCCCGCACGGCGCAGTCGCGGATGCCGTAGGGCTGCTCGATCGGTTCCTGGACGATGTCCGCGCCGTTCGCCTCGAGCTTCGCGAAGGTCTCGTCGAGGTCGGGGGTGGCGAGGGTGAGGATCGCGTACGTCCCCTTGGCCATCATCTCGGTGATCATGCGGCGCTCGTCGTCGGTGATGCCGGGGTCGGCGGCCGGCGGGTGCAGGACCAGGGAGGTGTCGGGCTGGTCGGGGTGGCCGACGGTGATCCAGTACATGTCGTTGTAGCCGACCTCCTTGCGGACCTCGAAACCGAGGATGTCGCGGTAGAAGCCCAGGGCGGCGTCGCGGTCGTTGTGCGGGAGGAAGGCGGAGTGAATGGTGATGTTCATGGCGATCACGCTATGCGCGGCTCGCGGTGGACGCTTCTCGATTCCTGATCGGTCTGGTGACCTGCTTCGTGACGCACGACGGCATCTCCGCCGCGGAGCGCTCCTGCTCCCGGTAGACGCTGGGCGGGACACCGACGAGCTCGGTGAAACGGGTGCTGAACGTGCCCAGCGACGAGCAGCCGACCGCGAAGCAGACCTCGGTGACGCTGAGGTCACCTCGACGCAGCAGCGCCATCGCGCGCTCGATGCGCCGCGTCATCAGATAGGCGTACGGCGGCTCGCCGTACGCGCGCCGGAACTGGCGACTGAGGTGCCCGGCCGACATGTGCGCGTCGCGGGCCAGCGCCTCCACGTCCAACGGCTGCGCGTACTCGCGGTCGATCCGGTCTCGCACCCGGCGCAGCCGGGCGAGGTCGCGCAGATACTGCGCTTCGTCGGGTCTGCTGGTCACCCCCGCGATCGTTCCGCCTCCCACCGGAGTTGTCCAGCGCGACCCGCATCCGGCCCGTCCGTCGACGCCGCCCGAGTCGGTCCCGGTCGAGGACCTCCGGGACCGAATCGAGCGGCGCGTGCGGGCGAGGGTTGCGAATTCACTTGCGCAGAAGCAACTCTCGGCAGCGCGGCAATCCGCCCGTGATGCGGAGCGGTCAGCCGAGCGCGGGCAGTTCGATCCCGGCCAGGTCGGCCTTGATCTGCAACGCCAGGTACCTGCCGTAGGTGCGGACCAGCGCCAGGTTTCCGCCGTGGATCCAGAACCGGTCGTGCCCGGACCGCCGCCACACCGACCGCAGTTCGCCCTCGTCGTCGAGATCCCAGACCGGTCCGCAGGCGTCGGCGACGGAATCGCCGAGAACGCGGCGGGCGGTGTCGAGGATGCCGCGGAACCCGGTCGCGCAGACGATGGTGTCGGCCGGTACACGGGTGCCGTCCGACATGACGAGCCCGTCGGTGTCGAGCCGTTCGATCGCCCCGGAGACCAGCCCGATCCGGCCGTCCGCGACCAGGGGCGCGGCACCCACGTCGATGTAGTAGCCGCCGTTGCGCGTCAGGAACAGCGTCGAGGCGCCGGTGCCGTCCGGGCCGCCGTTGTGGTCGAACCCGCGGGCGGTCAACGCGTCGAGCAGTTCCTGGTCCGCGTCGGCGAGCATGCTCACCCACGCGCGCAGCCCCGCCAGGTACTGCGGATCGCGGCGCGCCGAGGAGGCGGCGATCAGGTCGCCGATGTCGGTCCGCTTGTGTTCCGCGTTGCGGATCCCGTCGCCCTGGTACATGGACCGCGCGCTCACCACGTGTGTCGGCCCGCGCTGCACCAGCGTCACGTGCGCACCCGACTCGTACAGGTCCTGCGCGATGTCGTGGCCGCTGTTGCCGGTGCCGATGACCACCGTGCGGGTGCCACGCCGCGCCGGCTCGGTCCGGTACCCGCTCGAGTGCAGCAGCTCCCCGGCGAACCGGTCGGCTCCCTCGAACGTGGGCATCACCGGTTCGGTGCCGCTGAGCCCGGTGGCGAGCACCACGTGCCGCGGGCGCAGGGTGCGCCGGGTGCCGTTGCGGTCCACCTCGACGGTCCAGCGGCGTTCGGCCGGGTCGAACGCCGCCGCCGCGATCCGGGTTCGGTTCCACACGTTGAGTTCCATCGCGCGGGAGTAGATCTCGAGCCAGTCGCCCATCTTGTCCTTGGGCGTGAACACCGGCCAGTTCGGCGGGAACGGCATCAGCGGCAGGTGGTTCGACCAGACCGGGTCGTGCAGCACCAGCGAGTCGTATCGGCCACGCCAGTTGTCCCCGACCCGCTCCGCCCGGTCGACCAGCAGGGTCCGGACGCCGAGCGCCCCGAGTTCGGCGGCCAGCGCCAGACCCGAGTGCCCGGCACCGATCACCAGGACGTCCGGATCCCCGTCGCGGCAGTCGAGTTCGCGGGTCCGGCGCGCCGCCCAGTACTCCGGCTCCTCCCCCGCGGCCGGCGTGCCCTCGGGCCGTCGCTCGCCGATTGCCGGTTCGTGGCCCGCCAGGGAGTCGAGCGAGGTCAGGATGTTCCGCGCCCGCCAGCCGCCGTCCTCGCGAACGAGCCGGGCGACACCCCGGACGTGGCCGAGTCGAGTGTCGAACCGGAACAGCAGCTGGATCATCGGCGCGCCCGAGCCACTCGGCACCTCCACCGGCGGCGCCACCGGATCCAGCCGCTCACCGTGCACCTGCTGGTCGACCGCGGACGCGAGCAGGGTGTCGATCCGCATGCCGCCGTGCAGGCTGCGCAGGTCGCCGGAGAAGGCGAGCAGGTCGCGCCACCACAGGTCGGGATGCAGTATCGCCTCGGCGTCGATACCGGTGCGGAGCAGGTCCGCGAACCGGGACAGCCACTCCTGCGCCGCATCGGCAACCGTGTCGACCGCGAGGGAATCCAATTGTGTTGTCATGTTCACTCTTCCGTGCGTTCTCAGCGGGTGGTGAACCCGGCGTCGACCCTGAGCTGGGTTCCGGTCACGTAGCGCGCCTCGTCCGAGGCCAGGAAGAGCACGGCATTGGAGACGTCGATCGGATCCGCCCAGGGAACGGGGATCGCGTTCGCTCCGGCGAACAGCGGAGCCACCTGTTCCTTCGTCGGATGGTCGACGCCGGGCAGAAAGAGGTTGAAGCAGCGGTCGTTCATGAGCATGTCGGTGTCCGTTGCGCCCGGGTGGACGGTGTTCGTCCGGATGCGATACCCGCCGAGTTCGTTGACGAGGGTGCGCATCAGCCCGACCACTGCGTGCTTGCTGGCCGCATAGGCGCCGGCATTCCGCGTGCCCTTGATCCCGGCCGTCGAACTGGTGATGACGATCGATCCCCCGTCGCCCTGCTCGATCAGGTGCGGGACCGCGGCCTTGCACGTGTGCCACACGCCCTTGAGGTTGACGTCGAGCACGTCGTCCCACTCGGCCTCCGTGATCCGGTGTGCCGGTTCACCACTGATGAAGATGCCGGCATTGGCCACCACGATGTCGACGCGGCCCAGCTCGGCCACACCGCGGTCGAGGAAACCGGAGACGCCCTCGAAGTCGCGGACGTCGACCTTCCCCGTGACGATGCGGCGACCCAGGCGCTCGACGCCGCGGGCGGTCTCGGCGAGATCGTCCTCCGTCGCGGCCGGATAGAACGGGGTGACGGTGTCGATGCCCTCGGCCAGGTCGAGGGCGATAATGTCCGCACCCTCCTCCGCGAGCCGCAGCGCGTGACTGCGCCCCTGCCCCCGTGCCGCACCGGTGACAAAGGCCACCTTCCCCGCTACCCGCCCGGCCATGCCGCTCCTTTCGATCGCCAACGTGTTGGCCGAAAAGTAACGACGGTCACACCTGCAGCCGCCTCGCCGTCCCGGCCAGTGGGATCCGAGTGCGACCGGCATCACACCCACCGGGCCGGCCGGGCCGCGAGGCCGCCCCGGTCGCAGAATCGCTTACCCCGGAGGCGGTTCGACGGCGAACGGGTCAGTTGTAGTGCGGGTTGTTGGCCTGCGGGATCTCGATGCTGATGGGCTTCAGTTCCGCCATGTAGACCAGCACGAACTGGCGGAGCAGTTCGTCGAAGGTCCAGTACGCCTGCGGGGCGAGAGGGAGCGGGAGCAGCCCCTCCCGTACCGCGATGAAGGGCGGCCACGCCACGTCCAGCAGGGGCCCCCACACCGGCTCCCGCGGGATCCGCAGCCAGTCGGAGATCTGATTGCCGAGAGTGAACCGGGTCAGCGCACCCAGGATGGGCCTGCTCAGCAGCGTGGCATCGAGCCCCGAGCCGAGGTCGAGGAGGATGTCCGCCAGCTTGATCCCCTCGGGGGTCGGGGCGAGCACCGGATCGAGCACCTGGGTCGCCTGGGACTCGGCCTGATCCCACGAGCCGGGGATGTACTGGTCCTCGATGCCGAGCATGTGCGCGCTGACCTGCCAGGAGTGCAGGAAGGCATCGGCCTCGGCGGCGGGAATCGGCACCTTCCACTTCCGCAGGGTCCGCATGACGGTGGTGGGCAGGCTGTGCCAGGTGACCATCATGTCGTGCTGGCTGATCGGAATGTCCTCGGGTGCGGCGCCGACCCAGTGCGGGGACTGCGGAAGCAGGTGGCGCACCGCGGCGTGGACGAGGCGGGTCTTGACGGCGGTCACGATCATCGAGCCATCGGGCTGGTACGCGTTGCGAGACCCGATGTCGTAACCCAGTTTTGCGGTCTTGGAGATGCGGTCCTTCATGTCCGCGCCGCCCTGGGAGTAGTAGACCGCGCGCGCCTCCTTGGGGATGACGGTGCTCATCATGCCGCTGGCGAAGCCGTACAGGACGCCGAGATAGAGCCCGCGCTTCTCGTTGAACTTCACCGCGGTGGCGAGCTTGCCCTGATCCGTCCAGGCCGGGAGCTGCCGGGCCCGTTCCATGAAGTCGCGCAGATCGGTGGGCAGGCCGTCCGGCAGCGGTTGCCCGTTCCGGGTCCACTTCCGCAGGAGTTCGTTCACCTTCGGCACGTCACCGCGGTCGAGGAGCGAGGCCACGAGGGGATCGGCCTCGGTGTCCCAGACCTGCCGCGGGTCCGCCCCACTGCCCGCGCCCACCACCGAGCCGGCCGGTGACCACCTCCACGGTTGTGCGCCGGCCGGTGCGGCCATCGCGAATGCGCCGAGCGCGCCAAGCGCCCCGCCGGCCTTCAGTAGGTTTCTCCTGCTCAGGTACTCCATCTCGGCTCCCCCGCCCAACGCCTGAATGATTGATGATGCAATGAAACATGCGCTGTAACTCTGTAACATTGTCTAGCATGTTGTGGCGGACGTCACAACATGTCCAGTCGGCGAAGGCTCGGTGAAACGAGGCGTAGCGTCGGCGCTTTCAGGAGGTGATCGTGAAACCCACGTCGTCCGCGCCCGTCGCCGCGAACGCGAAGTCCCTGCTCGAACGGGCGTACTCCGACGCCGTCGAGCAGGCCGACGACGGCGACCACACCCGAACGCGCCTCCTCGACGCCGCCTACGAACAGTTCTGCCGGATGGGGATCCAACGTTCATCCATGGACGAGGTGGCCAAGCGGGCCGGCATGTCCCGGATCACGATCTACCGGAAGTTCGAGACCAAGGACGCGCTGGTCGACCAGGTCGTCCTCCGGGAGTTCCGCCGGTACTTCACCCGATTCCTCGACGACATTGCACAGGCACGGACCGCCGCCGATCGAGTCGTGCTCGGCTTCGTGAGCTCTCTGCGCGCCATTCGGAGCAACCCCCTCATCGGCGGACTCATCGAGACGGAACCGGCACTTGCCGGTTCCGTCGTCGGCGGCGACGGCGGAACGCTCGCCGCGGTGCAACAGTTCGTCACGGGCCAGCTCCACCGTGAGCAGCGCGCGGGCAACGTGTCACCCGATCTGGACACAAACCTGGTGGCGGAGATGATGGTTCGAGTGTCGGCGTCGTTCCTCACCATGCCCAGTCGCATCATCGACCTCGACGACGAGGCCCAATTATCCATGGTGGCAAGGCAATTCCTCGTGCCTATGCTGGAGCCGCCGACCGCGTCGGCCTGACGTCGGCCATCCGCAATCAAGCACGCACTGCCGTGCGACTGGCGGATCCGGGGACGAGACCAGGGAGTACCAACTCCCTTCCACTTTCAACATATAGCGCACCGGGGGGCTTGCGGCAAGGCCCCGGTTGTGCCGCAGAATCGCTGACCTAACCGAGGACGACCCACCGTCGACACCGCCACGACCGGCGCCGACGGTGCGCACTCGGCACGGTCGGGCGAGACAGGCCGACGTGTCCGAGTGAGGGCGGGGTCGTCGCAGCAGCGAAAGTGGGGGCGAGTGACAACTCAGGGATACGAAGAGGAATTGCGGTCCGAGCAGGGCTACGTCGCGGGGCTCTACACGCGGCTCGACGCCGAGCGCGCCCGAGTGAAGGACAGGTACGGCGCGGCGTTGCGGGGACCGGTCGACCTCACGAACGGCGGGACACTCGTGGCCCGCGACGACGAGGTGCGGGCTCTGGCCGCGGAGGCGAGGCGACTGGACGTGGCCGACAACGGACTGTGCTTCGGCCGGTTGGACGCCACCTCGGGGGAACGTTCCTACATCGGCCGGATCGGCATCTTCGACGATGCCAACGAGTTCGAGCCGCTGCTGCTCGACTGGCGTGCGCCGGCCGCACGCGCGTTCTACGTCGCCACCGCCGCGAACCCGGAAGGCATGAGGCGGCGCCGTCAGCTCCACAGCCGCGGGCGACAGGTCGTCGACTTCACCGACGAGGTCCTCGGCCGCCCCGACGGCGGGGAGCGCGGCGGCCGGGGCGACGCCGCCCTGCTCGCGGCGGTCAACGCGCCGCGCGGCGACGGGATGCGCGACATCGTGGCGACCATCCAGGCCGAGCAGGACGAGATCATCCGCCTCGACCACCCCGGCGTGCTGGTCATCGAGGGCGGTCCGGGCACCGGCAAGACCGTCGTGGCGCTGCACCGCGTCGCGTACCTGCTCTACACGCAGCGGAAGCAGATCGAACACCACGGAGTGCTCGTGGTCGGCCCGAACTCGGCGTTCCTCAACCACATCGGCCGCGTGCTGCCGTCGCTGGGCGAGACCAATGTCGTGTTCACGACCACCGGCGACCTGGTGCCCGGCCTGCACGTCACCGCCGAGGACGCTCCCGACGCCGCCCGGCTCAAGGGCTCCCTCGCGATCCTGGGGGTGCTGGCGGCGGCGATCGCCGACCGGCAGCGACTTCCGGAGGATCCGCTGCCGATCGAGCTGTCGGGTGTCGCGCTGCGGATCGACGCCGAGACCGCGGAGTGGGCCCGGGACGAGGCACGCGCGAGCGACTTGCCGCACAACGAGGCCCGCGCGGTGTTCCGCGAGATCGTCACATACGTGCTCACCGAGCGCGCCATCGGCCGCATCGGGCGGGGGTGGCTGTCCCGGAAGGACAGCGGCGCCCGGGAACAGCTACGGACGGAGCTGGTCGCCGAGCTCGCGGACAACGACGGGTTTGCCGCCGCACTCGACGAACTCTGGCCGACACTGTCTCCGGAAACCTTTCTGGCACAGCTGTTCTCGTCCACCGATCGACTGCAGGCGGCGGGTGCCGACCGGTCGTTGTGGCGTGCGGACGGCGACGCGTGGACGGTGTCGGACGTGCCCCTGCTCGACGAACTGGCCGACCTGCTCGGCCGCGAGAAGTCGGTCGACCCGGACGAGGCGCGCGAGCGGAGAGCCCGGACCGACTACGCCGCACGCGTGTTGGACGGTCTGGTCGCCCGCGCCGATCACATGGAGGACGACGACCTCCGCCTGTTCGCCACCGACGTGTTGGACGCCGAAGGTCTGGCGGAGCGCTTCCTCGAGCGCGACACCCGGGAGCTCGCCGAACGCGCTGCCGCGGACCGCGACTGGACCTACCGGCACGTCGTGGTCGACGAGGCCCAGGAACTGTCCGAGATGGACTGGCGGGTGCTGATGCGACGCTGCCCGGGTAAGTCCTTCACGGTGGTCGGCGATCTCGCCCAACGCCGGTCGGCGGCCGGAGCGACCTCGTGGGCCACGATGATGGAACCGTACGTGCCCGGCCGCTGGGTCTACCGGCCCCTGTCGGTGAACTACCGCACGCCCGCGGAGATCATGACCGTCGCCGCCGCGCTGCTCGCCGAGTTCGCACCCGGCGTCCAGCCGCCGGATTCGGTCCGCTCCTGCGGCGTCCAGCCGTGGTCCAGGCGGGTCACCGCGGACGAACTGCCCACCGCCATCGAGGAGTTCGTTCGCGAAGAGGAGTGTCGCGAAGGAACCAGCATCGTGATCGGGCCACCGGGAGTGCCGGGCGCGGTGACGCCCTCCGAGACGAAGGGTCTGGAATTCGATGCCGTTCTGGTGGTGGAGCCGGAGCGGATCCTCGCCGGACCCCGTGGCGCGGCGGAACTCTACGTCGCCCTGACCCGCGCCACCCAACGTCTCGGCGTCCTGCGCCTGGGACCACTACCGCAGTCCCTGACCGGCCTCGCCGAAATCGGCTCACCCTGACGGAACTCGGGTGACGGGCTCGCCGGGTCACGACCGGACGGGCGGGGCGGACTACTGGCGTAGCAGGCTCGAACCGACTTCGGCACTTCCGACGCCCGGGTCCGCCGAGCCGGCGGACCCGGTCCCGCCCGCCCCGCCGGAGGCCGCGCCGTCGGCGGGTTCGCGCACGTAGCCGTAGATCTTCGACGGGGCGGTCGACGTGCCTCCGAAGTAGAAGCCCGCGAACCACTTACCGGTGCTGGTCGGGTTGTCGGGGCAGGAGCGGGGAAGCGTTGCGGTCTCGTGGATCTCGCGTCTCCGGATGGTGCCGTCGATCGCGAAGCGGTAGACGGAGCCGTCGATCTGGATCGAGTACCGCAGGGGCTCGTCGGCCGCGAGGTCGTCGTGGGAGAGGGTCACCAGCGCGACGTCCGGGTACTGATGCACGCCGTCGGCGTTGGCGTAGGGCACGAGTTCGAGTACCCGCGGCGACGTGTCGGTGCGCCACCGCCAGCCGAACATGGCGCCGTTGCGCGCCAGATCGATGTCACCGCAGTCCGAGAAGCCGGGCAGCTTGTTCCAGTCGAACTGGTCCTCGGGCTGGGTCGGCGAGGTGAGGACGTACTCCGCGGTGGTGGTCAGGATGAAGTCGTAGGTGCGCGACGCCCCGCCGGGGCTCACCCATCCCGCCAGGGGCCCGGACACGCCGGCCGGGCGGCCCACCACCGCGGTGTGCGCGCCCTTCTCGATCGTGTAGCTGGACCAGCCGGGAGGGGTGTCGGGGGCCAGGCAGCCGCTCAGCGCGGTGGCCGCGACCAGCGTGGTCGCGACGATGCCCGCCTTTCGAATGATCGTGCGGCCCATGGGTCACCCCTCCGATTTCGTCACGGGATGCTCCCACACACTCCTTTCCCGCACACCGTTTTTCCACGGCAGACGGAGTGACCGGGCGGCGATGTCGCCGAACCCGGCCCGAATGCCTCACGTCGTCAAGCTGACCGCAGCAGCCGCTCAGCGGGCGGGTGCCACGGGCTGAAACGGCCGGAACTCGTCGCGGCCGGACCGGATGACCCCGGCGTGCGCCTCCGGCACCTCCTGCCACAGGCCTTCGAGGTCGCGGAGCGGTTCGGACACCACGAACCGGGTGTCGTCGCCGTAGTGGCGCAACACCTCCACCTCCGGGTGGAGAGCTCGGACCTTCTCGATCGCGGTGGAGTAGAACAGCGACCGCGTCCGCTGCTCGGTCGAGTACCGGAACACCCACACGGAGACACCGTCCGTGGTGGCGATCGTCGCCTGCACCGGGTCCTCGACGCCGCACCGGGCCCCGACATCCTCGACGTATCCGACAGCGCGAGCGACCGCGGAGAACGGATCGTCGGTGAGGCCGAACGTCAGCGCGAGGAAGAACAGCATCTCGGAGTCGGTCGACCCTTCGATCGCGGGGAAGAGCACGGGGTCCACGGCCATCGCCAGGTCCCGCTTCATCTCGGCGAAGCCCCGCAGTTCCCCGTTGTGCATCCACAACCAGTTGTCACGGCGGAAGGGATGGCAGTTGCTGCGCTGCACGGCGGATCCCGTCGACGCCCGCACGTGGGCGAACAGCAGCGGCGTCCGGATCTGGTGAGAGATCTCCTTGAGATTGCGTTCGTTCCACGCCGGCTCGACACACTTGAACACCGCAGGCCTGGCGCCCTCCCCATACCAGCCGATCCCGAACCCGTCACCGTTCGTGGTCGTCGCCCCCATCTGCGAGTGCAGGCTCTGGTCGATGAGCGAATGGACCGGCCGGAAGAGCAGGTCCTCGACGAGAATCGGATCGCCGGAGTACGCCATCCACCTGCACATACCCCATTCAAACGCCCACCGAGCGGGGTGTGTCAACACCTACTCGTTCACCGATACCGAGAACACCCAACGCTGGTTGCAGCGAATCACTTTTCCGCCGCCGCATCCGCGGACGGCGGGCACCCCGTCGTCGGCTACCGTCGGTCGATGAGCTCAGCAGTGAGGGAACACTGGAAACTCGTCACGCTCGGTCTCACGCTCGTCGTTGCCGTCGGGGCGATCGTCACCGGCCTGCTCTCGGACCGCTCCCCGGTCGAGAACGCGCCGCGCGCCGATATCGAGCACGACGTGATCGACACTCCCCTCGGTGACCCACCGCAACACGCGTGGACACTCGACGTCGGACGGCTCACCGACAACCCCGGAGACGTCCTGCTGCAGATGCCGTACCAGCTCGATTCCCACTACGGTTACGGCGGACTCCTCGACGCCGGCGGCATTCTGATCGCTGCGACCGCCTACCCGCTTCCCGAGGTCGCGGGGCAGTCCGGCCGCCCGGTCGGTGCGATCACCCTCGTGGGAGTCCGCCCCGCCGATGGATCACCCGCGTGGAAGACGCGAGTGGGCGATGTCAGCCAGTGCACCCAGAAGGTCGAGGCGCCGGTCATCGCCTGTTGGGAGCGGCGCCGGATCGCATTCGTGGACACCACCTCAGGAACCCTGCTTGCCGAGCTCGGGACCGACTTCGATCTGAACGGCGCCCAAGTGGTGGGCGACACCGTCTACGTTTCGGGGTCCGTGACCGACGGTGCATCCGCCAAGCCGGTACTGACCAGCGGTACCGTCACCAACCTCACTGCGAACTTCCGGCGCACCTTCGACGATCTCGGTGAGAACGCATCGGTGTACGCGGTACCGGCCACCGGCGCGATCATCACGCAGGAACGGGGCCCGGGAGATCCTCAGTACGTCTACACGGTCTTCGACCTTGCGTCCGGGGCCGAGCGGTTCACGTTCGCCGGCGATTCACTCCAGCCGGTCGGGGACGGCCTGTATCTCGCCGCCCGTGGCGCACGGTCCGGGTCGGTCGGCACGCAGGACCTCCTCGCAGCCGACGGCTCGCTCGTCCGCGCGGTCCCGATCCCCGCGTACTCCCCGCAGATGTACCCGAGCAAGCCGTCGGTGACACCGCCGATGTTCCTCGGTGACGGCGCATACGATCCCGCGACCGGCGACGAACTCTGGCGCAGTTCGGCTCTGGTGAAGGAGGAATCCGCGGGGAGGGACACCGCGCTGGCCGCGGTCGTCGGCGGTACCGCGGTGGTCACCTCCCCGGTGTCGAAGACGATCACGGGCCTCGACCTGGCGTCCGGGGATCAGTTGTGGCAAACGCCGTGGGAGGACGCCTACTGGATCCGCGGCGGGGCGACGGACGGCGAGTACTTCGTGTTCGGCGACTACACGGGCACTCACTCGATCCGCGCGAGCGACGGGACGATCATGTGGTCGCTTCCGCTACCGGACGGCGTCGACCCCCGGCAGGTTCACGTCTCGGGTGCCGCCGGCAGCCTGATGGTGTCGTGGCTGGACCACATCGCCATCTGGAGATAGCCGCGGACGGCGTCACTGCCGGTAGTGCTCGGCCACGGCCGCGAACGCCGCCTTGGGCTCCCACGCCATGTCGGGGTAGGTCCGGCCGCGCCGGCCATCGAGGACCTTGACGATGCCGAAGCTGGCGAGGTCCAGGTCGTCACGCGGGTCACCGTCGGGGCGGTGCGGGTAGTTGTGGAGCGCGAAGAGGAACACGAACGCGCTGTCGACCCCCTCGGAGTCGAAGATCTCCAGCAGATCGCACAGGTAGGCGGCCTGGCCGTCCTCGTCTCGGGTGTACTCCCCGTTCAACCGGATCGGCCCACCGTCCTCGTCGAGCAGGGCGATCTCCATGCTGCGCGGCGCGACGTCGCCGGCACCGAGCCACGTTGCCGTACCGAAACCGGTGACGGCCACCGGCTTTCCCTGCGCAACCAGCGTGCGTACCCCCTCCCGGAACCGGTCGGCCACCTCGGCTGACCGGATCAACTCGATCGTCAGGTAGTCGAATGGCGTCCAGTCGACCCGTTCGAACGGTATGCAGGCGTACGTGACCCTGCCCCGGAAGCGCTCGCGCACCACCGGCAGGGCTTCACCGAAGAAGTCGTTGAGCCTGGTACTCACGTCGGCGAACCGTTCGAGTCGAGCGTCGGGGTCGCCCAGCAGGACCTCGAGCCGCTCCGACGTGCTCTCGCCCGGGACGAATCCTCGGTTCATGATCGTCAGCTCGACACCTGCGACGAACACGACCTCGGCGCCCTCGCGGCGGATGAGTTCCGCCCGCTCGGCGCAGTCGGCGAACAGCGCCACGATCTCGTCGGGGGTCAGTTCCAGTGGGTAGGGCGAGAACCAGACCTCCAGCCCCAACTCGGCGGCACACCGGGCGGCGAACTCGAGCCTGCCGGGATCACCGCCGGTGATCTGGACCGCGGTGCAGTGCAGGTCGTCGCGGATGATGGCGAGTTCGCGCCGAACGACCTCGGGATCGAACTCCTCACGTGACGGGCTGCCCCTGCGGACGAAGCCGGTGTCGTACGTCATGCCCTTGCCTCGCATCTGCGCGACCCCCTTGGTCGATTCGTCGATTCGTCGATTCGGGGGACACTAAGGCAAACACCTGCGTGCACGCAATATTGCGCTCGCGCATATTTTGTTTGGCATGATGGCCTCGTGACGACGAAACGACCCGGGTTGCGCGAGCGGAAGAAGCAAGCCACCCATCGCGCCCTGCGCGAATCGGCGCTGAAACTGGCCCTCGAAAACGGGCCGGACAACGTGCATGTCGAGGACATCGCCGCGGCCGCCGGCGTCTCGCCCAGGACCTACAACAACTACTTCCCCAGTCGCGAGCACGCGATCGTCGCCGCAGTCACCGCCGAACGAGAAGCACGGGTCGCGAAAACAGTTGCGGCACAGCCTCCACATGTCCGACTCTCCGAAGCCGTCACCCACGCCGTCGTCGAGCAGTACAGCGATCCAGGCGACCCGCGTCGCGACGCACTTCTACTGATCACCACCCGACCGGCCCTGCGCGAAGTGTTCCTCGGCACCACCGGCGCCATCGAACAACCACTCACCGACGCCATCACCGCCCGACTCGACGGCGTCGACGCTCGCACCGCCCGGGTACTCGCCGCCGGCGTGGCGGCCGCCGTGCGCATCGCACTCGAGGAGTGGCTGCAACCCACCGCCACCGGCCTGGTCCAGGTGTCGGGCGGGCTACCCGACCGGCTCCGCGCCGCGCTCGCGCCCCTGGCGCCCGCTCTCGATGCTGTCGGACACAGTCACTACGGTGCAGACGACGGTGAATCCGCAACGGAGAGGCCTGGCCCGGATGGATCCAATCGACCTGATCAGAAACGAGATTGACAAGCGCGGGCTGCTGACGGCGCCGTTTGCCGACGACGGGATCGTCGTCGGCACCGCACGGATGCACGCCGCCGGAAGCGACGTCACCGTGAACGTCGATCCCGAACTCGACGACAGGTCGGGCTTCGACACCGGTGTGCTCCTCGCCGGGGTCGAACGAGTCCTCACGATCACGCCCGCGCGATGGGCGGAGCTTGTCGACGCGGTCGCCGGCGAGATCGAGGACACCGTCGGCGATCGGGGCGTGATCGAGGCAACCGACCTGCGCGATGACCTGGCCCTGAAGTCCGTGGCCGTTTTCCACGACGCGGTCCTGCTCTCCTTCGTCGCGCCGAAGCAGTTCCCGGACAGCTGGATCCGGACCCAGCTCGACGAGGATCTCGTCGTCGACGACGTTGTCGTGGAGGAGAAGGATGACGACTAGCAGCTCGTTGTCGACTTGCGCGACTACGGGTTTCAGAGGCTGTGCGCGTTGATTGACACCCCAGATGTGAGTTTCGGCCCCCTGCCGGGTTACCCCGACGGGGGTTCATCTCGATCCTCCGAAGTCGGGCATAATGCCCGTCGAACCCACCCGAGACCAGGAGCGCCCCGGTGATCAGCGAGCTGCAGAACGAGTTCCACGGCCTTCCGGTCGTCGAGTTCCCCATCGACACCGCCCCGACCATCCCCACCGCGGGCCCGGTCGCCTGGCGGATCTCCGTTCCCACCTATGAGGCGCCCCTCGAGTGGCCGGAGGCGTTCGCGAAGTTCCGGGCCGCGGTCGATCCGTCCAGCGTGCAGGCCATCGTCGTCGGCGGCTGGTCCGACCCCTACGACAGCAGTTCGGCCGACGTCGTCGCTGCTCTCGTCGCCGCGGCCGCCGAACTCCCCTCGCTGCGGGCCCTGTTCATCGGCGACATGACCGGCGAGGACTGCGAGATCTCGTGGATCGTGCAGTCGGACGTCACCGCCCTCCTGACCGCGTTTCCCCGGCTGGAGCGCCTGGGCGTGCGCGGCGGCACGCAACTGGCGCTGAGCCCGGTCCGGCACGAGAACCTGCGCAGCCTGACGGTCGAGTCGGGCGGCCTGCCCGCCGACGTGGTCCGAGCGGTGGCGGCCTCGGACCTGCCGGCCCTGACCGACCTGGAATTGTGGCTGGGGACAGAGGAGTACGGGGCCGACGCCACCGCCGAGGACCTCGCCCCGATCCTCGCCGGCGAGAAGCTCCCGAGGTTGACCCGTCTCGCGCTCTCCAACAGTGACGAGCAGGACGCGATTGCGGCGGCGGTGGCCACCGCGCCGATCGTCCCGCGGCTGCGCACCCTGGATCTGTCCAAGGGTGTGCTGCTGGACGCGGGTGCCGAGGCGCTGCTCGGCGGACAGTCGCTCACCCACCTCGAATCGCTCGACCTGCATCACAACTACCTGAGCGACGGCATGCGGGACCGCCTGCGGGCGGCACTCGAGCCGTCGGGCGTGCGGCTGGATCTCGACGCCGGGAACGCCGACGAGGACGAGTACGACGGAACGATCTACCGGTCGGTCGCGGTCGGCGAATGAGCGGTCCACGCCTGGCGGTCGTGGGCAACCCGGACAACCGTCGCGTCACGATGCTGCTGGACGCCGCGGCCCGCGGCGGCATGCCGACCCCGCGGGTGGTGCCCTGGCGTGAGGTGCTCGGCGAGGGCGGGGCTCGGTTCGACCCCGACGAGTTGGTGCGACTCGACTCGCCCGGCGAGGATCCGGACGTGGACGCACTGCTCCGCGGACCCGGCGACCCGACTCGCATCGCCGACGGCCCCCGGTGGTACGCGTCGCTGCTCGCCGCGGTCGGAACCCTGCGTGGCGGGCGACCGCTGACCGATCCGGATGATCTGGCCGTGCTGTTCGACAAGCGGCGGTGCCACGCCGTCCTCGCGGACGGCGATGTCCCGGTGCCGATTTCCCCCACCTCGGGCGGCGCCGCGCCGTCCCCGCGGAGCTGGCCGGAGGTGCGGGAGTCGGCCGCGGCCGCCGGGCTGCGGCGATTCTTCGTCAAACCCGCGCACGGATCGTCCGCGGCCGGGGTGGTCGCGGTGGAGACCGCATCCGGTGGCCGGGTGCAGGCCCGCAGCAGCGTGGAGATCGCCGCGGACGGGGTCTACAACTCCCTGCGCGTGCGCCGACTCAGTGGAGAGGCCGAGGTCGGCGCCCTCGTGGACGCTCTGGCCGGGGAAAACCTGCACATCGAGGCGTGGCTGCCGAAACCGTCGCTGCGGGGCCGCGCCGCGGACCTGCGAATAGTGGTCGTGGCCGGGCGCGCCACACACGCGGTGCTCCGCACCAGCGCGCACCCGATGACCAATCTGCACCTGGGCGGGCAGCGCGGCGACCTGGATTCCGCGAGAGCGGGTTTCGACTCGTCGGGGTTCGGCTGGGAACAGGCACTCGGCGTCGCGGAACGCGCCGCCGCCCGGTTCCCGCGCACCCTGTGTGTGGGGGTGGACCTACTGCCCTCCGCGGACTGGCGCGGGGCGGCGGTGGGTGAGGTCAACGCCTTCGGTGACCTGCTCCCGGGCCTGAGCGGGCTCCCGGGTCGCGCCGACGGCCTCGACACGTACGGGGCGCAACTGGCCGCGATCGAAGGATGGGCCGATGATGCCGCAGCCTGACACGGTGATCGCCGCACACCCGGAATCGACTGCGCCGCAGCCCGACATGAACGCCGTCGTCGGCTCGGACGACATCCTGCTGATCACGCTGGACACCCTGCGCTACGACGTGGCCTGCGAGCTCGCGGCCGCGGGGCGGATCCCGAACCTGGCACGGCATCTGCCCGGCGGCCGGTGGGAGCAGCGCCATGCCCCCGGCAGCTTCACCTACGCCTCGCACCAGGCGATGTTCGCGGGATTCCTCCCCACTCCGGTGGGACAGGGGCCGCACCCGCGCCTGTTCGCGGCGGAATTCGGCGGGAGCGAGTCCACTGCCGCCGGGACCTTCGTGTTCGCCGAATCGAACCTGGTCGAAGGTCTCGCGGCGGCCGGCTACCACACCGTCTGCATCGGCGGTGTCGGCTTCTTCAACCGCCGGGGTGCGCTGGGTTCGGTGCTGCCCGACCTGTTCGACGAGGCGCACTGGTCTCCCGAACTCGGGGTGACGTCACCCACGTCGTTCGAGGCGCAGGTGGATCTGGCCGCGCGGGTCGTGGACCGGCTTCCCGCCGACCGTCGACTGTTCCTTTTCGTCAACGTATCCGCTCTGCACCAACCGAATTGGTTCTTCAGCGAGGGAGCCACTCCGGAGCACGGGGACACCCGGGCAACGCACGCGGCCGCGCTGGAGTACGTGGATCGGCACATCGGACGGCTGTTCGCCGCCGTGTCGAGCCGGCGCCGCTGCTTCGCGATCGTGTGCGCCGACCACGGCACCACGTACGGCGAGGACGGATACACGGGGCATCGCCTGGGACACCCCGTGGTGTGGACGGTGCCCTACGCCCACTTCTTCCTCGAGGGACCGAGATGACCGCCGTCGACCTGCCCCTTCCGGTGTCGCCGGACACCGTCACCGCGGATTACCTTCCGCCGTACCAGAACTACGTGTACGCGTACCCGCACAAGACGGCGTACCGGCCGCTGCACCCGCGCCCGGCCCTGACCGAACTGTGGGCGAACGAACCTCAGGACGCGCTGTCGCTGTACCTGCACGTGCCGTTCTGCGAGGTGCGCTGCGGCTTCTGCAACCTCTTCACCCGAGTCGGCGCACCGGACGAGCTGACCACCCGATACCTCGACGCTCTGGAGCGACAGGCCGAGGCGGTGCGCGAGGCCCTGGCACCGCAGGCGCAGTTCGCGACCGCGGCGTTCGGCGGCGGAACCCCCACCTACCTGACCGCGGGGGAGCTGGACCGGCTGTGCGACATCGCCGAAGGCATGGGCGCCGACCTGCGGGCGATCCCGCTGTCGGTGGAGGCGTCGCCGTCGACGGCCACCACCGACCGGCTCGCGGTGCTCGCCGAGCGCGGTGTCACCCGGCTCAGCCTCGGCGTGCAGAGCTTCGACGACACCGAGGCTCGGGCGGCGGTCCGCCCGCAACGCCGCGCAGACGTCGACGCTGCCCTGCAGCGGGTCCGGGACGCCGCGATCGCGGTCCTGAACATCGATCTGATCTACGGGATCGACGGCCAGACACCAGAATCCTGGGCCGCCTCCCTCGATGCCGCGCTGGCCTGGCGTCCGGAGGAGTTGTACCTGTACCCGCTCTACGTGCGACCGCTGACCGGACTGGCGCGCCGCGGCGGCGGCCCGGACCCGGACTGGGACGCCCACCGCCTGGACCTCTACCGCCGCGGCCGCGACCACCTGCTCTCGGCGGGCTACGTCCAGGAGTCGATGCGCATGTTCCGGCGCGCCGACGCACCGGATCTCGGTCCGAACGACTACGCCTGCCAGACCGACGGCATGATCGGACTCGGCTGTGGCGCAAGGTCATATACGAGAGCGCTGCACTACTCGTTCGACTACGCGGTCGGTGCGCACGAGGTGAGGGCCATCATCGACGACTACGTATCGGGCACCGTCGACAACTTCCGCCGCGCCGTGGTGGGCCACACGATGACCGAGGACGAGTCCCGACGACGGCACCTGCTGCAGTCGGTACTGCAGGTCTCGGGAATGCCGTTGGCGGACTACCGCTCCCGATTCGGGTCCGATCCGCACGAGCATTTCGGCGCCGAGCTGCACCGGTGGCTCGACCGTGGATGGCTCGACGCCGACGGGGACCGGCTCCGGCTGACCCCACTGGGCCTGGCGTACTCCGACGCCCTCGGGCCGGAGTTGTTCTCCCCGCAGGTGCGGGCCGCGATGGCCGAGTACGAGGGCCGCTGACGGTGCTGACCCTCCTGTACCGGGGTCCCCTGGCCTCGTGCGACTACGACTGTCCGTACTGCCCGTTCGCCAAACGTCGGGACACCCCCGAGCAGTTGCGAGCCGACCGCGCCGCGCTGGAGCGCTTCTGCGCGTGGGTGGCAGGCCAGGACCGAGAGCTGTCGATCCTGTTCACCCCGTGGGGCGAGGGCCTGGTCCGGTCCTGGTACCGGCGGGCGTTGGTGGAACTGTCCCGGCTGCCGCACGTTCGCCGGGTGGCGATCCAGACCAACCTCAGCTGCCGCACCGGCTGGCTCGCCGACGCCGACCGCGACGCGGTCGCGCTGTGGTGCACGTATCACCCCGGGCAGACCCCGCACGACCGGTTCCTCGCGAAGACCACCGAGCTCACCGCGCTCGGCGTGCGGTTCAGTGTCGGTGTCGTGGGACTGCCGGAACATCTGGCGGCCGCCCGTCGGCTGCGCGCCGACCTGCCCGATTCGGTCTACCTGTGGGTCAACGCCGCCGAGGGACACGAATACACCGACGCCGACGCGGCCGACTGGGCCGGGATCGACCCGCTCTTCGAGTTCAGCCGGCATCCGCACCGGACGCGCGGGCGTGCGTGCCGTACCGGGGACTCGGTGGTGTCCGTCGACGGCGCCGGCGCCGTCCGGCGCTGCCATTTCGTCCCCGAGGAGATCGGCAACCTCTACGACGGCACCTTCGAGCAGGCATTGCGGCCGCGGCCCTGTCCACTGGACGTGTGCGACTGCCACATCGGGTACGTGCACGCCGAGCAGCTTCCGCTGTACGACGTCTTCGCGGGCGGCGTGCTGGAACGGATCCCGGCGGAGCCGGTCTGGTTGTCGGCGGAGCCGGTGTGGTTGCCGCTCCCCGACGCGCCCGCACCTCGCTGACTGGTCGGCCGGGCAGCGGTGTCCACAGGTTCGGTACCGTTCGGTGTCGGCCCGCGACCGTGTGGTTTCGACCGGCTCTGCACATCCGAACTGGGAGGTTCCCGTGGCTGGTGGTCTCGTCGCCCTGTTGGACGACGTCGCAGCGATCGCGAAAGCGGCCGCGGCGTCGCTCGACGACATCGGAGCGGCGGCCGGCAAGGCCAGCGTCAAGGCAGCGGGCGTGGTCGTCGACGACACCGCCGTCACGCCCCGCTACGTGCACGGCTTCTCCCCCCAACGCGAACTGCCCATCATCCGCAAGATCGCGATCGGGTCGATCCGCAACAAGCTGCTGATCATCCTGCCGGTGGCGATGCTCCTGAGCCAGTTCCTTCCCCAGGCCCTGCCGTACCTGCTGATCGCCGGCGGCACGTTCCTGTGCTACGAGGGCGCCGAGAAGGTCTACGAGGCACTCACCGGCGGTCATCACGAGGACGAGGGCACGGCCGAGGCGCAGGGCGGGCCCGAGCACGAGAAGACGATGGTCAGCGGCGCGATCCGCACCGACCTGATCCTGTCCGCCGAGATCATGGTGATCTCCCTGTCGTCGGTCGAGGACGAACCGTTCCTCACCCGCCTGTTGGTGCTCATCGTCGTCGCGATCCTCATCACCATCCTGGTGTACGGCGTCGTCGCCCTGATCGTGAAGATGGACGACGTCGGCCTCGCGCTCGCGCAGCGCAAGTCGACGTTCAGTCAGCGGATCGGTCGCGGCCTCGTCGCCGCGATGCCGAAGGTGATGGCGACGCTCACCGTCGTCGGTATCGCCGCGATGCTGTGGGTCGGCGGCCACATCCTCATCGTCAACGTCGGCGAGGCCGGATTCCACTGGCCGGCCGATCGCCTCCACGACCTCGAGCACTGGTTCGGCGATCTCGTGCACGGCGGCTTCGGCGGCGTGCTGTCCTGGACCGCGGGGACCGTGGCGTCCGCCCTCGTCGGACTCGTCGTCGGCGCGATCGTCGTGCTGGTCATGCACCTGATTCCGAAGCGGAAGAAGAAGGACGCGGCGCACTGACCGGTCTGTGGAGACCTGAACCTAGGGGACCTGGAAGACGGCGGCCCCCGGGCTGACGGGGACGTGGTCCCCGGTCCGGTAGGAGGACGCGGTCGCGACGACCACGCCGCCGCCGGTGGACACCGTCGCCGGGGTGTACCGACACCAGTCGTCTGGCGCGATCGGGCCGCGGTAGTCGAGCGGGACGCGTCGGACCTCGGCGGTGCCGGTGGCCCCGGTCGTCAGGTTCCGCCAGTTCACGGTCACGCCGATGCAGTCGTACGAGTCGATCACGTACGTCGTCGGGCGCGCCAGCCGAAAGGTCACCTCACCCGGCGGACCTGTCGTCGCCGACGGGGTCAGGGACACCAGCGGCGGAACGTAGCACCTGAACCCGACGCCGCAGCCGGAGAGGAACGTGACCGGGATCTGAAAGGCCGTCGTCGATGCCGGTGGGCCCGGAGGTGGGTTCGCCGACGCGGCGGCCAGGCCGACGGACGGACCCAGGACGGACCCGAACGCAACGGCTCCGGCGACGAGCAGACGAGGAATAGCTGTCCGGTGCATGGCTGCCCTCCCACCGTGGGATCCGCCCCGACCCTGCCGTATGCCAGCGTAGCCGCCGAGCACCGGCCGATCGGCCGAATGCCAGGCGCCATCTCGGCGCCGGCCGCAACCGCTCACAACGGCGAATGCAACGGGCGGGCAGGACCCCACGTCGGATGTGTCGGTGGTTCAGGCCCGATCGTGCACGGGCGAGGGAATCCTGGTGGCGCGGTACGAGTCGCCGCTTTGGGTGGGGCGCCACAGGCGCCAGTGTTTCGCGGACAGCCGGAACGGGAGATGGTCCTGCAGATGGCGAGCACCTGGCGAGAGCCGTTCGTCGGCGGGCAGGTTGAGCCACAGGGAGAGCGAGGAATCCGCGGTGCCGAGGGTTGCGCGGATGCCCGAGCTGCCCAGCAGCCGTCCGTACCCGTCCACGGCGAAACCCCCGAACGTGTCGGGGGTGATGTCGGGATACGGGGCGCTGGCGTCCGGGTCGACGAGGCGCACGGGCGTGCGGTAGGTCAGCGCGGCCAGGGAACGCCCGTGGGTCGTGACCGCGTCGGGCCCGACGACGACGAGCGCATCGAGCGCGTGGTTCACGGATTCGGGTGGAACGTTCCACTCCGAGTGGGTTCGGGCGCGGTAGCGGGGTCCGCCGAAGCGCTCGGTGGCGGCCGCCACCAGCTGCTCGGTCAACCCGGGCGCTCCGCCTGCAGCGATCTCGAACGCCCACGATGGCGACGACACCGGTTCTGTGCATGCATCGACGAAACCCTGCAGACGCCGGAATGCCTCGTGAGGACGCTTGGCGCGAAGCGAGTGCGCACCGCCCGCGGACCCGGGCAGTCCGTCATAGGTCACCACCTGAGGGAGGGTTGCGTCCCGTGTCGTCCGCGCCACCTGCACATCGTAGATATCCGGTGACGCGCGCCCATGCCCCGATGGAGGTTCCGCGCCAACACCCGCCGGTATTACGAACGGATGCACCGCTTCCCGGGTGGACTGATCGTGCTCGGCGACGGTCTGTGCAGCTTCAACCCGATCTACGGCCAGGGAATGCCGACCAGCACCCGCGACGCGATGACGTTGTGGGAATGCCTCGACCGTGGCGTCCGCAGGGGCGAGAGCCTCGACGCGATCGCCCACCGCTTCCGGCAGAGTTCTGGCGGCTGTCCTCGCCGAATCGGCACGGGTCGGTCGCCTTCGCCCGGGAGGTCGGGACGCCATCGCACCGGCGGTCGGCGTGGGCTCGTCGAAGATATGACGGCGTCCGGCCCCGGCGACTCGCGCAGCTCCCGGTCGGTCAGGCGCTGACACCGGCGGTGAGGATGGAGGCGAGTTCGCGGTAGGCGCTCGCGTCGTCGAGTCCGGTGTCGGCGCGGACGCCACCCTGCTGGATCCGCACCATCATCGTCGCGGCGAGGTCCGCGGCGAATGCGGCGTGCACCCGCCGGAAATCGCCGGTCGCGACGCCGTCGCTGATCAGCTCGTGCACACGGCGGGCCGCGATGCGGGTGTTGCGTTCGTACACCTCGCGGGCGGGGGTGAGCGCGTCCAGATCGGCCATGTACTGGTCCGACGCGTCCGCGAGGGCCTCGCCGACCGCGGTCAGGTACGCGGCGATGCGGTCGCGCGGGCCGGTAGTCGCGGAGACACTCGCCTCGACACGCTCGGTCGCACGCTTGAAGAAGTGCACCGTCGCGGCGGTGACCAGCTGTTCCTTGCTCCCGGCCAGGGTGTAGAGGGTGGACTTCGAGCACTTGAGCCGGGCCGCGATCGCGTCGAGCGTCAGATGCGCGAAGCCCTCGGCGAGAAACAGCTCGACCAGGGCGTCGAACAGTTCTGTGCGTCGGGCGGTCGCGAAGGACGAACGGGTCTCCATACGGTGGATAGTACTGCCGGACCGCTTGCAGTACTCTCGAGTGAACAGTACTGTGCTCCGTAATTCAGTACTACCTTCCGTGTGATCTGCGAGGAGAAGCCGTGGCCGTCGACCGCCTGCTGCCCACCGACGAGGCGCGGGATCTGATCCAGCTCACCCGCGACGTCGCCGACAAGGTCCTGACACCGATCGTCGACGAGCACGAGAAGACCGAGACCTACCCCGAGGGCGTGTTTGCGACGCTCGGCGAGGCGGGACTGCTGAGCCTGCCGTACCCGGAGGAGTGGGGCGGCGGGGGCCAGCCCTACGAGGTGTACCTGCAGGTGCTCGAGGAGATCGCCGCCCGCTGGGCCTCGGTCGCGGTGGCGGTCAGCGTCCACAGCCTGGCCTGCCATCCATTGATGGCGTTCGGCACCGACGAGCAGAAGCAGCAGTGGCTTCCGGAGATGCTCGGCGGCAACACGATCGGCGCCTACAGCCTCTCCGAGCCGCAGGCCGGATCCGACGCCGCGGCCCTCGCGTGCAAGGCCACCGCGACCGACGGCGGATACCGGGTCAACGGCGCCAAGGCGTGGATCACCCACGGTGGGATCGCCGACTTCTACAACCTGTTCGCCCGCACCGGTGAGGGTTCGAAGGGCATCTCGTGTTTCCTGGTCCCGAAGGGCACCGAGGGGCTGAGCTTCGGCAAGCCCGAGGAGAAGATGGGCCTGCACGCGGTGCCCACCACCTCCGCCCACTACGACGACGCCTTCGTGCCCACCGAGCGGCGCATCGGCGCCGAGGGCCAGGGTCTGCAGATCGCGTTCAGCGCGCTCGATTCCGGTCGCCTCGGCATCGCCGCCGTCGCGGTCGGGCTCGCCCAGGCCGCCCTCGACGAGGCGGTCGCCTACGCCCGGGAGCGGGCGACGTTCGGCCGCAAGATCATCGACCATCAGGGCCTCGGATTCCTGCTCGCCGACATGGCCGCCGCCGTCGACTCGGCCCGGGCCACGTACCTCGACGCTGCCCGCAGGCGCGACGCCGGACTGCCCTACTCCCGCAACGCCTCGGTCGCCAAACTCGTCGCCACCGACGCCGCGATGAAGGTGACCACCGACGCCGTCCAGGTGCTCGGCGGCTACGGCTACACCCGCGACTTCCGCGTCGAGCGGTACATGCGCGAAGCGAAGATCACCCAGATCTTCGAGGGCACCAACCAGATTCAGCGCCTCGTGATCAGCCGCCACCTCGCCGGCTGACCTCTCCCCACACCGAAAGAGACCCATGCCCACCTCCGTGATCGTTGCCGGCGCCCGCACCCCGATGGGTCGCCTCCTGGGATCGTTGAAGGACTTCTCCGGCGCCGACCTCGGCGGCATCGCCATCAAGGGCGCACTCGACAAGGCCGGCGTGTCCCCGGATCAGGTCGACTACGTCATCATGGGCCAGGTCCTCACCGCCGGCGCCGGGCAGATCCCCGCCCGGCAGGCCGCAGTCAAAGCCGGCATCCCGATGGATGTTCCGGCCCTGACCATCAACAAGGTCTGCCTGTCCGGTGTCACCGCGATCGCGATGGCCGACCAGTTGATCCGCGCCGGCGAGTTCGACGTCGTCGTCGCCGGCGGCCAGGAATCGATGAGCCAGGCACCGCACCTGCTCGAGAAGAGCCGCACCGGGTTCAAGTACGGCGACGTCACGATGCGCGATCACATGGCGTTCGACGGACTCCACGACATCTTCACCGATCAGGGCATGGGCAACCTCACCGAGTACGCCAACATCGACGAGCGGGCGGTCTCCCGCGAGGAGCAGGACGCCTTCTCCGCGGCCTCGCACCAGAACGCCGCCCGCGCGTGGAAGGACGGCCTGTTCGACGACGAGGTCGTGCCCGTGGAGATTCCGCAGCGCGCAGGGCGAAGCGGGCGGGCGGGCCATGGCACAGCCGACCCGATCCTGTTCACCACCGACGAGGGCATCCGCCCCGACACCACCACCGAGACCCTGTCGAAGCTGCCGCCCGCGTTCGCGAAGGACGGCACCGTGACCGCCGGATCGGCCTCGCAGATCTCCGACGGCGCGGCCGCGGTCGTCGTGATGAGCAAGGCCAAGGCCGAGGAGCTCGGGCTGAGCTGGATCGCCGAGATCGGCGCCCACGGCGTGGTCGCCGGGCCCGACTCGACACTGCAGTCGCAGCCGTCCCGCGCCATCGCGAAGGCGTGCCAGCGGGAGGGCATCGCCCCGACCGACCTCGATCTCGTCGAGATCAACGAGGCGTTCGCCGCGGTCGGCGTCGCCTCCGCCCGCGAGCTCGGACTCGACCCGCAGCGCGTCAACGTCAACGGCGGCGCGATCGCGCTCGGTCATCCGCTCGGCATGTCCGGCGCCCGCATCGCCCTGCACCTCGCGCTCGAACTCCGCCGCCGCGGCGGTGGCACCGGCGCCGTCGCACTCTGCGGCGGCGGCGGTCAGGGCGACGCCCTGATCCTGCACGTCCGCTGACACCGAACCGCCTCGGGCACAGCGCTCTCCGTGACGGGAGCGCGCACACGAACCCACACCATAGGAGCACCATGAACATCGACGGAGCCGTCGCGATCGTCACCGGCGGCGCGTCCGGCCTGGGCAACGCCACCGCACGCGAACTGCACGCGCGCGGAGCCCAGGTCGTCCTGATCGACCTCCCCACCTCCAGCGGCCACGACGCCGCCGCCGAGATCGGCGACGGCGCGCACTTCGTCGCCGCCGACGTCACCTCCGCCGACGACATCGCCAAGGCCGTCGACTTCGCGGCCGGCCTGGGCGACCTGCGGGTCGCCGTGAACTGCGCCGGCGTCGCCACCCCCGGCAAGGTTCTCGGCCGGAACGGCGCACTGCCGCTCGAGGATTTCGAGCGCGTCGTCCGCATCAACCTGGTCGGCACGTTCAACGTGATCCGCCTTGCCGCGGAGAAGATCTCGGCCACCGAACCGATCGACGGTGAACGCGGCGTCATCATCGACACCGCCTCCGTCGCCGCGTTCGACGGCCAGATAGGCCAGCCCGCCTACGCCGCATCCAAGGGCGGTGTCGCGGCCCTGACACTCCCCCTCGCCCGGGAGTTCGCCCGCCACCTCATCCGCGTCGTCACCATCGCCCCGGGAATCTTCGAAACCCCGATGATGGCCGGGCTGCCGGAAGAGGCCCAGCGTTCACTCGGCGAACAGGTCCCCCACCCCTCCCGTCTGGGCAAGGCCACCGAATACGCCGCACTGGCCGCCCACATCATCGACAACCCCATGCTCAACGGCGAAACCATCCGGCTCGACGGAGCCATCCGCATGGCACCGAAGTAGCGCATACTCCTCGACCCGGGTTCGTCGGCGTCCGAACCACAACGGGAAATGGGCAAGCCCTACCTCGGAAGGCCACCGCGTACACGCCGTGATTCTTCGCCTACGAAGTGGGACTCGTTCCGTGAGCGCGAATTCGAGTGGCCGAAACCGACTGCCGCTCTTCCCCGACCGGGAACCGGCCCGGGGAAGAGCGGCTTACGTGGTCCGCCGTGCTGAGCTGGCTCAGAAGGGCCGGCCCAGCACCGTCGCGAGCAGCTGTAGCGGCATCGTGATGAACGACGCCCCGACGAAGAGCGCCGATCGCAGTGGATCACCGGCCAAGTACCCCTCGCGGATCCACTCCAAGGTGTCGACAGCAGAACCCATTCGATTTCCCTCCCCATTCGTTTGCGATTCACCAGCATCGTCGCCCGCTAGCAACGATCCGTTACAGAATCTCCGGCGGGCAACCGCGCGACGAGCCCGATATCGTCTGCCGCCAGAGGGTTTGAGAATGCCGAGAGCGGCGCAGCGACAGCGCCCGCGTTCCATCCCGGAATGAGGAGGACGCGTGCGGTTCGCGCTGGATGTGCTGTCGGCCGACGTGCCTGCGGAGCAGGTCGATGAGGCTCGCGACTTCTACGCCTCGAGGCCGGCCGGCCGCGGCCCAAGCACTCTCGAGGAGTTGCGGGAGGTACGAGCGGCGAGGTCCACGCCGTCGCCCGCCGACCCACCGGCGATCGAGGAGGTGGCCGTTGCCGCGGGAGCACGGGTGCCGGTACGGATCTGCACACCCACCGACGGCCGCGCGCGGGGCGTCTACCTGGACATCCACGGCGGCGGCTTCTACATGGACTCCGCAGCGCGGGACGATGTCCGGAACCGTGAGCTCGCCGATGCTCTCCGCATCGCCGTCGTCAGCGTCGACTACCGGCTGGCACCAGAGCACCCGTGGCCGGCCGCACCCGACGACTGCGAGACGGCGGCGCTCTGGCTCATCGAACACGCACAGGCCCGCTTCGGATCCTCCCGACTGGCGATCGGTGGACGCTCGGCCGGAGCGACACTCGCGCTGGCAACCCTGCTGCGGCTGAGGGACAGAGGCGCCGTCGACGGGTTCACCGGCGCCGCACTCCAATTCGGCACCTATGACTTGAGCGCGCAGACCCCGGCCGGCCGTCGGATCGCAGATGAGTACTTCATCCGGGCGTACGTCGGCCACGTGGCAGATCGCACCGCACCGGACATCTCCCCCGTATACGGCGACCTCCACGACCTTCCCCCGGCACTGCTGGTCGTCGGGAGCAAAGACGTGTTGCTGGAAGACAATCTCGCGATGGCGGGCCGGCTCTCCGCCGCAGGCAACGAGGTCGAACTCCGGATCTACCCCACGGCACCCCACGGGTTCACCGGCCACCCCACGGCCATGGCCCGGACTGCGCTCAGCGGCATCAACTCATGGCTGCTCGAGCGAATCACCCAGTCGTAGAGACGCAGCGAACGCCAGGGTGACCCACGTCATGCTTGCTTTCGAACTATTGCCGATATATCGTTGAGGCATCGGAAGAGCTGAGAGTCGGAAAGCGACCTCGCCACCGACATCCACAAACATCAACGAGAGGCAACAACCACCATGGAGAACATCCAGGATTTGAACCGACATGACATCAGCGGCCGAGGACGCCGCGGCCGCCCGGGACGGACGGGCCGCGAGCACGGACGCCTGGACGGCGGACCCGAGGCCGGCGGCCACGGCCGACGAGGCGAGCGAGGTGGCGGCCACGGCCGCGGAGGAGACTTCGGTCCCCACGGCGGCCACGGGCCACGGTGCGACCGCGGCACCCGAGGTGAGTTCCCCCTCGGCCGCCGCGGCGGACGCGGGCAGGAGAACGAGCGGGTCGGCCGCGGCCGCGGCCGAGGCCGTGGTGGCCGAGGACGGCGCGGCGACGTGCGCACCGCAGTGCTGGTGCTGCTCGCCGAGGGCGAGATGCACGGGTACGAACTGATCCAGCAGATCGCCGAGCGCAGCAACGGCGTGTGGAAGCCGAGCCCCGGCTCGATCTACCCCGCTCTCGCCCAGCTCGAGGACGAGGGACTCGTCCTCATCGAGAAGGTCGCCGGCCGCAAGAATGCCCGACTCACCGAGGCGGGCACCACCTACGTCACCGAGCACCGCGACGAGCTGGGCACCCCATGGGACGAGGTCCGCGCCGACGTCGGACGCCCCGCCCAGGAACTGCGCGGCCTGATGCACCAGCTCACCGGCGCAGTCCGGCAGGCGGCCTTCGCCGGCACCACCGAGCAGGCGCAGGCCACGGCCGACGTGCTGACCGAGGCCCGGCGCGCGATCTACCGCATCCTCGCCGACGACACCGCCGCCACCGGGGGGCCGACCGCCGAGTAGCACCCCCGACGCACGGAGGACGCCGACGGTCAGACCATCGGAAGACCCTCTCCCCCAATCGATCCTCCGGGGAGGGGGTCTTCCTCGCCTGTGCTCGACACGGCCGTCAGATGATCCGGGTCAGCCGCGGCCGCAATGGAGGACGGACGTGGGTGACGCGTCATCGGCATCGAACCGGGCGGCAGCGAGGGATGTCCGTTCCACCACCATCACCAACTCACCGGCGACGGCCGGGTGTCGAGTGCACCCGGCCGCCTGTCGGCGTCAGTTGTGTCCCATACCGTTGCCGCAACGGCATCCACCCGAACAGACGCCCCCTCGCGGGGCCGATGTCACTGTGCAGTGGCAGGCACAGCGACCGGCGCCGCGGCAGCGGAGTCCGTCGCGGGATAGATGGGGTACTCCACACCCGAGAGGTACTGGACGGTGCGCACAACCTGGCACGAGTAGCCGAACTCGTTGTCGTACCAGACGTAGAGAATGGCGGTGTCGCCGTCGACGATCGCCGCGTTCGCGTCGATGATGCACGCCGCGCGTGATCCGATGAAGTCGCTGGACACGGCGTCGGTCGCAGCGGTGTAGTCGAGGTTCCGACTCAGTGCGCCTGTCAGCGATTCCTGACGAAGATGTTCGAGCACTTCATCTTTGGTGGTCTCACGGGTGAGCTGAAGGTTGAGGATCGCGACGGAGACGTCCGGGGTGGGTACGCGGATCGAGTTGCCGGTGATCTTGGCCTTCAGCTCGGGCAGCGCCTTCGCGACCGCCGACGCGGCGCCGGTCTCGGTGAGCACCAGGTTGAACGGCGCGGAACGACCACGACGGTCCGCCTTGTGGTAGTTGTCCAGCAGGTTCTGGTCGTTGGTGAACGAGTGCACGGTCTCGACGTGGCCTCGCACGACGCCGAACTCGTCGTCCATGGCCTTCAGCGGCGGGACGATGGCATTGGTGGTGCAGGATGCGCACGACACGATGCTCTCGGTCGGGTCGAGGTCGCGGTGATTGACACCGTGCACGATGTTGGGGACGTCACCCTTGCCGGGTGCGGTGAGCACCACCTTGGCCACACCCGGGCGGAGGTGCTTCGACAGCCCGTCGCGGTCGCGCCAGATCCCGGTGTTGTCGATCAGGATGGCGTTGTCGATGCCGTACTCGGTGTAGTCGACGCTCGTCGGATCGTTGCTGTAGATGAACTTGATGACGTTGCCGTTGGCGATCAGGGTGTTGTTCTCGGTGTCGACCTTGATCGTGCCGTTGAACTGCCCGTGAACGGAGTCACGACGCAGCAGCGAGGCACGCTTGGTCAGGTCGTCACTGCCGCCCTTTCGGACCACCACGGCACGCAGGTTCAGTCCGTTACCCGAGCCGGCCTTCTCGATGAGCAACCGAGCGACGAGTCGACCGATACGTCCGAATCCGTAGAGGATCACATCCTGCGGCTGCGGAGACGTCGGCGTGGTGCTGACCAGTTCGGCAAGGCTCTGTGCAACGAACTCCGGGATCGACGCTCCGTTGCCGTTGGCGCGGTACGCCATCACCAGCAGTCCGAGATCGATCTTGGACGGCCGGAGATCGAGGTGTGTCAGTGCCTCGAGGAAGGGGAAGGTCTCCTCGACGGACAGCTCCTCGCCTTCGATCTGTCGGGCGAAACGATGGGTTCGCATGATCTTGATGACCGACTTGTTCACCAGGGAGCGGCTGTGAAGCAGGATGGTCACCGAGTGCGTGCGGTGTAGGCCGCCGATGATCGGGATCATTGCTTCCGCAAGAGCCTCCTCGGAGTTCCACTGTGCCAATTCCGGTGTGCTCACTGCGCTCCTCTGCCTTTCCGGCTCGTGTGACACGTCCGTGGGTTGGATGCAGCCCCAGACGAGACGCACGTCACTCGCCGGTCAGCGTTCTGAATCGGTGGAACAGTCCGCGACGGACGCCGATTACGACGTGCGCGACACCAAGCATATGGAAGCACTCCTTGGGGTCGACAAGTCGGTCACCGAAACCGTCCCGCGGGCGTGGACCTGGTCGCCTCACGGGAAGGAAGGCCCCGGGTTCTGTGCCGCTTTCCCCCGGGCCACACCTCGGTTGTGAGGGCAGCATGCAAACGCCTGCTGAACCTTGCGCCCGTCCGGCTCAAGTCGTCCATCGGCGACGAACTCGTAGCCCTTCCGGGTACGTGGAGCCCAACATCGACCACCTCGCCGGCTCGTCCAGTGGACAGGGCAGGGAGCAGTGCGACGGACGGCGGCGGAACAACATAGGGAACCAGAGGTGCGGGGCAGCCTCCGCGTCCACTCGATCGTTGGTGTCGCACCGCCCCCGACCCACGTTCAGCGGCGCAGGTATTCCCTGTCGGTGACGTGGTCGAGCCATGTCGTGGTGGTGTCCGGGTCATCGGCGTTCTCGAGCATCGCGAGGTGCTCCATGAAGTCGTCGGGGGTGGCACCGTGCCAGTGCTCCTCCCCGGGAGGGCAGTACACCGTCTCGCCAGGATGCGCCTCGACGACGTCGCCGCCTCGGGACTGCACGAGGGCTATGCCCGACGTCACATGCAGTGTCTGTCCACGCGCGTGCGAGTGCCATGCCGTGCGGGCACCCGGCGCGAACCGCACACGGGCAACAACCATCCGCTGATCCCCGTCCTGCGGTACCGCAATCGGGTCGAGCCACACGTCCCCGGTGAACTGCTCGGGCGGGTTCTTGATCGTGGAAGGTTTCGACAGCTTCTGCATCAGTTGACCTTTCGAGATTCGGTTGACTCGACCGTGGCCGGGGCTGCTGCCAGCGTCGTGGCCGCCCACGAGGTGAGGAGCTTGAGTCCGTCGTCGGACGGCGACCCGGGCACGGCGGTGTAGACGTTGAGTTGCAGGCCTGCGTCCGCGGGAAGTTCCAGCGCCTCGTAGGCGAGTTCGAGCCGCCCCACCGCCGGATGGTGGAAGACCTTCGTTCCGCTGCGGTGGTAGCGCACGTCGTGCGACGCCCACATCCGGCGGAAATCCTCACTACGCGTGGACAGTTCCCCGACGAGTGCGATGAGCTCCTTGTCGTAGGGGTTCTTCCCTGCCTCGGCACGCAGGATGGCGACGGCGTCGTGCGCCGTCTTCTCCCACCGCTCTCCCCAGAACTGTTGGGCCGCATCGCCGTCCAGGAAGTGGAACCGCGCGGTGTTCACGGGCTGGTGCGCGATCCTCTCCGGCGAGTCGTACATCGGCGCGTACAGCGCGCGGCCCAGCAAGTTCGCCCCCAACACGTCGAGCCGACCGTTGCGCACGAACGCGGGCAGCCCCTCCATCGAGTCGAGGATTCGCTGCACGGCGGGGCGCAGCGTCGCCGGCGACTTCCGGCGCGCCCGGGACCGTGCGGCCCCGGACGCGTTCGCGGCCCGCGCGAGGTCGAACAGGTGGCCGCGTTCCGCCTCGTCGAGCTGCAACGCCTCGGCCAACGCCTCGAGCACCGACTCGGACACACCGCTGAGATTGCCGCGCTCGAGCCGGGTGTAGTAGTCGACGCTCACCCCGGCGAGCATCGCCACCTCCTCGCGTCGCAGTCCCGGCACCCGGCGGTTCCCGCCGTACGCCGGCAGTCCCGCCTTGTCGGGTGTGATCCGGGCACGCCTCGAGGCGAGGAACTCACCCGTCTCCGCCTTCAGATCCATGCCTTCGACGGTACGACCGGAGCACCGCACATGGGAGGTACTGGCAGTACCGGGCACGACCGGCACTCCCCGAGCGGCGCAACCGGGCTTGCCTGGACGTCATGACCCACACCCGCACGCCACCGCGCGGCACGACGGCGAGCGGCTCACCACGCTCGTCCTCGATCCTCGCGATCATCCTCGTCGTGTACTTCACCCGCGCCCGGCATCCTGAACTCGGTCCACCAACTCGGCGGAGCACTCGGACCGAGCCTCGCCCTCGCCGCAACGGACTCGTACCCGGCGGCCATGCTTGCCTCGGTGGCACTGATGGAGGGGGCGCTCGCGGCCGCCGTCGGGCTCGTCACGCCCGGCGCGCGGCGAACTTCCCGCGAACGAGGTAACAACAGACCCTCCCTGATTCCGCCCACCGTTCCTACCGTGGAAGGCATGCCTGTGAATCCCGTCCCCACCCTGACGCTGAACAACGGCGTCACCATGCCCGCCCTCGGCTACGGCGTCTACCAGACACCCCCGGCCGAGACGATCACCGCGGTGGAGTCCGCGCTGCGTACCGGATACCGACACATCGACACCGCCGCCGCCTACGGCAACGAGCGTGAGGTCGGTGCAGCGATCCGCCGGTCCGGACTGGACCGCTCCGACCTCTTCATCGAGACCAAGGTCTGGATCAGTGACTACGGCTACGACGCGACCCTGCACGCGTTCGACAAGGGTGCCGGCAAGCTCGGCGTGGACCAGATCGATCTGCTGATCCTGCACCAGCCGCTCCCGACCCGGTTCGATCTCACCGTCGAGGCCTACCGGGCGCTCGAGACACTGCTCGCCGACGGCAGGGTCCGATCGATCGGTGTCAGCAACTTCATGGCCGACCACCTCGACCGGCTGCTCGGGGTGGCCACCGTGGTTCCCGCCGTCAACCAGGTCGAGGTGCACCCCTACTTCCGGCAGCCCGACGTGCTCGCCGCCGACGCCGAGCACGGCATCCTCACCCAGGCCTGGTCGCCGATCGGCGGCATCACCTTCTACCGCGACGGCCACAGCGGCAGCACCCTCGACGACCCGACGCTCCGCGCGATCGGCGACGCGCACGGCAAGTCCGCCGCTCAGGTGATGCTGCGCTGGCACCTGCAGCAGGGCCGCTCCGCCATCCCCAAATCGGTCACCCCGCACCGCATCGCCGAGAACTTCGACGTCACCGACTTCGTACTCACCGACACCGAGCTGGCCGCGATCGACGCCCTCGACACCGGTGTCCGCGGCGGCCCCGAGCCCGAGGCGATCACGCTCGAGAACTTCGGCCTCGCCATCCCCGAAGCCTGACCAGATCCACCAGAACAGGAAACCTTCTTCATGCGAGCAACATTCATGTACGGCGCCGGTGACGTGCGGGTGGAGGAGGTACCCGACCCCACCATCCTCGAGCCGACCGACGCGATCGTCCGCGTCACCCTCACCTGCGTGTGCGGGTCCGACCTGCACCCCTACCACTCGATGCCGGCCGGTGACGAGGGGTCCCCGATGGGGCACGAATTCATCGGTGTCGTCGAGGAAGTCGGCGATGCGGTGACCGGCCTGAAGCAGGGAGACCTGGTCATCTCCCCGTTCGCGTTCGCCGACAACACCTGTCCGTTCTGCAAGGAGGGCTTCCACACCGCCTGCCGACACGGCGGCTGGTACGGAGCGAACGGTGTCGGCGGCGCACAGGCGGAGAAGGTCCGTGTCCCGCAGGCGTCCGGCACCCTCGTTCCCATCCCATCCGACGTCGACGAGAAGCTGTTGCCGTCGCTGCTGACCCTGTCGGACGTCTACCTCACCGGGTACCACGCTGCGCACATGGGCAACGTCGGCCCGGGCAAGACCGTCACCGTGATCGGTGACGGCGCGGTCGGCTTGTCCGCCGTGCTCGCCGCGAAACAGCTTGGTGCCGAGAAGATCATCCTCATGGGACGACACCCGGCCCGCACCGACCTCGGGCGCCGATTCGGCGCCACCGACGTGGTCCCCGAGCGTGGGGAGGAGGGCATCGCCAAGGTCCTCGAGCTCACCGGCGGGGAGGGCTCGCACGTCGTGCTCGAGGCCGTCGGGCACATGCCCGCCTACGAGCAGGCCTATGGCGTCGTCCGGCCCGGCGGCGTGATCTCCCGCGTCGGCGTACCCCAGTACGAGGACGCACCGATCGGATTCGGATCACTGTTCGGCAAGAACGTCACCCTCAACGGCGGCCCCGCGCCGGTCCGCGCCTACATCGAGGCCGCCATCCCGCAGGTGCTCAGCGGCGAGATCGATCCGGGGCAGGTCTTCGACGCCGAGACCACTCTCGACGACGTCGCCGAGGCGTACCGGCTGATGGACTCCCGCGAGGCACTCAAGGTGCTCGTCCGACCTTAACCCGATCCGGAGGTGAGATGCACCAGGGCACCTCACCTCCGGGGCCGCCCAGCCCACCTCAGGTGAACGACGATGTCTCCCACACAGTCCCCTCGGGCTGACAACGGCCTGCATGAACTTCGCAGCAGTCAAGATGGCGGGCGGAAGGGGGTGTCGATACTCGGAGCAGTCGGTTTGGCCGCCTGGGAGAAGCCAGACGTCCGCAGCGCGATCGCGCTCATACTGCGTCACATGCGGGTACACAACGAGGCGATTCCGATTCTGCTCATCGAGTTGAACGGGCCTGCCTCGATACGAATCGAGCCCGCACGAAATGGGCTGCGTACCAGCGCGAGATCAAGCCAGCCTGAGAAGTAGGCACTCAGGTGCCGCGGGTTCGTTGTCCTCCGTGTCGGTTCGATGACTGCCCGTCAGGCACGCCGTTGTCTGGCAGAGCGTTCGGCGCTCGGTGGTGCCGAGTAGTCGCGCTCATCGCCCGCGCAGCGCGGAAGTTGCCTTCGAATCCGGAAGAATTCCAGACTCGGTTGGCACTCGATGCCTGCGCCTTTCCGAAACGCGACCCAGCGTGGATTTATGACAAGTGCGAGACATACAGGTCCGGAAATGGCCAGCTAGATGCGGAACCTACACTCCTCCTACCACTACTGTTGTTCCTACCCTACCCCCGCGCCATGTCGACGAAGCGTGAGTAATGCAGTTGGTGCGCAACGGTAATCGTGGCCGTCGGACCGCCTCGGTGCTTGCCGAGGATGATGTCGGCCTCGCCGCCGCGGGGGTCGTCGCGTTCGAAGGCGTCGGGGCGGTGCAGCAGCATGACCATGTCGGCGTCCTGCTCGAGGGAGCCGGACTCACGGAGGTCGGAGACCTGGGGACGCTTGTCGGTACGCTGCTCGGGGCCACGGTTGAGCTGACAGATCGCGACCACCGGAACCTCGAGTTCCTTCGCGAGAAGCTTGAGGCTACGCGAGAATTCGGAGACCTCCTGCTGCCGGGACTCGACCTTCTTGCCGGACGTCATCAGCTGCAGGTAGTCGAGGACGACGAGTTTGATGTCGTGTTTCTGCTTGAGCCGCCGTGCTTTTGCGCGGATCTCCATCATCGTCAGGTTGGGGGAGTCGTCGATGTAGAGCGGGGCCTCGCTGATCTCGCTCATGCGCCGCGCCAGTCGCGTCCAGTCGTCGTCGGTCATCTTGCCGGACCGCATGTCCGACAGCTTGATCTTCGCCTCCGCGGACAGCAGACGCATGACGATCTCGGTCTTGCTCATCTCCAGTGAGAACAGGACGCTGGCCATGCCGTGCTTGACCGAGCACGAGCGCATGAAATCCATGCCGATGGTGGAGTTGTGCGTCGGCACCATGGAGTGGCCGGCGAGGTACAGGTGCTCGGCGTTGTCGACCTCGACGCACCGCACCGGGACACTGTCGACGCGGCGGACGGCGACGATCCGGCGGACACCGCACCGCTCCGCGTGATGTCCACGAAGTTTCTTGTGTAGCAGCGCCTTACGCGGCCCACCGAACACGTCGTCCTCGGTTGCGAAGGTCACCGTCGCGCCGGCGACCCGGGACTCGTAGCCCAGGCCCGCGAGCAGCTCGGCGAGGTCGGTGGCGAAGTCGGCGTTCGGCGCGGACACCCGCACGGTGCCGTCCGCTTCGACGTCCGCGACGGTGTCCAGCACTCCGGCCAGCAGCGTGCGCCGCTGTGGCTCGGACGCGCGCTGGTAGCGCGGCGGGATCCGGTGCTCGCCGCCGTCGCCGATCGCGGTGAGGTCCGCGTCGTCCTCGGCCTCGATCCGCATGACCACCTCGGGATCGACCGCCGACGCGGCCACGGTCCCGTCGCCGAGCCAGGCGCCGAGCGAGTACGGCGGCACCGGCAGCTCCTCGTGCGGCAGCTGCAACGCCCGCGTGTTGGCCACCACGTGCCCCGCGTCGGCGGTGGCGGCGATGTCGCCGGTGATCCGCACGGCGGCGGTTCCGTCGACCTCCGTCAGCCACTGGTGCTGCTCGTCGGCGACGAGGACGGTGCCGTCGGAGAACTCGACCTCGTAGCAGGGCCGCCCGGTCATCACCTCGGTCGCGGCGACGACGGTGGTGGGCCTGCCGTGCGCGTCGACGAGCCGGTCGCCGACGGCGACCTCGCCCATCGTGGTCCAGCCGGTCGGGGTGGGCAGGGGAGTGTCGAGGGCGAGCGCCTTGCCGACGCCGGGTCGGGCCGCGACGATGATCATCTGTCCCGGGTGCAGGCCGTTGGTGATCTCGTCGAGCTCGCTGAAGCCGGTGGGAACACCGAGCGAGATACCGCCGCGGCTGGCGATGGAGTCGATCTCGTCCATCGTCGGCTGCAGCAGTTCCTCGAGGATCACGAAGTCCTCGGCGGTGCGGCGCTCGGTGACGTCGTACAGCTCGGCCTGGGCGCGGTCGACGACCTCCGAGGCATCCTGACCGTCGGCGCCGGCGTACCCGTACTGGACGATGCGGGTGCCCGCCTCGACCAGCCGTCGCAGGATCGACTTCTCCGCGACGATCTCGGCGTAGTACCCGGCGTTCGCCGCTGTGGGCACCGCCTGGGTGAGCGTCACGAGGTAGGGCGCACCGCCGATGCGGCGCAGCTCGCCCTTGCGCTCGAGTTCGGCGGCGACGGTGACCGGGTCGGCGGGCTCACCGCGCGAGTAGAGGTCCAGGATCGCGTCGTACACGCTCTGATGGGCAGGCCGGTAGAAGTCGCCGGGGCGCAGCTTCTCGAGCACGTCCGCGATCGCGTCCTTGCTCAGCAGCATGCCGCCGAGCACGGACTGCTCCGCGGTCATGTCCTGCGGGGGCTGACGCCCGAAGTCCTCCCGGGGCGGCTCGTCCGGCTCCGGGTAGTCCGAGTGCCCACGATCGTCGACAACCGCCACGCGATAACCGTCCTCTCCCGCAAGTACGAGCCCGCTGCAGAAGACCGTGCAACCGGCACCATACGAAATAGATACGCGCCCACACCGACACGGTTCTCCGGTCGGGCCGGAAGACCCGTCCCGGACCGCCTCGCGGACACGCCCGCGACGACGTTATGCACAGCGGCCGCCCGGATCAACACGGCTTGTGCACACAGCTGTGGATGAATTGTGGAATCGCCAGCAACGGGTTGTTCACCACCTGGGGACAACATGAGGATAACGAAGATCACACATCCCAAGACTGCAGGTCAGACGACATTTTTCTGTTCACACAGCTGTGGAGGAAGACTCGTCCGGCGTGTCGTCGCCGATCGGAGGTCGGGCGTGTTGCGCATTTCACCCCCTTTCGCAACGTGAAATGGCACACAGTGACAGATGACACCTGTCGGACGCTCGTTTAGGTGTCGGTCACAACCCCGTACACCTGCCGGTTTCGCGTGAAACCGAGCCTGAAACACAAACAGCAGGGCCCCGCAGACCGGGGTCTGCGGGGCCCTGCTGTCGAACGGGGTGACGGACTAGCCGGCAACCACGTTCAGGTGGAACTTGGCGGTCACGTCCGGGTGCAGGTTGATCAGCACCAGGTGCTTGCCGACGGCCTTGATGTGGGCCTTCGGCAGCTCGACGATCCGCTTGTCGACCACGGGGCCACCCGCGGCCTTGATGGCGCCGGCAACGTCGGCGGCCGTAACCGAACCGAACAGCTTGCCCGAGTCGCCGGCCGTCTTGACGGACAGCGAGATGCCCTCGATGCCCTCGATGGCGGCCTTGAGCTCCTTGGCGTGGTCCAGGCCGCGCACCGCGCGGGCCTCCTGGGCACGACGGATGCCCTCGACCTGCTTCTCGGCGCCACGGGTGGCGACGATCGCCAGGCCGCGGGGCAGCAGGTAGTTGCGGCCGTAGCCGTCCTTGACCTCCACGGTGTCGCCGGGCGCACCGAGGTTGTCCACGTCAGCAGTGAGGATCAGCTTCATGTCTTCCCTCCCTTTCCTTAGCGAGCCGTAGAGACGTAAGGAAGCAGGGCCACCTCACGCGAGTTCTTCACGGCAACCGCGACGTCCCGCTGGTGCTGGACGCAGTTGCCGGTGACACGGCGCGCGCGGATCTTGCCGCGGTCGCTGACGTACTTACGCAGCAGCGTCGTGTCCTTGTAGTCGATCTGCACGTTCTTTTCCTTGCAGAAGGTGCAGACCTTCTTCTTCATCACCTTGTCGCGCAACGGCGGCTTCGGCATTGTCCTTCTCCGTACTTCTCAATGTTCATCGCGTCCGACCCCGGAGGGTCAGAACGGCGGTTCGTCGTTTCCACCGCCACCGAAGGAACCGGACGCCTGCGGGGCGCTGCCCCACGGGTCGTCGGCCGGCCCGGCCGCGGGGCGTCCACCGCCCGCGCCGCCCGAGGAACCGAAGCCGCCACCGCCGCCACCGCCACCGCGGTTGGCCTTGTTGACCTTGGCCGTGGCGTACCGGAGCGAGGGGCCGATCTCGTCGACCTCGAGCTCCACGACAGTGCGCTTCTCGCCCTCACGGGTCTCGTAGGACCGCTGCTTGAGCCGGCCCTGCACGATCACCCGCGAACCGCGAGTCAGCGACTCCGCGACGTTCTCCGCTGCCTCACGCCAGATGTTGCAGCGGAGGAACAGCGCTTCGCCGTCCTTCCACTCGTTGCTCTGGCGGTCGAACGTGCGGGGCGTGGACGCGACGGTGAAGTTCGCGACCGCGGCACCCGCGGGGGTGAAGCGGAGCTCGGGATCGGCCGTCAGGTTCCCGACGACGGTGATCACGGTGTCGCCTGCCATGTGGTTCCTCCTGCAGTGTGTGGAATCCAGATGCCCCGAGCCTAGGGCGTCGATACGACAGCCGTCGGGCCCGGCGCGGACAGGATCACTTGTTGTGGCGCAGAACCTTGGTGCGCAGCACCGACTCGTTCAGGCCGAGCTGGCGATCCAGCTCGTTGACCGTGTCCGGGGTCGCCTTCAGATCGATCACCGCGTAGATGCCTTCGCTGTGCTTGGCGATCTCGTAGGCGAGGCGACGCTTGCCCCAGATGTCGACGTTGTCGACGGAGCCGCCGTCCTTGCGGACAACATTGAGGAACGTATCCAGCGACGGGGCGACAGTGCGCTCGTCCAGGCTGGGGTCGAGAATGACCATCAGTTCGTAATGACGCATAAGACCTCATCACCTCCTATGGACTGTGAAACGGTCACGGACGTTCCGTGACAGGAGGGTCGTTGCGTCAGCAACCTTTGCAGGGTACACGAGGTGCCCCTGACCTGCGAAATCGCACCCCTCGCCGCGGCGGAACCGAGTCCCGGCGCCCGGGCACCTAGGGTGGGGCGCATGCGGACACCGGCCCGGGCCAGCACCACCACGACCGTCGCCGTGACCCTGGTGTGCGGCCTGACGCTGGCCCTGGCCTACCTGAACAAGGCCCGCTGCGCCGGCGCCCCGTTCGACGCCCTCGGCCGCAGCCTGGTCTTCGACCGGATCAAGGACTCGTCCGTCTGCTACTCGGACATCCAGTTCCTGTGGATCGGCCGCGACATCGACAACCACGTCTTCCCCTACCTGACCGGCGGCATCACCGACACGGGGGTCCTCACCGGCGGCACGGTGGAGTATCCGGTGCTCAGCGGGCTGCTGATGTGGCTCGGCGGCGTAGGCTCGCACACCGACGCCGAGTTCCTGCTGCATTCGGCGCTGATCCTGACGCCGTTCGGGCTCGCGACCGCGTGGATGCTGGGCAGGCTGGCCGGGTGGTCGGCGCTGCTGTGGTCGGCGGGACCGCCGCTGGTGCTGTACGCCTTCCACAACTGGGAACTGCCCGTGGTCGCCGCGGCCACCGCCGCGGTGTTCGTGGTCGCCGTATTCGACCGGGTGCCGCTGCGGACCCGGGGCGCCCTGGCGGCGGTGCTGCTGGCGGTCGGGTTCTGCCTGAAGATCTATCCGGGCGCGTTCGTGCTGCCGCTGATGGCGTACGTGTTCACCGGCGGCATCGGCGGACGGGAACTGCCGGCGACGGTGCCCGGCCGGTACGACCCGAAGGGGGCGCTCGCCGTCGCCGGCGCCGCGGTCGCGACGACGGTCGCGATCAACCTGCCGTTCGCCGCGCTGGGCTGGCAGGGGTGGCTCGCATCGTTCGCGTTCCAGTCGGACCGCCAGGCGGACATCACCACGAATTCGGTGTGGTACTGGGGAGTTCGGCACCTGTTCACCTCGGGGGAGGGCCCGGACAGCGACTACGCCCACTTCGTGTCGGTGGCGTCGCCGCTGTTGATCTTCGCCGCGTTCGCGGCGGCGGTGTGGCTGGGGTGGCGGCGCCACCAGCGGGAGGGCACCTACCCGTGGGTGGCGGTCAGCGCCGCGATGCTGTGCGGATTCATGTTGCTGCACAAGGTGCATTCGCCGCAGTACACGCTGTGGCTGATCCCGTTCCTGGTGCTGCTGCGGGTGCCGTGGACGCTGGTCGGCGCCTACCTGCTCGCCGACCTGGCGATGGGTGTCGGCGTGTTCCGGTACTTCGCCGCGCTCGGCGCCGGCGCGGACGCCTCCACCGAGGAGGTGTTCGTCGAGATCGGTGTCTGGGGTCGCGCCGCGCTGCTGGTCGTGTTCTACGTCCTCTTCCTGCGGGCCCGGCCCCGTGCCCCCGTGGCCGAGCCCGTTCCCGACGCCGAGCCGACCCCCACGACCACCGCACGCACCGGATGACCGAATCCCACAGTCGGCGGCGGTCATTCGACACCCTCGACGTGAGGTTCACACTGTCGCGGCCCCGGGGGCGGCGATAGGCTCGGATTCGCGGTGCCCCACTTCGACGGTGTACGCGACTCGGACGTCCACGGCCCGAGCGTGCCGAGGTGTGCCCCAAAGCGGGGGTACCGCGGTCGTCGGGCCACGCGTCAGCCGACCGAGGAGCGCCGCCATGGCCTATCGGGGCAAGATCAACATCGACATTCGCGACTCCGAGCCGGACTGGGAGCCCTTCCTCGCGCCCCGGGCGCCGGAGGGTGCACCGAACGTGCTGATGATCGTCTGGGACGACGTCGGGTACGGCACGATGGACGTGTTCGGCGGGCCGGTGGAGACCCCAGCCATGCGGCGCATCGCCGAACGAGGGGTGCGGTACGCGAACTTCCACACCACCGCGCTGTGCTCCCCGACGCGGGCCTCGCTGCTGACGGGCCGCAACGCGACCACCAACGGGATGGCGACGGTCGCGGAGCTCAGCGCCGGGTACCCGGGATTCTCCACCCGGATCCCGTTCGAGAGCGGCCTGCTGTCGGAGGTGCTCGCCGAGCACGGCTGGAACACCTACTGCGTCGGCAAATGGCATCTGACACCGGGAGACGAGACCGGGATGTCGGCGTTCAAGGGTCGCTGGCCGCTCGGCCGCGGGTTCGAACGCTTCTACGGATACCTCGGCGGGGAGTCGAGCAGTTGGTACCCCGACCTCGTGTACGACAACCACCCCATCGACGCCCCCGGCACCCCGGAGGACGGATACCACCTGTCGAAAGACCTGGCGGACAGGTCGATTCAGTTCATCCGCGACGCCAAGGTGATCGAACCCGAGAAGCCGTTCCTGCTGTATCTCGCCCCGCAGGCCGGGCACGCCCCGCACCACGTGTTCGCCGAGTGGGCCGACCGGTACCGGGGCGTGTTCGACGAGGGATACGAGGCCATCCGACCGCGAATCCTGCAGCGCCAGAAGGAACTCGGCCTGCTCCCCGAGGACACCGAGCTCTCGCCGATCAACCCGCACGGTGAGCCGGACGCCACGGGACCCGACGGACAGCCGTGGCCGCTGCTCGACACCGTCCGCCCGTGGGACTCGCTCACCGACGACGAGCAACGCCTGTTCATCCGAATGGCCGAGGTGTTCGCCGGGTACATCTCCTACGCCGACGACCAGATCGGCCGGGTGATCGACCATCTCGAGGAGTCGGGGCAGATCGACAACACGATCGTGGTCGTGATCTCCGACAACGGCGCCAGCGGGGAGGGCGGGCCCAACGGGTCGTTCAACGAGTGGCGCTTCTTCAACGGAATGCTCGACAGCGCCGAGGAGACCTTGCCGCACATCGACGAACTCGGCGGGCCGGTGTCGTACAACCACTACAACACCGGTTGGGCGTGGGCGTTCGACACCCCGTTCCCGTACTGGAAGCGGTGGGCCGGTTACGAGGGCGGCGTCGCCGACATGTGCCTGGTGTCGTGGCCGGCGAAGATCCCGGCACAGGAACAACCACGGCAGCAGTACGTGCACGCCGTCGACGTCGTTCCCACCCTGTACGAGCTGCTCGACATCGATCCGCCGGAAACATTGAAGGGCCACACACAGATTCCGATCGAGGGCGAGAGCTTCGCGGCGTCACTCACCGATCCCGAAGTGCCCGGGAAACGGACGCAGTTCTACACCATGCTCGGCCAGCGTTCGATCTACCACGACGGGTGGCTGGCCTGTTCCCAGCATCCGCCGCTTTCGGGCTGGGGCCACTTCGACCACGACCGCTGGGAGCTTTACCGCCTGGATCTGGACCGGTCCCAGTCCACCGACCTCGCGGCCGACGAACCCGATCGGCTCGAAGCACTCAAGGGGATGTGGTTCTACTACGCGGGCCGCTACAACGGCCTCCCGCTCGACGACCGCAACACCCTCGAACAGATCCTCGCCGACCGGCCGCGGGCCGGCGTCGCCCGGGACCAGTACGTCTACTACCCCGGCAGCGCGGACGTGCCGGAGCCGGCCGGCGTCTCGATCGTCGGCCGCTCGTTCACGATCGCCGCGGGCGTCGATGTCGCCGCCCCCGACGCGGAGGGGGTGTTGTACGCGCACGGCGGGACGGCGGGCGGCCACAGCCTCTACGTCAAGGACCACCGGCTGCACTACACGTTCAACTGGGTGGGTACACACCTGCAGGAAGTGGTCGCCGACCGGCCCATCGAACCCGGAAGACACATCTGCACAGCCGAATTCGTCGCCGAAGGGAAGAACACGGACCCGGCCATGCCCGGATTCTCGGGCACCCTCAACCTGTACCTCGACGACCAGCGGGTCGCCACCGACCGCCTCGTCACCCAACCCGGCCCGTTCTGTGCCGTCGGGGACGGCATCTGCGCCGGCCGCGACAGCGCGTCGCCCGTGACCCCCGACTACCGGTCGCCGTTCCCGTTCACGGGCGGCACCATCGACAAGGTCGTCGTCGACGTCTCCGGCGAGCGGTATCTCGACCACGAGGCAACGGTGCGAGGCTGGTTCCTCACCGACTGACCCGAACGAGCCCCCGCCGAGGGTCGGGGTTTCGGCGGGGGCTCGTTTCGACGCATGTCGTCAGAGGACGCTGCCGAGGCCGCCGAGCAGACCGCCCAGCACACCGCCCAGCAGTTCCAGCAGGCCGTTGACGGCCAGCCCGAGAGTTCCGAGAAGCATTCGTGTACACCTCCTTTCCTTTGTAGCAGTGATTGAGCGTTAAACACTAACAACGACGTGGCGAAGCCGCGTGGATTGAACATCCGTGTCGCGCCCCGAACGCGCGGCCGGACGGATCGCCGCGAAGGCAGGTCGGGTCAGCGCGCGACGGCCTGCGGGCCCGCGACCGACCAGGCGATCGACGTGGTCCGCGGACGCAGCCACCGCGGCAACCAGTGCGGCGGCGCGTCGGGTGCGCCGTCGAGGACGCCGCCGACCGGGTCGTCCACCCCGGCACCGCGCACCAGGTCCTCCGCGGGCCGGTAGATCTGCCGGACGATCATGGCGCACAGGGCGAGCACCGCCAGGTCCCGGACCACGACGGTGGCGGTGAACCACTGCTCGGGCAGCCCCTTGTTGCCGACGCCGAGGTAGTAGTACATCCTCGGCACCCACACCAGGGCGTCGATCGTCATCCACGCCAACAGGATCCGGCGGTGCGGCAGCGCCAGCACCGCCAGCGGCACCAGCCACAGCGAGTACTGCGGGCTCCACACCTTGTTGGTCAGCAGGAACCCGGCGACGACCAGGAAGCACAGTTGCGCGACCCGCGGCCTGCGCGGCGCCGTCAACGCGATCCACCCGACGCCGACGCACACCGCCACGAACAGCAGCAGCGACACCGTGTTCAGGATCGTCGGGCTCTCACCGCGGGCAAGCACGCCGTCGAATCCCGCCCACCTGGTGAACGAGGAGACCACGTTGTACAACGAATCCGGGTCGGCGCCGCGCTCGGAGTTGAGCCGGAAGAACTCGCGCCACCCGTTCGGGAAGGCCAGCGCGATCGGCAGATTCACAAGCAGCCACGCCGCCGCGGCCGCGGCCGTCGCGCGCCACCAGTCGCGGAGCCGACCGGCGCGCAGGCACAGCACCAGCAGGGGACCGAGCAGCATCAGCGGGTACAGCTTGGTGGCGCCGCCCAGCCCGAGCAGCACCCCGGCCAGGACCGGCCGCCGCCGCGCCCAGGCGAGCAGTCCGGTACCCGCGAACGCCGTTGCCAGGGGATCGAAATTGGTGAACGCGTGCACCACCACCAGCGGCGAGACCGCGACCAGCGCCGCGTCCCAGACCCGGCGGCCTGCCAGCAGCACCGTCGACCACACCGTCACCAGCCAGGCCAGCGCCAGGCCGAAGGCGACGACGTTGAAGTAGAGCACGACCTGCAGCGCGCCCGGCAGCCACGGCGTCGCGTGCCACGCCTTCGCGACCGTCATCGACGCGTACTGGTACAACCCGGCCAGCACCGGGTACTCCATGTACCGGGTCTGCACCGACCCGTCGGGAGCCGGTTCCTCCCAGGACTTCTTGTACGGGAACGCACCCTCGTCGAGGCGTTCGGCCCCGTACAACGGCACGGTGTCCGAGTAGCACAGCGCGGTGTACTGACGGCTGCCGCTCCAGTCCAGTCCGAGCGCGCCCTCCGGCCCGTTCGGGGCCTGCTGGATGCACGCCGCCTTCGTCGACCAGCCGAGGCCGAGGAAGATCACCGCCAGCAGCAGGATCACCCGCAGCGGGGTCCAGAACCGCTGCCGCCCGATCAGGGCCCGGCGGCCCACCGGCCCGCCGAGCACCGACGACGCCTGCGCGGTCAGCGGGTCGGTGCGACCGGGCAGGTCCCGGTCCGCGGACCGCCGGTCGTCCGCGAGCACGGCCGGCGATCCCAACGCCCGGTCCGCCGCACCCTCCGCTGTGCTGTCCCCTGAGTCCTCCACCACCGACGCGACGTTACCGACCGGCTAGCCGCCCTGTCCCCGCGGCACGGCCTGCCGCGCGCCCGGTTGCGCGACCTCGTCCTCCCCGGTGGTCGGCTGCCCGGGCAGCGGACCGGCGGTCGTCGCCGCGGGTGCCTGGGTGGTGGGCGCCGGCTTGAGGCCGGGGATCGGGATGGTGACGCCCGGCAGGATCTCCACCGGCGTCTGCGTGACCTCCATGGGCGGCAGCGTGAGCTGCGGCACGGACGTGCTCGACGGGGGAGCGGCGGTGGTCTTCGGCGGGGTGTACGGCGCGGTGTACGCGGGCACACCGGCCTGCCCGCCGATCGCGTCCGGCGTCGGGAACGACTCGACGTCGGTGCCCTCGAGCGCACCGTCCATCGTCGCCTTCCAGATGTCCGACGGCAGACCCGAGCCGTACATCAGGCCGCCCCACGAGTTCTGCAGCGGCAGGCCCTGTTCGGTGCCGACCCAGACCGCGGTCGCCAGCGAGGGCGTGTAGCCGACCATCCAGGCGTCCTTGTTCTGCCCGGTGTCCCCGAGCTGCGCGGTGCCGGTCTTCGCCGCCGACGGGCGACCGCCGGCGAGGCCGTGGCCCCGCGAGTAGGCGGCGATCGGCTGCATCGCGGCGGTCACGTTGTCCGCGACGGCCGGCTTGAGCCGGGCCTCACCGACGGAGGCGCCGCCCCGGTCGAGCAGCACCGTGCCGTCCGCGGTGACGACCTTCTGGACGAAGTGCGGCGTGCGGTACACACCGGACGCGGCGAGCGTCGCGTACGACGACGCCATGTCGATGACGCGGGACTGGTACTGGCCGAGCACGATGCCGTTCTCGGACTTGCCGTTCGACTCCTGCAGGCTGGTGCCCGCGACACCCGGGATGTCCTCCGGGATGCCCGCCTTGTGCGCGATCTCGGCGATCTTCTCCGGGCCGTTCTCGATCGAGAGCATCTGCCGGTAGAAGCTGGTGTTCAGCGACCGCTTGAGCGCCTCGGCGATGGTGCAGGTGCCGCAGGACTCGCCCTCGACGTTGGTGATGGTGACCCCGCCCAGGGTCAGCGAGCTGCTGTCGTACATCTTCGACAGCGGGATGCCCTCGTTCAGCGCCGACGCCAGACCGAACACCTTGAACGACGAGCCGGTCTGCAGTCCGGCCTGCGCGAAGTCGTAGCCCGACCCCTCGGCGCCGCCGTAGTAGGCCTTGACGCCACCGGTCTTCGGGTCGATCGAGACGACCGCGGTCCGCAGTTCCTCGTTCTCACCCTCCATGTTGGTGGTGACCGCGTCCACCGCGGCCTGCTGCGCCTGGTCATCGATGGTGGTGGTGATCTGCAGGCCCTCGGTGTTGAGGACCTGCTCGTTGATGCCGTTGGCCTCGAGTTCCTTGACCACCTGGTTGCGGATCAGGCCGGCCGGGCCGCTGCCGACGGCGCCGGTGTCCACCTCGGACAGCGGGACCACGTGCGGGTACACCATCCCCGAGCGCTGCCCGGAGTCGAGCGTCTTGGCTCCGACCATGCCGTCGAGGACGTAGCCCCAGCGGGTTTCGGCGCCGGTCGGGTTGGTGGACGGGTCCAGGCCGTACGGCTGCTGGATGGTCGCGGCCAGGACCGCGCCCTCCTCCACCGTGAGCTCCTCGATGGGCTTGTCGAAGTACGCCTGCGAGGCGGCCGCGATGCCGAACACGCCGCGCCCGAACGGGATGGTGTTCAGGTAGGCGGCGAGGATGTCGTCCTTCGACCACTGCTGCGCCATCTTCGCGGAGATCACCAGCTCCCGCATCTTGCGGGTGATCGACCGCTCGGATCCGACCATCGCGTTCTTGACGTACTGCTGCGTGATCGTCGAACCGCCGCCGGCGCTGTCCTTACCGAGCACGTTGTCGCGTGCGGCGCGGGCGAAGCCGCTGATCGAGAAGCCGGGGTTGGAGTAGAAGTCGCGATCCTCCGCCGCGAGCACGGCGTCGCGCACGTGCTTGGGGATCTGGTCGATGGAGACGTCGGTCCGGTTGCCCTCGGGCGGCACGATCGTGCTCAGCACCGTGTTGCCGTCGCTGGCGTAGATCGTGGCGACCTGGTTGGTCTTCATGTCACCGGGGCGCGGGACGTCCTGGGTGACGTAGGCGACCATGAACGCGAGCAGCGGCACGACCATGCCGAGCGCGACGAGGCTGTAGAGGGTGCGGCGGACGATCTTCCAGCGTTTCGACTTCATCTTCTTCGGGGGTTGGGGTGGCTGCCCGCCGGTGCCACCGGATCCGCCGGAGCGGCCGGTCGGCGGCGGGCCCGCCGGGGGACGGCCACCGCCGCTACCCGCCTGGGTGGGGCGCGACGGCGTGGACGGACGGGGCTGGGCGAGGGGACGGGCCTGCGCCGCCGCATTGGGTTGTGCGGGGTTCGACTGCCCGGAACGGGGCGCGGCGGGCCGCTGCGGCTGTGGCCGCGGGGCGCCCTGCGGGGGATACGGCTGACCGGGCCGCGGCTGGCCCGGCTGGGGCTGCGGCCTGCCGCCGGGACCGGTGACGTAGCGCGGCGGCATCGGCCCCGGCTGTCCGGGCTGTCCCGGACGGCCGTAGCCGGGCGGCGGCTGGTTCGGCTGCGAGTACCCCGGAGGCCGCCCACCCGGCTGCGGGCCGGTGGGACGTGGCGCTCCGGTGGGTAGACCACCCTGCGGATCGTTGTAGGGGGAACTCACGTGGGGACTCTCCAGATACTCGCGTTGGACACGGCTGTGTCACTCGGTCTCAGCCGTTCGGGCTGCGGTCAAGGTCGTCGGTGCGGCTCACTCACTCGCCATGCGCCGGCTCGGGCTGCGGGTCGAGCGGGTTCGGGTCCGCTTCGGCGCGGGTACCGAGCCGAGAACGTACGACTGCACCAGGTGATTCCAGTTGCACGTCCGGCAGACCTCGACGACATGCACCGAGAACTCCTCCTGAGAGGCCGCCAGCCGAACCAGTTCCTCCGCCGTCCGGGCCGATCCGGAGACCGGGCCCAGCTTGTCGCCGAACACCCACGAGACGAGGATGAGCTGCTCCTTCCGGCAGATGGGGCAGGTCACCTCCGATGGTCGCCCGTGGAACTTCGCGGCCCGCAACAGGTAGGGACTGGCGTCGCACACCTCGGTGACCCCGGTCCGGCCGGAGAACACCTCGGCCAGCAGGGATCGCCGCTGGAGGGCGTAGTCCACCACCTGCCGCTGCAATCGCACGTTGACCAGAGTACGTGGGCAGGACCGTCGGGTCTCGGGTCGTCCTGCCGATTCCCCACGACACGCCGGGGGAAACGCCGACGACGAGCAGGTGTGACCGCAGTGACGATCCACACAGCGGCGGGCGGCTTCCTATCATTGCCGTCGTGGCACAGCGACAGACCACCCTGCGGGCACGCGACACCGATCGGGTGCAGACCTGCGGGCTCCTCGACGCCGCCCTCGGCGACGGCCAGCTCACCGACGACGAGCACCGCGACCGCACCCGCGCGGCCATGTCCGCGAAAACGCTGGCCGACCTCGACGCCACCATCGCCGACCTCCAACTGCCCGCACACACCACGATCTCCCGGCCGGCCCCGCGCCGGCCGGTCCCGGTCCGCACGCTCGCGGTCGGCACCGCCGCGGTCACCGCCGCCGCGGTCGCCGCGGTGGTGATGCTGTCCGGCACCGACGACGCCGAGCCGACGGCCCCCGTCGCCCGGGCCGCGCCCGCAGCGCCGGACACCCCGGCCGACCCGCAGGATCCGTACGCCGATGTCGCGCCGATCGTGGTCGAGCGGATCGACCCGCTCACCGCCACCGGGGTTGGGAAGTTTCGGGACGCCTACCTTGCGAAGTTCGGTGACACCCTGGTCGACGACGTGACCTTCTACGACGAGTACGTCATCGCCGAGCGCATGTTCGACGGCGAGCCGCGCCGCAGCCAGGACTGGTCGTTCCGGGGCGGATTCGCGAAGTCGGGCAGCCCGAACACGGGCCGCGACCCCGACCTGCCCCGACTCGACCTCGCCACCGTGAATCTCGATGCGCTGGCCGGATACCTGGCCGGGGCCGCAGAGAGCGTGCACGTCCCGAACGGGACCATCTCCCACGTGAGCATGAGCGCTGACGACGGACCCGAGGTGACGATCTACGTCAGCAACGACGACACCGGCATGAGCGGATATCTGGCCCTCACTCCCGAGGGCGACCGGACCCGCGTGTCCTACGGCGACCGGTAGCCGCGATGCGAAGCAATCCGGCACCCCGCCTGCGGGCCCGCGACAGTGACCGCGCCGGTGTCCGCGAACTCCTCGACACCGCCTACGCCGAGGGGCAGCTGTCCGCGGAGGAGTACCGGCAGCGGGCGGACGCGTCCGATCGGGCGCGGACCCTCGCCGAACTCGACGGCCTGGTCCGTGACCTGCAGGTTCGCGGTCAGATGACGGACCGGTTGCCGGTGCCGCGGGCCGAACACGCCCGCCGCTGGATCGCCGGACTCGTGGCCGCCGCCGTCGTCGTGGTCGGCGGTGCCGTCGTCGCGGCCCGGATCACCGGCGCCGACGCCGACTCGTCCGACGCGCGTCCCGGCACCCTGCTGTCGGCGGCCGGTCTGGCCCGGATCGTGTCCGAGCTGCACGACGGCTACGGCGATGCGCTGGTCGACGGCATGACCGTCTTCGCCGACTACGCGTCGATCGAGATCCCCGTCCCGGGCGCTCCGGGAATGTCGCGGGATCTGCGCTTCGACGAGGACGGGCTCTCGGACAGCGGCACCTCTCCGGGGCGCGACCGGGACACCGTGCCGGTCAACCTCGACGACCTGGACGTGCGCGGGGTCGGAGGGCTGCTGCTCGGAGCCCCGCAGACGCTCGGCGTCCCGGAGCCGGACTCGACGCACCTGTCGGTCGACGACGGCGACGGGAATCCGGTGGTGTCGATCCACCTGTCGAACCAGGTGTCCGGGCGTACCGGCCACCTGACCGCCGGCATCGACGGCGAGGTCCGCTCCGTGTATCGCGCGGACGACTGACCCACGCGTCCTCCGGCACCCCGATCTGCGGCACGTACTTTTCGTCACACCTACTCGTGTCGCGGTGCCCAACTATATCGGTGCGATATAGTTGGTGGTCGCATCACACGGTTAGGTTTGGACGACGGGAGGTGGGACACGGATGCTCGAGCTGGCAATTCTCGGGCTGCTCCTCGAGTCGCCCATGCACGGATACGAGCTGCGCAAGCGGCTGACCGGCCTCCTGGGCGCGTTCCGCGCCTTCTCGTACGGATCGCTCTACCCGACGCTGCGCCGCATGCAGGCCGACGGGTTGATCGCCGAGGACGTCGGCCCGGACGGGACGGTCAAGCGCCGCGCCCGCCGCGTCTACCAACTGACCGACAAGGGCCGGCAGCGGTTCACCGAACTGGTGGCCGACACCGGACCGCAGAACTACACCGACGACGGCTTCGGGGTGCATCTCGCCTTCTTCAGCCGCACCCCCGCCGAGGCGCGGATGCGGATCCTCGAAGGTCGGCGCCGTCAGGTAGAGGAGCGCCGAGAGGGGCTCCGCGACGCGATCGGACGGGCCAGCGGATCACTCGACCGCTACACCCGCCAGCTCCATCAGCTCGGACTCGAGTCGAGCGAGCGGGAGGTGCGGTGGCTCAACGAGTTGATCGCGGCCGAGCAAACACCAACAGCGTTACCCAAGAAAGAAGGAGAACCCGACCATGGGTGAGAACAGCACCGCGGTGCGCGTGGCCATTGTGGGCGTGGGGAACTGTGCCTCGTCTCTGGTCCAGGGCGTCCACTACTACAAGGACGCGGACGAGAACTCCACCGTCCCCGGCCTGATGCACGTGAAGTTCGGGCAGTACCACGTGCGCGACGTGCAGTTCGTCGCCGCGTTCGACGTCGACGCCAAGAAGGTCGGGTTCGACCTCTCCGAGGCGATCCTCGCCAGCGAGAACAACACCATCAAGATCGCCGACGTCCCGCCGCTCGACGTCCCCGTCCAGCGCGGCCCGACCCTCGACGGCATCGGCAAGTACTACTCGCAGACCATCGAGGTCTCCGACGCCGAGCCCGTCGACGTCGTCAAGGCCCTCAAGGACGCCCAGGTCGACGTCCTCGTCTCCTACCTGCCGGTGGGCTCCGAGGAGGCCGACAAGTTCTACGCACAGTGCGCCATCGACGCCGGTGTGGCGTTCGTCAACGCACTGCCCGTCTTCATCGCCTCCGACCCGGAGTGGGCCGCGAAGTTCAAGGACGCCGGCGTCCCGATCGTCGGCGACGACATCAAGTCCCAGGTCGGCGCCACCATCACCCACCGTGTCATGGCGAAGCTGTTCGAGGACCGCGGCGTCGTGCTCGACCGCACCTACCAGCTCAACGTCGGCGGCAACATGGACTTCAAGAACATGCTCGAGCGTGAGCGCCTGGAGTCCAAGAAGGTGTCGAAGACGCAGGCCGTGACGTCGAACCTCACCGGTTCGCTCGCGGGCAAGGTCCACGACCGCAACGTCCACATCGGTCCCTCGGACTACGTGGAGTGGCTCGACGACCGCAAGTGGGCGTACGTCCGCCTCGAGGGTCGCGCCTTCGGTGACGCCCCGCTGAACCTGGAGTACAAGCTCGAGGTCTGGGACTCGCCGAACTCCGCCGGCATCATCATCGACGCCGTCCGCGCCGCGAAGATCGCCAAGGACCGCGGCCTCGGTGGACCGGTCTACCCGGCCTCCGCCTACCTGATGAAGTCCCCGCCGGTCCAGATGGCCGACGACAAGGCTCGCGCCGAGCTGGAGGCCTTCATCATCGAGGCGTAGCCCTCGCGACGGCCTGTGGTCGTCACACACGCTCGACCCCTGTGGCGGTGGGTGAGTTCTTCGGACTCATCCACCGCCACAGGTGTTTCCGGGCGAGACCGGCCCGGATAATCACTGGGTGCACGGATCATCCGGTGCTACGGTGACTTTCGTGGGCACTCTGAATCAGTAGATCGGGACGTCGCGACGAGCATGCTCCGCGGCGAGTCCTGAGCGCGCATCCACCGCCACCGCGTTCGGTGGGGTCCATTGCGCGAGGACACCTTTCCCCGATCTCTCCGGTTCTGCCGGGGCGCAAGGAGCACACCCATGCCCGCGTCACAGTTCTCCCTCCGGACGGTCTCGAAGCGCTTCGGCGACCGGCTCGTCCTCGACGGCGTGGAGCTGACCATTCCGCCGGGAGCGAAGGTCGGTGTCGTCGGCGACAACGGCTCCGGCAAGTCCACCCTGCTCTCGCTGTTCGCCGGACGTACCAGCCCCGACAACGGCGAAGTCCGTGTCGTCGCGCCGGGCGGAATCGCGTACGCCGCGCAGTCCCTGGACCTGCCGGTGGACGCGACCGTGCAGGACGCCATCGATCACGTCCTCTGCGACGTCCGGGCGCTCGAGGCCCGGATCCGTGACCTGGAGCGGGACCTTGCCCACCCCGCCCCCGGCGACCTCGACGCCCTCATGTCCGAATACACCCGTTCGACAGCCCTTTTCGAAAGCCTCGACGGCTACACGATCGACGAGCGCGTCGCGGCCGGCCTGCACGCGTTGGGCCTGCCGAACCTCGATCGCGCGCGCCCGTTCGACGCACTGTCGGGCGGGCAGCAGGCCAGGCTCGCGCTGGCCACGAGCCTCGCGGCGAACGCCGATCTGCTCCTTCTCGACGAGCCGACGAACGATCTCGACGACGCCGCCGTCGCCTGGCTGGAGCAGCGTCTGCTCGCGCACCGCGGCACGGTGGTCGCCGTGACGCACGATCGAGACTTCCTCGACCGCCTGACGTCGCTGATCGTCGAGGTCGCCGACCGTGCGGTGCGCCGCTACGGCGACGGCTACGACGGGTACCTCGCCACGAAAGCGGCTGAGCGACAGCGCATGCGGCAGGCCCACGCGGAGTGGAGGATCGAACTCGTCCGGAACGCCCGCCTCGTCGAGGCGAATGCGTCGCGGCTCGCGGCGATTCCCCGCAAGCAGGAGAAGGCCGGGTTCGGGCACGGGGCGTTCCGGGCCCGTGGCCGCGACCACGGTGCGATGGGGCGGATCCGCAACGCCAAGGAGCGGATCGAACGACTGACGACGAATGCGGTCGCGCCGCCACCGGACCGGCTGCGCTTCACGCCGCCGCTGTCCACGCAGACCACCGAGGCAGCCGGCGGTCCGCTGGTACGTCTCGACGACGTCCGTGTCGGTTCCCGGCTGTGGGTGCCGGAACTGGAACTGCACCCAGGTGGGCGGCTGCTGGTGACCGGCCCGAACGGCGCGGGGAAGACCACGCTGCTGAATGTGATTGCGGGCGAGATCGTTCCCGGCACCGGCCGGGTGCTGGCGCCCGCCCGGATCGGGTATCTGCGGCAGCGGGCACGCAGGTGGCCCGGCTCGGCGACGCTGCTCAAGGCGTATGCCGGGCAACGCCGGGGCGATCCGGACCGCGTGGAGGCGGAATTGCTCTCGCTCGGACTGTTCCGGCCCGACGACCTGCACCGCCCGCTCGCCGAACTGTCCTTCGGGCAGCGCCGGCGACTCGAGGTGGCGCTGCTGTCCACCTCCGATGCGGACCTGCTGCTGCTCGACGAACCGACAAATCACCTGGCACCTGCGCTGGTCGAGGATCTGGAGACCGCGCTCGACGCGTTCCCCGGTGCCGTCGTGGTCGTCACGCACGATCGACGGATGCGGCGGCGGTTCCGCGGGCACCGCCTCGCGATGGTGCCCTGAAACGCGCTGCCGGACCGGGTCACCCGGCTACGCTCGGGGCGGCGGCGTACGGCGGCCGTCACACCACGCCGCACGAGGAGCACCGTGATGGACACCGTCTGGACGTCACTGCAACTGCTCGCACCCGCGTTCTGGCTGGGTGCGGTGTTCGCGATCTCGTTCCTCGAGGCTCCGCTCAAGTTCCGTGCGCCGGGCGTGACGGTGCCCATCGGTCTGGGCATCGGCCGGCTCGTGTTCCGCGCCCTCAACGTCACCGAGCTGGTGGTCCTCGTGGTGCTGTGGGTCGCGGCCCTCGCCTCGCCGACCCCGCCGACCGCCGCGATGTGGTGGCTGCTCGGCGTAGCCACGGTGGTGCTGCTGGTGCAGGTCCTCGGAGTGCGGCCGCCGCTGACGAGACGATCGAACAAGGTGCTCGCCGGCGTCGAGCTGCCCCGGTCCCGCGCCCACCACGTGTACGTCGCACTGGAGGTCGTCAAGGTGTTCGCACTGGTGGCGCTGACCGTGGTGAGCGTCGACGCGTTGCTGTCGTAACGGGACCGACAAGCGCCGCGGCGGCGGTGTCATCGGAGAGACCCACCGCCGCAGGCGCTTTCGCGCTCAGTGATGGTCGGTCAGTGCATCGGCCGGCGCCGTGGACGCCTTGTCGCCCCGGCGGGCGGCGATGGCCGAGAGTGCGAGGCCGAAGACCGTCCATGCGGTGAGCACGAGGACGGGCCGGAGTGCACCGGCTCCGTCGAAGAAGGCGTTGGCGCGCAACAGGCTTCCCGAGGCCCCCGGCGGCAGCAACTGTCCGAGCGTGGACCAGCCGTCGGGCAGCCAGTGGTCGCCGGTGCCGATCCCGGACAGCGGGTTTCCCAGGAACATCATCGCCACCGCACCGATCCCGAGACCGACGAAGCCGAACAGCGCCTCCAGCCCGAGCATCGTGCAGGCCAGAGCCGCCACCCCGAGGGCCAGGCCGGCCGCGGTGAGCCAGTAGTTGCCGGTCAGCGAGCCGGTCCCGTACTGCAGGAACGCGGTGATCGCGGCGCCGGCGACCACCGAGAACCCGAGCACGCCGATCAGACGGATCCGCAGGTTGGCCCGTCCGGGGAACAAGCGGGTCAACGCGACCGCCGGGATGATCCCGCCGAAGACGAGGGGCAGGGCGGCGGAGGTGAGCCCGGAGCCGCGCGGGTCACGTTCGGGGAAGGGGACCAGGTCCTCCACCGTGACCTGGAGGTGCTGTTGCTGGGCGAGGGTGGTGCCGACGGCAGTGATCGCCGACGCGGCGGTGGCCCCGCCGGCGCCGGCGGTGAGCACCCCGACGCCGTCCGCCCCGACGCTGATCCCGCCGGCGACGGACCGCTCGCGGATCGCGTCCGCGAGTGCCTCCCGGTCCGGGTAGGCGGTGACCTCCCAGGAGTCGCCGTCGAGCCGCTCCTGGACCGCCTGGACCACGGCTTGCGAGCCGGTCACGCCGAGCGGCATGGCGTGCGGTCCGCCGTGGATGTTGGGGAGCGCGAACGCCGCGAGCATCGCGATCACCACGGCCGACAGGCCGACGACCAGAGCGGCGAGCACCGCCCACGGGTTTCGCGTTGGCCGCGACCCTGCATCCGACATGTGCGTCACCTTCCGTGGAGAACCGAACCGTTTGAAACTCGGATACAAGCTACACCAAGCACAATGTCAGAACGAGATCCGATGACGGTGAAATAGAGTTCGGATGTGGTGGAAGGGAATGCGGCCGGTGGGGTGCCCGACGAGCTCGTCGACGCGGCCCTGCGGGCGGCGGAGGAGACCGGCCGGGACGTCGGGGCGGTGCCACTGGTCGAGATCGCCAAACGGGCCGGCATCTCGCGCAGCACGCTGCTGCGCCGACTCGGCGGCACCCGCGGCCCCCTCGACGCGGCGGTGCTCGCGAGTGGCGTCGATCCGGGCGGGCAGCGACCGGCCCGCGACCGGGCGATGGAGGCCGGCGCCCAGCTGATCGGCGAACGCGGCCTGGCCGCGTTGACACTGGAGGCGGTGGCGAGCGCCGCGCACTGCTCGGTGTACACCCTGTATCTGGCCTTCGGGAACCGGGCAGGACTGCTGCAGGCCATCTTCCAGGCCTACGGTCCGACGCTGGACCTGAGCACCGACGTCGATCCGCAGACGGATCTGCGCGCCGCGGTGGGCCGGATCTACCGGCAGATGATCCGGCAGTGGACCCGCGAGCCCCGCATCGCACCCGCCATCCTCGCCGAGATCCTGGCCCGCCCGCACGACCCGATGGTGGCCGAACTGGTCGAGTACGTGATGCCCCACTCGCCGCTGAACTCGGTACTGGCCTGGCTCGAGAAGCTGGTCGCGGCCGGCGCGATACGCGACCTGCCTCGGGTGCTGTTGGTGCAGCAGATGGTGGCGCCGCTGATGGTGCACGTCCTGTTGCGGCCGGCCACCGAGTCCCACCCCGCGCTCACCATGCCCGGGCTGAACGAGACCTGCGCGATCCTCGCCGACAACTTCGTCCGCGCGGTGGGCACCGACCGGTGAGTCCTTCCGGCCCCCGTGCGGGCCGGAAGAACTCACGGGTCAGGCCATTCTGGAGACCGCCGACAGCGGCAGCACTTTCATCGCCATCGAGATCGGCAGCCACGGCCAGGTCGGGACGTACGCCTTGTTCGGCTCCTTCTCGATGGCCGCCGCCAGTGCGCGGCATCCGGTTTCGGTGTCGACGATGAACGGCACCTTCCTCACCTTCTCGTTGATCTCCGAGCGGATGAAGCCGGGGAAGATGGTGCTGACGTCGATGCCGGTCTTCGCCAGGTCGGCGCGCATGCCCTCGCCGAGCGCCGCGACCCCGGCCTTCGATGCCGCATACGTCGTGAGGTTGCGCGGCATGCCCCGCATCGCGCTCACCGACGAGATCAGCACCAGGTGCCCGGCGTTCCGCGGCCGGAACAGCTCCAGCGCCGCCTCGCTCTGCGCGAGCGCGCCGAGGAAGTTGGTGCGGGCGGTCGCGGCGTTGGCGTGGAAGTAGCCGGTACCCAACGGTTGTCCCTTGCCGAGCCCGGCGTTCACGATCACCCGGTCCAAGCCGCCGAGCTCCTCGTCGAACTCACGGAAGACGGTGAACACGTCCTCGTGCACGTCGACGTCGAGGCTGCGGATCGCGACGGTGATCCCCGGGTGCGCGGCGAGGAGTTCGTCGCGCAGTTCCTCGAGCCGCTCGGTGCGGCGCGCGGCGAGGGCGAGGTTGCGTCCGCGCGCGGCGAACTCGCGCGCCATGCCGCGTCCGAGGCCCGAGCTCGCGCCGGTGATGAGGATGTTCGAACGCGTCGCGCGGTTGCCCACTACGTGCCCTCCGTCATGGTGTCGATCAGTTCGTTGCAACGAGTGTCCAGGTATCCCACGGCGATCCAGAAGTGCTCGAACGCGGGGTTCGTGGTCTGCCCGTGGTGGTAGCGGTAGTAGATCTGCTGGGCGATCACCGCGAGCCGGAACAGGCCGAACACCTCGTAGAAGCGCCAGTTGTCGATCGGAAGGCCGGTCCGCTGCCCGTAGTACTCGACGATCTCGCGGCGGGTCAGCATGCCGGGCAGATCCGACGGCTGCCGCTTGGTGGCCTGCATCATCGGGTGGTCGTCGGCCTGCACCCAGTACGCCAGGCTCGCACCCAGATCCATGAGCGGGTCGCCGATCGTCGCGAGTTCCCAGTCCAGCACGGCGCGGGGCCGCAGGTCCTCGCCGAGGACGACGTTGTCGAGCCGGAAGTCGCCGTGGATCACCGCGGAGGCCACGTCGGCCGGCTGATGGTCGGCGAGCCACGACGTCACCCGCGCGAAATCGGGGACGTTGTCGGTGTGCGCGGCGGCGTAACGCTTCGTCCAGCCGGCCACCTGCCGCGCCACATAGCCTGTACCGCGCCCGAATTCGTCGAGGCCCGACGTCTTCGGGTCGACGCCGTGCAGTTCGATCAGCAGGTCGATCACCCGCAGGCACAGCTCGCGCGTGTTCTCGGGTGTGAGCCCGAGGTCGGCCGGGGGAGCGGACCGCAGGATCGCACCCTCGACGCGCTCCATGACGTAGAAGTCGCTGCCAAGCACCGACGGATCGGTGCACAGCCCCACCATCGCAGGCACATGCGGATACACCGGCGCGAGCAGCGACTGGATGCGGTACTCGCGGACCATGTCGTGCCCGGACGACGGCTTGGCCCCGGCCGGCGGTCGGCGCAGCACCAGGTCGCGGTCGGGGTAGCGCAGCAGGTAGGTCAGGTTCGACGCACCACCGGCGAACTGACGCACCTCCGGAACTCCGTCGAGATCGCCGGATCCGTTTTCACGCAACCACTTCGCAACCGCTGAGACGTCGAATGCGTCCTCGTCGCGAACGGTGCGGGCGTTGTCCGGGAGGCCCCCGGTCACTGGTACTTCCCCAGCTCGAAACGGGCGACCAGGCCCTGGTGCACCTCGTCCGGGCCGTCCGCGAGGCGCAGCGCCCGCGCCGCCGTCCAGGCGCCGGCGAGCGGGAAGTCGTCGGACAGCCCACCGCCGCCGTGGATCTGGATCGCGAAGTCGATCACCTGCTGCGCCACCCGGGGTGCGGCGACCTTGATCTCGGACACCGCCGACCGGGCACCGGCGATGCCCTGGGTGTCGAGCAGCCACGCGGTGTTGAGCACCAGCAACCGCAGCTGGTTGATGGCGATGCGGGCGTCGGCGACCCGCTCCCGGTTGCCGCCGAGGTTGATCAGCGGCTTGCCGAACGCGACGCGTTCGGTGCCGCGGCGGATGGCGAGTTCGAGTGCGGCCTCCGCGAGCCCGACCAGCCGCATGCAGTGGTGCACCCGCCCCGGACCCAGCCGGCCCTGGGCGATCTCGAATCCCCTTCCGGGACCGGCGATGATCGCATCGAGCGGCAACCGGACGTTCGTGAACGACACCTCGCCGTGCCCGCCGGGCTCGTCGTAGAAGCCCATCGCCGAGAGCATCCGCTCGACCTTGACCCCGGGGGTGTCGATCGGCACGAGGACCATCGAATGCCGTTGGTACCGGTGCGCTTCCGGATCGGTGAGCCCCATGAAGATGAGGATCCTGCAGTCGGGGCTGCCGATGCCGGTGCTCCACCACTTGCGACCGTTGAGGACCACCTCGTCACCCTCGACCACGGCGGTCGCGGCCATGTTGGTGGCGTCGGACGATGCGACGGCGGGTTCGGTCATGCAGAAGGCCGAGCGGATCTCGCCGTCCAGCAACGGCTTCAGCCAGCGTTCCTTCTGCGCGACACTGCCGAAGTGGTGGAGCACCTCCATGTTGCCCGTGTCGGGGGCGTCGCAGTTGAAGACCGCGGAGGCGAACTGGGAGCGACCCATCTCCTCCGCGAGCGGCGCGTACTCGACGTTGCTCAGCCCGGCGCCGAGATCCGCGTCGGGGAGGAAGAGGTTCCACAGGCCCTGCGCGCGGGCCTTGGCCTGCAGCGCACGGAACTCGTCGGAGACCCGCCACATCGCGGCACCGGAGACGTCGGCGCGCTGCGCGAACGGTGCCACCCGTTCGGCCCGCAGGCGCGCCTCGACCGGGGCGACCTCGATCGCGATGAATTCACGCAGCCGGTCGAGGTACTCCCTCGACCGCGCGCTCTGGGCGAAATCCATGCCAGCCTCCATGCCGAGTGCCTAACTGAGCATTGCTCAGTTAGGCTAGACGTAGACTTGCCCGGCAATCAAGATCCTGGACGGTGTCTTCTCGTGTCGACCGAAACCGCGGCTTTCGGGCCCGCCACCACGCGGCGGCGGCTCCCCCCGGAGGAACGCAAGCGGCAACTCGTCGCCATCGGCCTGCAAGAACTGGCCACCCGCCCCATCCACGCGCTGTCGATCGACCAGGTCGCCGAGCGGGCGGGCATCTCCCGCAGCCTGCTGTTCCGGTACTTCCCGACCAAGCAGGACTACTACGTCGCGGTCGTGGGCGCGGCCGCCCGACGCCTGCTGCGCGCCGCGATCGCCGATCCCGAGGACGCGTCGGGGGAGCCGCTTCGGGCCGTCGTCCACGCGTTCGTCTCGTTCGTCGACCGGCACGGCGCGAACTACCAGTCGTTCTTCCACGGTAGTTTCGGCTCCGACCCGCAGATCCACGAGATCCGCGAGAACCTGAAGAACACCATGGTCGAGCGCACCCTCGAGGCGACAGGCACCGAACCGTCCCCGGTCACCCGCATGCTGCTGCGGGCCTGGTGGTCGATGGTCGAGAGCCTCGCCGTCGACCGCACCACCGATCCGGTCTTCAGCGTCGACGAGGTCGTCGACCGGGCGCTCGAGGCGCTGCCCCTCCCGACCACGGCCCCCGGCCGCGCGCCCGGGGCGTCCCCCCGCGGGTAGGCGAGGCGGACCCGTCCGATCCGCCGCTCGACGTCGAGGCCCACGGTCCCGGTTGGCGTCCCACCGACCGGCGAGCCACGACATGCGACCCGCGCACGCGAGGTTCACGGCCATCGGCGCGGCGGTTGGCTAAGCTCCAGCGACATGGGGACGCGGCTGCACGGGCATTGGAGCCGCGCGCCCTGGTTTCTCGTTGCACCACCGGAACAGGCGTCACACGTCGCGGCACGACCGAGACTGCACACGCTCCTCGACGATGCCGTGGCCCGCTCGCCGATCACCCTCGTCGTGGCCCCACCGGGATACGGGAAGACGACCGCTCTCGCGGCGTGGGAACACCGCACCCCACGACCGACGGCCTGGCTGTCGTTGACCCGACACGACCTCGAGGGTCGCCAGTTCACCGAGGGACTGGTGTCGGCGCTGCTGCGTCTCGCCGAGCGGCAACCGTCGATCCTCGACGACCTCCCCGGATCGCTCACCGAAACGCCCGACCCGGCCACAGTGGTCGACCAGCTCACACGGTTGGCCCTCACCCGATCCGAGCCGATCGTCGTGGTGGTCGACGACGCCCAGTTCGCCGACCCGTCCGACGTGGTGGAGGTCGTGGAGACCACGACCGAACGGTGCGGCGGGCTGTTTCGCTTCGTCCTCGCCGGCGCCGGCGAACTCGACACCTGGTTCAACCGGCACGTCGTCGACGGGCGCGCGAGTCTGCTGACCGCCCGCGACCTCGCCTTCACCGCCGAGGAGATCGAAGCCGCCGTACTGGTTTCCGGCCAACGGATCTCGGAGCCCACCGCAGCGGTCGCGCACGCCGAGAGCGGTGGCTGGCCGGTCGCGGTCCGGTTGGCGCTGCTCACCGCCGACCGGCACACCCCCGGGACATCCACCCAACTGCCCGATGCCGCAGACGATCTCCTGACCGGCTACGTCGTCGAGTCGGTGCTGCAACAGCTCCGGCCGGAACTCGCCGACTTCGTCCTCGCCACGACGACCTGCTCCCGCCTGGACGCCGATCTGGCCGAGGCCCTGAGCGGAAACCACGAGAGCCCGGCGCTGCTCGAGGAGTGCGTGCGTCGGGGGTTGTTCCTCGACCGTTACGTCAACGGGGACGACGACACCGTCTATCGCTGGCACGACGTCTTCGCCCGACACTGCCGAATCGTGCTGCGCCGCCGAAATCACAGCCGGTCACGGCAACTCGACCTGACTGCCGCCGGGCGGCTCGCGGCGACGTTTCCGATCGAAGCGATGGTCCACGCGACCCGTGCCGGCGCGCCGGACCGGGCCGTGGAGATCATCCGGCACCACTGGGTCCGGCTGGTGATCGAGTCGGATGCAGCGAATCTCAACGCACGCTGCCTCGCGCTTCCGCCGGAGTGGAACAGCACGCCCGAGGTGCTCTTGGTCCGCGCGTGCTGTCTGGACGTGCTCGGCGACACGGCCGGCTCGGCACTGCTGTTCGATCGTGCTCGCGCGGCCACCCGCGACGACGACTCGGCACACGTCGCCGCGGCCCGCGCGTTCGCCGAGTTGTTCCTCGCCGACGACGCGACCGATCTCGCTGCCGCGGCCGACCGGGTACGGGCAGCACTCGGCACCGGGGCCGCAGCGCACCACGCGAACACCCACGGCCTGTTCCTGCTCGGATGGGTCGAGTTGCGTCTGCGGCGGGATCCGGCTGCGGCGGTGCGCTTCCTGACGTCCGCCCGTGACGAGGCCCGAACCTCCGGCCACCGTGTGCTCGCCCGCCGTGCGGGAGCCAACCTCACGTTTGCGCTCGCGTTCAGCGGACGCCTCACCCAGGCGCGCCGCGCCGCCGAACTCGACGACGACAGGGCCCCCGACCCGCAGTCCGAATGGTTTCACTACGACGGCGGCATCGAACACTTCGCGCGAGGATTCGTCGACTACTGGCAGAACGACCTGGCAGCCGCCCGGGCGCACTTCCGTGCTCTGGCCCTGGCGGGCGGACACGACGGCTCCTACGCCGCGCTCGCCCGCGTGTACTTCGCGCTGACCGTCGCCGCCGCCCACGATCTCGGCGCGGTCGACGAGGCCGAGTACCACCTGGACCACGTGAGCCGGGACGACGTTCACGGTGTCCCGTGGCCGGCGTACCGCGCCATCGCAGCCGCCGAACTGGCGGCCATGACCGGTGACATGGGAACCGCACTGCGCCTGGTGCAACCGTTGTCCACGGTGGGGGACCTTCCGGTGGTCACCGCCCATGTCGCGGATCTCTACCGGCGCGCGGGGAAACCGGACGAGGCCGCGGGCGCACTTCGGCGCATCCGCGGGGTGCCGACGTCCTTCGTCCGGGCCAGTGGGCTTGTCACCGCGTCCCGCATGACGTGGGATCGAGGCGACCGCGACCGCGCGCACCGGCAGCTCGAACAGGCCCTCGACGTCGCCACGCCGGAAGGCGCAGCACGCCCGTTCGGCAACGGGAGCAAGCAGTTTCGTGCCTTCCTCGCGGAGCACGCCGTGTGGGGCACCCGGCACGAGGACTTCATCGCCACCCGTCTCGCCCCACCCACGTCCGAGGTGCCACGGCGGCAGGCCTACGGCATATCCCTCACCGCGAGAGAACGTGAGATCTTCGGGTTCCTGTGCACGCGGATGACCTCGGCGGAGATCGCCGCGAAGCTCTACGTGTCGGTGAACACCGTCCGCACCCACCAGCGCTCGATCTACCGCAAGCTGGGGGTCACCACGCGCCGCGAGGCGGTGCGCATCCACGTCTGACCGGGTGCCCGACACGGCCGACGTAATCAGTTGTGGATGATTTCCCGTGCGGACGCTGTCGGTCCGAGTCATCTCCTGGCAGCGTGTGACGGGTCAGCTACTACTTGGTTATCCAGGAGCCCGCATGTCCCGCAGTACCCGTTCGGCCGCGACCGCGCTCATCGCGATGGCGCTCACTCTCACCTTCGCCGGGTGCAGCAGTGACGACGACGCAACACCGGCCGAGAACACCGCCGCAGCCTGTGATGCCTACACCGCATTCGTGGGGTCGGTGGCGGAGGCGCAAACAGAACTGAACTCGTCCCCCACGATCGGGGAGATCGCCGAGACCCGCGGAGCCGTCGGCAACGCGTACGCGGAACTCACCTCCGCGGTCGACGCGGTCGGGGAGGACCGCCTCGACGCGCTCACCGACGCCTGGGAGAACTACGACGCGGCGGTGTCCGGACTCGACCCGAACCTGACCGTCCCCCAGGCCGCCCGGCAGTTGAGCGGCGACATCGACGCAATCATCGCGGCGCAGCAGAACCTCGGCGCCTCGCTCGGCTGCTGAACGCGACACGGTCCGGCAGAACGGGCCGGAGACGACAACGCCGACCACAATGAGGCAACGCCCGCAGAGGAGTGAAGTGATGGCAATACATGTCAGCGTCGACAACTTCGTACGAGCCGAGACGGACCGCATGTTCGCGGACCTGCAACGCGACGCCGGTGGGATCAACACGTTCTCGCACAACCGCGAGCCCGCGTCGATCGACCACCAGACCGTGATCCGGCTGAACCGAGACACCCTGTACAGCTTCGCCGTCGTCGACCTTGCCGAGGGCGCGACCGTGACCATCCCGGAGCACGGCGACCGCTACATGTCGGCGATGGTGGTCAATCAGGACCACTACGTTGGTGCGATCTTCCACGACGCAGGCACCCACGAGTTGCGGGCCGCCGACTTCGGAACCCGCCACGTCGTGGTCGCGGTGCGGACGCTCGTCGACCCCGCGCTGCCCGAGGACCTGCAGGCGGTCGCGTCCCTGCAGGACGGCCTCGCGATCACGGCCGGCTCCGCGCAGCCCTTCGCCATGCCCGACTACGACACCGGCGGCATGGACACCACCCGGAAGGCGCTGCTGACGCTGGCCGCCGGGCTCACCGGCTTCGACTCGATGTTCGGCCGCCCCGATCAGGTCGACCCGGTGCGGCACCTGATCGGTACCGCCGCCGGCTGGGGCGGTCTGCCCAGCGACGAGGCCTCCTACATCGGCGTCGTCCCCGAGGTCTCGGGCGGCAACCACGAGATCACCCTGCGGGACGTCCCGGTGGACGGCTTCTGGTCGATCTCGGTCTACAACGCGGAGGGCTTCTTCGAGAAGAACCCGCAGGATGCGTACAGCGTCAACAACATCACCGGGGCACCGAACCCGGACGGCTCGGTGACCGTGCGGTTCGGGGACTTCCCCGACGGGACCCCCAATGCGATCCCGACCACGGACGGATGGAACTTCCTCGTCCGGCTGTACCGGCCGCGGGCCGCAGTGCGCGACGGCAGCTGGAAGCTGCCCGCCCTCGTGCCCGCGCAGGCCTGACCCGGACGCCTGAGCCCCTCGGGGCGACCCAACCGCGCCGCATGAACGGAACGTTCAGTCGATCTGATCGACTGAACGCTTCCGTTCATGCGGAAATGGGGGTCAGCCGGGGAGGGGGATGACGACGCCGGGCAGGATCTCCACCGACCGCGGCAGCTGCGGCGGGGCGACCGGGAGGGGGAGCGGGAGGGTGATCGGCGGCGGAGACGCCACCTCCGGCGCCGGTGCAGGCCCCGCCGCCGGCACCGGCGAGGGCGCTCCCGCACCGGTCGTCGCGGCACTGCCGCCGGTGGTGGCACCCGACCACGCCGGGACACCCGCCTGCCCGCCGATCGGCTTCGGCCACGGGAACGACTCCCAGTCGGTGTCGTCGAGGGCGCCGTCCATCGTCGCCTTCCAGATGTCCGCGGGCAGGCCCGACCCGTAAACCGATCCGCCCCACTGGGTGACGATCGGCTGTGACTGCTCGGTACCCACCCACACCGCTGTCGACAGCGACGGCGTGTACCCGACCATCCACGCGTCCTTGTTCATCCCGGTGTCCCCGAGCTGCGCGGTGCCCGTCTTCGCGGCCGACGGCCGCCCGCCCGCGAGCGCGTGCCCCCGCGAGTACGACGCGATCGGCGTCATCGCCTGGGTGATGTTGTCCGCGACCGGAGCCGGGATCCGCTGCTCGCCGGGGTCGGGAGCGCGGTCGAGCAGCACCCGCCCGTCGGCGGTGACCACGTGCTGCACGAAGTACGGTGCCCGGTACACCCCCGACGCGGCCATCGTCGCGTACGCGGACGCCATGTCGATCACCCGGGACTGGTACTGGCCGAGCACGATTCCGTTCTCGGGCGGCCCGCCGTCCTGGCTGAGGGTGGTGCCCGCGACACCCGGGATCTCCAGCGGGATCCCGGCGGCGTGCGCGACGTCCGCGATCTTCTGCGCTCCGCCGTCCAGGGAGAGGGTCAGCCGGTAGAAGCTGGTGTTCAGGGACCGCTTGAGCGCCTCGGCGATCGTGCAGGTGCCACACGACTCGCCCTCGACGTTGTTGATGGTGACGTTGCCGACCGTCAGCGGCGCCGAATTGAACGTCGTCTGCAGGCCCCGCCCCTCCTCGAGCAGCGCGGCCAGACCGAACACCTTGAACGCCGACCCGGTCTGCAACGGCGCCTGCGCGAAGTCGAAGCCCGCACCGTCCGCGCCACCGTAATACGCCTTCACGCCACCGGTTCTCGGGTCGATCGAGACGACCGCGGTACGCAGCTCGGACGGCTCCCCGTCGAGGGTCTCGGCGACCGCGTCCACCGCCGCCGCCTGCGCGGCCGGATCGATCGTCGTGGTGATCTGCAGGCCCTCTGTGTTCAGTTCCTGCTCACTGATCCCGGACGCCGTCAGTTCCGCCAGCACCCGCGCCCGGATCAGCCCCTCCGGTCCGCGAGCCGCGCCCGCGTCGTCGAGCTTGGCCAGCGGCGCCACGACCGGGAACACCTGCGCAGACCGGTCGGCGGGGCTGAGCACACCCATCGACACCATGCCGTCGAGCACGTAGTTCCATCGCGCCTCGGTCGCCTCGGGGTTCTTCTCCGGGTCGAGCGAGGACGGGCTGCGGATCACCGACGCCAGCACCGCGCCCTCGGAGACCGTCAGCTCGCCGACCGGCTTGTCGAAGAACGCCTTCGACGCCGCGGCGATGCCGTACGCGCCGCGACCGAAGTAGATGGTGTTCAGGTAGGCGGCCAGGATGTCGTCCTTCGACCACTGGCGGGCCATCTTCGAGGAGATCACCAGTTCGCGCATCTTGCGGACCACGCTGCGGTCGGAGCCGACCAGGGTGTTCTTCACGTACTGCTGGGTGATGGTCGACCCGCCACCGGCGCTGTCCTTGCCCAGCACGTTGTCGCGGGCCGCGCGGACGAAGCCGCTGATCGAGAATCCGGGATTGGTGTAGAACTTGCGGTCCTCCGCCGAGAGCACCGCCATCCGCACCGGCTCGGGGATGTCGCCGATCGAGACCTCGGTGCGGTTTCCCTCGGGGGGAACGATCTTCGTGATCGGCGAGCCGTCGGCGGCGACGATCGTGGACACCTGGTTGGTGCGCATGTCCGCCGGCCTCGGCACCACCGCCCGCGAGTACGCGATCGCGAAGGCCGCCGCGGGCAACACGACGAGCAGGGCCACCACCGCCAGCACCACCCACGCCAGCCGCCGGCGACGGCGGCGAGGCTTGCCCGCGCGGCCACCCGAACCCGCCGGACCGCCCCCCTCCGGTTCGTCCGGGGGCGTTTTCGGACTCGAGGTGGCACCGGACGATGGACTCACACGTACGCTCCCGAGGGGTCAGCTGGCAGACGGGCAGCAAACATCCGCCCTCCCGCATCGTGGCATCACCCGACCGCGAGGTCCATCACCGAGCGATCAGCGTGTCCGATTCGGCACTCGCCGCCGTCGGTCCCTCCGGCCCCGTGGCGGACCGGAAGACTCACGGCGCGCAGCGCAGATCAGCGGTTGCGCCGCCAGGCGGCGACCGCGGACAGCAACCCGATCAGGCACCCGAGCAGCACCAGGGACTGCGTCAGCCCCGGTTCACCGCGAACGATGCCGACCACCGCCGCGACGAACGCCATCACGGTGAAGAAGCCGAGCACGCCCACGAGCATCTCCAGCTGCTGCCGCCGCCGGGCCCGCCGCCGAGCGTCGGTCACGACTTCACGCCGCCCGCGGTCAGGCCGGAGACGATGCGGCGCTGGAAGATCAGCACCATGATCACCAGCGGGATCGTCACCAGCGTGCCGGCAGCCATGATCGCCGCGTACGGCTGACTGAACGCGTCCGGGCCCTCGAACCTGGCGATCGCCACGGTCACCGGCTCGGTCTTCTCCGTCGACAGCAGGCTGGCGAGCATGAACTCGTTCCAGGTGGCGATGAACGCGAGGATCGCGGTCGTGAACAGCGCGGGCGCGGCGAGCGGGACGATCACCAGGCGGAACGCCTGTCCGCGCGAGGCACCGTCGATCCGCGCCGCCTCCTCGAGTTCCCACGGCAGGTCCGACAGGAACGAGGTGAGCGTGTAGATCGTCAACGGCAGCACGAACGAGATGTTCGGGATGATCAGCGCCTGGTACTGGCCGATCCACCCGAGGTCGCCGAACAGCTGGAACAGCGGCGTGACCAGCGCGACCGTCGGGAACATCGACGCACCGAGAATGATGCCGGTAACCAGGTATTTGCCACGGAAGTCGATTCGGGCAAGGGCGTACGCGGTGAACACACCGAGCAGCAACGCGACGGCGGTGGTCACCGCGCCGATGATCAGGCTGTTGACGATCGCGCCGAGGAAGTCGTTGCCCTTGTCGGTGGCGAGCGCGTCGCGGAAGTTGTCGAGGGTGAGGTGGGTCGGCCACGGCGTGGTGTCGAACGTGTGTGCCTGATCCCGGAAGGCGGTGACAACCATCCAGTAGAACGGGGCCAGGCCCCACAGCAGGATGGCGATCACCCCGATGTAGTTGCGGACCGCGGGGCCGACGGGAGGCCGGCGGCGCTGACGGTCGGCGGGCTCGGCGAGCGCCTCCTCCGGGGGAGGGGGGTCGTCGAGCACGGTCACGGCAGGGATCACCGTGGTCTGGAGCGAATCGTTCGGGACCTCGGACGTGAACCGCTCGTACGGGGCCGAAGCCTCGGGAACGCCTGCGCCTTCGCCCTGTCCGTGGGGATCCTCGGGAACGCTGTGCCGACCCATCAGTGATCACCGCCCTTGCGCTGCTCGTCCTGGGTACGCACGGCGTTCGCGCCGAGGAACTTCACCATCAGGAACGCCACCGCGAAGATCCCGATGAAGATCAACGTCGACAGCGCCGACGCGCTCTGCAGGTTGCCCTGCCGGATGTCGGCGACCGTGAGGATCGACACGCTGGTGACCGGGGTGGACCCCGACGTGCCGGACAGGATCGCCGGGAGGTCGTAGATCCGCAGCACGTCGAGGGTGCGGAACAGGACGGCGACCATCAGCGCCGGCTTGACCAGGGGCAGCGTGATCGACTTGAACCGCTGCCAGGCGGTGGCGCCGTCCACGCGGGCGGCCTCGTACACGTCCTGCGGGATCATCTGCAGGCCGGCGAGGATGAGCAGCGCCATGAACGGGGTCGTCTTCCACACGTCCGCGACGATGACCGCGAACCGGGATGCCCACGGGTCGGTGGTCCACGCGATGTCGGTGCCGAGCAGGCTGTTCGCGACGCCGTTCTCGGAGAAGATGAAGAACCACAGCTTCGCGGTGACCGCGGTCGGGATGGCCCACGGGATCAGCACGCTGGCCCGCAGGAACGACCGGCCCACGAAGCTGCGGCTCATGACCGTGGCCATCCACAGTCCGAGGAGCGTCGAGATGCCGACGATGGCGACCGCGAAGAGGAACGTGACCCCGACGGCGGGCCAGAAGTCGGCGCCGAGGGTGCCGGGCGGGCAGGTACCGCGACCGGCGCCGCAGTTGCCGGTCAGCCACAGCAGGTAGTTGTCGAACCCGGCGAAGCCGCCCTTGACGAACCGTCCCGTGTCGGGATCGACGCCGGGGTTGCGCTGGAAGGACAGCACGATGGCCTTGACCACCGGGTACACGATGACGATCGCGAGGATCACCATCGTCGGGGCGATCAGGTACAGCGCCCGCCAGTCGCGTCGACGCTTCGGCGGCGGGTCGGTGGGGGTGGCACCCGACGCAGGAGTGGAGCCCGCGGAGCGACCCGGGGCTCTGGCGGCGCCGCGACCGAAGTCGATCACTTCGGTCACGGCGTCCCCACTCTGGGCGCTCGGCTCGGCGGAGTCGGCCATCGTGAACTACCTGATTTCCTTTTCTCGGACGGGTTCGCCGAACCGGCGCGACCGCCCGGGGTGACCGGACCGTTCAGGTCTCCTGGAGCCCGACGGTCCGGTCACGTGAACTACTTCGCGGCGTTGGTGATCGCGGCCGACATGTTGGCAGCGGCCTGGTCGACGGTCGACTTGCCGGTCAGCGCGGCGGTCGCGTTGTCCTGGATCGCCTTCGAGATCGCGCTGTAGTACGGGGTGACCGGACGCGGCTGCGCGTTCTCCAGTGCGGCCTTCAGCGCCGGCAGGTACGGGTACTTCGCGACGAGCGCCGGATCGTCGTAGACCGACTTCAGGACCGGCGGGAACGACGCGTCCGCGAACGCCATCTGGTTCTCGTCGTTCTGGATGAACGCGATGAAGTCGCGGGCCGTGGCCTTGTGCGGCGAGAAGACGTTGATGCCGTCGTTGTAGCCACCCAGGGTGGACGCACCGGCACCGGCCGGGCCGACGATCGGCGCGACCGCGACCTTGCCCTTCACCGCGGAGCCGTCCTTCTCGGCGTTGGTGTACATGTACGGCCAGTTGTAGGCGTACATGGACTCACCGCCGACGAACGCGAGGTTGGTCTCCTCCTCGGTGAACGAGGTGGACCGCTTCGCGATCTGGCCGCCGGTGTAGGCGTCGACCAGGGCCTGCAGGCCGGCCTTCGACTGGGGCGACTCGACCTCGGGGGTCTTGCCGTCGTCGGCGACGACCGCACCGCCCCACGAGTTGATGAACTGGGTGGTGTTGACGGTCAGGCCCTCGTACTGCTTGAGCTGGGTGACCAGGCAGTCCGTGGTCTTGCCTGCGGCCGCGGCGCAGCTGTCGGTGAGCGCCTTCCAGTCCGCCGGCGCCGCCGGAACCAGGTCGGTGCGGTAGTACAGCAGCTGCGCGTTGGTGTTCTGCGGGGCCGCGTACAGGGTGCCGCGGTAGGTGGCGCTGTCGACGGTGGCGGGCAGCAGACCGGCGGTGTCGAGGGCCAGGCCACCCGTGAGCGGCTGCAGCCACCCGTTCGCGGCGAACTCGGCGGTCCAGGTGACGTCGAGCGCCATCACGTCGTAGTCGGCGTTCCCGGCCTGCAGCGACTGGACCAGCTTGTTGCGCTGATCGTCGGCCTCGCCCGGGAGCTCCTTGAGGGAGACCTTCTCGTCGGGGTGCGCCGCGTTCCACTTGTCGATCACCGGCTGCAGCTTGTCGACGTCGTTCTTGCCCATCGCGAACGAGATCGCGCCGCGACCGTCGAGGTTCTGGCCGACGGCTTCGTCGACGCTGCCGCCGCCACCGTTGTCACTGGAGCAGCCGGCGAGCGCGAGCATCGCGACGGCCGAAGCCGCCACCGCGATCCGCGACCGCGTGTTGAAAGAACGCATGGTCCACCTTTCGAAAGAGACGAATCTCCGGCGCCAGCTCACCGGGCCGAGGCATATGTCGTCGCCTACTGTGGCACGACCCGGGGGTGATTTCGCTCATTACCCCCGCACTGGATCGGTTACGGCCGCCGAGCGGCCCCTCCCTGCACGGTCAGCCGAGCCTGCGGCCGTCGACCGCGGAGAACAGGTGCAGCTCGGCGGGGTCGACGTGCAACCGGACGCGGTCGCCCTTGCGCGGCGGGCGCCGCCAGTCGGCGCGGGCGACGATCTCCTGCCCGAGTCCGGCGACGGACGTCCTGCCGTAGATGTAGGCGTCGGAGCCGAGCTCCTCGACCACGTCGATCTCCATCTCGACCCCGGCGGACGCCGCGTTCCCCGTGGATCCGTTCCCGACCAGTTCCAGGTGCTCGGGCCGGACCCCGACGACCACCTCGGACTCGTGCACCAGGCCGAGGGTGCCGCGCGGCACGGGGACGACGGCCTCGCCGAAACGGACTCCGCCGTCGGTGACGGGCAGCGTGAACAGGTTCATCGACGGTGAGCCCATGAACCCGGCGACGAAGACGTTGGCGGGGCGCGAGTACAGCTCCCGCGGGGATGCACACTGCTGCAGCACGCCGTCCTTGAGCACGGCGACCCGATCACCCATCGTCATCGCCTCGACCTGGTCGTGGGTGACGTAGACGGTGGTGGTGCCGAGGCGGCGCTGCAGTTGCGCGATCTGGGTGCGGGTCTGCACCCGCAGCTTGGCGTCGAGGTTGCTGAGCGGCTCGTCCATCAGGAACACCTGCGGCTGCCGGACGATCGCGCGGCCCATCGCGACCCGCTGCCGCTGGCCGCCGGAGAGCGCCTTGGGTTTGCGTTCGAGGTACGGCTCGAGATCGAGCATCTTCGCCGCCTCCTGCACGCGGCGCTTGATCTCGTCCTTCGGGGTCTTCGCCAGCTTGAGCGCGAATCCCATGTTCTCGGCCACCGACATGTGCGGGTACAGCGCATAGTTCTGGAACACCATCGCGATGTCCCGGTCCTTCGGCTCCGACCCGGTGACGTCGCGGTCGCCGATCAGGATCCGGCCCGAGTGCACGTCCTCGAGTCCCGCGAGCATCCGCAGCGACGTGGACTTCCCGCAGCCGGACGGGCCGACCAGGACCAGGAACTCGCCGTCGGCGATGTCGAGCCGAAGGCGGTCCACGGCCGGCTTGTCGGAGCCGGGGAACAGGCATGTGGTCGAGTCGTAGGTGACTGTCGCCATCGGTGTGCGTTCCCTTCACCGGCGTCGAACGCGCCGGACGATCCGTGGTCGGTACTGCGCGGCACAGTATTGCAGGCCCGTGCGCACAGGACACCGTCCAACTACTCGCGATGCGGGAACCATCGACCGTCCGGGCCCGCGTTCCGAGTCGCTGCGGCGGCGTTCTCCCGGGTCTACGGTGAGATTCACGCCGGAGATCTCACGGCGGAGTACTCACACCCAAGGAGTGCCGCAGATGACCCGCCCAGTTCGCATCGGTTTCCAACTCCAGCCCCAGCACGCACCCGAGTACCAGCTGATCCGGGATGCGGTGTTCCGCGCGGAGGACCTCGGGGTGGACATCGTCTTCACCTGGGACCACTTCTATCCGTTGGGCGGCGACCCGAACGGCGCGCACTTCGAGTGCTGGTCGATGCTCGCGGCATGGGCCGAACAGACCGAACGGGTCGAGATCGGGGCGCTGGTCTCGGGCGGTGGTTACCGCAATCCGGACCTGTTGGCGGACATGGCCCGCACCGTCGACCACATCAGCCGCGGGCGGCTGATCCTCGGCATCGGCGGCGGCTGGTTCGAGAAGGACTACACCGAGTACGGCTACGACTTCGGCACCGCGGGCAGCCGTCTACGTCTGCTCGCGGAGAACCTCGCGCGCATCCGGGCCCGGCTCGGCGAGCTGAATCCCGCACCGACACGGCACATTCCGATCCTGATCGGCGGCAGTGGCGAACGCAAGACGCTGCGCATGGTCGCCGAGTACGCCGACATCTGGCACAGCTTCGCCGACCTCGACGCGCTCGACCACAAGTCGCGGGTACTCGCCGACCACTGCACCGACGTCGGCCGGGACCCGCATCACATCGAGCGCTCCGTCGCGTGGCCGGGAACCGAGAAGGCGCAGGCATTCGTCGACGCGGGCGTCACGCTGTTCACCGTCGGCGCCGGCGGCCCCGCCTACGACCTGACCACCCTCGCCGAGGCCCTGCGGTGGCGCGACGAGCGGTCCCCGCAGCCCGTTGTCGGGTTGGCCTGAACGGGACGACACCGATACCGTCGCCCGGGAAGCCGGCTGCATCGGCGGCCGCCGCCGAACGGCGGGTGCGGCGGGGGCCGAACCTCTCGTCCCGGGCTGAATCGCACGTGACGGACAGGAGGCCGGGTGACCGAGACGACGGTGGCCGAGGTGATGGCCGAGCTGGCCGCGCTCGAGGACCCGAAGGCGCGCGCGGTGAACGAGAAGCACGGCGACGATCACGGTGTGAACCTCGGCAAGCTGCGCGCCCTCGCGAAGCGGTTGAAGACGCAGCAGGAGCTCGCGCGCGGGCTCTGGCAGACCGACGACACCGCGGCGAGACTGCTGGCGATCCTGATCTGCCGCCCGAAGGTGTTCGAGCGTGACGAGTTGGACGCCATGCTCCGCGAGGCGCGCACACCCAAGGTGCACGACTGGCTCGTGAACTACGTGGTGAAGAAGAACCCGCATTCCGAAGAGCTGCGGCTCGCCTGGTCCGCCGACCCGGATCCGGTGGTCGCGAGTGCCGGCTGGGCGCTGACCACCGAACGGGTGGCGAAGAAGCCCGAGGGCCTCGACCTCGCAGGACTGCTCGATGTCATCGAGGCGGAGATGAAGGACGCCCCGGATCGCCTGCAGTGGGCGATGAACCACTGCCTGGCCCAGATCGGAATCGAGCACGCCGAGCACCGCACCCGCGCACTCGACATCGGTGAGCGACTGGAGGTGCTCAAGGACTACCCGACCTCCCCCGGCTGCACGTCTCCGTTCGCGCCCGTCTGGATCGCCGAGATGGTGCGCCGACAGCAGGGCGAGTAGCAACCTTCGCGCTCGCGCCGGTGCCGATCTCCCTCCCTACGCGGCACCCGGTGCGGTGGACCCGACGCGGTTACGCTCTCCCCATGACCCGATCGCGATCGGTCAAGGTGTGGGTGCTCGCCGTGCTGGTACTGCTGGCGGGCACGGTCACCGCGTGCGGCGGGGGGTCGGGCGGCTCGTCCACCGACCTGTGCTCGCCGCCCGGGGTCGGCTCGGCCGCGGCGGCGCCGACCAACCTGGACGCGTCGGCGGCGGTGACGGTGGAGGACCGGTACACCACCGCCGGCACTCGCCCCGTCGACCAGATCGACACGAGCAAGCTCAGCCTGATCGTGCCCGGCACCCTCAGCGTCGGCACGCTGTCCGACGCGCCACCGAGCATCTGCGTCAACTCCGCCGGCACCTTCACCGGCTTCGACAACGAACTGCTCAAGGCGGTCGCCGCGAAACTCGGCCTGCAGATACAGTTCTCGGGCACCGAGTTCGCCGGCCTGCTCTCGCAGGTCGCGAACCGACGCTTCGACGTCGGGTCGTCGTCCATCACCACGACCGACGAGCGCCGCAAGACGGTCGGGTTCACCAACGGCTACGACTTCGGCTACTTCTCCCTCGTCGCACCGAACGGCGGTAAGGTCCAGTCCTTTTCGGACCTGAACGCGAGTACCCGGATCGGCGTGGTGCAGGGCACCGTGCAGGACGACTACGTCGTCAACACCCTCAAGCTCGACCCGGTGAAGTTCCCGGACTACAACACCGCCTACGCGAACCTGAAGTCCGGGCAGATCGACGCCTGGGTGGCGCCGTCGCAGCAGGCCGAGGGGGCGATCAAACCCGGTGACGGCACCTCGATCGTGCAGAACACCTTCAGCCTCAACAACTTCGTCGGCTGGGCGGCGAACAAGGACAACCAGCCTCTGATCGACGCGCTGAACTCCGGCCTGGACGCCGTCATCGCCGACGGCACCTGGGCGAGGCTGTATTCCGAGTGGGTGCCGCGGGAGCTTCCGCCGGGGTGGAAGCCGGGCAGCAAGGCCGCCCCGGCTCCGGTCCTGCCCGACTTCGCCGCGCTGGCAGCCGAACAGGGTCAGGGCGGCGGCGAGCAGACCGCCCCGAAATCCACGCTGGCGCAGCTCGGGGACACGTTCTTCAACTGGGAGCTGTACCGCAAGGCGATCCCCGACCTGCTGACGACGGGCCTGCCGAACACCGTCATCCTGGCACTGACCTCGGGGGTGATCGGCACCGTCCTCGGCATGCTGCTGGCGATCGCAGGCATCTCCCGGACCCGCTGGCTTCGCTGGCCCGCCCGCGTCTACACCGACGTCTTCCGCGGCCTACCCGCGGTGGTGATCATCCTGATCGTCGGCCTCGGTGTCGGCCCGCTCGTCAAGAACCTCACCGGGAACAACCCGTACTGGCTCGGCGCGGCGGCGCTGGCGCTGCTGGCGGCCGCCTACATCGGGGAGATCTTCCGCTCCGGTATCCAGAGCGTCGAACCCGGGCAGATGGAGGCCGCACGGGCGATCGGTTTCGGGTACCGGCGGGCGATGACGCTGGTGGTGATCCCGCAGGGCGTGCGGAGAGTGCTGCCCGCGTTGATGAATCAGTTCATCTCGCTGATCAAGGACTCGTCGCTGATCTACTTCCTCGGCCTGCTCGCCACCCAGCGGGAACTGTTCGCCGTCGGCCGGGACCTGAACGCGCAGACCGGCAACCTGTCGCCGCTCGTCGCGGCGGGCCTGTTCTACCTGGTGCTGACCATCCCGCTGACCCACCTGGTGAACTACATCGACAAGCGTCTGCGGACCGGCAGGGCCGACACCTCCGGCACCCTCGACGAACTCGACCAGGCCATCGTCGTGGAGAGGGGATAGCCAGTGACGGAACCGACGAGCCCCGAGACCGCCACCGCGTCCGGAACACTCACCGGCACCGGCCTGCACCTCGCGTTCGGTCGCAACAAGATCCTGCGCGGCGTCGACATCCACGTCGGCGCCGGCGCCACAACCTCGGTGATCGGACCGTCCGGGTCCGGGAAGTCCACCCTGCTGCGGGTGCTCAACCGGCTGTACGAACCGGACGCCGGCGACATCCTGCTCGACGGCCGGTCGGTGCTCGGCGACAACCCCGATGTCCTGCGGCAGCGGATCGGGATGGTGTTCCAGCAGTTCAACCTGTTCCCGCACCGGACGGTCGCCGACAACGTCGCGCTCGGCCCGCGCAAGCTGCGCGGGCTGTCGAAGGAGGGCGCCCGCGAACTGGCGCTCGAGCAGCTCGACCTCGTCGGCCTGCGGGCCAAGGCGGACTCGCGGCCGGCGAACCTGTCCGGCGGACAGCAGCAGCGGGTCGCGATCGCGCGGGCGCTGGCGATGAAACCGGAGATCATGTTCTTCGACGAGGCCACCTCCGCGCTCGACCCGGAACTGGTCAAGGGGGTGCTCGCGCTGATGAGCGACCTGGCGTCGGGCGGCATGTCGATGATCGTGGTCACCCACGAGATGGGTTTCGCCCGAACGGTGTCCGACACCGTGCTGTTCATGGACGGCGGCGTCGTCGTGGAGACCGGCAAGCCCGAGGCACTGTTCGACGACCCGCAGACCGATCGCCTGCAGGCGTTCCTGTCGCAGGTGCTGTGACCCCTACGCCCCGTGCCTGCCGGCTCCGGCCTCGAAACGCGCCGCACCCGCGACACCCTCCGCAAGCACGGCAGGCACCCCGGCGGCTCCCTCGGCCCGGATCGCCTCAGCGAGCGGCAGATCCAGCGCGCGGTACGCGGAGGCGCGGTCGGTGAGCATGCACAGCTGGGGGAACGCGGCGATCTCGCGCGCCAGTGCCTGGGCTGCGGGGAGCGCGTCGCCCTCGGGCACGACCCGGTTCGCCAGGCCCATCGCCAGCGCCTCGGCCGCGTCGACGGCCCGGCCGGTCAGGATCATGTCCAGCGCCCGGCCCTGCCCGACGATCCGTGGCAGCCGGACCGTGCCACCGTCGATCAGCGGGACACCCCACCTGCGGCAGAAGACACCGAAGGTCGCCGACTCCTCGACCACGCGCAGGTCCGCGAGCAGGGCCAGTTCGAGACCCCCGGCGACGGCGTAGCCGCCGACCGCCGCGATCAGGGGCTTGCTCAGCGCCAACCGGGTCGGTCCCATCGGCCCCGCACCGCCGCCGTCCGGGTCGAGTTCGTGGCGCCGGGCCGGGTCCCCGATCGCGGTGAGGTCGGCGCCGGCGCAGAAGTTGCCACCGGCGCCCCACAGCACCGCGACCCGCTGCGTGGCGTCGGACTCGAACGCCTCGAACGCGGCGCGCAGGTCCCGCGCCATCGGCCCGTCGACGGCATTGCGTTTGTCCGAGTGGTCCAGAGTGATGGTGGTGATGCCGTCGGACGTCTCCGACCGCACCCGAGCGTCGGGCATGGTGGCCTCCTCGTCACGCGAATTCGTACCGCTCCAACCCGTCCGTTATAGCGCTGCCGGACGCTCCGCGTGATCGGTCGGCGCGATTCACCCGGTCGGGGTGAGGCGCATCCGGAATCCGCTCGTGAAGCTGGTGTCACACCCGAGACCTGCCAGGAGGGCGCAATGTGCCAGACCCCGAAGGATCCGAGTGCCGCGACCGTGGCCGCCAATCGCGCCGCGACGGAGAAGTACGACATGGCGAATCGGCAGGACTTCGTCGATTCACGCCGCGGTCTGATCGCCGATCTTCCCGGAAATGTCACGGGCGCAGACGGTTCCGTGATCTTCGATCCCGACGACTTCGGCTACATCGGTGACGACGAGCCCGCACCCGACTCGGTCGAGCCGAGCCTGTGGCGACAGTCGCAGATGATCCGCCCCGGCGGACTGTTCGAGGTCGCCAAGGGCCTGTACCAGGTCCGCAACAACGACATCGCGAACCTGACCGTGGTCGAGGGCGAGGACGGACTGATCGTCGTCGACTGCATGGCTGGCGTCGAGTCCGCCCGCCAGGGCATGACCCTGATCCGCGAGCACGTGAGCGACAAACCGGTCGTCGCGGTGATCTACACCCACACCCACATCGACCACTACGGCGGCGTCAAGGGTGTCGTCGACGCGGAGGACGTCGCGTCGGGCAAGGTGCCGATCATCGCGCCGGGCCACCAGTTCGACAAGTACGCGATCGGGGAGAACGTGGTGGCAGGCAACGCGATGGCCCGCCGCGCCGCGTACGCGTTCGGCGGCCTCCTCGAGTCCGGTCCGCGGGGCTTCGTCACCTGCGGCATCGGCATCGCGAGCACCAAAGGCCCCGAGGTGTCGTACATTTCGCCCACGGACCTGATCACCGAGACCGGCACCCGGCGCGAGATCGCGGGCCTGGAGTTCGAGTTCCTCTACGCCCCCGACACCGAGGCGCCGGAGGAGATGCACATCTGGATCCCGCAGCTGGCCGCGTTGACGTGCGCGGAGAACGCCAACCACTCGCTGCACAACATCCAGACGCTGCGCGGCGCCCGCACCCGCGACGCCCGCAACTTCGCGCGCTACCTCGACGAGACCCTGGAACGGTGGGGCGACGCCGCCGAGGTGCACTACGGCCCGCACACCTGGCCGGTGTGGGGCAACGAGAACGTCACCGCGTTCATCGAATCGCAGCGCGACACCTACAAGTACATCCACGACCAGGCGCTGCGGCTCGCGAACAAGGGGTACACGCCGCTGGAGGCCGCCGAGGTCGTCGAGCTGCCCGAGGAACTCGGCCGCAACTGGGCCAATCGCGGGTACCACGGCACGCTGCACCACGACGTACGTGCGGTCTACACCAAGGAATTGGGGATGTGGGACGGGGATCCGGTGTCGCTGCACCCGCATCCGCCTGCCGAGTCCGCGAAGCGGTTCGTCGAGTTCGCGGGCGCCGACAACATTCTCGCCGAGGGCAGGCGCGCGATCGAGGACGCCGACTACCGGTGGGCCGTCGAGATCCTGCACAAGCTGGTCTTCGCGCAACCGGACAACACGGCGGCGCGTGAGTTGCAGGCGGATGCCTACGAGCAGATGGGCTACCAGGCGGAGGGTCCGCAGTGGCGCGGGATCTTCCTCAGTGCCGCACTGGAATTGCGTGAGGGCGTCAAGCCGATGCCGTTCACCACCGCCAGCCCGGACACCATCCTGGGCATGCCGGTCGACATCCTGTTCGACTTCGTGGCCGTGCACGTCGACGGCCCGAAGGCGACCGACGTGGACCTCCGGATCGACTTCGCCTTCACCGACCGCGACGAGACCTGGACCATGTGGATCCGGCGCGGCACCCTGGGTGCCCGCCGCGGTGCCTCACCCGACACCCAGTTGACGGTGTCGGGACCGAAGGCCGCACTGACCGGGGTGCTGCTCCAGCCCGGAAATGCGGGCAAGCTCGCCGAGTCCGGCGCGATCACCCTCGACGGCGACGCGCAGGCCCTGGCGACGCTGGCCTCCGTGCTCGACGAGTTCGATCCGGCCTTCCCGATCGTCACCCCGTGACCGGTGAGTCCTTCTGGTCCGCCGGCGGGCCGGAAGGACTCCGGGCGCCCGAGGCGCCTACGACCCGAACGGGTTCGAGAAGCCGCCGAGGTCGCCGAGCCCGCCGCCGTAGATGTTCAGATCGATGTCGGCATTGACGCCGGGAATCCGCGCGGTGCTCGTGTACTGCCAGAACGTCCAGCGGGTCCATCCACCGGGCAGCGGACCCGGCTGGCTCTTGCCGTTGTAGTCGGCGATCCACAGCGGGTAGTTCGAGAACTCGGTGGTGTTCGCCATCGCGGTGCGCCAGAAGTTCGGATACGTGTAGATGATCGGCTGCTTGTGGGTCAGCGCCTGCACCGAGTTCAGATAGCGCCGCGTCCAGTCGGCGAGGGCGGCGGGCGGCAGACCCCCGGTGGCTTCCAGGTCGAGCACCGGCGGAAGGCCGCCGGACACGATCGGCGCCGCCGTCGAGGCGAAGAACGCGGCCTGCGCCTCCGGAGACTGGGACGGGTCGGCGTAGTGGTACGCGCCGCGGGCGATGCCCGCGGCGCGCATGCCGATGCCGTCCTGCACGAAATAGGGGTTCACGTAGCTCAGGCTCTCGGTGGCCTTGACCATCGCGAAATCGTGCCCGGATGCACGGACGGCGAACCAGTCGATGCCGGAGCCGCCGGGGTGCTGCCAGGAGGCGACGTCCGGGCCCTTGACGGGACCGGCCGCCGCGAGGGCGGGTGCTCCCAGCGCCAGCGCCCCGGCCAGCAACAGCGAGGCGAAGCGGATGACATTTCGGATACGGCCATTGCGCAGCGACGTCATCGCCCGAGACTAAACCGACACCGAACACCGGTGCAGCGCTTCCGGGACGATCGTTATCGCCTGTTCGAATGCCCGTCACCCGAGCCGCCGGGCCGGTCGGCTCAGCCCAGCCAGTCCAGCACCGCCGCCGCCGTCCAGGACTGCTGCATGCTGCCGAGAGGTTCACCGGTGAACGGCTCGTAATACTCGGCGAAGCTGCCGTCGCCGGCCTGGCGCAGGCCCTCGGCGCGCAGGTGCCGGGACCGCTCGGCCCAGCCGCGGCGGGCGAACACCCAGGAGAACAGCCACGTCATCACCGGCCACACCGGGCCGCGCCAGTACTCGCGGGAGCGGAAGTCGCCGGACACCGGCGACGTCGACGGCGGCACCGCATACCGCAGGTCGGGGTGCCCGCAGAACCGTGGCCCCTCGAAGGTCCGCAGCAGCGTCCGCTCGATGTCGCGGGGCAGTCCACCGCACAGCAGCGGCGCGAACATGGCGAGGGTGTCGGTACCGATCCAGCGGCCGGACCGCAGGTCGAAATCGCGTGCCGCCCCGGAGCGCGGGTCGGTCGTCGCGACGACACCGGACCGGAACCGCTGCGCCCAGTGGTGCAGGTCCCGGACGTCGGCGTGCGGCGCCGAGTACTCCTCGCCGATCGTGGCGAGCACGTCGCAGGCCAGGGAGAAGATCGCGCTGACGAAGACGTCCTCGACGGCAAAGCTCATGGCGGACACCAGATCCGCGTCGTCGTAGCGAACCCGCTTCATCTCCTCGAGCAGCCACAGGTAGCGGTCGTACTCGGCGTTCGTCGGCCGCTGCGTCGGGTCGGCGACGACGACGTTGTCCGCGCGCCGGTAGGCCGGCACGACTCCGGGAATCACGTTGGCGTACGGCACATCCCAGCGAGGCGAGTTGTCCATCCCGGACTCCCACCCGTGATAGAGCGTCACCCGGCCCGTCTCCTTCGGGTCCCGGGCGTGTGCCAGCCAGCGGTGCCAGCGCATCAGATCGGGCCAGCGCCGGTCGAGGAACTCCTCGGCCACCGCCCGGGTGGTGCGGCCGTGCCGGCGGGAGTGGTCGAGGATGCGCTGCACCGCGATCGCGTGCACCGGCGGCTGGGTGATGCCCGACGTCTGCGGGGAACCCGGGGCCGCGGCGGCGAGGGCGGAGCAGGCCCACCGGTCCGGGCCGGGGAAGTAGCCGTCGACCCCGCCCGCGAACACGATGTGCGGGATCATCCCGTTGCTCCACTGCGCGGACAGCAGCGTGTCGAGTTCGACGACCGCGCGTTCGACGCTGAGCGGGGCCAGCCCGACCGCGACGAACGCGGCGTCCCAGCTCCACATGTGCGGGTAGAGGCGAGGGGCGGCGCTCGTCATCGTGCCCAGGTCGTTACCCCGCAGCAGGTAGGCGGCGCGCGCCGCGAGCTGGGTGGGGGTGAATCCGGGGTCCGACATGCCCACAAGTGTGCGGCCCGGCTGATCGTTTCGCCCGCCGGGCCCTGTCGATCGCCGAGCTCAGCCCTTGGGGCGCGCGACCTCGTCGGAGCTGCGGAACACCAGCCGCCCGTCGTCCAGCTTGATCGCCCACCGCTTCGCGAGTGCCCAGTCGCGGCCGTAGTCGGCGGGATCCTCGGCGAGGCTGCCCGCGAAGTCGTCGACGATCACGCCGGATTCCTGGGTCGGTGCACCCTCGCCCGAGACGGGATCTGCACTGGTCACGACCGCGTCGCCCACGGCGAACGGCTTGTCCCCGGACTTTCCGCCCGGCGCTGCGCCGGACCCCTTCGTCTCCTTGCCAGATCCCATGTTCGCGACTTCCTTCCTGCTCGCCGAGGCCCGCAGGAACTTGTGGAACGCAGCGGACCATGGCGCCGGTGCGGCACCAGTCTCGTAACCAGAATGTAGCTGACCCTGTACCCTCCACGCCGGATCGACGCGACGGCGGCGCGCGTTCCCCCTGGTCGCCGCCTCGACGCGCCCTACCCACGCCCGTACCTCAACGTGGTGAGGGTCGCGAGAATCTTCTCGGTCCGCGGGGTCCGGGCGAAGGTCAGCGTCGGCATCAGCGTGGGAAGCCGCCGATGGGTCACCGCCTTCGCGTACGCGAACTCCCTGAGGCCGTCCGGGCCGTGGATCCGCCCGAAGCCGGAGTCACCGACCCCACCAAACGGGAGGGCCGGGACGGCCGCGAACGCGAACACCGCGTTCACCGACGTCATGCCCGAGCGGATACGCCGGGCCAGCTCGACGCCGCGGGCCTTGCTGAACACCGCGGACCCGAGGCCGTAGCGGGAGGCGTTGGTCCGCGCGACCGCCTCGTCCATGTCCCGGACCCTCGCCACCGTGAGCGTCGGCCCGAACGTCTCCTCGGTGACCGCGACCGAGTCCTCCGGGACATCCACCAGGACGGTCGGCTGAACCAGCCGGTCCCCGACGGCGTCCGCTCCGCCGACGACGGCCCGCCCGCCGCGAGCGAGGGCGTCGCGCACGTGCCTGCGCACCACCTCGAGTTGCGACGGCATCGTCATCGGGCCGATCGGGGCGGCGGGGTCGGTGCCGGCGCGCAGTTCGCCTGCGAGCGCGGTCAGCTTGGCGAGGAACGGCTCGTACACCCGCTCGTGCACGTACACCCGCTCGGTGCCGATGCAGGACTGTCCGGCGTTGGCCATGCCCGCCCACACTGCGGCGTCCGCGGCCGCGTCGAGGTCCGCGTCCTCGTCCACCAGCAGCGCATCCTTGCCGCCCGCCTCGATGACGACCGGGGTCAGGGTGTCCGCGCAGGCCGCCATCACCTTGCGTCCGGTCGCGGGTGAGCCGGTGAACGCCAGCTTGTCGACGCCCGCGCGGCACAGTGCCTCCCCGGTGGGCCCGAGCCCGGTGACCAGTTGCAGCACCGGCGCGTCCGGCACCGCCTGCGTGAACGCGTCGACCAGCCAGGCGCCGACACCGGGGGTGAACTCGCTCGGCTTGAACACCACGGCGTTGCCCGCCGCCAGCGCGTACGCGATCGACCCCATCGGGGTGAACACCGGGTAGTTCCACGGCCCGATCACCCCGACCACGCCTCGCGGCAGGTACTCCACCGTCGCGGCCTGGTCGATCATGTCGAGACCGGATCGAACCCGCTTGCGGCCCAGCACCTTCGGTGCATGCTTCGCCGCCCACGACAGGTGCCCGAGCGCGAGGACGATCTCCAGCCGGGCGTCGGAGTCGGGCTTGCCGGTCTCGGCGTGCACGACGTCGGCCAGCTGTCCCATCCGCCGGGTGATGACGCCGGCCCACGCCATCAGATGGGTGCGGCGCTCGGCGAAGGTCAGCGCCGACCACCACTGGGCGGCCCCACGCGCCCGCTCGACCGCGGCCCGCACCTCGTCCGGACCGGTGATCGGGTGGGTGCCGACGACCTCACCCGTTCGGGGATCGAGGGAGTCGAATGTCTGTGGTGCGGAACCGGTTCCGATGTCGGTCCGGTCCCCGGTCCCGAGTGTGCTCATGGTGTGTCCTTCGGTGCATTCGGCAGCGCGGCCCAGCCGCGCAGGAGATCCGCCGCCTTCTCGGCGATCATGACGGTCGGGGCGTTGGTGTTTCCTCGGGTGACGGCCGGCATCACGGACGCGTCCACCACGCGCAGTCCATCGACGCCGCGCACCCGCAGCTGCGAGTCGACGACAGCGCCCTCCCCGTCGCCCATCGCGCAGGTGCCGACGGGGTGGTAGAGCGTCTGGGTCCAGGCCCGCGCGTGATCGGCGAGATCGCCGTCGGAGGCGCCGTCGAGGCGGGGCGGCAGGAAGGGCCGGTCCAGGAACCGCGCGATGGCCGGTTGCCGGGCGATGTCGACGATGCGGCGCACCCCGGCCAGCATCGCGTCCAGGTCGGCCGGGTCGTCGAAGTATCGCGGGTCGATCTCCGGGTGCCAGCGCGGATCGGCCGAGCGCAGACGCAACCGTCCCCGGCTCGCGACGCTGACGAGCGTCACTGCGGCCGTGAACAGGCCGCTGGGCATCTCCCGCAGCGCGTTGTCGACGAAACCGCCCGGCGCCACGTGGACCTGGAGGTCGGGTGCGCGCAGCCCGTCTCGGCTGGAGAAGAACGCGCCGCCCTCGCCGACATTGGACGTCAGCGGACCGCGCCCCGCCACCTTCCACTGCGCGAACCGGGCGGGCGGGGCGGTGATGTCCTTGAGGTCGGTGGTTCCGGTGGTGTGCCACAGCACCGGCAACACCGGATGGTCGTGCAGATTCTCCCCGACGCCCGGTAGGTCCGCGACCACGTCGATGCCGTGCTCGCGGAGGTGGGCGGCCGGGCCGAGGCCCGAGAGCATCAGCAGCTGCGGGCTGTTGATCGCGCCGCCGCAGAGCACCACCTCACCGGCCGCCCTGGCAACGTGCTCGGCACCGTCCCGCAGGTAGCGGACACCGACCGCGCGGGTGCCGTGCAGGTGGACGGCGGTCGCGAACGCGTCGGTCAGCACGGTGAGATTCGGCCGGCCGAGTGCCGGACGCAGGTACGCGTCGGCGGTGGACCAGCGCCGCCCGTGGTGGCAGGTGACCTGGTACCGACCCGCGCCCTCCTGCGCGGCACCGTTGAAGTCGTCGGTGGGCGTCAGACCCGCGTCCACCGCCGCGGCGATCCAGCCGTCCGTCAGCTCGTGAGTGAACCGCCGGTCCTCGACCCGCAGCGGCCCGGACCGTCCGTGGAAAGGTCCGGTCAGACGCGAATTGCGTTCCGCACGTGTGAAATACGGGAGGACGTCGTCGTAGCCCCAGCCGACGGCACCGTGCACGTCGCGCCAGTCGTCGTAGTCGGTGCGGTTGCCGCGGATGTAGATCATCGCGTTCATCGACGAGCAGCCGCCGAGCGCCTTCATCCGCGGCCAGTAAGCGGACCTGCTGTCGAGTTGCTTCTGCGGGACCGTCTGATAGTTCCAGTCCCACTTGGTCTTGAAGAGGGATGCGAACGCGGCCGGAATCCTGATCTCGTCGGCGTCGTCCTCACCGCCGGCCTCGAGCAGCAGCACCGAGACGTCGGGGTCCTCGGTCAGGCGAGCGGCCAGGACGCAGCCTGCACTGCCCGCTCCGACGACGACGTAGTCGTAGACGTCCTGTTCCACCATGGCGACTCCTCGACCCGGGGAAGGCGGGTGTGATCGTCACCACACCCGTGTCCCAGTCTAGGAACACCGCGGCGTCTGCACACGGTTCGGTCTCCGGCGCGGCGGCATATCCTTCGGGAATGCGCCCGACAGCACTGATCACCGGGGCCGGCCGCGGCCTCGGCGCCGCCATCGCCCGAGACCTCGCCCCGACCCACGACCTGCTGCTCGGTGGCAGGGAGCCGGGTTCGCTGACCGCGATCCTCGCCGAGCTCGACGGTGCCCGCGGCTGGCCGGTGGACCTGACCGACCACGCCGCCGTCGCCGCCGCCGTCGATGGTGTCGACCGGCTCGACGTGCTCGTGCACAACGCGGGGATCGCCGAGATCGGCACCGTCGCCGACACCCCGGCCGCGGTGTGGCGGGACATGTACGAGGCGAACGTGGTCGCCGTGGTCGAACTGACCCGGCTGCTGTTGCCCGCACTCCGGGTCGCGAACGGGCACGTGGTGCTGATCAACTCCGGTGCCGGGCTGCGCGCCAACCCGGGCTGGGGCGCATACGCGGCGAGCAAGTTCGCGCTCCGCGCGTTCGGGGACGCGCTGCGGGCGGAGGAGCCTGCGCTGCGCGTCACCTCGATCCACCCCGGCCGAATCGACACCGACATGCAACGTGCCATCGTCGCCACCGAGGGCGGGGAGTACGACCCCACGAAGTTCCTCGCACCGACCTCGGTCGCGCGGGCGGTGCGGAACGCCGTCGAGACGCCCCGGGACGCCCACCCGACCGAGATCGTGCTGCGGCCGGTCGCCCGTTAGCTCCGCTCCACCAGCACGCAGCGGGCGCCGGAGAAGATCGTCGGCATGCACTTGTTGCAGTGGATGCACAGCGACTTGGTGCGCTCGTCGGCGACGATCCGGTTGATCAGGTCCGGTTCCCGGAGCAGGGCGCGGGCCATCGCGACGAACTCGAAGCCCTCCGCCATCGCGGTGTCCATGCCCGCCTTGTCGGTGACGCCGCCGAGCAGCACCAGCGGCATCTTCACCGCGGCACGGATCTGCCGAGCGGACTCGAGCATGAACAGCGGCTCGTAGGGGTAGGCCTTGATGAACTTCTTGCCGACCAGCTGCACGCCGAGCCGCAGCGGCTGGTCCATGGCCTTGGCGAACTCGTGCACGGGGGCGTCGCCGCGGAAGAGGTACATCGGGTTGAGGAGCGAGCTGCCCATCGTCAGCTCGAGGGCGTCGAGCCCGCCGTCGGCCTCGAGCCACTGCGCGACCTGGATGGCCTCGTCCACCCAGAACCCGCCGGGGACGCCGTCGTCGATGTTCAGCTTCGCCAGGACCGCGATGCGGTCGCCGACCGCGTCACGGACGGCGAGGGCCGTCTCCCGCACGATCCGGGCGCGATTCTCCAGCGACCCGCCGTAGGCGTCCTTGCGGTGGTTGATCAGCCGGGACAGGAACGAGCTGGCGAAGTAGTTGTGGCCGAAGTGGATCTCGACGGCGTCGAAGCCGCCCTCGATCGCGAACCGGGCGGCGTCGGCGTGCGCTGCGGTGATCCGCTTGATGTCGTCGAGGGTGGCGGCCTGGGTGACCTTCATGCTCAGCGGGCTGAACGACTTCGTGGGCGCGAGAGCGGTGAGCCCGTTGGACTTGGCGTTGGCGACCGGGCCGGCGTGGCCGATCTGCGCGGACGCGGCGGCCCCCTCGGCGTGGATGGCGTCGGTGAGCCGGCGCAGACCGGGAACGACCTCCGGGCGCATCCACAGCTGGCCGCGTTCGGTGCGTCCCTCGGGGGCGACCGCGCAGTACGCGACGGTGGACATGCCGACGCCACCGGCCGCCGGGCGGCGGTGGAATTCGATCAGGTCGTCGGTGACCAGCGCGTCGGGCGTCTTGCCCTCGAACGTCGCCGACTTGATGATGCGGTTGCGCAGGGTGATCGGGCCGAGCTTGGCGGGAGCCAGCACGTCGGGATGGGTCACGTCATGTCCTCCGGTTGCGGGTGGACCGAGCCTAGGACGATTTCGTTACCAGCGGAACCGTAATTGCCCGATCAGTGGGAAAGTGCCCGTTCGCACCGCCTCCCCGGCCGGGCGCAATGTCACAGTGTGCTCACCTGACGCGCACGCTGTGACATTGCGCCG